>CAWDLZ010000017.1:0-300513 GCA_963803265.1 uncultured Alphaproteobacteria bacterium | reverse complement strand
AAAGTGAGAAGAACGGCACCGTTCACCCAATGTCTCCTTCGCCTGTGTAAACGGCCTTCAGTGGTCGCGCTAGGCAGGAACCGGCGCGTCCCGCTGGGAGCGCGTGCGAAGTTCAGCCAAGGGGTCAAGGCACGTAGGCCCTGAAAGGGGTGGATATCCCGTCGGCCTCCGACCCCATCTACGGTCGATTTGGCGATGGGACCCGTAATTTGGCGCGAGACGGGCTCTGAAGGTTTGGCCACGGCGTGCGACTTGGCCAATCGGAAGGACGCCCGTTCGGCGGCTCAGCCGAAACCGAAAAGCCGGGCCGGGTTGTTGACCAGGACTTTGCGCCGCGCGGTCTCGTCGGGCGCGAAATCCAGCATGAAGCTGATCAGATCGCCGTCGTTGATCTGTTGGCCGGCCTCATAGACATAGGCATGCGGCCAGTCGCTGCCCCAGATGACGCGGTCGGGTGCGCGAGCGATCAGCGCGCGCGCCATGGCGACGATATCTTCATAGCGCTCACCGGCAGCGAGCCGGCGGTCGCCGGAACTGATCTTCACCCACATATGCGGCAGCGCCACGAGGTCGAGAAGGACGCGCAAGGCGGGCTGGTCGAGACCCTTCCGGCTGTCGACCCCACCGAAATGGTCGATGATCACTGGCATTTCGATGCGGCTCAACAGCTCGGCGTTCTCTTCAATCAGGCTGGCCTCGATGTGGAAATCGACCGCCCAGGGTAGCCCCTTAAGGCGGGAGATGATGCGCAGCATGCCCGCCTCGTCGAAGTCGCCGCCGAGCTGCCTGATGAAGTTGAAACGGATGCCGCGCACACCGCGCGCATGGAGGCACGCGGTTATCGGCCGCGGTAAGGTCGGGATTCGCCCGGATCATGCCGCGCAGCCGGCCATCCGCTTTGGAAAGTGCGTCGTGCATCACCGCGTTCTCGAAGCCGTGTACGGCCGGCACCACCAGCACGCCGCGCTCTATGCCGATCGCCTTAGCCACGGACAAGTAATGCTCAATCGGCGCTGCGGGCGGGGTGTAGAGCCGGCTCTCGACGAAAGGGAAGATTTGCGGCGGCCCGAAGATATGGAAATGTGTGTCGCAGGTTCCGGGCGGCACCACGAAGCGCGGCTTGTGGGGATTGGGGTCGGGCGGAAAAGGAACCTTGAGCTTTGCGTCCATCGTCATCCTCCAATCGGCGCCGCGCGTTCGGTCGCTCGGCTTATTGCGGCAAAAATGCCTCGGTGTAGAGATCGGCGGCCCGGGGCCGGCGATCGAGCAGGCCGAGGTTGACGAAGGATTGCACCATGACGTTGACTGCCTTGGGATCGAAGCGGCCGGTTACCGACAGCGCCGGCGTCTCGAGATCGTAGATCTTTCCCGCGATGTCGGGCGGCAACTTAGTGGCGGGCGCGACCAGCTTGATCGTCTCGGCCTTATTCGCGCGCACGAATCTGACGGTCTCGAACCAGCCGGCGAGGAAACGCCGCAGATCATCGGGATGTTCGCTCATCAGGCTGTCGCGCGCATAAAGGGCATGCGTGATGAACAGATTGATATCGCCGAAGGTGATCAGGGGCAGAGCCTGACCTTTGGCTTGAAGCAGATATGCGCCTTCGGTCGGGCCGATGATCGCGTTGACGTTCTTGACCAGGAGTCCGGCGACCTGGCTGCTCATGCCGCCGATCGAGGCGCGCTTGACTCCATCCGGTCCCCAACCCTGGTGCTGCGCGAAGGCCATGGCGAGCCATGAAGTTAGCGAGGTCGGCGAGGTGACACCGATGGTCTTGCCCTCGAGGTCGCCGGGCTTGGTGATGTCACCATCGTTGCGGACGATGATTACCATGTTGACCGGCGGCCCGGCGGTTACGGCGACGGCTTTCTCGGCGGCGCCCTTGGCGACGAACGCCATCTCGCCATTGCCGGTCAGCGAGATATCGACGGCGCCCGCCGTCATCCCTTCCTGCAGCTTGCCGCCGCCGGAAAAGTCGATCCTCTCGACCGTTAGATCGTGCTTCTCGAAAATCTTTGCTTCGATCCCGACGTCGAGGATGGCGAACATGAAGGCGCTTTCCTCAGGGGTGCCGACCCGGAGGTGGTCGGCCGCTAGGGCCGCATGGCCCGCGCAGAAGAGGATCGGTCCCGCAACCGCCGCCGCGTAAGCCGAAAGGCGCTTGAAACGAGCCAACATTTCTTCCTCCCGTTGCCGTACGCGGCGGCTCGTCGTAGCGCCCGAGAACTTGACTACTTTGAAGCACCGCGTTCGTGTGAGGTCCGCTTTGCCTTTATAAACGGCCTTCAGTGGTCGCGCTACGTCGGTCTCTTCAGTACCCAAACGGACTAGTTTCGTTGGCGCGGCTCTGCCGCCGCTATTCCAGCGTCACGGTGTCGAAAGCGGCGGGCATGACGATTTCCAGCAGTTCGCAATCGTCGGAATATTCGCGCACCGCATGGACGATCCGCGGCGGCTGGAGCCAGCATGAGCCTTCGCGCATCGTGTGGGCCCCGAGCCCCTCCATCTCAGTGGTGATCCAGCCTTTTAAGACATAGATCATCTGGAAATCGACATCGTGGTAATGCCACAGCCCCGCGCCTTCTTCCTCGGCGGGCCGGGTGTGTCGGATGACATGCGCCACTGCCATGCCGCCGGTCGCCGCGTTGATGCCGAGATCGCGATAGGCAGCATGGGCGCGAAGCCCCGCCTTGAAATCTTCCTCGCGACGATGGCTGACGCTGAATTTGTGCCGGGGGCGCGGCTGCGCTTGCGCTTTCGTTTTTGCTTTCGCCTTGGGTTTGGCCACGCGCCGCGTCGCTCGCATCGCTTCCGGTTTGCGCCTCGACGCCAGTTTCGCCCGTTTCCCCGACCTCGATCTGGTTTTCCGATTGGCCATTTTCGTTCCTCCCCGCGTGGTATTCGATCATATCGATTACTGGGTCAAGCCCGGCAGCGACGATATTTTCCCGATGCACGATTGCTGCAACGCAAGACGGCGCTCGACGGGGAAGTCGAGGCACACGGCGCCGCGGCGGCTGATACCTAATGTTCCTTCATCCGATTCCTCCGCGGATTGGTCGAAGCGGATCAACGCCGGCAAAACAAAACGTTTTGTTTGCCCGTCCCTGTCCCACCGGCGAGGCTGGCTACACATTCACCGGCGCTAGGGGCTCTCTGCCGCGGATCATGTCGGCAGCTTTTTCGGCGATCATGATCACAGGTGCGTTGATGTTGCCGCCGACGAGGTCGGGCATGACCGAAGCGTTGACGACACGCAAGCCCTCTAACCCCTTGAGCTTCAATTCGGGATCGACCACCGCTGACTTGTCGCGCGCGCCGCCCATCTTGCAGGTGCCGAGCGGGTGATAGACCGTCGTCGCCGTGGCGCGGATGTAGTCGTTGAGTTCGGCGTCCGTCGTCTTGTCCTTGCCGGGCGCAGATTCGACGCCGCCGAATCGCCGCAGCGGCGCTTGCGCCAGCACCTCGCGCGCCATGCGCAGCCCTTCGCGGATGACCTTGAGGTCCTTGTCGCGCGAAAAGAAATTGGGCTCGATGCGGATGGGGACGCGCGGGTCGGCCGAGGCGAGCGCGAGCCGGCCGCGGCTTTCCGGGCGCAGCACCACGGCGCGGGTGCCGAAGCCGTCCATATAGGAGGATCGGAAGGGCGGGAGGTAAGGCGCGGCATCGAGCGGCGCGACGCGAAACAGGAACTGGATATCCGGCATGGGCAGGGCGGGATCGCTTTTGACATAGGCATGCACATTGTTCATGACGGTCGCGGCGGGGCCGGTGCCGAAGAAATGCGCGCGCGCGAGATGAACCGCGATACGATCGAGCCGGAGCGCCTTTTGCAGCGGCCCGGGCACGGTCCGCACCGCATCGACCGAGGCGCCCATATGGTCCTGCAAGTTCTTGCCGATATAGGGCTGGTGCAGCTTCAGCGCGATGCCGTGGCGGCGCAGCTCTTCGGCGTCGCCGATGCCCGACAGCATTAGAAGCTGGGGCGAGTTGATGGCGCCGCCTGAGAGGATCACTTCGCGGTGAGCGCGCGCGATCTTCACTTCGCCGCGCTGCTCATATTCAATGCCGATCGCACGCGCGCCCTCGAATAGGATGCGGCGCGCCATCGCTCCGACCTCGACGGTGAGATTATCGCCGCGCGCGAGCGCCGGATGAAGATAGGCCACCGCGGCGCTGCATCGCCTGCCGTTCTTGATGGTGGACTGGCTGTGGTAGAAGCCTTCCTGCTGCGCGCCGTTGTAATCCGCCGTGAAGGGGAACCCCGCACGCTGGCCGGCATCGATGATCGCGTCGTTGATCGGGTCGTCCGATTTCGGGAACATCGTCGCGAGCGGTCCATCGCCGCCGCGATACTCGCTGGCGCCGCCCTCCCAGCTTTCCTGGCGGCGGAAATAGGGGAGGATTTGCGCGTAGGACCAGCGCTCCAGCCCGGCGGCGGCCCAGCGGTCGTAATCGAGGCGATGGCCGCGCACATAGGCGAGACCGTTGATCGAGGAGGAGCCGCCGATCACCTTGCCGCGATTGACCGCGATCCGCCGGTTTGCGGTGCCGGATTCGGGCTCGGCGGAATACATCCAGTCCTTGCGCCGGTGCAGCACGTTTCGGCCCCAGGCCAAGGGGATATGAAGCCAGAAATCCTTGTCCCAATCGCCGGCCTCGAGCACCAGAAGCCGGATGGCGGGATCCTCGGTCAAGCGGTGGGCGAGGGTGCAGCCGGCCGAGCCGGCGCCAACGATGACGTAATCGAAGCTGTTGTCCTTGGCCATCGCGGCGCCCCCCCCTTAATTCTTTACAATCTTTAAGAATCGCGCGTCTTTGTCCATCCCCATGGGCGTGCCTCCGGCGCGCGCACGGGATTTCCCTCAGTTCGATGGATCGCCGTCTCGCCAACTGGGAAGTTGCCGGACCCGTGTCTCGGTCTCGCGCCGCGAGATGAGCGGAGATCACTGTTTCGGCATTCAACGGAGAGAGCTCACGGTGAGCGTCCATGGACGCGGCGGAAATTGGCGGTGAGCGCGCGTATGAGCGCGAGGTGTTATCGCCGGACCAGTTAGCGGCCTCCTACACCACTACCCGGGACACGACCTAAAATCTCCTATGATCACGGCCGAGAGGATCCCGTATGACCCGAGTCGTGACCTGGAATGTCAATTCGATCAAGGCCCGAGTCCATGCCGTGGCCAATTGGATAAAAACCGAGAAGCCCGACGTCCTCCTGATGCAGGAGACGAAGTGCACCGATGACGGGTTCCCCCGCGCGGAATTCGAAAATCTCGGATACCGCGTCGAGACGGCCGGCCAGAAAAGCTACAACGGTGTCGCGATCCTGTCGCGATTGCCTCTCGACGTGAAGCAACGCCGCCTGCCGGGCGATCCCGAGGACGATGAGGCGCGCTATATTGAAGCGGTTGTCGAGCCGACTGGCGGCAAGCGAGCCCGGCCAGCCCTGCGCATCGCCTCGATTTATCTGCCCAATGGCAATCCCGCGGGCAGCGAGAGCTTCGCCTATAAGCTCGACTGGATGAAGCGCCTCGTCCGCCACGCGCGCCGGCTGCTCAAGGAGAAAGAATTATTGGTCTTGGGCGGCGACTTCAACGTCGCGCCAACCGATGCCGATGTCTACGACCCTTTTCTTTGGGGCAACGATGCCGTCTGTCGGCCGGAAGCGCGCGCCAATTTCCGCAAGCTGTTGAAGCTTGGCTTCACCGACGTTATCGCGAGACGCCACCCTGAGCCTGGGAGCTATACATTCTGGGACTATCAGGGCAGAGCCTGGGCCCAGAACCATGGTTGGCGAATCGATCACCTCCTGCTCTCGCCGCAAGCCGTGATCGGGCTCGTCGACTGCGGCATCGATAAGAGACCTCGGAGCCAAGAGAAGCCGTCCGACCACGTTCCGGTATGGTGCGACCTGAAGATGTGATCCGGCCCTTTGGTTTCGGCAATCATGTCGAGGAGCAGCAGGACATTGGCGGTTATCCTTGCGCTGCTGGCGTACCGCCCCAATGCTTCTGAACCGTGGCGCGCACGGTGGAAAGGTGCTTTTCCATCGACCGTGTGGAAAGATCAGGCGTAACCGACGGAAAGTGGACATGGTCGAGCAGCTCGATTCCGCATAGAGAAAGAACGTGGTCCTTCTCAAGAGTCCGCATTGCGCTCCATTGCTTGCTACGCCGGAGATAGGCCATATCAGCGCCAGAGCTAGTGAAGATGAGCGCCTTTTTGCCGGTGAGGCGCGGGATCATCTCTTCCGCCTGAAGATCGTACGCGACCCCCGTCGCGAACACGCGATCAATGTATCCCTTGAGCATGGCGGGCATGTAGGCCCACCAGAGCGGATAGAAGAGCGCGATTGCGCCGGCACCAAGGAGCCGCTGCTGCTCGCGACGCACAGCGCTCGGAACAACAGGCTTTGCCGCTCCCATCAGTTCGCCCTCACGCAGGAGCGGGTCGAACCCGGTGCGATAGAGGTCGCGGACGATGACCTCTTGCCCCAACGCGTCGAGCTCGTTTGCGTAAGCGCGAGCGATGGTTTGGGTAAAGCTCTGGCGCTTCGGGTGGCAGATAATCAGAAGGTGCTGCATGGCGGTTGCCTCTCCATTTGCATCACCGCTCATCGCGGGAAGGTGCCAGCTCAGCTCCCAAGACGCGCCAGACCTCGGCAGCGATAGGGCCGCTTCTCTCCTGGTGCAAACAATTGTAACTATAAGCAAATGCGCCGCCGGCCGGGTTGATCTAGATCAACCGGATGCTACTCGTTTCGTTCGTCATGCACGCGACGCGCGATCCCGGCCAACTGGTCAACGACCTGGTTCGCGAAGGCGACACCGGCTGCACTTACAGGCAATCCGGCTGCTCGCTTGGCCGTTGCCGCGCCGCCGGCCCGCCGGCGCTGACTTGCGGTGGACCTGCCCCCGATCCAGGGCCTATCCTTTTGTTCCGCGGGATCGTTCAAGGTACGATGACGGCGCTCTTCGACGCAGCTCTGGTCAACGATGAGTTCGGCGATCCCGGCGTCTATGTCGGCCTGCGCTTCGCAAAACGCGCGCTCTTGGTCGACATGGGCGATCTCGGACGGCTCGCGCCGCGCCAGCTGCTTCGGGTCAGCTATGAACTCGTGTCGCACGCTCACATGGACCATTTCTTTGGCTTTGATCGCCTTCTACTAATCTGTCTCGGCCGAGAGCGGCGCCTCGACCTCTTCGGGCCGCCCGGTTTCATAGATCGCGTCGAACACAAGCTTGCCGCTTATACCTGGAACCTGATCGCCGGCAACGAGACGGACTTCGTCATCGGCGCGGCGGAGGTTCACGGCGACGCGCTTGCCGTTGCGGCCGAGTTCCACACCCGGGACGCCTTTCGACGGAGCGCGGTGGCGGCCCCGGCGCTGGCAAAGGGAATCGTGGCCGAGGATGAGGACTTTCGTATCAGGACGGTTACCCTCGATCATCGGACGCCGTGCCTCGCCTTTGCGCTGGAGCAACGGCTTCGCATCAACGTATGGAAGGACAGGCTGCACCGGCTCGGCTTGCCTGTCGGTCCCTGGCTGAACGACCTCAAGGCGGCGGTGCGACGGGACGAGCCGGACGAAACGCCGTTCTTGGTCTCGTGGGTGGAGGCCGGCTGCCGGCACGAGAGAATGGTTCTTCTCGGCGACCTTAGGTCGGAGGTACTCCGACTCGCGCCCGGGCAGAAGCTCGCCTACGTGACCGACGCGAGCTATAGCACCGCGAACGCGGAACGGATCATCGAACTCGCCCAGAATGCCGATGAGCTGTTCATCGAGACGCCCTTCCTCGATGAGGATGGCGACATCGCCGCACGGAAGTTTCATTTGACGGCTGGCCAGGCCGGGTCGCTGGCGCGCCGCGCAGGGGTGAAGAAGGTCGTGCCGTTTCATTTCTCGCCACGCTACGTCGGACGCGAGCGCGAAATCCGGGAGGAAGTGCAGCGCGCGTTTCTCGGCGCGAATCGGCACGAAACTGGAACCCTTCCACTGTCACATGGATCAGCGACTTAGAATGCCAATCGGCGTCGGAACCCTGCTCCGATCAACGGTGACGATGCCCGTTATTAAACCATCTCGCTGTTGCCAGTTGATTTTCGGGACTAAGATAACGCTATGGCGAAGAAGAGTGCCGGCATTTTGGTCTTCAAGCGGAGTGGAGACAGGCTGCTTGTCTTTCTCGCTCATCCGGGCGGTCCGTTCTGGGCAAAGAAAGACCGCGGATCCTGGTCCATCCCCAAGGGGGAACTCAATGAAGGGGAAGATGCCTTCGCTGCCGCATGTCGAGAATTTTCTGAAGAGATCGGCCAGACTATCGATGGAAGCTTTATGCCTCTAACCCCGCGGCAGCAACCAAGTCGCAAGATGATCTATACGTGGGCCGTCGAAGGAAATGTCGACGAAGCGACAGTCAGAAGCAACGAATTTGAGATGGAATGGCCACCGCAGTCGGGAAAGCGCCAGCGATTTCCTGAAGTCGATCGTGCAGGGTGGTTCGCGGTGTCGGAGGCACGCGAGCGCATACAATCTGGTCAACTTCCAATTCTCGAAGAGCTGATCGCAAAGCTTGGTTTCAATATTAATGAAGGCAACTCCATAGAAAAACCTCGGGGCGAACTTTTCTGATCGGCAGGGCCGTGTAGCCCTGACGATCCAACCGCCGCATCGGTACATGTTGAGACACCTTGACCTGCATCAATGCCGGGGAGAGGCATCAATGTTTGATGGTCATGGTTTGGCGCCTCTTATCCCGCATTCCCCGGATGAGATGCAGATTTTCGCCCGTGGTGTGACGAGTCTGATATAGGAATCAGCACGTTATTCGTGATGGAGCGAGGCGACGATGGCGGAGCCGGCGGGTGAATCGACGGGAACCGCGCTGACGCTCGTCAAGATCGGCGCGAGGGTTCTCAGCCACGGCCGATATACCGCTTTCCAGATGGCCGAGGTCGCAGTTCCCCGGCAACTGTTCGCCGACATCCAACGGCTCATCGCGCGACTGCGGGCGCCGCCAGCGCCAGCGTGAAACGCTCGCTAGTGACGCATTCATGGGCACTCAACGCGAGGAGTGCATCCGAGTGCCAAGGAAACTGCCAGATCGGCCCCCTCAAGCACCGTTCGAACCGCCCGAGGTGCCGGCAGCCGTCCGTCCCCGGGGCTGGATTGCAGGAAGGTCCGAAAAGTGAGAATATTCGTGCCAGATTGGATGTTATCTGACGAATTCCGGGCGAAATGCTGTTTGGGCCGCGGGTGCGATGGCGGCTCTTGTCTCGGCTTTTCCGGTGGCCGCGCGAGCGGACGAGACATCGCTGATCTTCGCGACGACCGAGCCGGCCCCAGCCCCGACACGACCTTCGTGATCGCGCCCTGGGCCGAGCGCCTCTCCGCCGCGACGAAGGGTGCGCTTCATATCGATGTCCGCGATGGAACCGCAATTGCGAACGCGAGCAACATCTGCGACCGGGTCCTGAGCGATGTGGTGCAAGTGGGGTTAAGACTGTGCGAGGCGCCGGTTGCCGTGCAGCTCGCGTTTAGCTTGCAGGAAGGCCGGAGAAGCCCGAATATTTATGCTAGAGAGGGAGTCATCCCGGGAATGTCTGCTTAGAGGATCTGCATCACGTTAGCTCTCGGAGGCGCGATGAGCGGCGATATCGTATTGGGCGGAGCGGTTTACGCGAGTTTCGATTCAGAGAACGATACCGTTCAGCTAAATGTTCCGGCGATAGAAAACACTTCAACCACTGCCACAGGTCCGCTTCGATATGAGGTGTGGCTGACGACAACGCCGTGGAACAGCGCTGGCTCCAATACCGGCTACGAGGTTGCGAACGGCCAAATTCAAATTGCCGGAGATCCCAACGGCATCCTTGAGCCTGACAGTACTTTTCTGGCTACTGTTGCGACACTTCCCTACAACAATCCCCCTCCCGCAACCTATTACGTTACCCTCGTGATTGCGGAATACACGGGCACTTCGCCAGGTGTCGATGACGGGTACGTGCAGCTTGCCTCGGACACCTTCTCGAATTTTGAGGTCTTTGCTAGCAATGGCGGCGCCAGCCTAGGCGCAAGCATTCCCGCGCCAGGTATTGAACCCGGCCACCTCGTATTCGTCGAGGGACCGGGCTCCTTTTCGATCAATACAGCGAACAACAGCGTTCAGTTAAATGTTCCTTGGATCGAAAATGTTTCGAGCAACACCACGGGCTCGGTTCAACTTGAGTTATGGCTTACCGCGACGCCGTTCGGCACCGGCCCCGGTTACGAGGTTGCGACGTACCAACCCTTATCAGGCACGGCGGACCTACTTGGGCAGGATCAAGCAATCACGAATATTTCGGCCACAGTTTCCTACATCAATCAGCCCCCCGCTGGCACCTACTACGCTACCCTTGTTGCCGCGGAATACACGGGCGTCTTGCCAGATGTCGATAACGGCTTCGTGTCCGATTCGACCTGGACTTTCTCGACTTTCTCGGTCGTTGCCAGCAATGGCAGCGTCAGCCAAGGACCAAGCATTTTTGTTGCCCCCACCATTTCGGCTGTGACGGACACCAACACCGCTTACGCGAGTACTGGCCACATCGTGACGATCACGATGCTCACGAGCGAAGCGGCGACGGTCCGCGGTATCCCGACGCTGCAGCTCAATGACAATGAAGTGGCAACCTATACCAGCGGGTCGGGCACCAATGAGCTCGCTTTCACCTATACAGTGCAATCCAGCGATAACACTAACGACCTGCAGGTCACCGGGCTCAATCTACCGTCAGGGGCCTCTATTCAGGATCCATCGAGCAATCAGCTCGCAGGCAGCGTTGCAGGCGACCTCGCGATCCAGATCAACACCACCACGGTCCAACAGGAAATCCTCGGACTTTATGCGGCCCTTTACGACCGAGCGGCCGAGTTCCCTGGCTACTCCTTTTGGGTCGGCGTAGTCGGCGAGCAGGCCGACGCCCCGAGCGTAACCGTCGCCAATGCCGGCAGCACCGCTGTCACGGTCGCCGATGCCCAGCTGCTGGGCCAAGCCTTCGTCAACGACGTGAGTACGTTCTTCAATCAGTCCTATGGCAGTCTGACCGACAGCCAATTCATCAGTGCGCTCTATCTCGACATTGGCGGCAATGCCGGGGACGCTGCTGGTATCGTCTATTGGGCTAATCTTCTGAGCCAGGCCGAAGCCGGAGGAGCAAGCGTGCAGGCGGCGCGGGCCGGCCTGGTAGGGGAGTTCGTCCAAGACTTAGTCGATTTCAATCTGCTGGCCGCCACAGGCCTGACGACAGCGGATTATCAGGCCGCACTTCAGCGGCAGGAAACATTTGACAACAAGATTGCCGTATCGCTGGCCTACTCGAACGCTTCCGAGCAGTCCAACGGCGGCATACTTGTTCCGCACACTATTGGTGATGCGGCCTACCAGGCGGCGACAACGGTCCTCGAGAGCGTAACCTACGACCCTGCCACGGTCACAGCTGCGATCGTCGGGATCAACAATGCGGTCGCTCACCAGGATTTGACGTTGATCTGAGCTCAAGCCAAGTGAAGATTAGCGGACACGTCTTTGGCTGCGCCGCTGCGTGCGATCCGGGAACCTGTAACAAGCGGCTGAATAGTCACCCCGATGCGTTCAGGCTGTGAATTAGCATCGAAGTGGCAGCGGGCCGATATCGGCTTATTGCTCGGCCCAAAAGACGGCCTGATCGAGCGCCTTGTGCAAACAAACAACTTTATTGGGAAATTCAATGGCCTCGCTTTTCACGGAATTCCGCCTCAAGGACGTAAGGCTCAAGAACCGCATCGGCGTCTCGCCGATGTGTCAGTATTCGGCTCGAGACGGGTTTGCCGGCGACTGGCACCTCGTACATCTGGGCGCGCGGGCCATCGGTGGCGCCGCGTTGGTCATCGCGGAGGCGACCGCCGTGGCGCCCGAGGGCCGGATCACGCCGGGCTGCACAGGCATCTGGTCGGATATTCATGCCGAACGCTTCATGCCCATCACGCGATTTATCAAGGCACAGGGCTGCGTCGCGGGAATTCAACTCGCCCACGCAGGACGCAAGGCGAGCGCTTATGCGCCGTGGGATGGCAAAGGAGACTTGCCCTCGAACGATCCTCGGGCGTGGCAGCCAATTGGTCCATCGGACCTGGCGTTTGGGGGCAGTCTCAATCGCAGGCCGAGGGCGATGACCAAGGACGATATCCAACGCGTGCAGCGGGATTTTGCCGAGGCCGCCAAGCGCGCCCTCGCGGCAGGCTTCGAGTGGCTGGAACTTCATTTTGCGCACGGCTATCTGGCGCAAAGCTTTTTCTCGCCCATCGCCAACAAGAGAGCCGACGAGTACGGCGGAAATTTCGACGGCCGCGCCCGGTTCATCCTCGAAACATTCTCGGCCGTCCGCTCGGTCTGGCCTGAACGCTTGCCGCTCACGGTGCGCCTCGGGATAACCGACCTCCACCCCGAAAGCCAGCCGATAGAAGAGTCGATTGAGCTAGTGCGCGAACTCAAGTCGCGCGGGCTGGACCTCGTTCAACCCGAGTCGGGGTGGAAATTCGCCAGATGTTTCCGGCGTGCCTTCTGGGCCAGGATTCATGGTTCCGATAGCCGAACGTGTAAAACGCGAAGCCGAGATTCCGGCCGCGGTAAGCTGGCAGATCACCGAGCCTACGCAGGCGGACACCATCATCCGCGACGGACGCGTGGACCTCGTTCTGCTGGCGCGCGCCATGCTGAACGACCCACACTGGCCGTACCACGCGGCTAAGGCGCTCGGCATTCCTGACTGCACGAACGTCCTCCCGCCGCAATATCGGCGCGTTGCGGAACTTCAGACAACCGCGTGACGGCGCCATCGCCGGCGCCGCGGCTAGGAGCGGATGCGATGGTTTATTGGGTAACGGTTTTGGCGGGCTTGTGTCTGGCGCTGGGAAGTTGCGCTAATTTTCCGGCGCGTAACAACCCGATGACCAATAGCGGCTACGATTGGACCGATCAGGTGCGCGACGCGCAGGGTAATCCGATACAGGGATGGGGCAACGTCATCTCTGGGGGCGAGACCAAATAGCTCGGGAGCTTTTCTTTCCCGCTTGTCATCCGTCCCGCGTCACGACCGCCGCAGGGCCGGGCTGGAGCCGCGAATGTCCCGGCGCGGGATCACCGTAGCGGGCGCGGAACTGGCTGCGAGGGCTTCGATGAGGCCATGGTATAGTGTTAGGGGCTGCGGCCGCTCGACTCGGTTGACGGAGTGAAGCTCTTCGAGGCGCCTGCCAAAGGACCGTCCCCTTGCGCTCAAGGGGCGCGCCCGCGGAGATAGCCGCCGGTGTAACGCCCGGCCCGCAGCCCGATCCTTTTCGAGCGCCTTAGGCGCCCCGTTTTGAACTGGCCAATGACCCTTCGAGCGCAGACGTATATTGCCGCGCCGCGGCTTCCATCATCTGCTTGACGCTGAACGACGTCCTGAACGAGTCAGCGGCGCCCGAAACGAGGTCTCGGCCCGAGGGCACCTATCCTGCCGAGAGTGGACCAGCGGCCCGGCCAGAGCCTTGGTCGCCTTCGTGCCGGAAGCGGTTATGCCGGCTTTCGGCCCCGCGGGGAGAATGCTACCTTCGCGCAGGTTACCGGTCGTATCGGGAACGTCGCGTAAAAATCACCCGGGTGAGGCTATGCGCTTTTCACGGCTCGTTCTGTGCTTGCTTGCGCTCATCGCCTTCGCGCCGCGCGTTGCCGGCGCGGAAACCATCAGGATCGGCACGGTCCGGATCTCGGCGGCGGGTCCCGCCTTCGTCGCCGCGGAGAAGGGCTTCTTCGCCGCGGAGGGGCTGACGCCCGACTTCGTGTTCTTCGACGCGCCGCAACCCATCGCCGTGGCCGTCGTTTCGGGCGATCTGGATTTCGGTCAGGCGGCGGCGACCGCGGCTTTGTACACGCTCGGCGGTCAAGGTGCGCTCAAGATCGTCGCCGGGCTTGCCCGCGAAGTGCCGGGCTTTCCGCTCAATGCCTATGTAGCCTCCAACCGCGCCTATGCTGCGGGCCTTACCTCCTATAAAGCGCTCGCGGGACATTCGGTCGCAATCGGGACGATCGGCTCGCCCGGGCATTACATCCTGGGCCTGCTGGCCGCCAAGTACGGTTTCGATTTGAAGAGCCTGCGGCTTCAGCCGCTCCAAGGCATTCCGAACATCATCTCGGCGGTCAGTGGCGGGCAGGCCGACGCCAGTGTTACTGCGGCAACGGCGGTGTTTCCGGCGATTCAGCGCGGCGCTATGAAGCTCCTGGGTTTTGCCGGCGACGAGGAGCCGTGGCAGGCTGGCACCTTGATCGTCACGACCAAGACTGCGGACGAGCGCGGCGACCTCGTTCGACGTTATCTCCGGGCCTCGCGCAAGGGCGCAGTGCTCTATCACGACGCCTTTACCGGCGCGGACGGGAAACGCAAGGACGGCCCGACCGCGCCCGAAATCCTTGCCATACTCGCGAAATATATCGGTCAGACGCCAGCGCAGGTGGCCCTCGGTATCTCGTACAACGACGCCGAACTACGCCTCGACGTGACAGACATCCTGCGACAGATCGCTTGGTATCGGTCGCAAGGCATGGTCAAGGGCGATTTCGACCCGGCGTCGATCATCGACATGCGGTACGTCGTGCCCCTGCCGGAGAGGTAGAAATTTTACCGCCGGGCCGATGTCTGGATGGGGTCCGGCGCTCGTCTTTTCTCAGGCTTCCCGATCGCCCGCTTGACTGGCGCCGGTTTGCAGAGCCGCTTCGATTGCACGGCGAAGCTCCCCGAGCTTATCCGGCGACTCTAAAATTACCGCGCCAACTCGCGCGGCCTCGAGTGTGCCTCGCCGCAGCGATCCTGACCGCAAGGATGATGGCTGGTTGCGTCATGCCGAGACGTCGAAGGCTGTTGACGACCTCGATTCCTCGCGCGGCCGTGTTTTGAAAGGTAACGAGAACGCGGCTCTCATTGGCGGCGCGCTGGTCATGCAGACATTCCGCCGTCCCCGGATAGGCTGTTGGCCTGAGCCCGTAGATTTCGAGCAGCAGCGTCAGAGAATCGCGGACTGCCGCGTCTTCGGCGAGAATAAGTGCTGCACCGTCCAGAACGTCTGGCATTCGATCCGCCCCGGCGGCAAAACCACACATCTGTCAGGGCTATTTATAACCGGCTGAAGCGCGCTCGCCTTGATCTGCCTCAAACCAAGGCGTTTGCAACGACAGAGCCGCGGCCATCGCCGGCCAAGGAGCGGCCAAAGGACGGAGCGCTCGGATGCTTGATCTGCATCAGCGCCGCCGACCCGTCTTTTCCATTAGCATCCATCGACCACGCGAATACGCCAGGAAGGTCCCGCTATGCCCATCCACATTCTACGTTTGCCGGCCGCGGAGGCCGTGGGCCTGTTGCGCGCCGAGACGGAAACGGCTCATGGTCAGCCTGAGCTCAACACGAGCGCTTGGAAAGAATACGTCATCAAGGAAGAATTACACCGCGACGCCGACGAGACGCATCAGGCCGAGGACTATGATCGCGTCACGAGCATTGCGACCTTGAACATCGAGCCGCGCTTGGAACGCGATTATTGGGTCCTTAAAGTCGTCGTCGAGCGCAGGCTGGGGCTGGTGAAACCTCGCGATGAGGACGCGCTCGCCCGCATGGATATGACCCTCGACGAGTTCGAAGCGGAGTTGCGCTCGCCGGGGCGCAAGCGGATGACGGTGCGCCTCGCGGTCGAGACGGCGGCGGCAAAACGACATTTTGACCATTGGCTCGCGGAAATGCGCAGCCGGCATCCTGGCAAAAAGCGGACCAAACGGCGACGCGCCGCAGCAAGAGTTCAGAAAGTTCCGACGAGAGACGAATCTGACCGATGACCCGTCGGCCGCGGAGGTCCCAACAGAAGCGGCCGCTGTCGTTCAAGGCACCGACGCGGCCGCCGGCGTGACCGAAGCCGAGGCGGCGCGGCGCCTCGGCCAATTCGGCGAGAACGCTCTCGCGGAAACCCATGTCGGCGCGCTTGCCAAGCTCGCCTCGGGAAGATCGTCCCGGCCGATGTGCGTCTGGTCGCGGGCGATTATCTGAGCGTCGATCAATCCGCGTTGACGGGCGAATCGCTCCCGGTCGAGAAGAAAGCCGGGGATGCAGCCTCTTCGGGCTCGGTCGCCAAGCTCGGCGAAATGAAGGCCGTCGTCATCGCGACGGGCATGAGCACCTATCTCGGCAAGACCGCGCGTCTGGTAGAGAGTGCCGGAACCGTCTCGCATTTCCAGCGTGCCGTCCTACGCATCGGCAACTTCCTCATTTTGACCACGATCGGCCTGGTGGCTCTGATCCTGTCGGTGGCTCTCTAACGCCGCGATCCCCTTGTTAACACCGTGCTCTTCGCGCTCATCCTTACCGTGGCGGCGATACCGGTGGCGCTTCCGGCGGTGCTATCGGTCACGATGGCGGCTCGGCGCAAGGCGCCGGCGCGGAAAAGAGTTGCGCTCGCGACCCGTCGGAGCCGTTCACACGAATTGAAAGTCGCTCGCGTGCAGGCTCGCGGCGCTGACGCCCATCAGCGTGATTGTGTCCCCACTGATGTCGAGGTGTATTACCGCGTACCCGCTGCTGTTGGTAGTAATGTGTGAAGGGGAAGATGTGAGCGCAGCGTAACTCGAATCCCAACTCGCCAAGGTGCTGGCGATCTTGATCACGTCATTGCTTGGGTTGAAGCCATTAATTGTGACTGGGCCAAGCATGCCGGCGGTCGTCTGGCCGGGGGCGAGGCCGAACGCGAAAGTATCATGGCCATTGCCGACCGTTATCGTGTCGCCCGCTGCCGCGTAAATCGTGTCCGCGCCGTTGCCGAGCTTGATGATGTTATTTGTTCCCGCGATCACGGTGTCGGCGCCATTGCCGAGAGTTATCGTGCTTCCGTTTGCCGCAGTGACCGTGTCATTGCCGTTGCCGCCGATAATCGTGGCATCCGCCCCGGCTGTCACGCTGTCCTGTCCGTTGCCGACGACGACCGTGCTGTTGGCCCCGACCGTGACCGTATCGGGATTGTTGCCCACCGTCACATGGCTGTTCGCGCCGGTCGAAATAACGTCTGTCCCATTGCCTGCCTGGATCGTGTCGTTGGAGCCTCCAAGGGCGGTGTCGCTGCCATTGCCGAGGCTGATCGTGTTGTTGGAGCCGCCAAGCACGGTGTCATTGCCATTGCCGAGGCTGATCGTGTCGCTGGGCCCGGCGAAGACGACATCGGCGCCGTTGCCGGCTTGGATGTTTTCGTTGCCCGCCGTGCCGTTGATGGCGCTGTTGCCGTTGCCGACACTGAGGCCGCCGCCGGCCGTCCCGACATAGACGGTGTCGTTGGCGGGCGCGACCGGAATCGTCCTCGATCCCATCGCCACGTCGTTGTGCTCGTCGGTGATCGTATAGGAGACGGTGTCCAGCATGCTCGCGGCGACGTTCGCAGGCGCGGTGTAGATCACCTCCTCGACGCCGTTCACGAGATGCAACGAAATCGCGCCGATGCCGCCGGTCTGCTCCAGGGACAGCGTGTCGCCGGCGAGACCGACCTTCACTGTTCCGATGACGGTGGTCTGGCCGTTCTCGACCACCGACGGCGTCTTTGACGTGATCGCCGGGCCGGAATTGACCGTGACGTTGACCGTGCCGGTCGCCGTGTCGCCCAGTTGATCCTGGACCGTATAGCTGAAGCTGTCGGTGCCCGAAGCCGGCGACTGATAGGTGATCGTCTGGCCCGAAAGACTGGCGTTGCCGGTAACGTTGGTGATCGTCTCGGTGTCGCCGGCGAGTCCTGGGGTGACGAGGCCATCGACCAGAGAAGTTTCGTCGAGCGTCTGGTTATGGCCGACGGTGATGCTGGCGGTTCCCGCGATCGGGCCGGCATCGAGCTGGACATTGGCCGAGCCGATCGCCACGTCGTTATACTCATCCGTGACCGTGTAGGAGACGGCATCAATGGTGCTGGCCGGAATGCTCGCCGGCGCGGTGTAGATCACCTCCTCGACACCGTTCACCAGTTGCAACGAAACCGCGCCGCTGCCGCCGGTTTGCACGAGGGTCAGCGTGTCGCCGGCAAGACCCGGCGTCACCGTGGCGATCTCTGTCGTCTGGCCGTTCTCGACCGTGGCCGGGGGCACCGAAGCGATCGCCGGGCCGGATTCCGTAGCGACGGTGAGGAGGGTGCCGCCGTTGCCGTCAGTGGCGAGGGCGAAGCCCTCTTGCGCCGGCGGCTGGGCGATATCGAGGTGCACGCTCTCGGAGCCGCCAGAAACGGTAAGCACGCCGCCGCTATAGGTAAACGTCGTCTCGGTGCCGACGCCTTGGAGATCGATAGTATCGCCGATCGCGATGCCGTCGATCTGGTTCGTTGGCGCGTCGCCGAGGTCGATCTTCAGGGTTGGATCGGCGCTCGCTCCAAACGCGATCGCGCCAGAGCCAGCCGCGTTCGAATTGCCGAGCTCCAGCGTGCCGGCGTCGATTGTCACGCCGCCGCTGAAGGTGTTGACGCCGGTGAGCACGGCGTCTCCCGTGCCGTTGATGACTAGACTGCCGGCGGCCGAGCCGTTGACAATGCTGCCACCGAACACGGAAGAACTCGCCAACGTCGGCGCGAGGGTCAGAACATACCCGTTGAGATCGACGGTCGTCGTGCTGGATGCATCGCTGGAAAGCGCTGCTATCGTGTTGTTGGCGCCGAGCGCCAATGTCGCTGCTGCGCCGCCGCCGACCCGACCGAGGATGACGCCGCTCGAATCCGCGATGGTGTTGACGGCGCCGAGCGTGAGCGTGCCGGCTTCGACATAGGTGGCGCCGCTATAGGCTTGCGCATTCTGGAGGGTGACGTTGCCGCTATTGTTGCCCGAGCTGTCGTCCTTATCCAAGGAGCCGGACTCCATCGGCCCCGTGCCCATTTCATGGCCGTCGCTGATGACGCCGGTGAAAGTGCCGGTGGTATTTTGATCGAACAAGACCATGCCGCCGGCATCGGTGATGTTTTCGTTATTCGTCGGCAGGTTCGCGGTGGTGATGTCGAGGGTCGCGCCCGTCTCGACGATCGTGCCGCCCAAATAAGTATTGGTGGTGCTGGTAAGCTGGACCGTGCCGCTGACAAGATGAAACACGCCCGCGCCCGAAACCGGATCGTTGAACACGGATCCGCCGTTTCCGACGTATTGCAGCTCGGTGCCGGCTGCGAGACTGATCGCGGTCGTCGCGGAAGCGCCGAAGACGCCGTGGCCGATGCGCAGCACGCCGCCGTCCACCGCGACCGTTCCCGTGGCGAAGCTTACGCTGGCGCCCGAGATGTCGAGGAGGCCGGTTCCGGCCTTGATCAGCGAACCGGAGCCTTTCGCCGTAATTGTGCTCGATAGCGTCGAGCTGAGATCGGTGGGGTCGCCGATCGTCAAGGTGTCGCCGGTCGCGATCGTGACCGTGCTGTTGTTGCCGTCGCTGTTGAGGGCAGCGAGCGTCTCGTTGGCAGCGATTGCCAGGATCGCGGCGGAAGGATGGCTCTTGACGTTCGAGAGCCAGATCGTCGTGCCGGCGGGAAAATAACTGGCGGTGCTGAGCTGGAGCGTGCCGGAATCGATGATGACAGGCCCGCTAGGCCCGGACGAGCCGCTGAGCACCAACGTGCCCGAGCCTGAGAGCGTCAAGCCGCCCGTGCCGGTGATCGCCGAGCTGATCGTGTTGGTGGCCTTGACGTCGATGAGCGCTTCGCTGGCTGCGAAAGCGAGCGTGCCGCCGGTAATCTTGGTCGTCCCTTCGAGAATGAGTCCGGCCGGATCGGTTCCGTCGCCCACGGTTAGGGTGTTGCCCCCGTTGATCGTGAGGGTATCGCTGTTTTGGAGATTGAGGGCATAGGCCAGGGAGCTCGAGATGGTGCCGCCCGTGGATTTCACGACATTCCCGGTGCCAAAGGTCGCGGTGTAGGTGGCGATCTCGTAGCCGTACGTGAGGCTGTAGGTCAGGAAGTTATAGGGATTGCTACCGGTGCTGGCGCCGCTATCGGTGATGATCCAGGGCGCGACGATGCCGTTGGTGACCGTCGTAGACGCGCCGCCGGAGAACACCTCGACGCCGTTGGCGGCGCTCGGGCCGAGCGTGCTACCGGACGAAGGATCGATGAACAGCGTGGCGTTGGCGGGGGCGCCGGCATCGGTGTTGCCGTTGCGCGCGATGCCATTGGTGAAAGCGACGATCGTCCCTTCGCCGCCGGCGGTGCCCGTGCCGGCATCGACCGCGAGAATCGCGGTCGAGCCGATCGCGAAGCTGCTGAACGTCACCGCGCCCGCGCTGGTCTTGCTCGAGTTCTCGACGGTCAGTGTCCTCTGGACGTCGGTCAGCGATCCCCAAGAGGTCGTGAACCCATTGACGTCGAAAGTGCTGCCCCCGCCGAGAAAGAGGTTCCTGTCCGTCGCGGTGAAGGAGGCGCCGGCTTGCAGCGTGCCGCCGTTCAATTCGACTTCGCCGATCGGATTGTCGAGATTATTGGCGAGATTGTAGGCCTCGGTATTGCCAAGCGCCAAGTCGCTGGTCACGTTTACCGTGGGAGCGTTGGTATTTCCGATGATCAAATTGCCCCAGAAATAAGGACTGGGCGTCGAGAGATAAAGAATGCCGTCGTTGCTGGAATTATCGTCGATCGTCAGATCGGAATAGCCGCTGGCATTGCCGATCCCGACGCCATTTGTGCCGAGCGAGATGAGCTGTCCGGTCAACGTGACTTGGTAGCCGTTGAGATCGATCGTGGCTGCTTCGCCACCGACCACGATCGGCCGGTCGGTCGTGAAGGTCGCGGTCCCGCCCCCCGCCGACGTCCCGATCACCAGCGTGCCGTTGCCCTCGGTAAGGCTGTTGAAAACGATGCCGTTGTCGGCCTGGACGCTGCTGAGAACATGATTCGGATCGACTGTAGCGTTCGCTGGCGTTGCGGCGCCGAGCGAAGCATCGCCCGCGATGATCAAAGTGCCCGCGAGAATCGAGGTCCCGCCCGTATAGGTATTGGCGCCGCTGAGAGTGACGGTGAAGCCCTTGTCGTTGCCGAGCTCCATGATGAAGCCGACATTGGGCGTGCCGATCAGGATCGGATTGGTCGGCGTCCCGGCATTGATTTGGCTAATGCCGGTGAAGGTCCCGTTGCCGTCGAGCGCGCCATTTGCCAGCGTGGCGTTGCTGATGCCGCCGGTGTTGACGATGCTCGCCGCCAAGATGAAACCCGGCAACTGATACGCGAACACCGGGCCGGTAACATTCGGCAAGGTCGTGGTGCTATTGGGATTGAGGTTCCATTGGGTCGCGAGCGCGATATCGCCCGGCGATAGATAGGGCAGGCCGAGGCCGCTAAGAGCGTCCTGATAGGCCGCGGCCTCGAGAAAGTCGGAGTAGAAGCCGGTCATCTTGTCGAGACCCGGCGTCGAGGCGCCCGTCGCCTCGGTCATATTCGACGCCGTGGTAAAGAGCTTCGAGCTCTTGTTCTTCAGGATGCTGTATTCGAGACCGCGGTAGACGTCGCTGGTAAGAGTTGTGAGGCTCGTCGGAATATCGCTGGTGGGTTCCGGGACGCCATCGTTCAAGGGCAGCAGCAGGTTGGCCGCCTGCATCGTCGCGATAAATTCGGCTTCCGTCAGGTTCGAATAATTCGCGATGACATTGACATAGACCGTCGGGTCCGAGGCGCCGTAGATCGAGTCTTCCAACGCGGTGAAGGTATGATGACCGTCGGTGAGGTAGAGAACGCCGCCAGGACCGATGACGACAGGCTCGATATCGGTGAGCAGATCGGCCTGCAGCTCGGAGGGCGTCAGGAGATCGAAAGCCGCGGCCTTCGCCTCGACCTCCGCGAGACCTTCGTTCATTTGGGTCGGCAGAAGAGAGTTGACCGACACCGAATAAAGCGCGAGCGGTCCCGCTTCAATCGTTGACGCATCCGCCGGATCGTAGGCTGTAAAATCCGAAAGAGGCAGCTCGCTCATGATGTCCCCCCGCAAAAATGAGATCGCAAAATGACCATTATTGATGACGCAGTGATGACAAGCGGTCGTGCTGGATTTAGCCTTGGGAAATCTGCCATTCCCCAGGGCGTTTCGGCATCACGTCACAACCGAGTCGGAGGGATGAGAGAGCTCTGAAAGAGCGCGGACGGCGACCCGCGCGCCATCGACGTAATCGGAGCATCCGCCGGCGGGTTCCCGGCCTTGCGGCCTGCCGCCCGATCGTTACGCGGTCGAGGCTGTGCGGCGAGCGGATGATTCTGTCATTCGTACCGCAGCGCCTCGATGGGATCGAGACGTGCCGCCTTTCGCGCCGGGTAGTAGCCGAAGAAGATTCCCACGGCCGCGGAGAACACGAATCCGACGACGATCGCCGCAACCGACAGCTGCGTCGGCCAGCTCGAGACCAGCGAAATCAGCTCGGAGACCACGACGCCCATGACGATTCCCGCCGCGCCGCCGCTCAAGCTCAAGAACACGGCCTCGGCAAGGAATTGGAGCAGCACTTGCAATCGCCGGGCGCCGATCGCCATGCGCAAGCCAATCTCGCGCGTGCGCTCGGTGACCGAAACCAGCAGGATGTTCATGATGCCGATGCCGCCGACCACCAACGAGATCGAGGCGACGGTGGCAAGGAGGAGTGCCATGATCCGGCTGCTGCCTTCCGCCGCGCTGGCGATTTGGCTGAGGTTGCGGATATCGAAATCGTTGATATCGCCGGGCTCGATATGGTGGCGCCGCTGGAGCGTTTGAGTCACTTGGGCGAGCGCGCGATCGACGAGATCCGCGTTTGCCGCCTGGACATAGATCTGGTTGACGTAACCGGTCATCCGCGGCACGAGACCGTAAGGATTGGGCGGCGGCGGATAGGCCACGGCGAGCGCCGATTGGGTTTGGCTGGGCGCCGCCACGCCGAGAACCTTGCGTTCCGCCGTGCTGAACGGCGTCATCAATAAATCGTCTTGATCCTGGCCGAATTGGGTTTGCCCCTTGGCCGCGAGCAAGCCGACGATGCGCAGCGGTACGCCCTTGACCAGAAGGGTGGCGCCCACCGGATTTTCGAATTCGTTGAAGAGCTGGCGGTAAACGGTCTGGCCGATCAGACAGACCATCGCCGCGTCGGCGTTGTCCTCGGCGTTGATGCCCCGTCCGGACGCGATCTGCCAATTGGCGGTCGCGAGATAGCCGGGCGTGACGCCCTGAATGTTGGTGGTCCAGTTCTGGTTGCCGAACTGGACCTGGCCGACTTGGCGAATGAGATAGCTGACCTGGGCGACGGCCGGATCCTCGCGCCGGATGGCGACGGCATCGGTCACGGTGAGGGTCGATGCGCTGCCGAAACCGGCGCGCACGCCGTTCGCGGTGGTCGCGCCCGGCACCACCACAAGCATGTTCGTCCCTAAGCTCGCGAGTTGCTTCTGGACCGCCTCGTTGGCGCCCTGGCCGACGGCCACCATGGCGATGAGCGCCGCGACGCCGATGAAGACGCCGAGCATGGTCAGCGCGGAGCGCAGCTTGTTGCGGCCGATGGCCTGCGCCGCCGCGCCAAGAACCATCGTCCCAAACGCCCAAGACTGCGCGCTCGTCGTCGGCGCCGCGCCGCGCTCCATCGCCGGCGCGCCAGCCGGCGGACGGGTTCCTGCCTCCTCCGCGGGGACGCCGCGCGCACCGGGATTTGGCTGGTCGGACACGATTTTTCCATCGCGCATCGTGACGATGCGGTCGGTATAGGCGGCGATATCGGGCTCGTGGGTGACGATAATGACCGTGACGCCTTGCCCGCGATTGAGTTGGCGCAACGTCGCCATGATCTCGTGCGAGGTTTTCGTGTCGAGATTTCCGGTCGGCTCGTCGGCCATCAGGACGCTTGGACCGTTGATAAGGGCGCGCGCGATCGCGATGCGCTGTTGCTGGCCGCCGGAAAGCTGCGCCGGCGTGTTGCGCTCGCGGTCGGCAAGACCGATCTGCGCCAAGGCCTCGCGCGCCCGCGCCAGGCGCGTCGCTCGATGGGATGGACCCGAGGACGCGTAAAAGAGCGGCAGCGCGACGTTCTCGATGGCGCTGGTACGGGCAAGGAGATTGAAGCTTTGGAACACGAAGCCGATCCGCTCGCTCCGGATCCCGGCGAGCGTCGGCTCGTCGAGGCCGGCGACGTCCACCCCTTCGAAGAAATACTGGCCGCTGCTGGCGCGATCGAGGCAGCCAAGAACATTCATCAGTGTCGATTTTCCGGACCCTGAGGACCCCATGATGGAAATGAACTCGCCGCGCCGGATCGTCAGGCTCACATCGTCGAGCGCGCGCACCTCGTTGCCGCCCAAGGAGTAGATGCGGCTAACGCCACGAACCTCGATGACGGTGTCTGCGGGCGCCACGCGAAAAATCCTAGAGGAAGCCGAACAAGCGCGGCGCGGAGCCTTGCGCGCCCGCGACGCGCTGCTCGCCGATGATCACTTGATCGCCGGCCTTCAGATCGCCGCCGGTCACTTGGGAATTGGTATCGTCGTCGAGTCCGAGCGTAACGGGCACCGCGACGGCCTCGCCGTTGCGCAGGACCCAGACCTGCGCTCCGCCCGCGCCGCCGCCGCTCGGCGCGGCAACACCCGGGGGCAAGAAGCGAAGCGCCTGATCCGGCACGCGCAGAACGCCGTCGCGCTCGTCGGTGACGATCCGCGTCGTCGCGGTCATGCCAGGCGCCAAGGCCAGGTCCGGATTGTCGACGCCGACGACCACGTCGTAGGTCACGACGTTTTGCACGGTTTGCGGCGCCTGGCGGACCTGAACGACCTTGCCGGTGAAGTTGCGGCCCTGGAACGTCTCCACCGTAAAGGTCGCATTGTCGCCTTCCTTGATGCTGCCGATGTCGCTTTCGCTGACATTGGTATCGACCTCCATTTTCGTAAGGTCGGTCGCGATGAGAAACAGAGTCGGGGTCTGCAAGGTCGCCGCGACGGTTTGGCCGATCGTGACGTTCCGCGAAACCACCGTGCCGTTAACGGGCGAGACGATGTCGGTGTAGTCGAGATTGACCTGTGCGGCCTCCAAGGCCCCCTGGTGCTGCTCGATCGACGCATTGTCGAGATCGACCTGCGCCACCGCCTGGTCATAAGCGTTCTTCGCGCTATCGGCGGCGTCTTGCGACGCGGAATCTTGCTTGACGAGGCGCGCGTAGCGATCGGTGGTCAGCTTCGCGTAAACGAGATTGGCCTTGTCCTTCTCCAGCTGCGCCTTGGCGTTGTCGACATTGGCCTTTTCCTGATCGACCACGGTCTGATAGGGGCGCGGATCGATCTTGGCGCAGCTCTGTCCCTGCGTTACCTTGGTATTAAAATCGCAAGTGACTTCTTGGATGACCCCCGAGACATACGAGCCGACGATGATCGTGAGGACCGGATTGACAGTTCCCGTGGCGGTTACGGCGCGCGTGACGTTGCCGGTCTGGACGGGGGTCGTAACGTAATGGGGCGCTTCCCCGCCTCGACTCGCCCAATAAATCGCCGCGCCCACGATCAAGAGAATGACGATGCTGAGAGCCAGATAGCGCCAAACCCAGCCACCGCCGCGCCTCGGGCCGGAGGCGGCGGGCTTGGTCGCGGCGAGACGATGGGCGGAGCCGGCTTCTGGTGGCATGACGAATGAGCCCTGGGACGATCTTAGAGCTTTAGCTTGGCCATGGTCGCATTTATAGAAGCTAAAATTTAGGGTAGCGGAACCGCGGAACCCTTGATTTATATCAATATAAACGAAGAAAACCATCGCCATCGACGAGCGCGCGTCGCCGCGCCCGACCGGCGATCGCGGTCAGCTTCCCATGCGCGGATACATGCGTGCCGCGATCGCGGTCAGGACGAGCGCGGTCGCGGCAAGGATGCCGAAGTCCTGCCCTAGCCCAACCGTGCTTTCGCCGCCGCGCAGCATAAGCGCGCGCATGGCGTTGACCTGATAGGTCAGCGGATTGATGTGCGAAACCACCTGGAGCCAGCGCGGCATCAAGTCGATGGGATAAATCGCGTTGCTGGCAAAGAAGATCGGCATGGTAAGAACCTGGCCGATGCCCATGAAGCGCTCGCGCGTCTTGACGATGCAGGCGATGATCAAGGAAAAAGTCGAGAACAGGCCCGAGCCGAGCGCGATGAAGACCGCGGCGCCCATCATATTCATCGGATCGAGACTGAGATGGGTGCCGATCAAAAGCGCGACCAGATAGACGATGATCGCCTGTATCAAGCCGCGGGTCGCCGCCGAAATCGCCTTGCCGAGGACGAGCGCGCTGCGCGCGGCGGGGCTGGCGAGATAGCGCTGCAATATGCCGAGATCCCGCTCCCAGATCGCCGCGATGCCGTAGAATATCGCGGCGAACAGCACGCTTTGCGCGAGGATGCCGGGCGCGAGGAAATCCTGGTAACTGAGCGCGCCGGTATTCATGCCGCGCACCCGCCCCATCACGCTGCCGAAGAGAACCAGCCACAGGATCGGCTGGGTGGCGCGGCTGATGAGCTCGACGGGATCGCGCCGCAGCTTTGTGATCTCCGCCGCGGCCACCGCCCAGATTTGGTTGGCGTAATCGCCGACGAACTCGGCCGGCGATCGTCTAGCCGTGCTGAATGGTGGTTCGGCGCTCGCGTGTGGCATCGCCGTAGCCTCCTTTTTGTTCGGTCTCCTCGACGGTCACCCGCGACAGGACATCGACGAGCGTCGCGTTGGGACCGATTGCCGCCTTGAGCGAGGCCGGATCGCCGATCGCCGCGATCTTCCCGCGCCGCATGATCGCGATCCGGTCGCAGAGCAAGTCGGCCTCTTCGAGGTAATGGGTGGTGATGAGCATCGTCATCGCGAACTCTTGGCGCAGTGCGCATGCGCGTCCCACACGGCGTCGCGGGCGAGCGGATCGAGCCCGACGGTCGGCTCGTCCATGAACATCACGCTGGGGCGATGCACCATCGCCTGCGCGATCTCGAGGCGCCGGATCATCCCGCCGGAATAATTTCGCACGACGCGATCCGCCGCCTCGGTGAGGCCCAGCGCCTTCAGCGCCTCTTCGATGCGCTGGCGGCGCTCGTGCCGCGGCGTCCCATAGAGCCGCGCCGAGAGCAGGACGTTTTCATAGCCCGTGAGATCGCCGTCGGCGGACAGGAGTTGCGGCACGTAGCCGATGTGACGGCGCACCTCGGCGGCCTGGCGCACGATATCGAATCCGGCGACGCTCGCCCGGCCCGAGGAAGGCGGCAACAACGTCGTCAGCATCTTGACGAGCGTGCTCTTGCCGGCGCCGTTCGCGCCGATGAGACCGAAAATCTCGCCACGGCCGACGGCGAGGGTGATGTCGCTGGCGGCGGCCAAATCGCCGAACCGCTTGGTCAGGCCTAGGGTTTGGATCATGGGTTGCGGAATTTCCGCGGGAACCGGCGCATCCATGAGCGGCATCGACGTGGATCACCCGGCGACCAGGGGCACGAAGGCGACAGCCATGATGTCGCGGCGCTCGAGGTCGCTTGCGGCGTCCTTTGCGATCCGCACGAGCATCTGCGTCGCGTAGGGCTCGCCGACCGGGACGATCATGCGGCCGCCCGGCCGAAGCTGGGCCAGGAGCGCCGGCGGGATTTGCGACGCGGCCGCCGTGACGATGATGGCGTCGTAGGGCGCGAACTCGGGCCAGCCGAGCGCGCCGTCGCCGCATCGAATCTCGACGTTGCGATAGCCTTCCGCCGCCAGCGCGCGCCGAGCGCTTTCCGCGAGCGAAGGCACGACCTCGATGCTGTAAACCTTGCGCGCCAGCTCGGCCAGGATCGCCGCCTGATAGCCCGAGCCGGTGCCGATTTCGAGCACGCTGTCCTCGCGAGCGACATCGAGCAGCTCGGTCATGATCGCGACGATGAAGGGCTGCGAAATGGTCTGGCCGCTACCGATCGGCAAAGGGGCGTTGACATAGGCATACTTGGCTTCGCTCTTCGGAACGAAGGCCTCGCGACGGACTTTGGACAGCGCCGCCAGGACGCTCGGGCGCAACGCTTCGCGGCCGGTCAGCGCCGCCGTTTCCGCAGTTTCTCGCACGATATCGGCAATCAGCGCCTGCTTGTCGTTCACGCGTTCCCCGCCGCGCTTCAGATTTCCTCGGACCCGTACTCCGCGGTCGAATAGCCGAGCTGCGCCAAGCCTTCCTCGAGATAATCGCCGAGCGCCGGCATGCCGGTCAGATAGGCGGCCGAGTGCCGGCGGTGACGCTCGCGCGCCAGAGCGCGGGCATCGGGCCATTCGCTGCGCCCGAAATCGCCGCGCCCGACCCAGGCCAGCGCGATGAGATCGATGAGCTCGTCGTCATCGAGAACGTCGATGGCGCCGCGCAGCTCTTCCAAGGTCGGATCGTCGGGATAGTCCTCGAGAACCGCGCGCTCGTCGTCGTCGGCGGGGTTGGAGCCGGGGTCGGGCTCGACCGGATCGACCTTGGCGTCGAACTCGCGCGCCTTCAAGATGATGAAGCACACCTTTTCGGGATTGATGTTGATCTCTTCCGGTTCCTGTCCTTCGGCGGGCGTCGGCATGATGTTCCTCTCGCTGTGGCGGCGTTTGCTCGGATCGATGCTTGCGGCTATCCACGGTTCCATCCTAGTGGATGGCGGGCCGCGCCCCTTGATGCAGGTCAATTCGCTCTTGCCGATAGGCTGATATTTTTCATTACTCTATCGGGCTTCGGCTCAAGCGTGCCCTCTCCGGACGCAACGGGAAACCATGGAAAGTCCCCTTCTCACCGACCTTTATCAGCTCAACATGATACAGGCTTATCTGGATCATGGCGAGACGGAGACCGCGGTATTCGAGTTCTTCTTCCGCAAGCTGCCGGCGCGGCGGGGCTTTCTCATGGCGGCGGGGCTGGAGCAGGCGCTCGACTTCCTCGAAGGCTTGCGCTTCTCCGCCGCCGACATCGACTGGCTCGACCGCAGCGGTCGCTTTTCGAAGACGCTGCTCGACTATCTCGCCGCCTTCCGCTTTACCGGCGACGTCGAGGCCATGCCGGAAGGGACGGTGTTTTTCGCCGACGAGCCGATCCTGCGGGTGACCGCGCCCTTGCCGGAAGCGCAATATGTCGAGACGCGGCTCATCAACATCCTCCATTTCCAATCGCTCATCGCCGCGAAGGCGGCGCGGATGGTTTTGGTCGCGCCGGAAAAGCTCCTGGTCGATTTCGGGCTGCGGCGCGCCCACGGCGCCGAGGCCGGGCTGTTCGCGGCGCGCGCAAGCTATATCGCCGGCTTCGCCGGCACCGCGACCATGTTGGCCGAGCGTCTTTATGGCATCCCGATTTTCGGCACCATGGCCCATTCCTTCATCGAGGCGGCGGATGACGAGAGCGCTGCCTTCGAGCATTTCGCGCGCTCGCGGCCCCAGAACCTGACATTTCTGATCGACACTTACGACACGGAGGAAGGCGCGCGCAAGGTCGTGGCGCTGGCGCCGCGCCTCAAGGCCTCGGGAATCAAGATCGGCGGCGTTAGGCTCGACAGTGGCGATATGACGGCGCTCGCGAAAAGCGTTCGCCGCATTCTCGACGAAGGCGGCCTTGCCGCCACGACCATCTTTGCCAGCGGCGGGCTTGACGAGGACCAGATCCGGGCGATGCTCGCGGCCAAGGCGCCGGTTGACGGCTTCGGCGTCGGGACCAGTCTCACGACCTCGTCCGACGTGCCGGCGCTCGACTGCGCCTATAAGCTCCAGGAATATGCGGGCCTTGCGCGGCGGAAATGGTCGCCCGGGAAGGCGACTTGGCCGGGCCGCAAGCAGGTCTGGCGGCAGTTCGGGCCGGGTGGGGAAATGGCCGGCGATGTGCTGTCGCTCGACGGCGACGAGATCGCCGGCGAGAAGCTGCTTCGGCCGCAGATGCGCCGCGGAATTCGTCTCGGGCGGCCGAGCCTTGCCGAGATCCGCGCCACTGCCCAACGCAACCTCGAGGCGCTGCCGGGCGCGATCCGGCGGCTCGAGCCCGGCGCGGCCTATCCCGTTCATATCGCGGAAGCGCTGGTGCGGCTTGCCGGCGAGGTTGACCGTCGCATCGCCCAAAGAGGCCAGGGTCGATGAGCGGCCGGTTTGCGATCCTTGGCGACGACGTGCTGCTGGTGGTCGATATCCAGAACGATTTCTGCCCGGGCGGCGCGCTGTCGGTGCCGCGCGGAGACGAGATCGTGCCCGCGATCAACCGTCTCGCGCGATCCTTCCCCCACGTCGTACTGACCCAGGATTGGCACCCGAAGGACCATCTGTCCTTCGCTTCGCAGCATCCCGGGGCGAAGCCTTACGACACGATCGAGGTTTCCTACGGGCCGCAGGTCTTATGGCCCGATCACTGCGTCCAAGGGAGCGCCGGCGCCGAGTTCCGTTCCGATCTTCGGGTTCCGCACGCGGAGCTGGTGCTCCGCAAGGGCTATCACCGTTCCATCGATTCCTATTCGGCCTTCCGCGAGAACGACCGCGCCACCAAGACCGGACTCGCCGGCTATCTGCGCGAACGCGGGCTCACGCGCATCTTCATCGCCGGGCTGGCCCTCGACTTTTGCGTTCGTTATTCCGTCGAGGACGCGCACGAGGAAGGCTTTTCCGTGGTCGTGATCGAGGACGCCTGCCGCGCCATCGACCTCGGCGGATCGCTTGCCGCGACATCGCGGAGCCTCAACGAGCGCGGCATCCCTTCCGTCGCGGCCGCTGCGATCGATTGAACCATGACGCGGGCGAGCCTCATCTACGTCATGGGACCATCGGGCGCGGGCAAGACGCGGGTGATCGATTACGCCCGCCGCGAGATCGATGGCAGGCTGCCGATCGTGTTCGCGCATCGCTATATCACTCGGCCGCCGGGAAAGGACCGCGAAAACTACATCGAGCTGTCTCGAAACGAGTTCGCGTTGCGAAAGGCGCATGATCTTTTTGCCTACGATTGGGAGGCTTACGGCTTCCGTTACGGCATCGGCGTCGAGATACGATCGTGGCTGGCGGCGGGGCTCACCGTCGTCATCGATGGTTCCCGCGCTCATTTCCTCGGCCAGGATCTCGGCGTCGGCAACGTCGTCCCGGTCCTGATCACGGTTGGCCATGACGAGTTGCGGCGGCGCCTGACGGCGCGCGAGCGAGAGGATATCAAAGCGATCGAGGAACGGCTCGAACGGGCCGGCAAATTCATGCCTGCCGATCTGGCGCTCGTGACCATCGATAATTCCGGCCCGATCGAGCGCGCGGGAAAGGCCTTTGCCGCCATCCTCAACGGGCAAGCGGACGGCTCATGACCGGGCCGTTGCGTCTGCGGCGCATCCCGATCGACACCAACCGCGAACCCATCGCCTATCTGCCGCGTCATTCGACCGTTTGCCGGCCGGCGGAATTCCAGGCGCTGGCCAAGATCGAGCTTGGCGGCGGCGGCAAGCATATCCTCGCCACTCTCAATATCGTCGAGCGTGACGATCTGCTCGCCGCCGACGAGGTCGGGGTCAGCGATCAAGCCTTCGCGCTGTTGGGCTTGCCCGAGGGCGCGGAACTCGACATCGAGCAGGCGAAACCGCCGCAAAGCCTCGAGGCGGTTCATGCCAAGATCCACGGCTCGGAACTTTCCAAAGCGGCGATCGATCGCGTGATTCAAGACATTGCGGCAATGCGCTACTCGCGCATGGAGATCGCGGCGTTTCTCGTCGCTTGCGCCGGCTTCCTTTCGACCAGCGAGGTTTTGCACCTGACCCGCGCCATGGCCGAGGCCGGGAGCCGCCTCCGCTGGCCGGGCGACATCATCGTGGATAAGCACTGCATCGGCGGCGTGCCCGGCAATCGGACGTCGATGATCGTCGTTCCGATCGTCGCGGCGCATGGGCTCACCATTCCCAAGACGTCGTCGCGCGCGATCACGTCGCCGGCCGGAACCGCCGACACGATGGAAGTGCTGGCGCGCGTCGATCTCGACATCGAGGAAATGCGCGAGGTCGTCGCCGCCGAGGGGGGCTGTCTCGTCTGGGGCGGGCACGTCAATCTGTCGCCGGCCGACGACATCCTCATCTCGGTCGAGCGCCCGCTCAATCTCGACGCGCCCGGCCAGCTCGTGGCGTCGATTCTGTCGAAAAAGCTTGCCGCCGGGGTGACGCGCCTGGTGCTCGATATTCCCGTCGGCCCCTCGGCCAAGGTCCGCGCCGAGGCCAGCGCCTTGCAGCTGCGCAAGCTTTTCCAATATGTCGCGGGCCAGATCGGTCTGACGATCGAGGTGATGCTGACCGACGGCGCGGAGCCCGTCGGCCGCGGCATCGGTCCGGCGCTCGAGGCGCGCGACGTGATGCAGGTGCTTCGCCGCGATAGGGATGCGCCGGCCGATCTGCGCGAGCGGGCGCTCGCGATCTCCGCTCGCGTGCTCGATTTCGATCCCGCCCTCCGCGGCGGGGGCGCGCTCGACCGCGCGCGCGAGCTGCTCGATGGCGGGGCCGCGCTCCGCAAGATGGAGCGCATTCTCGCGGCGCAGGGCAGGCCGCCGGCCGAGGCCGCCTTGGGCGCGCTCACGCGCGAAGTGCTCGCGGAGTCGGACGGCGAAGTGTCGGCGATCGATTGTTATCGGATCGCGCAGCTGGCGCGTTCTGCCGGCGCGCCCGCCGATAAGGGCGCGGGGATCGACCTCCTGAAAAAGGTGGGCGATCCAATTCTGCGCGGCGAGCCGCTCTATCGGATTCACGCCTGCCTCGAAGCGGATTTTCGCTTGGCCTGCCAAGGCGCCGCCAGCGACAGCGGCTATCGTTTGCGGCCGCGAAGCGGCGTCTGAGCCGAGGGCCGAGGTTTTCTCTCGCCCGCGATCTGCGGCGCTAGATACGTTCCCAGAGACCGGTTTCCTCGTCGAGGCGGTCAACCTCGAGCCCGCGGAAATCGGATCTCGAAACCACGCCCACCACCCTGTCCTTATCGACGATCGGGATATGGCGGCAACCGACATCGTGCATCAGGCGCAAGGCGTCGATGGCCGAGCGTTCCGGCGACACCGTGCGCGGCTTGCGCGTCATCACCTCGGCGAGGGTGGTTTCGTGAGCGTTCTTGCCGTCGGCGATCACTCGGCCCACCGCGTCCCGACCGGTGAAAATCCCGATCAGATGTTGATTCTCGTCGGTGACGAGCACGGCGCCGACCTTGCGTTGGCGCATGCGTTCGCAGGCAAATTTCACCGTCGCGGTCGGCGGCAACACGAGCGGATTCTGATACCGTACCAAGTCGGACAGGCGTCGCATGGCGGAGCCTTTCTCTAGCGCTAAATTATCATACTACCGGCATGGCAGGCGCATTTTGATCTGGCTCAATCCGCGAGCATGGCGACCGCTGCCTGCACCGCGGCGGCGATCTTTTCGTGGCCGCTCCGCCCGGGAGCAGCGGCAAGGAGGGGCGCCGGATCGACCGGCTTGCCGAAGCGCACCGTGATCCGGCCCAGCCGCGGGAAATGCCGCTCGACCGGCCAGGCGGCGAAACTGCCATCGATACGGACCGGGACAATCGGCACGGGGCGGGCTTCGATCACGGCCCCAATGCCCGGCAGAAAAGGCTGCAGCGTCCCGTCGGCACTCCTGCCGCCCTCCGGGAACCAGACCAGATTGCAGCCCTGCTCCAGCGCCCCTCGCCCCAGCGCCAATCCCGAGGCCGCGGCTCGATCGGGATCGATCGGGAGGACGCGGGCGGCTCGGCTAAAGAGGCGGCGCAGGCGCGTCGTGAAGGCGACGCCGGTCCAACCGGCCCAATAGGTCCGCTCGAGCCGCCGGCGGGGCAACGCGCTCCCGAGCGCGAACGGGTCGAGATAACTTACGTGATTGGGACAGATGAGGATCGGATCGTCGGGCGGAAGCAGATCGAGCCCCTCGACGCGGAGCTTGAAGGCGTGGCGCATCACGAGACGGATCAAGAACTCGCCGATGGCGCGAAGCATGCGTAGGCCAGGGCCGAGCGGCGCGAGCCAGACCGCCGCCGCTACGGCGGGCGCGGCCTCCGTCGAGCCACCCTGAGCGGTCGTCGCTTCGCGCAGGAGATCGCGCAATGTCACGATCCGCGCGATCTCCTGCTCCCGCAGCACGATGCCGAGATCGCGTTCCAGCGCCAAGGTAAGCTCCACCCAGCCAAGGGAGTCGATCCCAAGATCGAGTTGCAGGATGGTGTCGAGCCCGAGGCTCCGATCCGGAAACCGCGGCGCAAGCCAGCGCCGGACCGCGGCAGCCGACGGAATTTCGAGCAACGCCCGATCTTCGGCGGAGAGCTCGACCTCGCCGGCCGGCGCTTGATGCTGTCGCCCCGCCTCGTAGAGCGCCGGCAGCAAATGTCGGCGGATCTTGCCGAGCTGCGTGCGCGGCAGGGGGGCATGCGCGATCGCAAAGCCCGAAAGCCTGGCATGACTCGGCAACGCATTGGCCTTCGCCGCCAAGCTGTCGCGCAAGGCACCTCCCAGGCGCTCCGCGCCAAGCTCGCGCGCCGCCGCGAGATCGGGCAGGACCAAGCCGACGAGCGCGCCGTTGACGCCGAGCAGCGCGATCTCGCGGATCAGCGGCGCGGTCGCGTAAACCGCCTCGAACGCCTCGGGAAAGAGCTTCTTGCCGTCAGCGAGCACGATCGTCTCGGTCTTGCGCGCTGCGATATGGATATATCCTCTGCCGTTGACCGAGCCGAGATCGCCAGTGCGGAACCAGCCATCCGGGGTGAACGCTTCTTGCGTCTTCGCCGGATCGCCGCGATAGCCGGCGAACAGCGACGGACCGCGCGCCTCGATTTCGCCGACCCCGTCGGCGTCGGGATTGGCGATCCTGACCGCCATCCCGGGCACCGGGCGGCCAGCCGAGCCAGGCAGCGATCCGCCCGGCGGATTGAAGCTCAGCATCGAGGAGGTCTCGACCAGGCCGTAGCCCGTGAGCAGCTCCCAGCCCATGGCGTCGAGCGTTTCCTCGACCTCGAGCTCGACCGCCGCGCCGCCGCTGACGAGAAGGCGCAGATGAGGCGCGACCTGCCGCCGCATCGGCCGCAAGAGAATCCGGCCGGGCCAGTTCGCGCCGTGCCGAAAGCTCCATTGGGCAAAGGCAAGGAGGCCGCGCGCCAACAAGGCCATCGGGCGGGACCGCGCCGCGATGCCGTGCCGCACATTGTCGAGGAGCGCGGTGTAAAGCCGCGGCACGCCGACGAGAGCGGTGACCCGGCCGCGCCGCATCGCCGCGAGCAGCTCCGGCCCGCTCACCCCGGCAGGCAGCACCACGCCGCAGCCCAGCGCCAGTGGCGTGATCATGCCGATGATCACCGGATAGGCATGGTAGAGCGGCAAGGGCAGCAGGGCGCGGTCGCCCGGACCGACGAGGCGCAACGGGGCCAAGGCCCGCACATTGGTCAGCACATTGTCATGGCTGAGCGGCACCGCTTTGGGGGTGCCCGTCGTTCCCGAGGTGAAGACGACGAGGGCGATGTCGGCGGCTGCGACCGCCGGCAAATTCGCGTTCGCCGCGGCGGCGGAATCGCTCGCCCGATCGAGAATGACCATCGGGCAGGCCGGCGCGAGGGCGCGCAACCGCTCGGCATTCGCCGCGCCGGTGAAGAGCAGCCGGCAGCCGGCGGTCTCGATCATGCTCGCGAGCTCGCGATCCTCGTTCTGCGCGTCGAGCGGCACCGCGACCGCGCCCGCCGCGATAATGCCCCAGAATGCCGCGATCCAGAGCGGGCTGTTGGGCGCGATCAGGCCGACGCCATCACCACGGCCGATGCCGCGCGCGGCGAGACCGGCGGCGAAGCCCGCGGAAGCCTCGCCGAGCTTGGCGAAAGACCAGGTTTCCTCGCCTTCGGCCGTGACGGCGAAGAGCGCGGCAAGATCGCCTCTCGCGGCAAAGCCGCGCCGTAGCGTTTGCAGGGTATCGAGCTCGGCCATGGCGCAACGTAGGCTAGCTTTGACAGCTTGGGCAAAAATAGCTCGTCCGGCCGCCGATCCTCACCGTCTCGAGGCTGCGCTTGCAGCGCGGGCACAACCCGCCCTTTTGGCGCGCGGGCAACAACGCGGTCCTCGGCATGCGATCCGTGAACCGCTCGGCCCCGGCGCGATGCGCGATCGCCGTCTTCAACACGGCGCGCAACGCACGATAAAGCCGTTCGAGCCGCGATCGATCGAGGCGGTCGATGCGGGTCTTGGGATGAATGCGCGCCTGGAACAAAATCTCGTCCGCATAGACGTTCCCGATGCCGGCGACGATGCCCTGATCCATGAGCGCGGATTTGACGTCGCGGCGAACGCCGGCGACGGCCTTCGCGAAGACGGAGAACGTGAAGCGGCGATCGAGCGCGTCGGGGCCGAGCTGTTCATCCGCGATGAATTGTTTGGCGTCATCCGCCAAGCCGACGCGGCCGATCATCCGCTTGTTCGTGTAGGCAAGGCTGCCGTCATCGGTGAGACCGAGGCAGACCCGAGCGTAGGGTGGCCGTTCTCGATCGTTCGCGAAGAACTCCAACCCGCCCGACATGCCGAAATGCAGCGTCAGCCAGCCATCGCCCTCGATCTTCGCGAGCAAGTGCTTGCCGTGACGGCGCGTGCCAACGAGTCTTCTGCCGAGTAGGCTCTGGCGCAACCGGCCGGCCGAAAGCCGGCCCAGGATGCGCGCGTCGCTCACGCTTACCGACGCGATCGGCTTTCGGAGCGCCCGCTTTGCCAGCACGCGCCTGAACAATTCGACGTCGGGCAGTTCAGGCATCGACCGAGCTCGCTTCTCTTAACGCCGACGCCGGTCAATGAGCCATGAATACCGGGACGGTCATCTGCCGGAGGATTTGACGGGTGACGCCGCCAAGAATCAGCTCCCGCGCGCGCGAATGCCCGTAGCCGCCCATGACGAGAAGATCGGCGCCGGAATCGGCAACCTCGTTCAGCAACACGTCGCCGACCGTGATATCCTCCGCCACCATCGTCGCGGCTTCGACGCGAACGCCGTGACGCGCCAAGTGCAGCGCGATGTCGGCCGCGGGAATGCCGGGCTCGGGATTGTCGCCGCCTTCGGGGTTGACCGTGAGAACTTTCACCTTTCGGGCGGCTTCGAGCAAGGGAAGCGAGTCGCCCAGGGTCCGCGCGGCCTCGCGCGTCGGCTTCCAGGCAACCAGCACGTTCTCGCCCAGGGACTTGTATCGAGCGACATAAGGAATGACGAGAACCGGACGTCCCGAGACGAGAAGAACCTCCTCGGGAACGCGCGCGGCGTTGACGGAAGGCGGATTCTCGGGATCGACCTGGCCAACAATGGTCAGGTCCGCATAGCGCGCGTGGAGCGCGACAGTCGGCGCGGGTAGGCTTTCGACGAAACGCCATTCGCCCGCGATCCCTTCGCGCCGCAGCCGGGCGCGAAATTGCGCTTCGAGCTCGTTCGTCCGGTCGAGCTCGGCTTTGCGCATCTTGGCGTAGGTTTCGAGACCCTCGACGGGGGTTCCATAGGCGCGCGCCGACGCCTCGAGGGGCGTCACCAGATCGAACACATAAAGAGCGTTGAGGTGGGCGCCATGGTCCTTGGCCAAGGCGAGCGCAAAGTCGAGGCGGTGGCGGCTCTCTTCCGAGCCGTCGAGATGAACCAGGATGTCCTTGAATGGCATAATTCGGCTCGGCAAGATTCGCGCTTCAACGCGCCAGCAGCGCGGCAATCGCGAGCGCCAAGGCTGCGCTGGCCAGGAGCGCCTCGCCAGCATTGCGCATGGCCGAGTCGGGCCGAGCCGCCGCCCTCGCCCGAGGGCGTCGGCGCCGCGGCGCACGGGCGCGCTCCGGCAGGTCGGCGGTCAGATCGGTGTAGGAAAATTTGCTCATCATGGCGACACCTTGGCGAAGCCTGCGAATTGCAAAATCCTACCCGGCCCGCGTCGAGGCGGCCTTGATCTAGGTCAAGGCCGCTCTCGAGCCATGGTGCGGGCCAGCAACGGGCGCAATTCCTTGAGCGTCCGCGAATTGAGGACGTCTTTCTTTTCGAGCCAACCGCGCCGCGCCTGACCGACGCCGAAGCGGAGATATCCCAGCTCCTGGGTTCGGTGCGCGTCGGTGGCGATGCTGACCGCGACGCCGGCTTCCTTGGCAAGACGGCAGTGGACGTCGGTCAGATCGAGTCGCTCGGGATGCGCGTTAAGCTCGATGAAGCAGCCGCGTTGCTTTATCGCTTGGAGGATTCGCGGCACGTCGATGTCGTAAGGCTCCCTCTCGCCGAGAAGCCTCCCCGTGGGGTGGGCGAGGCACCGAGAAATTCGGCTGATCGAGCGCCCGCAGAATCCGCTCGGTCTGCTTCTCGCGCGAAAGATTGAAGCGGCTATGGATCGCGCCGACGACGAGGTCGAGCCGGGCGAGGGTGGAATTGGGCAGATCGAGCGTGCCGTTTTCGAGAATGTCGACCTCGATCCCCTTCAGGAGCGTGACACCGAGGCCTTCTTCGTTGAGGCGATCGATCTCGTCGATTTGCCGGCCGAGGCGCGCGGCGTCGAGCCCGCGCGCGACGGTCAAATGCCGCGAATGCTCGGTAATGGCGAGATAGGCGAGTCCCTCCTGCTTGGCGGCTTCCGCCATCTCGCGCAAGCTGTTGTGGCCGTCCGTCGCCGTGGTGTGGCTGTGGAGGTCGCCCTTGAGATCGGCAAGCTCGACCAGCTTCGGGAGCTTGCCCGCCGCCGCGGCCTCCAATTCGCCGCGGTTCTCGCGCAGCTCCGGCTCGATATAGGGCAGCCCGACCGAGCGAAAGACTTCTTCCTCGGTCGCGCCGGCGATGCGCTTCTCGCCGCGGAAGACGCCGTACTCGTTGATCTTGATCCCCTTCTTGCGGCCCATCGCGCGAACCGCGACGACATGAGTCTTGCTGCCGGTGAAATACTGGAGCGCCGCGCCGTAGCACGCGGCATCGACGACGCGCAGATCGACGTTCAAGCCGGCATGGAGCGCGATGGTCGCGCGCGTCGTTCCGGCTTCGACGATCTTGTCGACCTCGTCATAGCGGGTGAACCAGTCGATCACCGGCTGGTGCTTCGCTGCGGTCGCGAGGATGTCGATGTCGCCGATGGTTTCCTGGCAGCGGCGATAGCTGCCGGCAACCGTGACCTTGTCGATTCCCGGCGCTCGCCGCAGATAGGCCACGAGCGGCGTGACATAGCCCTCGGCCGTGGCGAGCTTCATGCGCTCGGGGCCTGTCGGCTTCGCTTCGAGCGCGCGCAGCAATTGGGCTTCGATGACCGGCCCGAAGCCCGGCGCCTCGCGGACGCGGCCGTCGAGGAGGGCGCGATGCAGCTGCTCGAGAGAATGGATACTGAGGTCGTGATAGAGCGCTTTCGCCCGCTTCGGTCCGAGGCCGGGCAGCTTCAATAGCTCGGTGGCGACCGCCGGCAAGCTGCGGTGCAGCTCGTCGAGCAAGGCGAGGTGCCCGGTTTGGGCCATGTCGCGGATTTTCTCGGCGAGATCCTTGCCGATGCCCGGCAACGCGCTGAGGTCGTCCTTGCGCTGAAGCATCGCCGTGACCTCGCTGCCCAAGCCGCGCAAGGTCCGGGCCGCGTTCCGATAAGCCCGCACGCGGAACGGATTGGCCTCTTCAAGCGCGAGAAGGTCGGCGAGCTCCTCGAAGGCATTCGCGATATCGGCATTGTGCACTGGCATGGCGGGGCTTTCCGTGAAATGCCGCGCAAGGCTCGCGGCCGCAAGCCTTGCGCGAAAATTCCTAGCCCAATCCGGCGCGCGGCCGATTGATCGAGATCAAGGCACCGCAAGGCGATGCCGGTATTATTACGCTACCGGGTCTCGAGGCGAGAACGCATCAAGCTGCAGGGGCAATGGGCGACGTGGCCGAGGTCGAATTTCGCAGCGTGACATCGAGGATCGATCGCTGGCTCGCTTCGGCCAAGCCGCCGACGCCCTGTGTCGTCGTCGATCTCGACGTGGTCCGCGCGCAGCACCAGGCGCTCGCGGCGGCCCTGCCCTTCGCCGACATTCTCTACGCGGTAAAGGCCAATCCCGCGCCGGAAGTGATCGCCGCGCTGGCCGCGCTCGGGGTCGGATTCGATCTCGCCAGCGAGGGCGAGATCGACCGCTGCCTCTCGCTCGGCATCTCGACTTCGGTGTTCTCGTTCGGCAACACGATCAAGCGCGAAACCGACATCGCGAAGGCCCACCGCCTCGGCGTCGGCCTCTTCGCTCTCGACAGCGAAGGCGAACTCGAGAAGATCGCTCGCGCCGCGCCGGGTTCCAAGGTGTTCTGCCGCTTGGCCGTTTCGGAGCACGGGGCGGAGTGGCCGCTGACGCGGAAATTCGGCTGCCATCCCGAGATGGCGACGAATCTTCTCCTGCTTGCCCGCGAGCGCGGATTGCGCCCGGCCGGCGTGTCGTTTCACGTCGGATCGCAGCAGGACGAGCCCGGCACGTGGCGTCCCGCGATCGAGATGGCCGCCGGCGTCTTCCATCATTGCGCGAAACGGGGGCTGACGCTCGAGCTCCTCAACCTTGGCGGCGGCCTGCCCGCGCATTATCGCGCCGAGGTACCGGCGCTCGCCGCCTATGCCGAGGCGATCGAGACGGGGTTGCAGGAAAGCTTCGGAAGCGCGCGCCCGCGCATCATCATCGAGCCCGGCCGCTACATGGTCGGAGACGCCGGCATGCTGCGCGCGCAGGTGCTGCTGGTTAGCCGGAAATCCCACGACGCGAAGCGGCATTGGGTCTATCTCGACGCCGGACGCTATAATGGTCTCCCGGAAACCTTGGGCGAGCGCATCCATTACCGCTTGCGCACCGCGAAAGACGCCGCTCCCGCCGGCCCCGTCATCCTCGCCGGCCCGACTTGCGACAGCACCGATATCATTTACGATCGAGCCAACTACGGGCTGCCGCTCGATCTCGCGATCGGCGACACGGTCGATTTTCTCTCGGCCGGCGCCTATACCGCAAGCTACGCCTCGGTGGAATTCAATGGTTTCGCGCCCATCCGCACCTATTGCATCTAGCGGAAAGCCCGCCGGCGAACCGAGGCGTGTCCTCATCCTCGGCGCGGCCGGGAGGGATTTTCACAACTTCAACATGGTCTATCGCGAGGATCCTTCCTCGGTCGTGGTGGCCTTCACCGCGGCGCAGATCCCGGGCCTCGCTGGGCGCCGCTATCCCACCGTTCTGGCGGGGCCGCGCTACCCGCAAGGCATTCCGATCGCCGACGAAGCGGAGCTCGAGGCGCTGTGCCGCGCGCATCGCGTTGACGAGGTGGTTTTCGCCTATAGCGACGTGCCGCACGCACAGGTAATGCACCTCGCCTCGCGGGCGCTCGCCACGGGCGCGGATTTCGCGCTGCTCGGGCCCGAGCGGACGATGCTGCGCTCGTCCCTGCCGGTGATCGCGGTGACGGCGGTTCGTACCGGTTGCGGCAAGTCGCAGATCGCGCGGTTCTTGTCGCGCCGCTTGCGCGAACAGGGCCGGCGGACGGCCGTGCTGCGCCACCCGATGCCTTACGGCGACCTGGCGCGCGAGAGGGTTCAGCGCTTCGCCACCATGGCGGATCTCGACAGCGCCCATTGCACGGCGGAAGAGCGCGAGGAATACGAGCCCCACATCGCCGCCGGAAATCTCGTCTTCGCCGGCGTCGATTACGCCGCCATTCTCGCCGCCGCCGAGACCGAGGCCGATACCGTCATCTGGGATGGCGGCAACAACGATTTTCCCTTCGTGAAGCCCGATCTTCACATCGTCGTCATCGATGCGCTGCGTCCCGATCAGATCGCAACCCACCACCCCGGCGAAACCGTCGCGCGCATGGCCGATGTCGCCATCGTCAACAAGGTCGATGCCGCCTCGGCGGCGGATGTCCAACGCGCCATCGACAATCTCCGCCGGGTCAATCCGCGCGCCAGGGTTCTGCGGGCGGCCTCGCCGGTGACGCTCGACGATCCGGCCGCTATCGCCGGCAAGCGCGTCTTGGTCGTCGAGGATGGCCCGACGATCACGCATGGCGGGATGGCTTTCGGCGCCGGCTATGTCGCCGCGACAGCGGCGTTCGCCCGCGAAATCGTCGATCCTAGGCACTCGGCCGCGCCGATGATCGCCGAAGTTTATCGCCGCTATCCGCATATCGGATGCGTCCTTCCGGCGGTCGGGTACAGCGCTGCCGAGCTTGACGCGCTGGCGGCGACGATCAATGCCGCCGCCGCCGACATCGTGGTTTCCGCCACGCCCATCGATCTCGGCCACTTGATCCGGATCGACAAGCCGGTCGTGCGTGCGCGCTATCGATTCGCCGAGGCCGGCACGCCGACGCTCGCTGCGGTGATCGACGAATTCCTGGAGCAGCGATGACGCGCGTGGTCCTGGCCCTGGGCGGCAACGCGCTGCAGCGTCGCGGCGAGAAGCCGGATCCGAAGCTTCGCCAGCGTCACCTGCATGAGGCGGCGCGCGCGGTCGCCGCCGTCGCGCGCGAGCACGAGGTTGTCGTGACGCATGGCAATGGCCCCCAAGTCGGCATGCTGGCGCTGGCGGCGGCGGCGGACCCGGGCGCTTGCGATCCGCTCGACGTCCTGGTCGCCGAAAGCGAAGGCGCGATCGGTTATCTGATCGAGCGCGAACTCGAGGCCGAGCTGCCCGGCCGCGAGATCGCGACGCTGCTGACAGAGGTCGAGGTCGATGCCGAGGACGCGGCCTTCGCTGCGCCGTCGAAGCCGATCGGGCCGCTCTACTCCGAGCTCGAGGCGCGGCGCTTGGCCGCGGAAAAGTCGTGGCGGATGATGCGCGACGGCAGCGCGTTCCGCCGCGCGGTGCCGTCGCCCGAGCCGCGCCGCATCCGCGAGATCGGCGCCATTCGTCTTCTCGTGGAGGCCGGCGCGCTAGTCATCTGCAGCGGCGGCGGGGGCATTCCCGTCGTGGCGCGGCCCGACGGCTCGATCGGCGGCGTCGAGGCGGTGATCGACAAGGACTTGTCCGCCGTGCTTCTCGCCGAGCAGCTCGCGGCCGATGCCTTGCTTCTGCTTACCGATGTTGCCGCGGTCTCGACGCGGTGGGGCGACCCGGCCGCTCGTCTCATCGCGCGAGCCAGCCCGAGCCAATTGCGGAGTTTCCATTTCGCGCCAGGCTCGATGGGACCCAAGGTCGAGGCCGCGTGCCGGTTCGTCGAGCGGACCGGCGGGTTCGCCGGCATCGGCGCCATCGCGGATGCATCCGCGATCCTAAGGGGCGACGCGGGAACCATCGTCCGCCATGACGCGGGCGCGATGCGGTATCATGCTTGAAGCGCCGGCACGAGTTGCCCCCTTGGCGGCATGCCTCGGACCGCGGCGCTCTGTCGGCGCTCGCGCGTTGCTACTGGGCGAGCGGATCGATACCCGTCGCTTCGACGCGCAGGAGCCGTTCGCGCGCGCGCCGCTCACGATCAGCGTGCGCGAGGGCGGGGTCGCCGTCCTGTTCCGCTATGGCGTGATCGTCCTGATGAACGTGTCGACGGAAGGCGAAAAGGCGCTCATCGAACGGCTCTCGCCTATGGTGATCGACCCCTTCGAACCGCCGGAAAGCGAAGAGGCGCGCATCGATGTTGGGGCTGAGGCCGAGGACCAGATCGACATCAATGGGACGATCCTGGTCAAAGAGCTGACCTTGGAAAGACTGCAGCTCATCGCCAATGTTCTCGCGAAGAGTTTGATTCTCGGCCATTACGAAGGCCGCGTCGCCATCGGCTTCGACCGCGTCGAGCCTTTAGCCGAGATGTTGCGCCGGCGCGGCCGGCTTGGGATCGGCGTCGGACCGCTGCTGCGCCAAATCGGCAATGCGCTGCTCGTCCAGCACAAAATGGTCGGTCGCGTCGAGACCGGGGAAAAGCCGGATCTGCTGTGGGACCACCCCGAACTCGAGCGGCTCTATGCCCGTCTCGCGGAGGAATACGAATTGCGCGACCGTGCCCGCGCCCTGGATCACAAACAGGACGTCATCCTGCGCAGCAGCGAAATGCTGCTGGGTCTCGTGCAAGAGCGAAGCAGCACGCGGCTCGAATGGTGCGTGCTCCTGCTCATCCTTGCCGAGATCGTAATCGCCATCTACTCGCTCATGAAATGACGCCGGCCGCTGCGCGCTATTGACTTGTCTCAAACCGGGGAATCAACATTCCGATAGAGTGGGCTCGCCGAAGACACCAGTGGGAGGCAAATTTGGCTGAGGAATCGCCGTCGATCGGTCTCGAAACCGCCGGAGCCGCGAGCGGTCTGCCGGCGGCAGCCGATTGGCGGTCCGGCGTGCCCTTGCCGGCGGCCTCGCTGTTCCGGCCTTGCGATCTATCGGGCCTGAGCTTCGAGAGCGTCGCCGAGCTGGCCGACCCGCCAGGGCTGGTCGGGCAGGACCGCGCCATCGAAGCGGTGGAATTTTCGATCGGGATCCGGCGCAAGGGCTTCAACCTTTTCGTCCTAGGACCGAGCGGGACCGGCAGGCACACGCTGGTGCAAGAGCTGCTGCGGCGCAAAGCCGCGACCGAGCCGACGCCGTCCGATTGGTGCTACGTCAACAACTTCGCCGATCCGCATAAGCCCCGTCGCCTGATGCTGCCGGCCGGGCGCGCACGGCCGCTCCGGCAGGCGATGGAGCGGCTGGTGACGGATTTGCAGGTCGCCTTGCCCGCGGCCTTCGAGCGCGACGATTACCGCGCCCGCCGCGACGTGCTCGATCAAGAATTCAAGAAGCGGACCGACGACGCCTTCGGCGGATTGCAGCGCCGCGCCGAGCAGAAAAGCATCACGCTGATCCGCACGCCGATGGGGCTGGCCTTGGCGCCCACCCACAATGGCGAGGTGATCAATCCCGACGTGTTCCGCAGGCTCGCCGAAGCCGATCGGAAAAAAATCACCGAGAACATGGAAGCGCTGCAAAAAGAGCTCGAGGCCATCGTGCGCCAGATTCCGGATTGGGAGCGCGACCATCGCGAGGCCGTGCGCAAGCTCAATCGGGACTTCACGCAGCAGACGGTGGTCCGCCCCTTCGACGAGCTCCGGAAATCCTATGCCGACCTGCCCGAGGTGACCGCTTATTTCGACGCAGTCGAGCACGACATCCTCGAGAACGCCGACGATTTCCTGGCGCCGAGCCGGGCCGCGGCCGAAGGCGCGGTCGTACCGCCGATGGCGCAGCTGATGCAGGAGATTCCGACCTTTCGCCGCTACCAGGTCAACGTCATCGTCGGCAACGGCGGCAAGCCGGGCGCTCCCGTCGTCTTCGAGGATCATCCGACGCACCAGACGCTGGTCGGCCGGATCGAGCACGCCGCGCGCTTCGGCGCGTTGACGACGGATTTCACCTTGATCGTGCCGGGGGCGCTGCATCGCGCCAATGGCGGCTATCTCGTGCTCGACATCGAGCGGCTCTTGGCCAACAGCTTCAGTTGGGACTCGCTGAAGGGAGCGCTGCGGTCCGGCGACATTCGCGTGGTTTCGCTGGAGCAGCTCCTCAGTCTGCAGAGCACCGTGTCGCTCGAGCCCGAGCCGATCCCGCTGGATGTGAAGGTCGTGCTCGTCGGCTCGCCGATGTACTATTACTTGTTGGCCGAGCTCGATCCCGATTTCAAGGAATTATTCAAGGTCGCCGCCGATTTCAACGACACGGTCGACCGCTCGGCGGAGACGTCCGCGCTCTATGCGCGGGTCATCGCCGCCACGGTTCGGCGCGAAAAGCTGCGGTCGCTCGATCGCGGCGGCGTCGCGCGCGCGATCGAGGACGTTTCGCGCCTGAGCGGCGATTCCGAGAAGCTTTCCGCCCAAATGCGCAGCCTCGTCGATCTCTTGCAGGAGGCGGATTATCTCGCGGGCGCCGCCAACAAGGCAATTATCGGCGCCGCCGAATTGCAGGCGGCGATCGACGCGCAGAAGCGCCGGGGCGACCGGATCTATCGGCGCCTGCAGGAAGAGATCGGCCGCAACACCATTCGCATCGAGACCTCGGGCGAGCGGGTGGGCCAGGTCAACGGCTTGGCGGTGATGGAGCTCGGCGGGTTTGCCTTCGGCAATCCGAGCCGCATCAGCGCGCGCGTCCGGCTCGGCCATGGCGAGGTCATCGATATCGAGCGCGAAGTGGCTTTGGGCGGCCCGCTCCATTCCAAGGGCGTGCTGATCCTGAGCGGCTTCCTGGGCGGCAGGTTCGGCAAGGCCGGGCCGCTGTCGCTCACCGCGAGCCTCGTTTTCGAGCAATCCTATGGCGGGATCGAAGGCGACAGCGCCTCGTCGGCCGAGCTCTACGCGCTGCTCTCGGCGCTTTCCGAGGTGCCCCTTCGCCAAAGTTTTGCCGTTACCGGATCGGTCGATCAGCACGGCCTCGTTCAGGCGATCGGCGGAGTGAACGAGAAAATCGAGGGCTTTTTCGACGTGTGCCGGCGCCGCGGTCTCGCCGGCAGGCAGGGCGTGCTGATCCCGGCCTCGAACGTCAAGCATCTGATGCTGCGCCAAGACGTGGTCGAGGCTTGCGCCGCGGGAAGGTTCGAGGTGATTCCGGTCGAGTTCGATCGATCAGGGAATCGAGATTCTGACCGGCGTGCCGGCCGGCGAGCCCGACGTGACCGGGCGCTATCCGGAAGGAACGATCAATCAGCGGATCGCGGTTCGGCTTGCCGCTTTCGCCGCGCGCGCGGAGCGCCAGCCTCCCGAGCGCCGGCGCGAGCGGCGGCCCCGCGGCAAGGAGCGCCGCGATGAATGAGCTGACGATCGCGCGCGTCGTCATCGCCTGCGACGCGGTCGGCGAGAACCTCACCAGCTTCGACGCGGCGGCGGCGCTCGCGGCGGCGTTCAACGCGGCCTTGCACGGCATTTTCGTGCAGGACGAGGCGCTGCTGCATTGGGCGGCCTTGCCTTTCGCGCGGCATGTCGGCGCCGGCGGCGACGTCCTGGACGAATTCGTCGAGAGCGCTCTTCTCCACCATTTCGCGGCACAAGCCGATCGGGCTCGCGCCGCGATCGAGGCCGCCGCGCGGGCGCATGACGTCGGCTGGTCGTTCGACGTCATGCGCGGACAACTGGATCTCGCGACGCTGCCGGTCGGCGATCGGGATCTGCTCGTGATCGAGGCGGCGACGCGTCCTTTCGCCGGCGTCTTCCGTCTCGACTTGCGCTGGTTCGCGCAAGCGTTTCATTCGCAACGGCCGATCCTGTTGGTCCGCGGCTCGGGCGAAGCCAAGGACGGAGTATTGGCTTTCGTGAACAACCCCGGGCCGTCGCTCGAGCGCGTGATCGCCGCGGCCGCCGGCTTGGCGCTGACCGGCAATCGGCCTTTGACCGTGCTGTTGGCGGAGGAAAGCGTCGAGGCCGCGGCGGCGCTCGAGCGGGTTCGCGCGATTTCCGACGAGCTCGCCTCGCGCTGCCGCGTCGAGCGGATTTCTTCTCGACAGCCTCTCCCTCGGGCATTTGGCCGGCGAGGGCAGCGTGCTGGTGGTGGACGCCGATCCTTCCGTCAACGACGCCGCGGCGCTCCAGGATCTGACCGCCCGGACGCGGGCGAATATCCTCTTTCTGCGGTGAATTTTGATGTGGATCAAGCCGCGAGCGCCTCGAATAGGCGAGATTATTTATTAAATGCTTTCGAGGAGCAGGGCATGTCAGAGGAACTGAAACTGCAGCAGCGCGTGATCGACGAGCTTGAATTCGATCCGGCGGTGAAAGCCGAACATATCGGCGTCAGCGTTCGCGGCGGCGTGGTGACGCTCGCCGGCCATGTCGAGACCTTCGCCGAGAAATTCGCGGCCGAGCGCGCCGCCCGCCGGGTAAAAGGCGTGACCGGCATCGCGCAGGAAATCGAAGTGCATCTTCCCGTTGACAAGAAGAGCGCCGACGACGAGATCGCGGAGCGCGCGGTCAATATCCTCGAATGGGATGTCGCCGTGCCGTTCAAGGAGGTGTCGGTCAAGGTCGAGCACGGCATCGTCACCTTGTCGGGAACGGTGGACTGGGGGTTCCAGCGCGCCGAAGCCGAGTACGACATCCGCAAGCTCAGCGGCGTGAAGGGCGTCGTCAACACGATCACGGTTCGGCCCAAGGTGCGCGCCTCGGACGTCAAGGCAAAGCTCGCCGCGGCCTTGGAACGCAACGCCGATGTCGAGGCAGGGCGGATCACCGTCGAGGTGAACGAGGGCAGAGTCGTGCTCGGCGGCACGGTGGAGACCTGGAACGAGCGCGAGGCCGCCGAGCGATCCGCCTGGTCGGTTCCGGGCGTCACGGCGGTCGAAGATCGCATCGTGATTGCGCGGTCATGACAATGGCGCTTCGTCGCCGCAGCAAGGCGCTATTGGTGGTGGTGGCCCTTACGCTGGTGCCCGGCCTTGCTTGGGCTGCCGGAGATGCCGCGCGGGGGCACGCGCTCGCGCGCGTCTGGTGCTCGAGTTGTCACCTTGTTGACAGCGAGGGCAGCGGGAGCGAGGGCAGCGCGAAGGATGTCGCGCCGCCGTTTTCGGCCATTGCCGCGCGTGGCGCGCCGGGTCAGATCGATGCCCGCGCCTTTCTCGTGGCGCCTCATCCCCCGATGCCCAATTTCGATCTCGCCCGAGAGCAGATCGACGATATCGTCGCCTATCTGAACAGCCTCGCCGGACATTGATTGATTACTTGAGCGGCGAGATCGAGCTTCGATAACCTCGCCGGGATTCGGATTCTGCGCGGCGCAAGAACGCCAGCGTCCCGGATGGCGTGCGACAGGGACCGCCATCCGGGGGCCGAGGCGGATTTACGTCATGCCGCCTTCACTTCGATCTTCTTCTGCTGCTTCTGGGCCTCCGCCGATTTCGGCAAAGTGATTTTGAGCACGCCCTTGCCGAACTCCGCGTTGATCTTGTCGCGGTCGATCCCGTCAGGCAGGGTAAAAGAGCGCTGGAATTCGCCATAGGAGCGCTCGGAGAGGTAATAGTTCTTGTCCTTCTCTTCCTTCTCTTGCCGCTTCTCGCCCTTTAGGACGAGAACGCCGCCGCTCACCGAGACCTCGATGTCCTTTTCCTCCATCCCCGGCAATTCGGCCGTGATGGTGAAATCCTTGTCGGTCTCGGCGACATCCACCGCCGGCGCCGCGAAAGATATCGTGGGCTCGAAGTCGGACAGGCGCGGAAATGGGCGCAGGCCAAATCCGCCGGTAAAGCGATCGAAGAGTCGATCCATGTCGCTTCGGAAGGCTTGCCAGACATCGGGCACCGCGGTTCGCGCCGGCGGGGTCTTTTTCACTTCCACTGGGGTAGTCGCCATCGTGCACTCCTTTCTCGTGTAGCTCAGCGGCGACAAGTGAGCCACGGTTTCGTGATTTGCCCTTTGAGGTGGATCAAAGTTTCCCAAATCTCGCGGCTTAGTTTTATACTGTGAGTCGGAAAGAGCTTTCGAGGAATGCGAGGGGGGTTGTGGTGACGAACGAAGATTTCCATCGTCCAGGCGAGGCGTCGTGGTCGGTCGCGGAGATTCCCTTTCATGCGATCGCGCGCGAGCGGATCAGGGACGACACCCCGCTGTTCTACCTTCTGGCCTCCGCCTCTTTCATCGAGATCACCTCCGATCTCTATACGCGCAACCTCGTCGAGTTCTTCAGCGACGACCGCGACACGATCGAATGGCTCAAGCAACGCTGGGAGCCGGAGGAGCTGCAACACGGCGTTGCCTTGAAGCGCTATGTTCAGGCGGCCTGGCCCGACTTCGACTGGGACGCCTCGTACCGGAGCTTTTATCCGGAATACTCGCACACTTGCTCGATGGAGGCCCTCGAGCCGAGTCCACGCGCTCGAGCTCGTGGCGCGGTGCGTGATCGAGACCGGGACATCTTCCTTCTATACGATGCTGGCGGAAAGCGATCGCGAGCCGGTGTTGACGCAGCTTGCGGCAAAAATCCGCGCCGACGAGGTCAGACACTACAAGCATTTTTATCGCTACTTCCTGAGATCGTGCGAGCGAGAGCGCCCGAGCCGCTTCTCCGTTCTGAAGACGCTGCTGAAGCGCGCCGCGGAGGTGCAGTCCGAGGACGCGCTCATCGCCTTCAAGCATATCTATCTCGCGCGCAATCCGGGCGCCGAATTCCATGTCAGCGACTACGATTCCTATCGCGACAAGGTGAGGAAGATCGCCAGGGACCATTTTCCCCAGGAAATGGCCATGAAGATGATATTGAAGCCCTTGGGCTTCGGTGCCATGGCCGGCCGCATCGTGGTCCCGCTGGCCACGTCGTTGTGCGGCTTGTTTCTTGGCTAGGCGGTCCCGCCGCTCAAGATCGCGATCCGCCTGTCAGCGTCCGTGGCCCCGCATTTCGCTGCCGACGAACGGAGGTGTCCGATCGTCCTTGGCCGAGCTCGCTTCCGACCGCCGTATCGAGCCGACACGCCACTCGAGATAAAGAGCGCTAACGGACAAGGCTGCCAAGACCACCGAGGCGACGAGGTTCCATCCCGCGAGCGAAATCCCGAAAAGCGACCACTGGACGACATCGCATCGCACCGGCTGTTGCGCCATGAGTTGCGCCTTCAATGCCTCGATCGAGGTGGCGTCCGTCGCCGGAGCGGTGCAAGCCGTCGGGCCAGCGAACCAGTGTTGCTCGACGCCGACGTGGTAGAACGCGACCGCGGTCCCCGCCAAGAACAGCAACGCGACAATCGTGAAGACGGGAATCGCGACGATCGGGCGTCTCCGCCACATCGCGGCTAAAAGCAGCAACGGGATGCCGATGTAATAGGGCCAGCGCTCGAGGAGGCACAGCTCGCAGGGCTCGAGGCCGACGGCATATTGAAAGAACCACGCGCCGCCGATCGCGCCAATGCTGCCGACAAGCATGATGAGCGGAAGGGCGTGATGGAGGCGATGCACCGGCGCTAGCGTCGCCTTGGCTCCCGTCGAATTACGATCGCTCACGATCCTGGTCCGTTTTATGACCGGCGATCATACGCCGATCGAGATGTTCGTCAACCACTGCGGCGAGATCTGGAGCAGGTAGGTTTCCGCATCGCGGTCGAATCCGGTGACGATCAATCCGCCAATGGCGATCATGAGAACGGCAAAGATGGCCTTGCCGGCACGGCCAACCTCGCCCAGCCGACCCCGCCACCGAGCCAACGCCTGCCGCGACAGCGCGCCGATGATCCCGAGCGGAATCGCCGCTCCCAGCCCGAACGCCAGCATCACCAGGCCGACCTGCCCGAGCGCGACGCGCTGCGCCGCCAGGGTGACGGCCGCCGCAAGGGTCGGTCCGACGCAAGGACTCCAGACGGCGCCGAGCAAAATGCCGAACAGGAACTGTCCGCCGAGCCCAGCGGGCGTCATCCGCGTCATGAGCCCGTTCGCCGCGGTGGCGAGACGGCCGCCGGCGAGCTCGAACCGTTCCTGCAAGGGCTCGCTCAAGAGCAGGATTCCAGCGAGAGCCATCAGCACCGCGCCGGCGATGCGAAAGGTTTGGACATCGAGCCCGATGCTCAGTCCGATGGTGGCGACGAAGAGGCCGATCGCGACGTAGGAAACGGCGACGCCGCTCGCGAGAGCCAGGACGCCGAATCGATGCGCCGCCGCCGCGTCGCCGACCACCAAGGGGATCAGCGGCAAAACGCAGGGCGAAAGGATCGACAAAACGCCGGCGACAGCGCCGAGGAAGTAGCTTCCGACGCTGAGCACGCTGGCTTTGATTAGCGCCGCCTGAAGTTGCTCAGGCGTGCTGGTCTGGGCCTTGATCAGCAGCGCCTTGATCACGCTTGGATCGGTTTCGCCGGTCAGGCGACCCACTTCCGTCTTGCCCTTGAAGATGATTAGCGTCGACTGCGCCTGCACATTGAAGCGTTTCACCGTCTCGGTTTGAGTATCGAAGTTGACGGTGAACACGATCAGGCCCTGCAATTGCGGGGTCTGCGCGACTTGATCGAGGACGTCTTGCAGCGCCGGCCGTTGAACGCCGCAGGTCGGGCACCAGAATGCGTTGAAGTGAAGAACGATCAGCCGGTCGGCCGCTTGTGCGTCAGCGAAGGCTTGGGGCGTGTAACGCACCGCCTCGGCGCTGGCGGAGGCCGGCGCCCAAACCGCGGCAAAGACGGCAAAGGCCAAGACCAACAGGGCTTTCAAAAGGGTCATGCTTTGCCGCCGGAGCAGAATGCTACGAGCCCTCGATCCGTTCATGCCTTGCGATAATCGGGCCGAAACCGCCGATACGTCGCGGCCTCCCTAGCCATCGCGTGCCGAGATCCTCACGGCTTCGGTAAAGCCGCCTCCAACTCCTTCGCGAAATCGGGATAAGCCAGCTCGCCCACGATTTTGTGGCCGTTGATGAAGAAGGTGGGCGTCGCGTTCACGCCGAACTGCCCGTTGGCCGACAAGCGCTCGCCGAGGATGAAGTTGGTGATGTAAGTGTTGGCGGCGCAGGTATCGGCCTGTTCCTTGCTGAGCCCGCCGAGACGGGCGATGATCGGCTGCGCCTGGTTCGGATCCGCCATCAGGCCCCACTCGGCCTGGTCGTGATAGAGCGCGTCGATGAATCCGTAAAAGCGATCCGCCGGGGCGCAACGAACGATCGTCGCCGCGCTCAATGCCAGCTTATCCAAGGGATAGTCGCGGAATATGAGTTTCGCCTTGCCGGTGTCGATCCAGTCCGTTTTGACCGTGGGCAGCGTTTGCACGTCGAAGGCCGCGCAGTGCGGGCAGGTGAGCGAGGCATACTCGAAGATCGTTATCGGCGCATCCGCCTTGCCGAGAACGCGGTCATCGGCCGACATGACCGGCACGTTGGTCTGGGCGCGGGCGGTGGCGGCCAAGCTTAAGAGCGTCGCGGCGCAGGCGAGCGCCGCATAAAGGACAGCGCGTCGCGGGGCTTTCAACATGGTCATTCCTCCCTTTCGGCAATGGTTTCTATGATGATGCTGGTACCACGTACGTCGGGCGCGATCCGGGCGTCACCGCCAAGTTTCGACCGGCAACGCGGTGCTGCCGGTCGATCCTGAAAAGACGCCGTCTCGGCTCGATCTCACTGGCAGGCTTTTGCCGCCGCCTCAGCCTCTGGACCGCTATAGCACCCAGGCGCCGTGACCGGATTGGCCTGAGGCTGCATGGACGATGGACCGATCGGACCGGACGGGCCGCCGCCGTTGCAAGCGTTTGACGCGGCCTGAGCCTCTGGACCGCTGTAGCAGCCAGGTCCTGTGATCGCATTGGGCTGAGGCGCCATGGCCGACGGACCGACCGGGCCCGACGGGCCGCCGCCCTCGCCGCAAGCGTTTGACGCGGCCGTAGCCTCCGCGCCGCTGTAGCAGCCGGTGGTGCCCGCCGCAGCGCCCTGCTGAGCGCCCGGTGCCCCGGCGCAGCCTGCGAGGGCGATCGCAGCGGCCAGCCCGAAGGCCAGGGAGCCACCCCGAACAATCGAATCAATACCCATGACGAAACTCCGTTTGCTTCCGAGGCGGCCGGAATGGCCTCCCCCCGCTTTTAACAATAACATAATTCACCCTTTCCTTGAAAATCTTTGATCTAGGTCAAGTAAGCGGCAAATCGCCTGGCGCTGAATGCATGTCCGAGGACGGCCATGCAACTATGCGCGCGACTTCGACCGCAACCGAGTCGATTGTTGATATGGGATTGTCAGACAGATTGTGCAACTCGCCGAATATCCGCAGCGCCCGAGCCGAGTATTTCACTTGGCGCTTCCCGCACGCGGCGCGGCATCACGGCTTCAGGCCGCCAGCCAGACGATCAAGGCGACACAAACGGTGAAGCACGCGATCATGGCGAAGCCCAACCTTTGGATTCTGCCGTCCCTGGACTTGCTGCTCATGGCCGCGCTCGATGCAAGACGAGTCCGGTCGAAAACCGGTTCCACCGCCTAGAAGCAAGCGCCATGCCATTGCCGGCAATCCGACGGTTTGGGCCAAGACGGCCGCGCCCAGACGCGTGTCTGTAAAGCGCGGCGACACCCAGGACCGCCAGCTCGGCGGGCGGTAGAGGGCGTAACGCGACGGTGGCCACCCGGCGGGGTTCGAGCCGGGATCGGGCCTTTCCGGCTCTGCCACGGCCACCAGCACATCGTCGCCGAACATCGACTTTTATTTGCTCTTGGACAACTCGGCGTCGATGGCGATCGCGGCAACGCAAGCGGGCATCACCACGATGGTGAACAACGCTTCGAGCCAGGGCGGATGCGCGTTCGGCGGTGGCCACCAACGAGGCCGCGTACCAGATGGCCATCTACACATTCGATGTCGGTTTCAACACCATCGAGAAACTGACGTCGAACCTCGGCGCGGCCCAGACCGCCCGGCTCTCCAAGTAAGAAATTCCGCCGCGCGGGGCGGCGGTGGGGTCAGCGCGCCCGGACGATCGAGGCCGCGCCTTCCTGCCACAGGCATTCGACGGTCGCGAAGCCGGCTTTCCTCATCGCCGCGACATGCACATCGACGCCGCCGGCGTATTGGAAATAATCGTAATCGAGGAAACAGCCCTCGGGCGCGAGCAGCTTCCGGATCGCGCCGTAGCAGCGGAAGATGGTCGGCCGGTCGCGCAGATTGTGGATCGCGATTGCCGAGACCGCGAGATCGAACGGCCCGCCGATATTCTTGCTCCAGGAAGCGCTCGTGAGGTCGCTCAAGACAAAGCTAACCCGCCTTATTCACGACGGGAGCGATTGTAGGCTGGCGGATGTAGCGTAAGCCGCTGATTGCGAGCATGATTCTGTTGTCAGGACAGAGTCGAAGCCGCGATCACGGAGCGCCACATCCGCCATGAACAAAGATAACCTCCTGCCGTTTTCCCTGCCAGCGATTTGCCGCAAGAAAGTGAGCGTAGCTTTCGACGGCGGGATGCTGTCGTCGGATGCGGGCGTGCTGCTGCTGCGCGGGGTCGAGCGGCATCTGGGCGTTGCAGCGCGCCTCGCGACCTGCCTGAAGGATCGCCGTGATTCCGATCGCATCGATCACACGGTCGAGGAGATGCTGCGGCTTCGGATGTTTGCGATCGCGGCGGGGTACGAGGACGCCAACGACTGCAACAAACTGCGGGACGACCCGGTATTCAAGATGGCGGTGGGCCGAGCACCGGGAAGCGGCGAGGCGCTGTGCGCGCAACCGACCATGTCGCGGTTGGAGAATGCGCCGTCGCGGATCGAGATCGCGCGACTGATGCTGGCGCTGGTGGATCAGTTCTGTGCCAGTTACGCGCGGGCGCCGGCTTCGATTATTCTCGACATCGACGACACCTTCGACGCGGTGCATGGCCGGCAGCAGTTATCGCTGTTCAACGCGCATTACGACGAACGCTGCTTCCTGCCGATCCATATCTACGAGGGGACGAGCGGCAAGCCCGTTGCCGTCATCCTGCGCAGCGGCAAGACGCCGGGCGGGATCGAAGTGCGCACGATCCTGAAGCATGTCATTGCCCGCATTCGCCGGCACTGGCCGAAGGTTGACATCCTGGTGCGCGGTGACAGCCACTACGGTCGAGTCAAGGCGATGGATTGGTGCGAAGCCAATGGGATTGGCTACATCTTCGGCTTCGGCGGCAACCCGGTGCTCGCCGGCATGATCCGGTCGGTTGCCGACGCGGTGTGCGTCGAGCGCGCGGTGACCGGAACCGAGAAGCTGCGCCGCTGGAGCGACGCTGCGTTACGGCGCCAAGAGTTGGCAAAGACAGCGCCGTGTCGTCGCCCGGATCGAGGCGACGAAGCTCGGCCTCGATGTCCGTTACGTCGTCACCTCGCTCAAGGGCAGCGCCAAGCATCTCTATGAGACAGTCTACTGTGGCCGCGGCCAAGCGGAGAACTTCATCAAGCTACACAAGGCCCAGCTCGCCTCGGATCGTACGTCGTGCCGTGACCCGCGGGCCAATCAGATGCGCCTCATCCTGCACACGGCGGCTTATTGGCTGCTTCTCACTCTGCGCGCTGCCGCGCCCAAGCGTTCCTCTTGGAGAACGGCCGAGTTCACGACGCTGCGATTGCGGCTGATCAAGATCGCCGCCCGCGTCGTCGAGGGCGCCGCTCGAATTCGCCTCTGGCTGCCGACAGCTTGCCCGGACGCAGCGATCTTCCGGCTGCTCGCCGGCCGCTTCGCCGCTGCGGGACCATGACCCACGGGGCGATGTGCCCCGCCGAACCCTTCCCGCAACCTCCAGCCCTCGACCCAATAAAATCCCGATCAGCGTCGTAACGAACGCGATGGATCAGCCTTGTCACACTTCAAAAGAATCGTGGTGCGCCGAAAATCGCGCTACGCTCGTGAATACAAACGGCTAAGCCGGTCGCCGTACTTGGCCAGCTTCTCGCGGGCGTGGTCCTGCATCGGTTGCGAGTAATCCTGCCAGGTCACTTGCGCCTTCGGAAAAGCGCGCAAGACTTCCTCGGTGACGACGCCGTAACCCGCGCCCACGTCGAGCGCGCGAATGGGATCGCCCGCGGCGAAGGGCGCGAAAGACATCATCTTGCGCAGGATCGGGCGGCGCTCGGCGTCGCGCGTCACGTCCCCGTCGATCCAGCGATCGACGTAGTCGTGCGACAGCCAATCGTGTTCGCGGACATGGAACGAGCGGGCCTTGGGCATGCGGGGCGCTTCTCTGCTCTGGATGGGCCGACCCTCGTCAATTTAGCGAGCTTTTCGCCGAAGGTTAAGCGGAGTGGCCGGCGGCTCGAGCGGCGGGCGCGACGATGGCCGCAGCGAAATCTTTACGGCGCCGGGCGCATAACGCTCCAATTCATCGGACCTTCGGGGACATGCATGCCGATCGCGCTGAGCATTGCCGGCACCGCCGGATTGGTCGTGGGCGCCTTTGCCGCCACGATCTCCGACATTTTTCCCGCCTATCGCATGGCGCTTCAGAACTGGGGCGGCGGCCTCCTCGTCGGCAGCGTCGCGCTGCTCGGCCTCGCTTGTCCGATGATTTAAGCGCTCGTCCGATTCTTCCGCCTTCAGCGTTCATTAACCACGTCGATGCGACACTGACGCCAAGCAACTCATTTTCCCGCGAGGTCATCGGGTGTATTTGCTCGGCAAATTCACGGTCAAGAAGACGCACAGCGCCGCGACGCCGTGGCTGGCGCTGGCGGCGCTCGGCTTTGCCGTATCGGGCTGTAGCAGCCTGCCCGCGTTTCCGAATCCGATGGCGGTCGTTCCCCACGCCTTCGACCAGATCGCCGCGCTGCCGGACAAGATCGGCCACGCGTTCCCAAGCACGCCCGTCGGCAAAAGCGGCGATCCGGCCGGGGATCTCGTGCGCCAAGGCGATGCCTTGCGCGCCAAGGGAGATCTCGATGGCGCGGCCGCGAGCTATGCCAAGGCGATCGCGGCCGATCCGAAATCGCTCGCCGCCGAGACGCGCCTGGGCCAGACCGAGATTGCGCGCAACCGCGACGACGCCGCGTTCAACGCCTATTCCGCGGCCCAGGCCTTGGCGCCCAAGGACCCGGAAGTCGCGTTTCGCCTCGGCGAGCTCGATCTGATGCGCGGCAACGCGTCGGCGGCGCTCGACCAATTCAACATGGCGTTAGAGACCCGCAAGGACGACCCCAAGCTCTACAACGCCACCGGCGTCGCCTACAGCCTGGCGGGCCAATACGACCTCGCGCGGCAGAATTACGAACTCGGCCTCGGCGTCGCTCCCGACGATCCGGCGTTACGGAACAATTACGGCCTGATGCAGCTCTCGACCGGCGACCTGACGGGCGCGCTGGCCACCTTGTCGTCGCTCGTCCTATCGCCGCAGGCAACCGACCGCTACCGCATCAATCTGGCGCTCGTCTATACCGCGTTGGGCAAGACCGATGAGGCGGTAAAAGCGGCGAATGGCCTGATCGACGAAGCCGGGCTGAAGCAGGCGCTCGCGGTTTATTACCGCCCCTCCCCGGTCCGCCAGGCGGACGCGCCGCCATCCCGCGCGGTCAAGGGCAGGAAGTCCGCCGCCAAGCCAGCGGCGCCCACGGAAGCTGCCGCAACCGCCGAGCCCGTCCCGGCCGTCGGCCTGCCCGGCGTCCATTTCACCGGCGCCAGCGCGAATGGCGGCCGGGCGCTCTCGACGGGATCCGAGCCCGGCGAGCCGGTCGCCGCTCTGCCAACCGCGCCGCCGCCGCCAGCCGCGACGAACTGATCGCGGCCGAGCCCCGGCTTCTCGGGGAACTTCATCGGATGTTAAGCAGACTACATAAAAATCGCCCCTGAGCACCGTCAGCGGGCGAGGGATTTTCGATGCCGCAGTTTTGTCGGTTCGCACGCATCGCTTTGTGCGTCGTGAATTGAGTCGATCCGCAAAAAGCCGAGCGATCACCCATGCCCGCTCTTTCCCTCCGTCGCGTCCTGTTGATGACCGCAGCGCTCGCGTTGTCGCTCGCCACGGCGATGATCGTGCGCGCCTGGGTCGAACAGGCGCGCCTCGGCGCTGGCCAGATCGGCGCGCCCGCGGCGCCCCTGGCGTCGAAGCAGATCCTGGTCGCGACGCAGGTCTTGCCCGCCGGACAATTCCTCAAGCCCAACGATCTCGATTGGCAGAGCTGGCCGGCCGACGGCATAAGCCCGGATTACATCTTGCAAGGCAGCCGCTCGATCGACGATCTCGTCGGCTCGGTGGTGCGCGCCGGCATCGCCGCCGGCGAACCCATCACCGACGACCGGCTCATCAAGAAGGGCGACCACGGCTTTCTGTCGGCGGTCATGTCGCCCAATTCGCGCGCGGTGACGGTTCAGCTTCAGCCCAGTGCCGGCCTCGGCGGGCTGGTGCTGCCCGGCGACCATGTCGATGTCCTGCTCACCGCCACCATCCCCGGCAATACCCAGGGCGAGCCCGAGCATCGCGCGACCGAGACCGTGCCTCGAGGACATCCGCGTCATCGCGATCGACCAGAAGATGGGCGATTTGTCGAACGAAACCGTGCTGGCGAAAAGCGCGACCCTCGAGGTGACGCCGAAGCAGGCCGAGATCCTCGCGCTCGTGACCGACATGGGCAAGCTGTCGCTGACGCTGCGAAGCATCGCCCAAAGCACGCCGAAACCCGTCAAGGTCAACGCCAGGGGCGAGCCGGCCAGGCCTTCCGTCACCTGGGACAACGAAGCCACGGATCTCGGGCTGCTGCCGCACTTCAACGCCGCGCCCTCGGATGACAACAAAGTCAACCTCGTGCGCGGCAGCGACACCAAATCGATCGACTTCCCGAAAGGCGCGAAGTGATGACGACCCGTGGGCCGATCCTCGCTCTCTTGCTGATCGCGAGCCTTGCGTTCGCCGCCTTCCCCGCCGCGCTTGGCCTGGCGGCGCCGCAGGTCGTGTCGCCCACCGGCGCCACGCTCAATGTCGATGTCGGCAAGGGCCTCATCGTCAAGCTCGACCGTCCCTGCACCAGCGTCTTCGTCGCCGATCCCACGACCGCCGACGTGCAATTGAAATCGCCCAGCGTGCTCTACATCATGGGCAAGAGCGCGGGCGAGACCACGATCTACGCGCTCGACCAGTCGGACAACGTTCTCCTCAATACCCGCGTCAACGTGCATCAGGACGTCAACCGGCTGCAGCGCGAGATCGACCAGGTCGTGCCCGGCAGCGCGGTCGAAGCCAAGAGCGTCAACGATTCGATCGTTCTCACCGGCATGGTGAAGACGGCGGCCGAGGGCGACGACATCCGCAAGCTCGCCGCCCGCTATGTCGCGGGCCCGGCGAACCTGGTCGATAAATTGACCCTCGTCGAGCCCAACCAGATCAATCTCCAGGTCCGCATCGCCGAGGTGGACCGCAACGTCCTCAAGCAGTTCGGCGTCAACTGGGAGAACGTCGCCAGCGGCGTCACCAACGCCGGCGCCATCGCCGGCGGCATCGTCAGCGCCGGCACGTCGATCATCGGCAACCAATCGCCCACCTCGGCCAAGGTGGTTCCGCTGCTGCCGGGAGAAGCCTTAAGCAGCACCACCGGCGCCTTCGGGTTCAACACGCAGGATTCGACGCTCATCGGCAACGCCACCAACAACAATTTCTTCGCCGGCCTCAGCAACCACAACGTCAATGTCAACGTCCTGGTCGATGCGTTGGAGCAGCACGGCCTCATCACCGTCCTGGCGGAGCCCAACCTGACCACGGTCTCGGGCCAGAAAGCGAGCTTCCTCGCCGGCGGCGAGATTCCGGTTCCGGTGCCGCAGACCGGCGCCAGCGGCAGCGGCACGGCCATCACCATCGACTGGAAGCAATACGGCATCAGCCTCAGCTTCACGCCGACCATGCTCGCCGCCAACCGCATCGCGATGCATGTCGCGCCCGAGGTGAGCCAGCTCGATCCGGCGCATGGCGTCACCATCGATGGCGTCGCGGTTCCGGGGCTCACCACGAGGCAGGCCGACACCACGGTCGAGCTCGGCAGCGGCCAGAGCTTCGTGATCGCCGGCCTGTTGCAGAACATGACCCAGCAGCAAATTCAAGCCTATCCCTGGCTCGGCGATCTGCCGATCCTCGGCGCGCTGTTCCGCTCGACCGCGTTCCAGCGCGGCGAATCCGAGCTCGTGATCATCGTGACGCCCTATGTCGTCGCGCCGGTCTCGGTCGCGAACGCGCTCCAGACCGGGATGGAGAAATTCGAGGCGCCGACCGACGCCGAGCGCATCCTTCACGGCGATCTCGTCCACGTGCCGGCGCTGGGCGATCCGGCCGCCGCCGCGCCGGCAGCTAGCTCGCGCGCGCCGGCGACGACTTCCACCGGCCTATTCGCGCCGCAGCCCACGCCCGCCGGCGCGTCCGGCTTCGAGATCGATTGAGGTGACGGCGATGCGCTTCTTTTCCCGCCCGGGCGCTCGCGCCCTCGTCGTGGCGATGATCGCCGGTCTCGCCCTCGCCGGTTGCGCCGCCGGCGATCCCATGGGCAAGTCGCAGCCCGAGAACCCGAACCGGATCACCTATACGACGACCGAGCTCGATCACGACGTGCATTTCGTCGGCGCCGTCGCGACGCTCTCGCCCAGCGAGGCCGCGCGCCTGCGGGATTTCCTGCGGTCGGCGGAGGCGCGCCCCGGCGACCAGGTCGCGTTGGGCGCCGGCGGCGGCATCCTGGACCAGGAGCGGCTCGGGAGCGTCATCGCCGCGTTGCGGCGCTTGGGCCTCGCCGACATCGGCACCGCACCGCCGCCGGGCGTCCCCAACACCGTTTCGGTCGCGCTGCGGCAGATGGTGGCCGTGCAGCCGGTCTGCGGCCAATGGCCCGCCCTCGGCACCGGCGACATGCTGAACTCGCCGGCGAGCTATCTCGGCTGCGCCAACGCCAGCAACCTATACGACATGGTCGTCGACAAGCGCGATCTCGCCGTCGGCCGCACGCCCGGCCCCGCCGACGCCGAGCCCGGCATCCGCGCGGTGCAGACCTATCGCGAAGGAAAATCCCCGCTCTCCAACAACACCGGCGCCGGCCCCGACCAGAGCGGCAACGCGGCCGCCGCGAGCGCCACCGGCGCGGCCACCGCCGCCGCGGGCCTCGCCGGCATCGGATCGGGCCTGCCATCGGCTAGCGGGAGCGGCAATGGCCAGTGACGACCAGCTCACATCGCCGCTGACGGGCCCTCGCCTCCTTGCCTGCATCAACGACCCGGCGACCCGCCAGGTCGTGCGCGAATTCGCGGCGGCGCAGCGCTGGCGCAATTCCGCGATCGTCGATGGCGGCGTCGTCGCCGCGCAGGGCCAGCTTCAGCAGCAGGCCGCGCCCAATCTCCTGATCGTCGATGTCGACGATGCCGAGGATCCGGTGAAGGCGCTTTACGCGCTCGCCGATCTGTGCCCGCCGGAAATGAGCGTGATCGCGATCGGCACGCGCGACGATCTCAATCTCTACCGCGACCTGATCGAGCTCGGGGTGACCGATTACCTGCCCAAGCCGATCACGGTGCCGATTCTCGAGCGCGCCCTGCGGCGCGGCAAGCGCGCCCATAGCGGACCCGAGGAAGCGCGCAAGGCGCAGGTCATCACCCTGATGGGCGCGCGCGGCGGCGTCGGCACGACCACGGTCGCGGCGGGGCTCGCCTGGTGCCTCGCGCATCTTCACCGCCGCAACGTCGCGCTCGTCGATCTCGACCTTCATTTCGGCAATCTCGCCCTAAGCCTCGATCTCGTGCCCGGGCCGGGCCTGCGCGAGGCGCTCGAATATCCCGCGCGCATCGACGGCAGGCTGCTCGGCTCGGCGATGCTGCATGAAAGCCCGCAACTGCGCGTGCTCGCGGCGGAAGAACCGCTGATCGACCAGCCGCAGGTCGCGCCCGCCGCCGCCGACGCGATGCTGACGGTGCTGGGCGCGGAGTGCGATTTCATCATCGTGGACCTGCCCCGCCATCTCGACAACGCGGTGCGCCGCATGATCACGATCGGCACCATGATCGGCGTCGTGACCGATCTGTCGCTCGCCGCGGCGCGCGACACGCTGCGCCTCGCCGAGTTCAACAAGGTGCTGTCGCCCGCCGCCAAGCACCTGATCGTCGCCAACCAGGTCGGCGCGTCCCATCGCGGCGAGGTCGGCCGCTCGGAATTCGAGCGCGTCGTCGGCCTGACGCTCGATTACGCGATCCCGTTCGAGCCGCAGACCGCGCTGACGACGTCATCGACCGGCACCGCCTTGCCGGCGGCGTTGCGGAACAGCAAGGCGGCGATGGAAATCGACGCCTTCGCCAAGCGGCTGTGCGGCGCCGAGGAGCCCCGAAAGCGCTCGCTCCTATCGCGGAAGTTCCTGCCGACGCTGCCGAGCTGGCTGAAGCGGAGCGCGTGATGTTCGGCCGCCGCGGCGTCGAAAGCGACGGGGGCCTGCACGACCGGCTGCGCGCGCTGAATGGCCGCCCCGATCGCCCGCCGGAGGTCTCGCCGGCCGCGACGCCGAATTCCGCGCCGGCCAAGTCGCCCGCGTCGGCGCCGCAACCGCCCGCCGCGCCCTCTCCGGCGGTCGCGCCGATCACGGTGCGCAACGCCAGCATCGCCGACGCGGCGCCGCGCATCTATTCCCTCGCCATTCAACGCATCGACACCGAGGTGGCGGCCAAGCTCGAGCGCGAGGAGCTCGCGCGCCAGCTCACCGACGTCGTCGGGGAAATCATCGTCGAGCTGAAGCTCCAGCTCAATCACGCCGAGCAGAAGCAGCTCGTCACCATGTTGCTCGACGACATGCTGGGCCTGGGGCCGATCGAGCCGCTCCTGGCCGACGAGACCGTTACCGACATCATGGTCAATGGCCCGAAGCGCGTCTATGTCGAGCGCAAGGGCAAGCTCGAGCTGACCGACGTCAATTTTCGCGACAACCAGCACGTGATGAGCGTCGCGACCCGGATCGTCACGCAAGTCGGCCGCCGCGTCGACGAATCCACGCCGCTCGTCGACGCCCGCCTCGCCGACGGCAGCCGCATCAACATCATCGTGCCGCCCTTGGCCATCGACGGGCCGTCGATCTCGATCCGGAAATTTTCCAAGAAGTCGATCACCCTCGACATCATGGCGCGCCAGCTCAACATCTCGGGGCAGATGGGCGCCGTGCTCAAGATCGCGGCCCGCTCGCGCCTCAACATCCTGATTTCGGGCGGCACCGGCTCGGGCAAGACGACGCTGTTGAACGCATTGTCGCAGATGATCGATCCGACCGAGCGCATCGTCACCATCGAGGACGCGGCCGAGCTGCAATTGCAGCAGCCGCATGTCGTGCGGTTGGAGACGAGGCCGCCCAACCTCGAGGGGCGCGGCGAGATCACGATGCGCGATCTCCTCAAGAACGCGCTCAGAATGCGGCCCGACCGGATCATCCTCGGCGAAATCCGGAGCTCCGAGGCGCTCGATATGCTTCAGGCGATGAACACGGGCCATGACGGCTCGCTCTCGACCATCCACGCCAACCGGCCGCGCGAGGCGCTAACCCGGCTCGAAAACATGGTGGGCATGGCGGGCATCCAGCTTCCGCCCAAGGCGATCCGGCAACAGATCGCGGCGGCGGTTCACCTCGTCCTCCAGATCAGCCGCATGCGCGACGGCATCCGGCGGGTCACCACGGTGACCGAGATCGTCGGCATGGAAGGCGACGTCATCACCACGCAGGATCTGTTCCACTACGAATACGAGGGCGAGTTGCCCGACGGCAAGCTCAAGGGCAGCTTCGTCTCGGCCGGATTGCGGCCGCATTTCGTCACCCGCGCGGAATATTACGGGCTCGACAAGGCGCTGATCGAGGCGATGTCATGATGGATAGCGCGCGCTTCCTCGTCATCGCCGGATTGACGCTGCTGATTCTCGTTGCCGCGTGGAGCGCGGCGACGGGCGACGGCGCGCGTGAGCGCATCGTGAAGCGCGCGCTGGCCGCTTTGAGGAAAAAGCCGGGCGGCAGGCGGCGCGACATCCCGAGCCTCAAGCTGAACCCGAACGCGACCCGGCTCGACAAGTTCGCGAGCCGCATCCTGCCCAATCCCGAGTACTGGCAGCGCCAGCTCGAGCGCACCGGCACCGGTTGGTCGCTCGGCGTGTTCGTGGCGTTCGCGGTGGCGATCGCGCTCGGTATCGGCGTCTCGGCCTGGGCGCTGCACCTGCCCCTCATCGCCCGCTTCGCGGCGGGGATCGCGGCGGGCTTTTTCGCGCCGCGCATGCTCGTCGGTTGGGCGATCGGCAAGCGCTGCCGGAAATTCCTGGCGAATTTTCCCGACGCGATCGGCTTGATGGTGCGCGGCGTGCGCTCGGGTCTGCCGATCACCGACACGATCATCAATGTCGGCCGCGAGGTCGGCGGGCCGGTCGGCGAGGAATTCCGCAAGATTTCCGATCAGATCCAGCTCGGCCAGGCGCTCGAGGAAGTGATGTGGCAGGCGGCGGGACGCATCGAGCTCGCGGAATTCACCTTCATGTGCATCACCTTCGGGATCCAGCGCGAAACCGGCGGCAATCTCGCCGAGACCCTCGACAACCTCGAGCAGTTGTTGCGCCGCCGCAAGCAGATGCGATTGAAGATCCGGGCGTTTTCGTCGGAGGCGCGCGCGAGCTCGACCATCATCGGCTCGCTGCCCTTCATCATGCTCGCGCTCTTGACCGCGATCAATTTCGACTACATCGAGACGTTGTTCACAACGAGGACCGGCAACATCCTTCTCGGCGCCGCCGGGCTATCCCTCGCGCTCGGCGTCGCCGCGCTGGCGAAGCTCGGGAATTTCGAGATATGAACGGCGTCGTCGGATGGCTGCTCGGCCTCGGCGGCGACGGGCTGATGATGTTTCTCGTCGCGGCGATGCTGTTCGCCGCGATGGCGGTCGCCTCTGTCGCCGCGATACCGGGGAACGCCGTGATCGCGCGCCTCGCCACGCTCCGCGACCGGGTCAAGGGACGGGTCGCGCCCGGCGGCAAGGGGACGGTCAAATTCAAGCTCTCGATCGCCACGCTGCGCCGGCTGGTCGAGAAATTGAAGCTCAACCGCGGCGAGGAAGCGGAGACGACCGCGGGCTTGCTCGCTAAGGCGGGATACCGCACGCGCGAGGCGCTCATCGTCTATCTGGGCATCCGCCTGGTGCTGCCAGTCGGTCTGACGAGTTTCGTTTTCATCGCGGTGGCGTCGATGCACCTCCCGACGACGAAATTGGTGATGGCCGGCGCCTCGATCGCGATGGTCGCCACCTATCTGCCGCCGCTGGTGCTGAGGCGCATGATCGCCGCGCGCAACAAGCGCTTCCTGCGGTCGCTGCCCGACGTGCTCGACCTCTTGGTGATCTGCGCCGAGGGCGGCTTGAGCCTCGATGGCGCGCTGTCCCGCGTCAGCCGCGAATTCCGCCGCTTCCTGCCGGAAATGGCCGACGAGCTCGGCCTCACCGCGGTCGAGCTGGGCTTCCTGCCGAGCCGGCGCGACGCGCTCATGAATCTGGCCAAGCGCGTCGACATCCCCGGCATCCGCGGCCTCGTGCAAACCCTGGTTCAGACCGAGCGCTACGGCACTCCGCTGGCGCAGGCGTTGCGGGCGCTATCGGCCGAGCTGCGCGACGAGCGCATGCTGAAGGCCGAGGAAAAGGCGGCCAAGCTGCCCGCCACCATGACCGTCCCGATGATCCTCTTCATTCTGCCTGCGGTCTTCATCATCTTGATCGGCCCGGCCATGATCCAGGTGTTCAAGGCCATCCACAGCTAGCGGCGCTTCCCTCGCTTCGCCCCCGCCGCCGGCTCGATCTTTAGGAGCCGCGCCGCGTTGCCGCCGAGGATCGCCGCCTTGTCGGCGCGCGAGAGCTTCGCGCCCTTAACGAAATTCACCGGCTCCGGCAGCCCCATGTCGTAAGGGTAATCGGTGCCCAAGAGGATATGGTCGGCGCCATAGAGCCCCGCCAGGTATTCGAGCTGGTGATGGGTGAAGACGACGGTGTCGAAATAGAGCTTCTTCAGATAAGTGGTCGGCGGCTCGGTGATGACACGCCGGCAATCGGGTCGCGCCGCGTAGGCATGATCGAAGCGGCCGCTATAGGCCGCCGCGTAGCCGCCGCCATGGGCGAGGCAGAGCTTGAGCTTGGGATAGGCGGCGAGCACGCCGCCGAAGATGAGATGGCTCACCGCGATCGTGGTGTCGAGCGGGTTGCCGATGACGTTGATGAAATAGTGATCGGCGAGGCGCTGCCCGTGGGTGAAGCCCGCCGGATGCATGAACACCAGCACGTCGAGTTCTTCGGCCTTGGCGAAGAACGGGCGGAAGCGTTCCTCGGACAGCTCCGCGCCGGCGACGTTGGTGCCGATCTCGACGCCCCGGAGGCCGAGCACTTTCACCATCCGCTCGAGCTCGGCGACGGCGAGCGCCGGCGCCTGCAGCGGCACCGTGCCCATGCCGACGAAGCGGTCGGGATGCGAGGCCACGATCTCGGCGATGCGGTCGTTGATGAGGCGCGCGGCCTCGCGGCCCAGCTCGGGCTCGGCCCAGTAGTAGAATTGCGGCGACGGCGAGATCGCCTGGATGTCGATCCCGGCCGCGTCCATGTCCTTGAGCCGCGCCGCGGCCGAGGTCAGTTGCACGCGGATGGTCTCGTCCTGCTTGCGGCCGACCGCCCGCGTCGCCTCGTTCGAGAAGGCGAGCATGGCCTCGCGGGTCGGGTTGACCGCGTCCTTGGTCAGCGCCCCGGCCGCCGGCGTCAGGACATGGCAATGGATATCGACCGTGACCGACTTGGCACCCTTGCGGGCGCGGATGGGCGCGCCCTCGGATCGGGCCGGGCTGCAGGAATAGAACATCGATCGCTCCTCTCGTGAAGGCCGCGGCGGCGGCTTGCCAATTCCTCGGGATTGTACAGAATGGCCGGCACGGATGCGGCGCATTCTCGGCGCCGCGAGCTTTAAGACGGCAAGCGACGGATCTTGGCTGCCTCGCCCCCCTCCTACGAGACCCTGAAGGCGCGGGCGCGGGCGCTGGCGCCGATGTTGCGCGCGCGCGCCATCGAGGCGGAAGCGCTGCGCCGCCTGCCCGACGAGACCATCGCCGATCTTCACGCCAGCGGCATTTTCCGCATGCTCCAGCCGCTGCGCGTCGGCGGCAGCGAGGCGCCCTATCGCGCGCTCGTCGAGCTGGGCGCCATTCTCGCCGCCGGCTGCGGCTCGACCGCGTGGGTCGCAGCCAACCTCGCCAGCCATCATTGGATGCTCGCGATGTGGCCGCTTCAGGCGCAGAACGAGGTTTGGGGCGATTCGCCCGACCATCTGATCGGCTCGGCGCTCGTCTTCCCGAGCGGCAAGGCCGTGGCGGCGGAGGGCGGCTATCGCCTGAGCGGGCGCTGGCCGTTTTCGAGCGGCGTCGATCCGTGCCGCTGGAGCTTCGTCGGCGGCATCGTCCATGACGAGCGCGGCCGCGCGAAAGAGCAGCGCATCTTTCTCGTCGCCGCCAGCGACTATGGCATCGTCGATACCTGGTTCGCGACCGGGCTCAGGGGCACCGGCAGCAAGGACATCGAGATGACCGATGTGTTCGTGCCCGAGGCACCGCAGCTTGCCGCTGGCGGCGATCGTCGCGGGTGCGACCCCCGGCGCGGAGGTCAATCCCGCGGCCCTATACCGGCTGCCGGTGCTGGGGCTCTTCGCCTTCGTCGTCGGCGGGGTCTCGCTCGGCCTGGCGCGCGGGGCGATCGGCGATTTCGTGCAGGCGATGGAGACGCGGATCGCGACCTATTCCGCCCGCCGGCTCGCCGAGCTGGCGACGCTTCAGCTTCATATCGCCGAGGCCACGGCGCTGGCCGACACCGCCGAGGCGCTGATGCTCAAGGATTGCGACGAGGCGACGCGCCTGGCCGAGGATGGCCTGACGCCGAGCCTCGAGCAAAAAGCGCGCTGGCGGCGCGACGGCGCCTACGCCGCGACGCAATGCACCGAGGCGGTCAATATCCTCTTCGCCGCGACCGGCGGCGCCGGCGTCTATCTCGACCAGCCGATCCAGCGCGCGTTCCGCGACGCCCATGCCGCCAACGCGCATTACGCGCTGAGCTGGGACGTCAACGGCACGCAATGGGGCCGCATCGCCCTCGGGCTGCGAGCCGAGAACCTGATGCTTTAAGATTTAGGTCGCGCGAGGTTTTGGTTTTCAGGCCATGCTCGCAGCCGCAAAAATTAATGCAGCCCGTCATCGACGGCGACGTTCTCGGGCTGGAGCTTCAGACCCGAGGCGTCGGCCTGCTGCACCAGCAAGGTCGCGAAATCGCTATCAGCATAGCCGCGGCCGATGAGGCTCTGCACGATCTCGCGGGCGAGCGCGGTGAGCGGCATCGCGCACCCCGCGCGGTCGGCGGCATCGAGCCCGAGATCGAGGTCTTTCTTCAAGAGAACCGGGGTGAAGGTCGGCGCGAAATCGAGATTGACGAGGGCGGGCGATTTGTAGCGCGTGAACATGGAGCCCATCACGCTCTTGTTGATGAAGTCGAGAAAGGCATGGCGCGGCACGCCGCCCTTCTCGGCCAGGACGGTGACCTCGACCAGCGACTGGATGACCGCGCCGAGGAAGACGTTGTGGCAGATCTTGACTCAGGCGCGCGAGCTCGCCCGCGCCGACATAGCTCGAGCCCTGGCCGAGCGCGTCGAGATAGGGCCGCGCCGCGTCATAAGCCGCGCGCGGGCCCGAGACGACGAAGCTCAGCCGGCCCGCCTTGACCACCTTGCCGTTGCCGCTCACCGGCGCCGCCAGCATCTCGACCCCGCGCTGGGCCGCCGCCGCGCGCACCTCGGCCGAGGCTTCCTCGGACACGGTGGAGCAGTCGATGAGAATCTTGGGGTGGCGCGCCCCATCGCTCAGCAATCCGCTCGGCCCGAGCGTCACCGCCCTCAAATCGTCCGACGCCGCGACCATGACGAAGACGATGTCGCGCCCGGCTAAATCGGCGGGACGCGAAACGATTTCGGCGCCGCTTAACCCTAGCGGCTCGGCCTTGGCGCGCGTGCGGTTCCAAACCGCGACATCGGCGCCCGCCTTGGCGAGGCGCTCGGCCATCGGATAGCCCATCCGGCCCGCGCCGATCCAGCCGATCTTGTGCCCTTTCAGCTCCGCTGCCATGCTGGCCCTCCCTCGGCGACGCGCCGGAAAAGGCTCTAGCGAGATGGCCATGACCCTTCAACCCCTTTATCCGCCCGAGCTGCCGGCGCGGCTCCGCGCGATTATGGAGCAGACCTATCCGCGTTTCTCGCCCGCCGAGATGGAGCGGCGGCGCGCCATGGTGGCGGCGATCATGGCGGAAGCTGGGGTCGATCATCTGCTGGTTTACGGCGTCAACCGCGCCGGCAACGCCATCCAATATTTGACCCATTGGCCGATCACCGCCGAGGCCGCTTGCGTGATCTCAGGGAGCGCGCGCGACCGGCTGTTCGTGCAGTATCACAATCATGTCGCGTTGGCGCGCAACATCGCCTGCGACGCCGAGGTGTCATGGGCCGGCGAATTCGGCATCGGCGCGGCGCTCGAGGAATTGGCCAGGCGCGGCGCCAAGCGCGACCGCGTCGGCTTTCTCGGGCCGCTCGGCTATCGCCTCCACGCGCAACTGACCGAGCGGTATGGGCGCGCCGCCGATCTGAACGCGGCCTACATGAAGCGACGTCTCGTCAAGTCGGCCGAGGAGATCGAGTGGTATCGCATCGGCGCGACGCTCTCCGATCTCGGTATGACGGCGCTCGGCGCGGCGATCCGCCCGGGCGCGAGCGAGCGCGAATTGGGCGCCGCCGTCGAGGCCGCTTATCTCGGCTATGGCGGCACCAACGTCATCCATTTCATCGGCACGACCGCGATGGCCGCTCCCGAGCTTGCCGTGCCGGCGCAATTCCCTTCGACGCGGCGGATCGCGCGGGGCGACGTGGTTTTCGCCGAGATCAGCGCCGCCTTCTGGGACTATTCCGGCCAGGTGCTGCGCAGCTTTACCGTCGCTGCCGAGCCGACGCCGCTTTATCGCGATCTTCACCGCACGGCGGAAGCCGCGTTCGATGCGATCGCGTCGGTGCTGCGCGCGGGCGCGCGGCCCGAGCAGGTGGTCGCGGCGACGGCGATGATCGAGGATGCCGGCTTCACCACCGACGACGACGTTGTGCATGGCTATGGCGGCGGCTATCTGCCGCCGATCATCGGCTCGAAAAGCCGACCTTCTGGCAAGCTGCCCGACCTGACCTTCGCTTCCGGCATGATGGTGGTGATCCAGCCCAATGTGACGACGCGCGACGGCAAGGCCGGCGTGCAAACCGGCGAATGCGTGCCTCATCACCGAGAGCGGGATCGAGCGGCTGCATTCCGCGCCGCGGGGATTCTTGAGCGTGTAGAATGGGTGGGCGGGCCATTTTGGCCATCGTCGCACCGCAGCAAGTCGAGGACAGGCGCAAATGCTCGCATGTCGCAGGCGTAGACATCTGACGCTGGGTGGCTTCGTCGTGCTGGCAGCGATCGGCTTCTCCGATCTGGCGCAGGCACAGACGGCGTCGAGCGGCTTACCGCTCCCGCCTGGCGACATTATCACCGGGCCGATCTTCCGCCGAGACGGCACAACCGTGCCGTCGATCTCCACTGGTGCCGATGCCAACGCCTACCTCAACCTGCAGCCGCCAACAGATTCCTTCACGCCCTCCACCCCCGCGCTGGTTGTTCGCACGACCGCGCCGACGCAATATGTGCGGGTCTATACGCAAGGCGTGACCGATCCAGCCGGCGGCTTTATCGCCGGGTCGAACGCCATACGCGGGCTCGATGCGGCGCAGATCCGCGACGTATTGGCGTTGCCTTATCTACCTGACTCGCTGACCATCGTGGAGGTCCCGGCTGGCACCTGTATGATCGTCGGTCAAGCGGCGCCGATCCTGGGAAATTTCGCAGCCAACCCGGCGCTTGGTATCCCGACACCGGGTCCGTGGGGCCACGGCGGCGTGATTTAAGAGAGCTTTATTGGCGTGTCGGCAAATCCGGGTTGCGCAAATTCGCAATTCGTTCCCGCTGGCGACTTCGTCAATCAACAGCCTATCGGTGCGTCGGCTCTATCCTACCGGCTGCGTGCCGGCGGCGGCAACCCCTTCGCGGTGGCCACAGCACTCGATACCGCAACGCTGCCCGCGTTGTTCACCGACATGGATAGCATCTACGACAGTCTCGACCTGATCAACATTGGCGATCCGGCCCCGCTGCAATCCGCACTCGTGCAATTGGACGGCGAAGCCTATGCCGACACGCCAACGGTGGAGATCGAGGGCGCGCGCATGTTCCTGGGTGCGGTGCATGGCCAAATGCGGCTCGACCGCAGCGCTTCAGCGACAAACGATCCGCCGGTGCGGCAGTGGCTGAGCGGCTTCGGCGGAGGCGGCGGGATCGACGGCAGCGGCGATACGCACGGCCTTAGCTACGCAATGGGTGGAATTGCCGGCGGGATGGAGCATCGCTTCAACCCGAGCCTCTTGGCAGGCGTCGCGGTGGCCTACGCTCGCAGCGGCTACGGCACCAACGGTCTCTCCGGCAGCGGCAACATCGATACGTTCTCGGTGGCATCGTATGCGAGCTATACGACGGGCAACTGGTATGTCGAGGGTGTGTTGGGCGATGGCTATGGCTTCGGCACGCTCGACCGCAGCATCGTCTTCCCGGGTGTCGCGCGTGGGACGAGCGGCAGCCCGAACGCCGATGAGTTCCTCTCTAGCGTCGAGACCGGCTATCGGATCGCCCTGCGCGGGCACATGGCGGTGACGCCGTTCGTCGCGATGCAAGGCATCGCCGTCTTCCAGAACAGCTTCACCGAGAGCGGTGCCGGGGCGATCGATTTGCAAGTGCAAGGACAAACCGCCTCTTCTGCACGCGGCGTGCTCGGTGCGGAGCTGGCGCATGAGTTGCCGGTTGGCCTGTCGGTTCCGCTGCAGCTGACACTACGTGCTGGTTGGGCTCATGAGTTCGCCGGTGTCTCGCGCAGCATCGCGGCTGGTTTCGTCGGGCTGCCGGGCGCGGCATTCACGGTCGATGGGACGAGCGTGCCCCGCGACGCGGCGGTAATCGGGGTGGGTGCGAGCCTGACGGTGCTTCAGTCGGTCGACCTGTTCCTGCGCTACGATGGCACGCTGGCGAGCGGGGAATCGATAGAGGGCGGCACGGCGGGACTACGCGTCGCATTCTGAACCGGTGTCGTCTCTTCCCATTGGCGGTGAAAGGTTGCCGGACCGGCACGCCCGATGTCCGCGGAACAGGTGAGATTGCGCCGAAGGTCGCGAAAGCCTGGAGAGGTTTCCGTTGTCGCTGCCTTCTGCTGCGGGCGTATTCTTTGCCCTCGGCGCTCATGGTGCGCCGCTTGACCAGACGGAATATTCCCAAGCGTGAGTGGAAGCCGGCAAATGGCGGCTATCAGCTATGTGACGGCTGCGCTGAATCGAGGCGAGCGATATAGGCTGCTAGAGCGCGATCGTCTCTGGTTCGACGCGTTCCCTCGTCTCCCTGTCCTCTTTTCCCATTGGGAAGAGGGCGCAAGCGCAGCGCGCGGACGAGGAGGGCTGATTCGACTTGACCCGATACCGCTCTGGAATAGACGGGCGGGCCGGTTTCGCGATAGATTTCCCGTCATGGATCGCACTTCCATCATCGCGCGGCTCAAGGAGCATGAGGACGAACTTCGCAGACGGGGCGTGAAGCGCGTCGCCCTCTTCGGCTCGATCGCGCGCGGCGCGGCGCGCGAGGATAGCGATATCGACTTGATGATCGAGATCGAGCCAACGATCCCGGTCGGCGTGTTCGAGTACGTCGGCATCGTCCAATATCTCGAAGACCTTTTTCCGGTTCGGGTTGACGTGGCCAATCACGACCGGCTGAAACCGCTCGTGCGGCCAGCGGCCGAGCGCGATGCCGTTTATGCCTTCTGACCAATCGCGTCAGGCGCTTCTCGATATTCGCGACAATATCCTTCGCGCGAGGGATTTCGTTGCGGGTTTCACTTTCGAAACCTTCGCGGCAGATCAGCGGACTTTTTATGCGGTGACGCGCTGCCTCGAAATCATTTCCGAAGCAAGCCGTCGTCTCGACGAGTCCATTCGAACTCGTCACCCTCAGTTGCCCTGGCGTGCGATCATGGCGGCGGGGAATTTTTATCGGCACGATTACGACAACATCGCCGAAAGATTTGTGTGGCAAACGGCGACGCAGAGCCTCGATGCGCTTCTCGCCATGTCGGAAGTCGAGCTGGCCGCGCCGATATAGATCGATCGTCTCATCACCGCGGCCCTAACTCAGGGCAGTCCTGCTCCGCGCTTCCCTCAATACCGATTGGCGATCGGCAATTCCTCGGCCGGGTAGAGCGTGATCACCTTGGCGCCCGTGGGCGTGCAGACCACCTCTTCCTCGATGCGCGCGGCCGAGAACCCGTCGCTCGCCGGGCAATAGGTTTCGAGCGCGAACACCATGCCGGCCTTGATTTCCATCGGATCCTCGAAGGAAGTGAGCCGCGAGATGATCGGCCGCTCGTGCAGGCCGAGCCCGAGCCCATGCCCGAACAGGAGCCCGAAGGCCTCCATCTCGCTGGTGAAGCCGATTTCCTCGGCCTTGGGCCAGCATGCCGCGATCTTGTCGGTCGAGACACCGGGCTTGACGAGCGCGATCGCCGCGTCGATCCATTCGCGCGCGCGCCGATAGGCGTCTTTCTGCGAATTGGTGGCGCGGCCGACGTTGAAGGTGCGGTAATAGCAGGTGCGATAGCCGTTATAGGATTGGATGATGTCGAAGAAGGCCTGATCGCCCGGCCGGATCAGGCGGTCGGTGAAATTGTGCGGATGGGGCGAGCAGCGCTCGCCCGAGATGGCGTTGATCGCCTCGACATCGTCGGAGCCGAGCTCGTAAAGCCGCTTGTTGGCGAGAGCGACAATTTCGTTCTCGCGAATCCCCGGCTTCAGATTCTCGGCGATGGTTTGATAGCAGCCATCGACGAGGCCCGCCGACATGTTGAGAAGCGAGATCTCGTCGGCGCTTTTCTCTTCGCGCGCGTCGAGCATGACCTGCTGCCCGTCGCGCACCTCGATGCCGGCCGCCTGCAATTCGAAGATCATCCCGGGCTCGGCCACGTCGACGCCCAAGGGCTGGTCGGCGACGCCGTGCTCCTTCAAGATCGACTTCAACTCGAGCGCGGCCTCGCGCATGAGGCCGATCCTCGGGTGAACGGCGCCGCGCAGGCCGAGCATCCCGGCATGGCAATTGTGCGGCGGCAGCCAGGGCGCGTAGAGCCGGTGGTGCTTGGCCGCCGAGCCGAAATCCCACAGATGCGGCTCGGCGTCGCCGGCGAGGAGGCAATAGCGCGTGAACTTGTCGCGCGCCCAATTGCCGATCACCGTCGAGGTGATGTAGCGGATGTTGTACTGGTCGAAGACGAGGAGCGAGCCGAGCTCGGATTTGGCCAGCGCCTGGCGCGTGCGGCCGAGGCGATAGCGGTGGAGGCGGCGAAAATCGATGCGCTCCTCGAAATCGACCGCAGTGGGGCCCAGCGCCAGGATCGGCCGCGCCCAGTCGTGGCGCGGATCGATATCGTCCGGAGCGACGATTTTGGGCTCGATCGGCTTCCGGTTCGGCATGTAATCCTCCATAACGCGACGTTGCGGGCCGGCGCCGAAGATGTCAACCTCGCCGGCAGAAGCAAGGGTTTCAACCGGGGGGACGCGATGCGCTTGGCCATGTCGGGGATGGGAAAAACCTTCGCAATTCTTGCCGCCTCGGCCGCGGCGCTCATGCTCTCGGCCGCGGCTTTCGCCGATCCCTTTCCCAAGGGCTGGCAGGCCGAGCACGTCGCGCCCGTCGGCTTTTCGGCCCTCGGCGGCCGCTTTGGCGCGTTCAAGATGGCCTTGAACCGCGCCGCCAACGGCCGCTGGTATCTCTACATGGGCCATTCCTTCAATCAGGGCTGGAGCATCCTCGACGTCACCGATCCGGCCAATCCGCGCTATGTGAAGTTCATCCCGTTCGACGGCCCCAAGGACTGGATCACGGCGCAGGTGACGATCGACAACAATCTGATGATCACCTCGCTCGATCGGCGCAGCCCCGCTCCCGGGCCGGATATCCTGATCTGGGATATCAGCGATCCCGAGAACCCCAAGCAAATCTCGCAATGGGGCCAGGGCGAGACTGGCGCGCACAGGAATTCCTATCCCGGCGGCAAATACGCCTATCTCTCGACCTCCTATCCCGGCTTCAAGGACAGAATCCTCGTGATTCTCGATGTCAGCGATCCCGCGCATCCGAAGGAGGCCGGCAAGTGGTGGCAGCCGGGCCAGAAGGACGGCGAGCCGCCGGCCACTGGGCCGGCCGGCTTTCATGGGCCGGCCAATGTCAGCCCGGACGGCAAGATGATCAGCACCGGCTATACGCCGGACGTGGTCAATCTCGACATCACCGACCCGACGCAGCCGAAATTGATCGGCTCGTTGCGAATGACGCCGCCTTTCGCGAGCGTCGGGCTCCAGTCGGTGCACACGGTTCTGCCGCTGTGGGACCGCAAGCTGCTTTACGTCAGTTCGGAAGCGATGAAGGAGCGTTGTGCGGATGATGGCATGAACTTCGCCGGCTTCATCGATAATTCTGACCCGGCGAAGCCGCGACTCATCTCGATCTTTCCAACGCCACGGCCGCCAAAGAATGCGCCCTATAAGGATTTCTGCGACAAGGGCGGCCGTTTCGGCCCGCACAACACGAACCAGGAAATCCACAACTCGGCCGTCCAGCAGCCGGGCAACCTTATGTCTATCGCCTGGTTCAATGCCGGCCTGAGGGTGTTCGACATCAGCGACGCGCGCCAGCCGACCGAGGTCGGCTATTTCATCCCGCCCGAACGCCCGAACCTGCCGGCGCAGTCGGGCGCCCATGCCTCCTCAGTCGATTGGAGCGAGGAAGTTGCGATCGACACGCGCGGGAACATCTATATGAACGACGATAAATGGGGCACCTTCGTGTTGCGCTATACCGGCAAGGCGCCCCCGCCCGTGGCGACGAGGTGAGCCGAACGGGCCGCGCTATTCCCGAGCCTCGTCGCGGCGATACCAGGGCAGGCATGCCCTGGTCGCCCGGGCGAGCAGAGCGTCGCCGCCGGCGCCGAACGCGGCCAGGACCAGCACCGCGACAAAGGCTTGGTCGTGCCGAAAGGTGCGGGAATTGAACAGGATGAAATAGCCGAGGCCGGGGATCGCGGTGAAGAGCTCGGCCACCACCGCGGCGATGAGCGCGCGGCCTAGGGCGAGTCTCAGCCCGGCGAGAAAATAGGGCGTCGCTGCCGGAAGTACGATCTCGATCAGGGCGCGCCACGAGCTCGAGCGGAACGAGCGCGCGACTTCGAGATATTCCTGCGGAACGGCGCGCGCGCCGTCGGCGACGTTCACGGCGATCGAGAACAGGGCCGCGAACACCACGGTCGCGAGTCGCGCCGCGCCGCTATAGCCGAACCACAGCGACACCAGCGGCAGGACGACGATCATCGGCACGGTGTAACAGGCATCGACGTAATGCCGCAGCGCGCGGTCGGCAACGAAGCTGCGCCCGATCAGAAGGCCCAGCGCGGTGCCGAGCACGAGGGCGAGGGCAAGCCCTTCGGCCACGGCGCCGAGAGTCTCGGCCGCGGCCGCTAGGAAAGCGCGATCGGCGGCGACGCGGGGCAACGCCGCGAGGATTCCCAAGGGCGTCGCGACATAATCGGGCGCGAAGCCGCGCACCACCAGCTCCCAGACGACAAGGATCGCGGCCCCCGCGTAAAGCCGCGCCAGGGCGGTCTGCTTCATCGATCCCAAAGCGGCGTCGGTCACGGGCTCACACCCGCCAGCGCGCGAAGCGATTTTCGATCGCGCGGGCCGCCCGCATCAGTCCGAGGCCGAGGGCGACGATCACCAGGATCGCGGCGAGGAGGCCGCCGGTGTCGAAATTCTGCGATGCGGTCATGATGAGCTGGCCGAGGCCGGTGGCGCTGAGAAAGAACTCCGCCGCGATCATGCCGACGAGGGCGCGCCCGACTGCCTGGCGCAAGCCGGTCATGGCGAAAGGCAGCGTGTACGGCACCATGACCTCGCGCCACAGTGCCCATTCGCCGGTGCGGAAAGAGAGCGCCACCTCAATCAACTCTGGTTTGATGCTGCGCGCGCCCTCGACCGTGTTGTAGAGGATCGGGAACACGGCGAAGAGGAACACAACGAGGACCTTCGGCGCGAATCCGAAACCCATCAGCGATAGGATGAATGGAATGAGCGCGACGAGCGGCGTCGCATAGAGGATCATGATGTAGAGGTCGAGCGCGCGGCGCAGCGCGGGGACGCGCGCGAGCAGCAGGCCAGCCGGCGCACCGATGACGAGGGCAAGGGCAAAGCCGGTGACGAAGAGGGCGAGCGAACTCAATGCCTGGGTCACCAGTTCGCCGCTCGCGAGCAATTGTCCGAGGCGCGCGAGCGTCTCGGACAGGGGCACGAGAAACGCGGCGCTGGTGTGGCGCCCGACATATTCCCAAAGCATCATGCCGAGGACGAGGCTCACGGCGAAGGGCGCGTGCCGCGCCCACGCGTCGGGCCGCATCCTCAATGCTGCGCGACCAGCGCGGCCGCGTCACGCCACTCGCTGCGATCGACCAGCCGGTCGTAGCCGGGAGGAGTCTTCCCCGGCTGGATGCCGCCGAGCTTCACCTGATCCGCCGTGACGGCGTCGAGCTTCTTTTGGTCGAGCCCGTCATTATCGATCGCCCAGAAGCCGATGCCGAGAAAAAGCTGCAAGGCGGCTTTCGAGATCGCGAGGCTATGGCCGGTGACAGTGCCGATCTCGGCGACGGCATCGGCATTTTTCGGGTCCGACATGAAACGACCGGCCGTAATGATAGCGGCCAGCACACGCACCATGGCGTCGCGCTTCTGCGCCAGCCGGTCGCGGCGCACCATCAAGAGGTCGTAATGGCTGGTCGGAACCGTCTTGGCCAGGGTGGTAACGATGGTCACTTTCTTGCCGTGGCTTTCGATCTCGGGCGCGTCGTCGAGATGCAGGACGCCGTAAGCGAGCTGCCCCGCCACCATCGCCGCCGCGGTATTGGAGCCGAGCCCGACCTGCTGCACATCCGCGAGCGACAAGCCGCAGCCGGGAAGCATGTCCTTGAGCGCAAGCGAGCGAGCGCCGCCGGGCGTATCGACGCCGATCTGTTGCCCCTTGAGATCGGCGCAACTGGCCTTGGCCGCGTTGGTAGTGCCGATCGCCCAGTCCGGGTTGGGCAGGCCCCAGATCGCGACGACATCGACATTCGCATTGGCGATCTGAGTGATCATCAGCGCCGTCGGTACCAGCGCCAGATCGGCGTCGCCTGCGATCACGGCGCGCGATCCGGCAGCGCCGGTATCGAACTGCCGCAGCTCGACATCGGCGCCATATTGCTTGAAGAAGCCCTCCTTCTCGGCGACGTAGGCGATGACGTTGAGATAGATCGGCGGCAAACCCGGCAGCGCGAAGACAAGCTTCGGCTCCTGAGCCGAGGCCGGCGCCGCGGCCGCGATGAAAATCGCGCCGAGCAAGCCGGCCAGCGCAAGTATCTTTCGCGTCATCCTTCCCTCCCGCTTCAATTTACGCGCCAAGCTGAAATTCGGCGCGGCGTGCCTCGCTCATGAGATTGCTCCAAACCTGCTCGCGCAGCTCGGAAAATCGCGGCAGGCTCAGCGTCGCGCGGCTGCGCGGTCGCGGCAGATCGATCGTGATATCTTGGTCGATGCGGCTCGGGCGGCCCTTGAGGACGACGACCCGGTCGCCCATCAATACCGCCTCTTCGATCGAATGGGTGACGAAAACCATGGTCGTCGGTCGGCGCTCCCAAATGCGCAGCAATTCGAATTGCAGGATCTCACGGGTCTGCGCATCGACTGCGGCAAAGGGCTCGTCCATCAGGAGGACCTTCGGCTCGATGGCGAGGGCACGGGCGAGGCCGCAGCGCTGCTGCATGCCGCCCGACATCTGATAGGGATAGGCGCTCTCGAAGCCAGTCAGCCCGACAAGGCCGATGAAGCCCGGCACGCTCGACGCGACCTGGGCCGGGCCGGCGCCCGCCATGCGCAAACCATAAGCGACGTTGTCATAGACCGTCTTCCACGGAAAAAGGCCGAAATGCTGGAATACCATGGCGACGCCGGCAGGCGGCTCGGTGACGCGCGCGCCATCGATCGAAACCTCGCCCTCGCATGGAATGAGCCCGTCGATGCAGCGCAATAGCGTGGTCTTGCCGCAGCCCGAGGGACCGACCAGCGCGACGATTTCGCGCGCGCCCACGGCAAGATCGATGCCGGCGAAGACCGTCAGCTCGTTGTAGCGCTTGGCCAGGCCGCGCAAGGTGATCTGCCCCGAGGCCGGCCCCATCTCCCACCCCGAATTTCTTGCCTCAACGACGGTATCGCGTGGCGGCCCGCCGACCCGGACAAACGCGACCGCCAGTCAGCGATCGAGGAAACCGGCGAGCCGGCGATCGGGTCCGCGCTGACTAAGCTTTTTGAGCGCCTTGGCTTCGATCTGCCGGATGCGCTCCCGCGTCACCTGATATTTGCGCCCGACCTCTTCGAGGGTGTGCTCGGCCGCTTGGCCGACGCCGAAGCGCAATCGCAGCACGTCGGCCTCGCGCGGCGTGAGGCGCGCCAGCGCTTCCTCGGTCGCTTGGCGCAGCTCGGCTGCTGCTGCGGCTTCGAGCGGCATGACGGCCTGCTCGTCCTCTAGGAAATCGCCGATCGTGGCATCGCCGTCCTCGCCGACGGGCTGATCCATGCTTACCGGATCGCGCACCAGCTCGAGCACCGTCCGTAGCTTTGCCAGCGGCGCGCCAAGGCGCTCGGCGAGTTCCGGCTCGGTCGGCTCGCGCCGCAATTCGCCGGCGAGACGGCGCTGCGCCCGCAGCACGCGGCGAACCTCGTCGGCAAGATGGGCCGGGATGCGAATCAAATGCCCCTGATCCACGAGCGCCCGCGAACAGGCCTGCCGGATCCACCAGGTGGCATAGGTCGAGAATTTATAGCCGCGCCGCCAGTCGAATTTCTCGACGGCACGCATCAGGCCAATATTGCCTTCCTGCACCAGATCCATCAGCGGCAGGCCACGATTGACATGGCGGCGCGCGATCCAGGTGACGAGCCTCAGATTGGCCGCGACCATCTGTTCCTTGGCGCGCTCGGCCTCGCGCGTGCCGCGCTGCAGCTCGATCGAGGTCGCGCGGAATTGCTCGAGCTGTTGGCCAGCCTCGGCGGCGATCGCGTCGATTTCTACGACGATGGTCTTGGCCGCCTCGCCGTAGCGGCCGAAAAAGGCCCGCCAGGCGGTGACGCGGCGGCGCTTGGCGGCATCGTACCAATTGCGCGCGCCATTGGCAGCGCGGTAGCTGTTGACGAAGTCGCGCCGCACCACGCCCGCCTGCTCGGCCATGCGCACGAGGGCGCCTTCGAGCTCGGTCAGGCGCCGACTCGCCTCTTTGACTTTATGAGCGAGCTTGTCGACCTCGGCAGGCTGCAGCACGATATCGGCGAGCGCCTTGGCGACCGCGTTCGGCCGCCCACGTCCGGCCTTGATCGCATGGCCGAGCGCCGCGTTGATTTCGGGCAGCAGCTCGGCCTCGAGCTGGGCTACCGCCGACGCCGTTGCGGCCTCGTCGAAAGTCGATTCGGCATCGCCCTTCAGGCGCTGGCGGGTCGCGGTCAAATCGACCACGTCGCGCAGCAGCACGGTGCCCTTGCTAAGCCCCTCGCGCCACGCCTTGATCGCGCCGCGCAGCACTCCGCTGCGGGTCAGCGCGGCCAGCATCGCCGCCCGCCCGGCCTCGATGCGCTGCGCCAGTTCGACCTCCTGCTCGCGCGTCAGCAGCTCCGCGACCGAGATCTCGCGCAGATAATGTTGCATGGCATCGCCAGAGTTGGCATCGGCGGCAATATTGCCGCGCGGCGCTTCCTCGACGGCAACGCTGGTCTCGTCGCTGTTTGACTCGACCGCCTCGACCGGTTGAATTGGCTGTTCCACGGCTTCGGCGCCGGCGAAATTGGCCCGCATGATGTAATGACTCACTCTACAAAGTGGTGGATGCGCCAGCCTGGGAGATCCGGCCGGGAGGCATCTTGGCACAATATTGGGGCGGCCTGCACCTGTTTTAAGTGGGGCGATCAAAATTATTGTATATCAATTACTTATGTCAATTTGCGCTTCCCGAGCGGCCAGGAATTGGCGTGTCGCCTGGCCGGCGAGGGCGGCGCGCTGGGCCGGAGGCAAGTGGCGGTCGCGGGCCGACGGGATTTCAACGTCGACCACGATGCTCTTCGGCAACGCATCCATCAGCGCATTGAGCGGCAGTTCGCCTTCGCCCGGGTAGCGCCGCGCGGTAAGCGATTCGACCCGCAACGCTAATCCTGCTGGTGGCTGTCGCGGGGCATCGCATAACTGAAGATAGGCAATGTCGCCCGGCGGCAGGGCCGCGACTTCTTCCGGCGTGCCGCCGGCGCGGAACAAGTGCAGCGCGTCGATGACCAGGCCGAGATTAGGGCAGCGGCAGGCAGCGACCATGCGATGGGCCATGCCGAGCGAATTGACTGCCGTATAGGGCATCAATTCGAGCGCGACGCCGAGGCCGAAAGACCCGGCGGCCTCGGCAAGCCGGCCGAGATGATCGGTCATCCGCGCCTCGATGGGGTCGTTGCCGACCGCGAGAAACTGCTCGGCGCCGAGGCGGGATGCGACCTCGAGCGCGGGAAGGGCGGCATCGAGGCTAAACCCGGGCACCAGCCACAGTCCGGTCGCGGCAAAGATCGTGATCCCGGTATCGGCACAAGCGCCGGCGGTCGCGGCGATCAGGGGACGGTTGCCGATCAGCGGGGTGACCGGCGCGGCGCCGGGCGCGCCGAGGACGCGCAGATCGGCCGAGTCGAAGCCGCCAGCATGTGCCGCGGCTATGAGTTCGGGTGGATCGACCTCATTGATCGTCACGGGTGCGAGCGAGAGGCGATTCATGACGTGATTCGAGCGCGCGACGCCGCAGAGTCAATCGTGAAATGAAGCACCGAACACTTTCTAGCGGCTTACGCGGGAAGCCCGCCACGGCCCCGTGGGCGCGCGCCTCGCCAGCCGCGAACTCCGGCCTTAGAAAGTCGAAAAAGCCCCAGAAACCTTGAATTTTAATGGATCTTTAGACAGCTTAATTAATGCGCCATTAAGCATCCCCAGCCCATGATGCGGCCACGAAAAGGGCAGCGGCGGGGGATTCTGCCATGAGCTTTTGGGCGCGGTGCGGGCATTTTTTAGGCAGTCGGTCGGGACACGCATTCGTCCTTTTTTTGAGCCTGTCGCTAATCGTGTCCGCGAGCGTGGGCTACGGGTTCTACGCTTCCAATCTGAGTTGGTTCAAGCAGAATAAGAGCGAGGAGAAGATCACCGCGCTTCGGCTCGTCGACGCCTTCGTGAACGAATACGCCGCCTTGCGCGCGCAGCTTTCGACGACCGCGCCAGTGCCCGCGAGCTTTCGCGCGGATGCGATCGCGGCCTTCAACCAGGCGAACGGCGGTAACAGCGAATTTAATCTGATCATGGTCGGCGTGCCCGGCCGCGAGATCAAGACCAAGCCCACCGATGGCGCGATGGCGGCAGCCGTCGAGTCCTTCACCCGCGAGAAGACGCCGAAACCGGTCAGCGAGTTCTTGGCGGTGGGCGGCCATCAAGTCTTCCGCACGGTCTACCCATCGCTGGCCGGCAACGAGAGCTGCGTCGATTGCCATAACCAGATTCAGGCGGGTCAGCCAATCTGGCATTTGAACGACGTCATGGGCGCGTTCGCGATCGACGTGCCGATGGGCCCGTTCCTGCGCACCAACCTGTTGGAATCGAACGGGTTGGGCGCTGCGACGTTTGCCATCTTAGCCGCGCTCGGCCTGGCGTTCGCGATCTTCCAACACCGTAAGAGCGAGGAGCGCGATAGAGCGGCAGCGACGCTGGCCGTCAGCGAGGCGCGCTTTCGCGATTTCGCCGAATCGGCTTCGGATTGGTTCTGGGAGCAGGACGAAAATCTGCGTTTCAGTCGCTTCTCGCATGGCGGCACACTCAACGACATCGCCGGTTCCGGCGATCTGGGCAAGACGCGCCGCGAGACCGTGAAGCTCGGGGTCAGTGACGAGCAATGGGCAAGCCACGACGCCGATCTGGCCGCCCGCCGCCCGTTCCATAATTTCCGCTTCCAGCGCGAGCTCGCCGATGGCCGCACCATTCACGTCAGCGTCAGCGGCACACCAGTCTTCGACGCGACGGGAAAATTTCTCGGCTATCGCGGCGCCGGCCGCGACATAACCGCAGAGGTGGCGGTGGAGGTCGAACTTGCCCGCCGGGTCGAGGAGCGCACCGCCGAGCTGAGCGCCGCGCAAAGCGAACTCGTGCGCAAGGAGCGGCTCTCGGCGCTGGGCCAGCTCACCGCGACCATGGCACACGAGCTGCGCAACCCGTTGAGCGCCATCCGCAACACGCTCTTTTCCGTCAAGGAGACGGCGAAGACAAGCGGTCTCGATCTCGATCGATCCCTGGGCCGCGTCGAGCGCAGCGTCACGCGCTGCGACCGTATCATCACCGATCTTTTGGACTTCACCCGCATGAAAGAGCTGCACCCGACGGTCCTGGCGGCCGATCCATGGATCGAGGAAGTGCTGAACGACCAGCACGTGCCCTCCGACATCACGCTCGCGCGGATCTCAACGCCCGGTGCTTCATCGCCATCGACCCCGAGCCGATGCGCCGCGTGGTTATCAACCTCTTGGACAACGCTGCCCAAGCCCTGCCCGAGAGCGGCGGCGAACGGCGCATCACGGTCAGCAGCACGGTCGTCAACAACTGGTTCGAGCTCGCGGTACAGGACACCGGCGCCGGGATTCCGGCCGATATCCTGTCCAAGGTGTTCGAGCCGCTGTTCAGCACCAAGAGCTTCGGCACCGGCCTGGGCCTGCCGACCGTGAAGCAGATCGTCGAGCAGCACGGCGGCAACATCGCGATCGCGAGCGAGCCGGGCAACGGCACGCGGGTCACGGTGCGGCTCGCCATCTCGGAGGAGAAAAGAAAGGAGATCGCGGCATGAGCGCGCGGATACTGGTGATCGACGACGATCGCGACCACGCCGACAGCATCGTTGACATTCTGATGATGCGCGGCCACGCCGTCGAAGCCGCCTTCAGCGGCGAGAGCGGCGTCGAGATCTTTCGCGAGGGGTATTTCGACCTCGTGTTCATGGACGTGAAACTGCCGGGCATGAACGGCGTCGAGACGTTCTTCGAATTCAAGAAGATCCGGCCCGATGCAAGAAGTCATGATGATGACCGGCTATAGCCTCGAGCAGCTCGTCGCGCAGGCGATCGACAACGGCGCCTTGGGCGTCCTCCGCAAGCCGTTCGCGATCACCGATCTCTTGCAGGCGCTGGATCGGGTCAAGCCGCGCGGCATGGTGCTGGTCGCCGACGACGATCCGGATTTCGCCGCCAGTCTCAAGCCGATCCTGACCCGGCACGGCTATCGCGTCGAGATCGCATCGACCGGCCAGGAGGCTCTGGCTAAGGCGACGGCCGCGGACATCGACTGTCTGGTGCTCGATCTCTCCATGCCGCTCCTTACCGGGGTCGAAGTCCACCGCAAGCTGGTAGAAGCCGGCAGGGCGATCCCGACGATCTTCGTGACCGGCGGGTCGCGCGACCAGGATACGTTGCGCGCGCAGCTTCAGAGGCCCGATAACGGAGTTTTGCTGAAGCCGTTCGACCCGGATGCACTGCTTCTCGCTATCGCCGCCGCGACCGGCGCAGCGCCATCCGCGACCGATGGCTGAGACGCTGGCAACCGCGAGACCGCGGCAGCTCCTGATCGTTGACGACGATCAAGAATTCGCCGAATTGATCGCGGATCTCCTCATCCCGCAGGGCTATGCCCCGATCGTCACCGACCGGGCCGAGACCGCCACGATCGCGGCCAAGCGTTATGCGCCGCCGGTCGCGATCATCGACGTCCGGCTCGGCGCGATGTCGGGCGTCGAGCTGTTGGCGCGGCTCAAATCCGAGCGGGCCGATCTCGTCGTCGTGATGATGACCGCCCATGCCGACACCCAAACCGCGATCACCGCGTTGCGCCAAGGCGCCTACGATTATTGCGACAAGAGCTGCGAGCCCGACGAGCTGATGGCGGTGCTCGACCGCGCCTTCGAGCGGCAACGGCTCGAGGCCGAGAATCGCGAGGCTTACGAAACGCTGCGCGCGGCCAAGGAGGCCGCGGAGGCCGCCAATCGCGCCAAGTCGGACTTTCTCGCCAACATCAGCCACGAGCTGAGGACGCCGCTCAACGCGATTATCGGCTTTTCCGAGCTGATGCTGAACGGCGCGCACGGCTCAATCGGCAACGGCACCTATCACGCCTATATCAACGACATTTTCGAGGCCGGCACCGATCTCTTGAAGATCATTAACGAAATCCTCGATTTGTCGAAGGCGGAAGCCGGCAAGCTCGAGCTGTTGGAGGAGTCGGTTGACGTGACGAGCCTCGTGCGCACGGTCACGCGGCTCGTCGGCCCCAAGGCCGACGCAGCGGGCCTGTCGCTTCATACCGGGTTGCCCGACATCCCGCCGCTGATGTTCTGCGACCGGCTGAAGATCAAGCAGATCTTGCTGAACCTCTTGTCGAATGCGATCAAATTCACCCACCCGGGCGGCAGGATTTCGCTTAACGTCGATCTCGATCCCGCGCGCGGGCTGTCCTTGCGCGTCCGCGATTCCGGCATCGGCATCGCGCCGGCCGACATTCCACGTGTGCTAAAGCCTTTCGTCCAGGTCGATAGCGCGTTGAGCCGCGCGCATAATGGCACCGGCCTGGGATTGCCGCTGGTCGCCGCGATGACCGAGCTTCATGGCGGCGAACTCACCATCGAAAGCGAGTTGGGGCGCGGCACCACGGTCACCGCCCGTTTCCCGGCGGCACGCCTCATCGGCATCGAGGACATTGCAATGGCCCTCTGCGGGACGCCCGACGGCACGCCGCCCGAGGCGCCCACGCGGCGCCAGGCCTAACGAGCTCCTGAGGCCGACGCGGGCGACCAGGCCCAGCGGCGCGGCCGCGGAGCAGCCGGCTTGCGAGGCGGCTTGATCCCTTTCGCTTGCCACAAAGTTTAGCTACACCCTTTCGCGCGATCGCACCTCGGGGAACGGGACCGGACGATGCAACAGCGCTGGGGCTTGCCCATCGTCGCGTGGCCGTCGCGTCTCATGCCCAGCTTCTGGGACGGGGTAGCGCTGCCGCTCGTCATCGGCGGAATCGCGCTGATCGCCTGGGCGAGCCAGCAGATGAGCGTGCCTTTCGTTCCGGGCCAGCAGCTCCCGATCTCGCTCGATCCGAGCTATTTGCCCGAATATGGCCTCCGAACCGTGCTGCGCATGGTCGCGGCACTCGCTGCGTCGCTGGTGTTCAGCCTCGGCTATGCCGCGGTTGCCGCCAAGAACAAGCGGGCCGAGAAGATTCTGATCCCGATCCTCGACATCTTGCAATCGGTGCCGATTCTCGGCTTCCTGTCCATCACCGTCACCGGCTTCATCTGGCTCTTTCCCGGCAGCCTCCTCGGCTACGAATGCGCCGCCATTTTCGCGATCTTCACCTCGCAGGCCTGGAACATGACGTTCAGCCTGTACCAGTCTTTCATCGCGGTGCCGCACGATCTGCGCGAAGCCGCGCGGATGTATCACCTCTCGCCCTGGCAGAGCTTCTGGCAGCTCGAAGTGCCCTTCGCGCTGCCGCAGCTGGTTTGGAACATGATGATGTCGGTGTCGGGCGGCTGGTTCTTCGTCGTCGCCAGCGAGGCCATCAGCGTCGCCAACAACCAGGTGCTGCTGCCCGGGATCGGATCCTATATCTCGCTCGCGATCGACCAGCGTGATCTCGGCGCGGTGCTGTACGCCATCCTCGCCATGCTCGTGCTGCATCCTGATCTACGACCAGCTTTTGTTCCGGCCGCTGTTGGCCTGGGCGCAGCGCTTCCGCTTCGAGGAGATCGGCCAGGACGAGATCGAGCCGCCCTGGTTCCTGGTCATGGTGCGGCGGGCGCGACTGTTCTCTCTCCTCGGCGTTGCGGTCGAATTCTGCGCCGGCCTCGCCAGCCGAGCACGCCGCAGCCTGCCGCGCCCGGCGCGGCGCGCTCACGCAGCGGCACGGAGCACCGCGACGTTCGATGCGGTTTGGAACGTGTTTTTGGTGGCGGCGGCGGCTGGGGCGCTGTTGGAGATCGGCCGTTTCATCCATGCCGAGGTCGGGTGGGGCGAGGTTTTCCACGTCGTGCTGCTGGGCTTCGTCACGCTGGTGCGGGTAATCGTGCTGATCGCTTTGGCCTCGCTGATCTGGGTGCCGATCGGCGTGTGGATCGGCTTGCGGCCGCGCCTCGCGCGCCACGTTCAGCCGATCATCCAGTTCCTCGCCGCGTTCCCCGCGAATTTGTTTTTCCCGATCGTGGTATCGGCTATCGTCGTCTACAAGCTCAACCCGGAGATCTGGCTATCGCCACTGATGATTCTCGGGACCCAATGGTACATCCTTTTCAACGTCATCGCGGGCACGATGGCGCTCCCTTACGACTATCAGCTCGTCGCGGGAAATCTCGGGGTGCGGAACGTGCTGTGGTGGCGCCGGCTGGTGCTGCCGGGAATATTCCCGGCTTTCGTCACCGGCGCGGTCACGGCATCGGGCGGCTCGTGGAACGCCTCGATCGTCGCCGAAGTGGCGAAATGGGGTAGTACGACGCTCGAGGCGACCGGCATCGGCGCCTATATCGCGGATATGACCGTAAAAGGCGACTTCCCCCGCATCGCGCTGGGCATTACGGTGCTGAGCCTTTACGTCGTTTTGTTCAACCGGCTGCTGTGGCGGCGGCTCTATCATCTCGCCGAGGAGCGGCTGCGGCTCGACTGATCATGGACACGATCCAGACCGCCACCGACACCAGCCTCATTACCGCGGCCGGTATCTGCAAGACCTATCGGCAGCCGGACCATGCCGGACGCCTCGTGCTCGATCACATCGATTTCACGCTGAAGCAGGGCGAGATCGTCGCAATCCTCGGCAAGTCGGGCTCGGGCAAATCGACCTTCCTGCGGGTGGTGGCCGGCCTGACGCCGCCAACCGAAGGCACCGTGACCTATCGCGGCCAGCCGGTTTACGCCCCGGCCCAGGGCATCGCCATGGTGTTCCAGAGCTTTGCGCTGTTCCCATGGCTCACCGTGCTCGGCAATGTCGAGCTTGGCCTCGAGGCGCTGGGCGTGCCGCGCGAGGAGCGCCGCAAGCGTGCCATCGCCGCAATCGACCTCATCGGGCTCGACGGCTTCGAATCCGCCTATCCGAAGGAGTTGTCGGGCGGCATGCGCCAGCGTGTCGGATTTGCCCGCGCGCTCGTCGTCAATCCGGACGTGCTGTTGCTCGACGAGCCGTTTTCGGCGCTCGACGTGCTGACGGCCGAGACGCTTCGCGGCGACATCATGGATCTTTGGCTCGACCAGCGCGTGCCCACGAAGGGCATTATCTTCGTATCGCACAACATCGAGGAAGCGGTCGAGATCGCCGACCGCATCCTGATCTTCGGCAGCGATCCGGGCTGTATCCGCGCCGAGATTCCCCTGCCGATGCCGCGCCCGCGCGACCCGGCCTCGCCGGCTTTCCGCCGCGTCGTCGACGAGGTCTACACCTTGCTGACGACCGTGCCGGGGCGCGAGGCGTCGCGGCGCGGCGCCCGCGCGGACGTGTTGAGCATGCAATACCGCCTGCCCGACGCCTCGATCCAGCAGCTATTGGGCCTGCTCGACGCGCTGACCGTGCCGCCCTTCAACGGCCGCGCCGATCTGCCGCATCTTGCCGATAACGAGAATCTCGCCACCGACGAGTTGATGGTGCTGATCGAGGCCTTGCAGCTTCTCGGCTTCGCCCAGGTCGGCGGCGGCGACATCGAGGTGACGCCGCTCGGACGCACCTTTGCCGAGGCCGATCTGCTGCGCCGCAAGCAGCTCTTCGCCGACTCGCTGATGCGCAACATCGCCTTTATCGCGCACATCAAGCGCGTGCTCGACGAGCGGCCGGGCCATGCCGCGCCAGAGGCACGCTTCCTCGGCGAGCTCGAGGATCATCTGAGCGAGGAAGAGGCCCAGCGCGTGCTCGAAACGGTCATCAATTGGGGCCGCTACGCCGAGCTGTTCGCCTATGACTACGACCGCGGCGTGCTGAGTCTCGAGAATCCTTGAAACGATGCTCGATCCTCACGGGCGCGCCTTTCGATTGCTGCTCGGCGCCCAGTCGATGGTATCGAGCCTCGCCGTCGACATGAGCCTGCCGGCGCTGCCGGCAATCGCCGCTTCATTGGACGTGCCCGCCGATCTCACCCAGCTCACCATCAGCGCCTATCTCATCGGCTACGCCGCGGGGCAGCTGTTTTATGGCCCGCTTTCCGACCGGTTCGGGCGCCGCCCGATGCTGCTGATAGGGCTGACGATCTACACAATGTGCGGCTATTTGTGCATGCTGGCGCCGACCATCGAGACGATGGTAGCGCTGCGCCTGTTGCAGGGGCTGGGCGGCTGCGTCGGCGTGGTCGTGACGCGGGCGGCGGCGCGCGATTACTATCACGGGCCGGCTCTCGCCCAGGTCCTGTCTTCGATCTCCGCGGTGCAGGCCTTCGGGCCGCTGATGGCGCCGGTGATTGGCGGCTTCCTCACCGACCATTTCTCGTGGCGCGCGATCTTCCTGGTGCAGGGAAGCGTTGCCGCGATCATGTTGCTCGCGACCTCGGCGGGTTTCGCCGAGTCGCTGAGGGAAAGCGATCCTCTCGCCATCCAGCCGCGGCGCCTTTTCACCAATTACGCGACCTTCTTTTCCAATCCGCGCTGTCTCGGCTTTGCGCTGGTCAGCGCGAGCGTCTTCGGCGGGTTGTTTGCCGTGCTGTCGGCCTCGCCCTTTGTGCTGATCGATCTCTACGGCATGTCGAGCCAGGCTTACGGCTTGTTCTTCGGCACCTCGGTGCTGGGCTATATGGCGGGCGCGTTTTGGAACCGGAGGCTGCTCCGCCGCGGCGTCGCGAGCGAGGCCTTGTTGCGCCGCGGGCTAGTTGTACTGGCGGCGGCGGCCGCCGCGATGCTGCTCTGTGCCTCGACGCGCTGGGGCGGGACCGCCGGTATCATGCTGCCTTATGTCACTTATTGCATCGCGATCAGCCTCGTGCAAACCAACGCGGTCGCGGCGGCGATGGAGCCCATCGCGCATATGGCGGGCACCGGCGCCTCCCTTATGGGCGCACTTCAGATGTCGAGCGGCGCCCTTGCCGGCTATATCGTCAATTTCTTCTTCAACGGCACTGGAGGCCCGATGGGCATCGGCATGATGCTGGGTGCCTTGGGCGCCGTCGCCAGCTACGTCTTGCTCGCGCGGCGGCCGCGCCTCGCGTGATCCTCAGATTTTCGGCCGCATCGTCGGGAAGGCGATTACGTCCCGAATGGACGGACTGTTGGTCAAGAGCATCGCCAGCCGGTCGATGCCGATGCCCAGCCCGCCGGCCGGCGGCATGCCGTATTCGAGGGCTTGCACGAAATCGGCATCGAGATGCTGCGCTTCCTCGTCGCCCTTCTCGCGCTCTTTCATTTGCGTCTGGAACCGTTCCAATTGATCCAGGGGATCGTTGATCTCGGAAAACGCGTTGGCGATCTCCCAGCCATTGACATAGGTCTCGAAGCGCTCGGTGAGCCGAGGGTCGTGGCGGTCAGCCTTGGCCAGCGGCGAGATTTCGCGCGGAAAGCCGGTCACATGGGTGGGCTGAATGAGATTGGCCTCGACCTTGGCCGAGAACGCCGCTTCGAGCGCGCGGCCCCAGCCGGCGCTCTCGGGGCAATCGGCGCCGATCTCGCGCGCTGCGTCGCGCGCCGCTGCATCCTCGGCAATCGCCAGAAAATCGACCCCCGTTGCGGCAAGCACCAGCTCGGCCATTGAGCGGCGCGGCCAGGGCGCGGCGAACTCGATCCGGCGCTCGCCGTAGACGGCCATGGTGCCGCCCAGCACCGCCTGCGCCGCCGCCGTGATGAGCTTTTCCACGAGATCCATCATTGCGTGATAGTCGACATAAGCCTCATAGAGCTCGAGCGAGGTGAACTCGGGGTTATGGCGCGGCGATAGCCCCTCGTTGCGGAAGCTGCGGTTGATCTCGAACAGCTTGTCCGAGAGCCCGCCGACCAGCAACCGCTTCAGATGCAACTCGGGCGCGATGCGCAGATAGAGCTCGAGATCGAGCGCGGCGTGATGGGTCACGAAGGGCTTGGCCGAGGCGCCGCCGGGGATGGTGTGGAGCATCGGCGTCTCGACCTCGAGGAATCCTTCGTCGAGGAGAACGCTGCGCAGGCTGGCGACGATGCGGCTCCGGCGGCGCAAAGTGTCGCGGCTTTCCTCGCTCATGATGAGGTCGAGATAGCGCTGGCGATAGCGCAGCTCGATATCGGCGAGGCCGTGGAATTTCTCGGGAAGAGGCAGCAGCGCCTTGGCCAGCAAGGTGACGCGCGCGCTGTCGATGGTGAGCTCGCCCCGGGGCGTGCGTCGCACGACGCCTTCGACCCCGATCAAATCGCCGAGATCGAGCAGCTTCACGAGCGCGACTTGCTCGGGCGGCAGATGGTCTTTGTGATTGAAGATTTGGATCTTGCCGGTGCTGTCATGGAGATCGACGAACATGCCGCTGTTGCGGATGGCGCGGATGCGCCCGGCGACGGCGACGCGGTCCGTGGTCACGGCGCCAGCGGCGAGCGCGCCATAACGCGCCTCGAGCTCTTTGGCCACGGCGCTGCGCGCGTAGGCATAAGGGTAGGGATCGACGCCCATGCCGCGCAGCACTTTGAGCTTCTCGATCCGCGCCGTGCGGAATTGATTGTCGGATTCGTCGTCGCGTCGTTCCATGCTTGTTTTGTAACAGGCTAGGCGGTCGTGCGGAAGGTAGCGATGTCCAAGCTGCGGTCGTGGAAAGCGGACAGGGTGCCGCGATGACCGACGCTGACGATGGTCGGGTGCCAGGACGCCTGGCGCAGCATGGCATAGAGCCGCGCCTCGCTCGGCTCGTCGAGCGCCGAGGTGGCTTCGTCGAGGAAGACTAGCTCGGGCTCGGTCAGCAGAATGCGCGCGAAGGAGAGCCGCTGCTGCTCGCCCAAGGAGAGGCGTTGCGCCCATTGATCCGCTTCGTCGAGCCGTGCGGCGAAGGCGCCGAGCCCCACGATATCCAAAACCTCCTTGAGCCGGGCCTCGGGTATATCGGCCGCGGCGCGCGGATAGATGAGGGCCTCGCGCAGGCTGCCCAGCGGTAGATAGGGCTTTTGCGGCAGGAACAAGAGCTTGCCCGCGGCCATCTGGATCGCGCCCTTGCCATAGGGCCAAATGCCGGCGAGGGCGCGCAACAGCGTGCTCTTGCCGCTGCCGGTCGGACCCGTGATCAGCATCGCCTCGCCCGGCTTGGCGGCGAGATCGACGTGCCGCAACAAAGCGACGCCGTTGGGCAGATCGAGATCGAGATCCGTGACTTTGAGCCCATGGCCGGCATGTTCGACCCGTATCGGCTGCGGCCCCGCATTGGCGGCGGCAATCTCGCGGGCTCGCGCGTCGAAGCCGACGAGGCGCTGCACCACCGATTGCCAAGTAGCGATGTCGGTATAAGCGTTGACGATGAAGGACAGCGCGCCCTGGACCGTGCCGAAGGCGTCGGCGGTCTGCATCAGGCCGCCAAGCTGCATTTGTTTGGAGAAAAAGCGCGGCGCCGCGACGATGTAGGGAAAAATCACGGCGAACTGGCCGTAGAAGCTGGTCCACCAACCGAGCGTTTTGACGCGCCGCATGATCGCCCAAAAATTGGCGAAGACAAAGTCGAAGCGGCCGAGAAAGTTCGCCATCTCGCGCTGCTCGCCGCCGTAAAGCGCGACGCCTTCCGTATTCTCGCGCAAGCGCACCAGGCTGAAGCGGAAATCGGCTTCGAAGCGCTGTTGCATGAAATTCAGCGCGACCAAGGGCCGCCCGATCTTGAAGGTCAGCCAGGTGCCACCGATCGCATAGAGCAGCGCGAACCAGACCATGTAGCCCGGCACCACCATCGAACCGTAGCGCCCCAACGGGATCGTGAGCGGGCCCGACAGCACCCACAGGATGCCGAGGAAGGACACCAGCGTCACCGCCGCGTTCAACAAGCCGAGGCTGAGCCCGAGACTGGCGTCGGTGAAGCGATTGAGATCTTCGGAGATGCGTTGGTCGGGATTGTCGGTTTCGCCGCCCTCGAGCTGCAGCCGGTAATAGGCCTTGCCGTCGAGCCATTCGCCGAGATAGCGCCGCGTCAGCCAGCGCCGCCAGCGGATCTGCAGCATCTGCTGAAGATAGAGTTGGTAGACGATCACGGCAATCCAAGCCGAGGCCAGCAGCGCGAAGATGCCGAGCTGCACGAAGAAGCCGTGCTCGTCGAGATTTTGCAGGGTATCGTAGAAGGCGTTGCGCCAGATATTGAGCCGGACGTTGATGAAGACCGATGCCAGATTGAGCGCGATCACCGCGGCCAAGAGACCCCAGGCCCAGCGCCGCTCGTCGGAAAACCAATAGGGCTTGGCCAAACGCCAGGCATCGCGCAAAAATTCGCCCCGCTTGCTATTCTTCGCGTCTGCCATCGTCCACTCCGAAGGGTTGCGTACCGGATTTGCCTGCCATGCCGGATGCCCGCGATATCCCGAAAGCGCTTGCCCGCGGCGTTTGCCGGGCGCTGGCGCTGCGCGGCTTCACGCCGTTGATCGAGGTTCCGCTTGCCGATGGCAGACGGGCCGACATCTTGGCGCTCGGCCGCGATGGCGCGCTGGTGATCGTCGAGATCAAATCGTCGGTAGCCGATTTCCGCGCCGACCGCAAATGGCCGGAATACAGCTCTTGGTGCGATCGGCTTTACTTCGCCGTGGCCGAAGGGTTCCCGCTCGAGCTGATCCCGATCGAGTGCGGTCTCATTCAGGCCGACGGATTCGGCGCGGCCTGGCTGCGCGAGGCGCCCGAGCAAAAACTCGGCGCGGCGCGGCGGCGCGGGCTGCATTTGCGGTTTGCGCGGCTGGCCGCTGGCCGGCTGCACCGGATGGTCGATCCCGGTGCCCAGGATACGGATTTGGGCGTTTAGGCCTAGCGCGCGGCGCGGGCGATGGTCGCGGTCGTGCTGTAGCCGGGCAGGAGGTCGGCGAGCAGGACCTTGCCGCCATAGGCGCGCACGAGATCCGCGCCGACCACCTGATCGGGCCGGTAATCAGCGCCTTTCACCAGGACGTCGGGCCGGATCGCGGCGATCAGATCGGCCGGCGTGTCCTCCCCGAACACCACGACCAGATCGACCGCGGCGAGCGAGGCCAGCACGGCCGCGCGCGCTTCCTGGTTATGCACCGGCCGACCGGGCCCTTTGAGGCGCTCCACCGAAGCATCGCTGTTGATGGCGACGATCAGCCGGTCGCTCGCCGCCTTGGCTTGGTCGAGCAGCGCGACGTGGCCGGGGTGCAACAGATCGAAGCAGCCATTGGTGAAGCCGATCTTGAGCCCGCCGCGGCGCCAGCGCGCGACTTGATCGAGCGCCAGCGACAGCGGCAGCGTCTTACGCTGGTCGATCGTGTCGCGGTTGAGCAGCGTCGCCTCGATCTCGGTCGGCTCGACCACCGCGGTGCCGATCTTGCCGACGACGATGCCGGCTGCGGCGTTGGCAAGGCGCGCCGCCTCGATCAGGCTCGCGCCCGCGCCCAGCGCCGCGCCCAGCATCGCCACCACGGTATCGCCCGCGCCCGAGACATCGAAGACCTCGCGCGCCTCGGCGGCGAGCCTGAGCGTGCCACCTTTGCGATCGACCAGCACCATGCCGTCCTTGCCGCAGGTCACCAGCATCGCGCCGAACCCGTGCGCCGCAATGAGGCCGCGCGCCGCCGCGATCACCTCGCTTTCGCTGCCGGCCGGCGCCTTGGCCGCGAGAGCCAGCTCGGGCCGGTTGGGCTTCAGCAGGTCGGCGCCGCGATAAATGCCATAATCGGCGCCCTTCGGATCGACCACGACGATGCTGCCCGCCGCTTTGGCCACCGCGATGATCTCGGTTGCGACGCCACCGCTCAAGACGCCCTTGGCATAATCGGAGAGGATCGCGACCTTGTGCTGCGGCAGGGAGTCCTTGACCAGCTTCACGAGGTCGGCATGCACATCGGGCGTCAGCGCCGTCACCTGCTCGAGATCGGCGCGCAAGAGCTGCTGGGTCGCAGCGACATAGCGGGTCTTCAAGGTGGTGATGCGGCCGCGCTCGGCCAGCACATGAGCCTCGGCGCCGCCCAGGGCAGCGACCATGCGCCCGACATCGCGGCCGCCCGCATCGGCGCCCGTCACCGAGATGAAGCAGGTCTCGACGCCCAACGCATGAAGGTTGCGCAGCACGTTGCCCGCGCCGCCCAGGGTGCGCTCCTCGCGCTCGATATGCAGCACCGGAACTGGCGCCTCAGGCGAGATGCGCTCGACCCGGCCATAGACATAGTGGTCGAGCATCACGTCGCCGACGCATAAAACGCGCGCGGTCTTCAGCTTCTCGACCAGGGGAATTAGATCGGCCTCTGTCACGCCGTCGTCTTATGGCGGCGGCATCGGCCTGGCAAGGGAAACCTCGCGGCCGCCGATCAACCCGCCGCGGAAGCCCGAACCGGCGCGGCAAGCCGCCCCTTCACCGCCATGTTGCCCGAGCCAGCAAGCAGCCGATCGAGATGCCTGCCCTGGAAGAGGCGCAGCCCGCACTCATGCCCGAAACGGATCGCCTCCGCGCTGTCGCAACGCGCGAGTATAATCCGCGTCTTGCCGATGCGGTCCATGGCGGCGCGGAGTTCGTCGCCGTGGTCGGCGCGGTTGGTCTCGATGAGATCGGGCGTCCAGAACACCTTGACGAGATCGAGGTTCAGCCGCTCGCGGTCGATGAACGGCAAGGTCAGCGCGGTGACGCCGTCGAGGCAGACGCGATAGCCGCGCTCGCGCACGAAATCGCGGGCGAAGATATAGGCGCCGAGGTCGTGGAAGATATCGACCTTTTCGAGCTCGATGACGATGCTGCCGCGCGAACCGGCGCGCAGGCTTTGATCGAAGGCCTGGAACTCGGGCGAGAGCAGAGTCGAGACGTTGAGATTGATGCTGTAAGAATGGGCGAGCGTGCTGTCGTCGTGGCGCTTCAGTATGGCTAGGACGCGCTTATCGAGGGTCTGCGTCAAATATTGGAAGAGCCAGCGGTCGGATGAAATGTCGCGCTCCGGCATGACGGTATCGCGCAGCCCGGGGATCGAGACGTAGAGCTCGCGGTAGATCGGTGTCGGCGCCTCGCCCGGCACCATCGCGCACACCGCCTGGCGGCGCAGCAGATTGGTCAGATCCGCGCGCGAGATCACATTGACGAGCTCGGCAAGCGCCTGCGGATCCATCGGCACCCGCGCATTCTTTTGCTGGTCGCCCGCGATCGTCGCGAGTTGCTTTTGCCGGCGCTGCTCGTCCTCGTAGAGCTGTTGGACCACGGGACAGAACTTGACGTACTCGCGCGCAAGATCGTACCAGGTTGCGAAGCCGTCGGACTGCACGTTGTCGAGCAAGGAGGCCAACGGATCGTCGTCGAAAAGGAACCGTACCTTGGCAACTGCATCGTCGACCGCGGCGACGTCGGCGTCCTTGCAGATGAAGACGATATCTCCCTGCTGCAAGAGGAAGATCTGACCCTCGAAAAGCCGGACCCTCGCTTCGAAGGTGTTGGCCGCGACGCGGATTTGCTGCGCGCGCCGATTGCTCGGGCGCAATCGCGACAGGTGCACGATGACCGCCCGCCAGCCGAAAGGATGCTTTTCGAGCCGTTCGGTGAAGTCGTGGAGCAAATGCTCCACGTTGGACGCTTTTTCGTGCGTGACTGCTGCCATTCTATCACATTCGGGCTCGTGTTCGTGGCGAGCCCCTTCCGTCGCAAAGCCTAGTCCGGCGGCCTTTACAGAACGATTAATCACGCGCAAGAAGCCGCGACGCCGTGAGTGAGACGCGCGCGGCATGGTTAAGCCCTGGTAACGATGACGTCTAGTTGCGCGGCGCGTGCTTGCCGAGAATGCGTTGCAGGGTGCGGCGGTGCATCTTAAGGCGCCGTGCCGTCTCGGAGACATTGCGGTCGCATTGCTCGAAAACGCGCTGGATGTGTTCCCATCGGACACGGTCGGCCGACATCGGATCCTCGGGCAGCGGCGGCAGCCCGGCTTCGCTCGCCAACAGCGCCCGTTCGACCGCGTCGGCATCCACGGGTTTGGGCAGATAATCGAGCGCGCCAGCCTTCACCGCCGCCACTGCCGTCGCGATGTTGCCATAGCCCGTCAGGATGACGATGCGCGCCGTCGGCCGCGCTTGGCGTAGCGCGGCGACGATCTCGAGCCCGCTGCCGTCGCCGAGCCGCAGATCGATGACGGCGAACGCAGGGGGCCGCGCGATCGCCAGCGCAACACCCGAGCGCACGCTGTCGGCGGTCGCGACGACGAAGCCGCGGCGCTCCATCGCGCGCGCCAGACGCTGGCATAAGGGTTCGTCGTCATCGACGATCAGCAAGCTGCGGTCGCCCGCGGGCTGGCGCGAGAAATCAGCCGGCGCGGTGCCATCGTCCGACGGCGGATCGTTGCTCATTCCCCTGCCTCCCGCAGCGACGGCTTTTCCTCGATCGATGCCAAGGTCCCGCGCCGCCATTCGATCACGACATGCGCGCCGCGATCGGCCAGATTACCAAAGCTGAGGCGCGCGCCGGTGCGCTCCAACAGGCTTTGCGCGATGAAGATGCCGAGCCCCATGTGCTGGGCCAAGGCAGTGCGTCCCGAAATATAGGGCTCGCCGATGCGCGCCAATACCGACGCGGGAAAGCCCGGCCCGTCATCAGCGATGTCCACCGCGACCGTGTCCTCGCTCCAACTGGAGGTGACGGTAACGTCCTTGGCGGCGAACTGGACGGCGTTCTGGATAAGATTGCCGAGCCCGTGCATGATCTCGGGACTGCGCCGCACGAGCGGCTCCTCGACCGGTTGACCTTGCGGCGTGCGGCCAGCGCCGATCCGGTAATCCACCGTCTTCTCGGGCGCGAGATAGGGCTCGCCTGCGGCTTCGACCAGCGCCGAAAACGGCAGCCGCGCGAAAGGCGAAGCCTGCTCGCCATCGCGCTGCCGGGCGAGATCGGCGAGGAGCGTGCGGCAGCGCTCGCTCTGGCTCAGCAGCAGCTCAATATCCGCAGCGTAGGGCGAGTCCGGGGGTAGGTCGCGCGCCAGCTCCCTGGCGATCACGGCGATGGTGGCGAGGGGCGAGCCCAATTGATGGGCGGCAGCGGCCGCAAGACTGCCCACCGCCGAGATGCGCTGCTCGCGCGCCAGGGCCAATTGGGTCGCGGCGTAGGCATCGTGCATGTTGCGCGCTTCCTCGGCGACCGACCAGACATAGAACGAAATGAACAACGTCGAGCACACAAGCGCCGTCCAAACGCCAAGCACGTAGAGCGGCTCGGGCTCGAGCAGGATGCCGCCGCGCGAGGGCAGCGGCAGGTGAAAGAAGGCAAGCGCAGTGATCGCGGTCACGGTGAGCGCGGAGAGGCCGATCACCGACGAGCGCGATAATATCGTGGCGGAAACCGTGACCGGCGCCAGCATCAGCATCGCGAAGGGATTTTGCAGCCCCCCGGTCAACATCAGGAGTATCCCGAGCTGCAACGTGTCGTAAGCGAGATAGAGCGCGGCCTCGCGATCGCCCAGCCGCGCTCCGGCACGGCGCGCCAGCGACGCGGCGATGTTGAGGACCACCGAGGTCGCCACCACGGTGAATGCGCTCTTTAGTGGCAGATCGAAGCCGAGCATGTCATGCACGACGAGCAGCGTCACCGCCTGGCCGCCCACCGCCACCCAGCGGATCAGCACCAGCTTGCGCAGGCTGACCGAAACGCCGGATCCAGGCTCGGGCTGAGTTGTCTCGATTGCGGTCGGCAAGCCTATCCACGCTCTCCCGGCCGGTGCTCGCCGGCCGTTTGGCGCCATTATAGCGTGGTCTTCGCCGGCGGAGTGCCGATCAACGCCGCCTCAGTCAACACCGCCTCAGGGCAGCTGCCACTGAGAATAGCGCAACTTATCGACATCGACGGCGGTGCCGTGGCCCCGCGCCGGGCCACGCGGCAGCTGGTCGGCACCCTCGAAGCCGTGCTCGCAGTAGAGCTCGATCATGTTGCCCGAGGGATCGCGGAAGAACATCAGCGCCTCGACGCCGCTCCGCGTCCAGAAATTGGAGCTCGGCACGCCGCAGGCGGCGAGCCATTCCTTCATTTGCACCAGCGCCTCGGGACCGCAGAAGAATGCGAAATGCGGATATTCGGTGCTGGGCTCGAGGAAGGTGCAGCCGACATTGCCGATCCCGACATCGACGCCGCCGAGGCGGAACGAGGCGAAAGTCGAGGTCTCGACGCGCATCTCGCCGCCGAGCACCTTGCTGTAGAATAGCTTGCCTTCCTCGAGATCGCGGCACGGCACGCTGACATGGGCAAAGGATAGGCCGCCCGGCGGGCCTTTCGCTCGAGCTTTGCGCAGGGTTCGACTCGGTGGTCACCGTCATCGGCATCTCCTTCCCTGGGCCTCGATGGGCCTTTCCGTCAGATGATGCGTTTGCCGGCACGACGTGTCAACGCGGGTCCCGGCCGTCCTCCTTGCCGCTCACCCCGGCCTCGGCGAAGGTCGCCATGCCGTCGTGGCAGGCCAGCGCCGCCTTGACGAGCGCGATCGCAAGCGCTGCGCCCGACGCCTCGCCGAGCCGCATGCCGAGGTCCAAAAGCGGCGCCCGGCCGAGACGCTCGAGCAGGAGCCGGTGGCCGGGCTCGGCCGAGCGATGGGCGGCGAGGCAATGGTCGAGCGCGGAAGGCTCGAGCGCGTGGAGCGAAGCCGCCGCCGCCGTGGCAGCATAGCCATCGAGCAGCACCGGCACCCGCGCCATCCGCGCCGCCATGATGGCGCCGACCATAGCGGCGAATTCCCGGCCGCCGAGCCGGCGCAGCAGATCGAAGCCGTCGCCGGCCGCCGGCCGGTGCAGGGCGACGGCCCGTTCCACCACCGCGATCTTGCGTTTCATGCCGTCATCCGCGATGCCGGTGCCGGGCCCCACCCACAGGGCGGCCGGGCCGCCGAAGATCGCGGCATTGAGGGCGGCGGCGGCGGTGGTATTGGCGATGCCCATCTCGCCCACCGCGAGAAGATCGATCCCCGGCTCGACCGCCATCATCCCATAGGCCATCGCGGTCGCGCATTCCTCTTCGCTCATCGCCGGCTCGACGGTGAAGTCCTTGGTCGGTTCCTCGAGCGCCATCTCATAGACTCGCAGATCGGCAGAGAAAGCGCGGCACAGTTGATTGATCGCCGCGCCGCCGGCGACGAAGTTCTTCACCATCTGCGCGGTGACCTCGGCCGGATAGGCCGAGACGCCGAGACGCGCGACGCCGTGATTGCCGGCAAAGACCGCGACGCGCGGATGGACGCAAGACGGCGGATGCTTGCCTTGCCAGGTCGCCATCCAGCGGCTGATCTCTTCGAGCCTGCCAAGCGCACCTGCTGGCTTCGTGAGCTGCGCCTCGCGCGCGGCGGCAGCGCTGGCCGCTTCGCGGTCGGGGCCCGGAAACGAGCCGATGATCGTGCGCATTTCCGCAAGCGTCGTGGGCGGGTTTTTTGCGGCCAACTTCGTTCTCCGTCGCATAGAGGCTCGAACTTTCCCGCATTGCCCGTCTGGCGCCAAGCTAAAAAGGCCCTGCGCGCTGGCGGCCATCGGGCGGTTGAGGTAAGAATTCGCGATGAGCGCCTTTCCCGACAGTTGGCGCGAGGATTTTCTTGCCGCCCTGACTTTTCTCACGCGCTTGCCGCTGCGCCGGGCCGTCGCGGCCCCGTTGACCAATCTTGCCGGCGCGTCCTGGGCGTTTCCGCTGGTCGGCCTAGCAGTCGGGCTAACAGGCGGCACTGTCTACTTGATCGCCTTGGCGCTGGGTCTGCCGGCGATCGCCGCAGCGCTCCTCGCGGTTGGCGCGACCGCCTTGGTCACTGGCGGCCTGCACGAGGACGGGCTGGCCGACACCGCCGACGGGTTCGGCGGCGGCGTGACGCGCGACGACAAGCTTGCCATCATGCGGGACAGCCGCATCGGCGTTTACGGCGTGCTAGCGCTGCTGTTCAGCATTGCCTTGCGCGTCGTCGCGCTGAGCCAGATCGGAGCCGGTTGGGGCGTTCTCGGCGCGCTCATTGCCAGCCATGCGTTGGCGCGCGGCCTGCTGCCGATGGCGATGCGGCTCCTCGAGCCAGCGCGGGCCGACGGCTTGGGCGCGGAGGCCGGGCGGCCCGAGCGGAGGGCGGCGCTGACGAGCTGCGGCATTGCCGCCGCGATCGCGCTGGTCGCTGCCGGCATCCGATCCGGGCTTGCCGCGGCGATCGCGGCCGGCGCGGCGATGGCGGCGATGGGCTGGCTGGCCCAGCGCCAGATCGGCGGTCAGACCGGCGACGTGCTGGGCGCGATCGAGCAGAGCGGCGAAGTCGCGTCCCTGCTCGCTATCGTGGCGTGGTCGTCGTGACCGAGAAGACGCCGATGACGCGGTGGTGGTGGGTCCGGCACGCGCCCGTCACCGTCAATCGCGGCTGCTGCTATGGCCAGACCGATTTTCCCTGCGAGGTCACGGACGGCGCGAGCTTTGCCGGTCTCGCGCAGCGCCTTCCGGTGCAGGCAGCCTGGGTGACGAGCCCGTTGAAGCGCACGCATATGACGGCGGCGGCGCTAGTCGCGGCCGGGCTCGACGGCCCCGATCCGATCCCCGGACCCGGCATCGCGATCGAGCCCGACCTGATCGAGCAGAATTTCGGTGCCTGGCAGGGCGTGCGCTATGACGAGCTGGCAGCGCGGCGCGGCCCGGCTTGGCAGAGCTTCTGGCTGGCGCCCGCGCATGAGACGCCACCCGGCGGCGAAAGCTTCGTCCAATTGATGGCCCGGGTGCATGGCGCGATCGAGCGGCTCAATCAGCGCTTTGCCGGGCGCGATATCCTGGCGGTGGCGCATGGCGGCACGATCCGCGCTGCGCTGGCCTTGGCGCTGGACCTGGCCCCGGAGACGGCGCTCGCCTTCGCCATCGATAATCTGTCGCTAACCCGCATCGACCGCATCGCCGGACCGGGAGTCGGCCGTGGCTGGCGCGTCGCCGCGGTGAACCAGCCCCCGCTGTGATCCTAAGGAGATTCGTATGAACCAGCCGCATCCGCAGCCGATCCTCGATCATCGCGGCGCGCCCAAGACGCGCCGTTTCACCGAGCAGCGCTGGACAATCGACAACATCATCCGTGCCAACGGCGTCGATTGGGATCAGCCGCGCTCGATCTATCTGTGGGCGCCCTGCGGCATGGAGGCGGCCGCCGACTTCGCCGGCATCCGCGAGCGGGTGAAGAAGATGGCGGATATCGGCCCCGCCTTCGAAGCCGTGGCGCGCCGCCGCGAGGCCAAGGCGCGCCTCGCCGAGGAAGGCGACGAGAGGATCGCGGCGCGCGACAATTACTTCATGGCCGCGGTGCATTGGGGCGCCTCGCAATGGACCTTCGACGAGAACAACGAGCAGAACATCTTCCTGAACCAGAAGAAGCGCGCCTGTTACGCCAATTATGCGCGGCTCGCCGATCACCGCGTCGAGCCGGCCTGGATTCCGTTCCAGGACACCGCGCTCCCCGCCTGGCTTCATCTCCCGCCGGATTACACCGAGGGCCGGATCCCGGCGGTGGTGTCGCTGCCCGGCATGGACAGCTTCAAGGAGATGAGCGTCGCGCTCTACGGCGATCGCTGGCTCAATCGCGGCATTGCCGTGCTGGCGGTGGACGGGCCGGGCCAGTACGAAGCGCCGCTCTTAGGCATTCGCGTCAGCATGCCGAATTGGATCGCGGCGGCGCCGGCGCTCTATGACTGGCTCGCGGCCCGTCCCGAGATCGACGGGCAGCGCATCGGCGTCGCCGGCAACAGCTTCGGGTCGTTTTTCGGCACCATTCTCGTCGCCAATGAAAGCCGCTATCGCGCCTGCGCGGTATCCGCGACCTGCCTGGAGCCGGGCTGTCACACGATCTTCGAGGAGGCCTCGCCGACCTTCAAGAAGCGCTTCATGTGGATGGCGGGCTATACCGACGAAACGAAGTTCGACGACTTCGTCAAGACCATGACCTGGGAAGGCCATGTCGAGAAAATCCGCTGCCCCTATTTATGCCTTGCCGGCGAGGCCGAGGAACTGTCGCCGCTCATCCACACCGAGGTCTTGTTCGCGAAGCTCAACGGCCCGAAGCGTCTCATCGTCTATCAGGACGCTCGCCACGGCATTGCCGGCGTGCCCGCGGCCAATCTCGGGCCCAGCCCCTCCGTTCACATCGCCGATTGGATGATGGCGCGGCTCGCCGGCAAGCCGTTCCCGAGCGAGCGCTGGTACGTCACCGGCACCGGGCAGATCAACAAGACGGCGTATTAAGGCGCCTTCTTCGGCGGCTTCTCCCTCTCGATCTTCTTGAGTTTTTTTATAAACGCGGGCTCGTCATGATCCGCCTCGAACATGTGGGCGGCTTCGGTCAGTTCCTCGGGTTGTGACTGCGGCTGCAACTTTGCCGGCGTTGCCTTCGCTGCACGCTTGACCGGGCTTTGAGAAGTCTTCTTCGGTCGTTTCGCTTTCTTACGGCGGATCGGGGACGGCATCGTGCGCTTCCTTTGCTGGCATCGGGGAAAATCAGGCGTCGAGCACGACCCGCGTGCCCTTGACGCGCGAGACACAGATGCACATGCGCTTGTCGCCGGCCTTTTCCTCGGGCTTCAAGACATGGTCGCGATGCTCGATCGGCCCGTCGGCCGACACCACATCCATCGGACAGATGCCGCATTCGCCCCGCCCGCAGTAGAATTTCGGCGTATAGCCGTTGGCCATCATGGTCTCAAGTATGCTGGCGTCGGCCGGCACGTGGAGCAGAATGCCGGAGCGGCGCAACAGCACGTCGAAAGGCGCGTTGTCCTGCTTTACCGCCGGCGGCGGCGCGAAGCACTGCTCGTGGATTTGCAGCCGCGACAAGCCGCATGCGTTTGCCACGGCGACCACCGCCTTGTTCAACGCATCGGAGCCGCAAACATAGACCTCGGATGGGTAGACGAGCTTCTTGAACAACGGCTTCACATCGAGCGGCGCGGCCGCCCCGGCCTCGTCGTGAAAGAGGACATGGCCCGCCGCTGCTTGCGCGATCTCGTCGCGATAGGCCATCTCGTCCTTGTCGCGCACGACATAAACCAGATCGAAGGCGAGACCCTCCCGCTTCAAGCGCCGCGCCATCGCATAGATCGGCGCGATGCCAATCCCGCCCGCGACCAGCAGCCGGTTCGCCTTATGGGTTTCGAGCGCGAAGTTGTTCCTCGGCGCCGAGATGCCTAGCGTCGATCCGACCGCGACCCGGTCGCAGAGAAAGCGCGACCCGCCCGCGCCATCGGCGCGGCGCTCGATCGCGATGCGGCAAGTGGTGGGCGGATCGTCGGCGAACGGCGTCCCGCCGATCAGCGAATAGGCGTGGATGTCGCGGCCGCTCGCGGTTTCCACCTCGACTTCAATATGCGCGCCCGGCCCGTAAGACGGGAGCGGCCCGCCATCCTTCGTTTGCAGCACGAGCTCGCGGATCGACGGCGTGAGTTGCCGGATTGCCGTGACCGTGACTTCGTATTGTGCCATGGGAGCGCTCTGGAAACGCGTCGGACGGGCGAGGATAGCGCTCGCGGCGCCGCCGTGCTAGCTTCGGTCCCAGCGATGCGACAGGGAAGCCGGTGCGAAGCCGGCGCTGCCCCCGCAACTGTAAGCGGCGAGACCGCTGCGAGCATGCCACTGGCGAAACCATCCGCCGGGAAGGCGCAAGCGGTCTGTGACCCCGAGCCAGGAGACCTCCGCGTCGCGCTGTCGCAACCGACCATCCTCGGGCGGAGGGATGTCTTGCCGGATCGGAGCCAATTATCTTTGCCGGGCGCGGCGCAAGCAAATTTGCCGCACCTCGCCCTCGTCCTCGGCGGCGCGCGCTCGGGCAAGAGCGGATTTGCCGAGGGCCTTATCGAAAGCACCGGCGCGCCCGCGATCTATATCGCGACGGCCGAGGCGCGCGACGCTGAGATGCGCCGGCGCATCGCCGACCATCGCGCGCGGCGGGGCCCAGGCTGGACCACCATCGAGGAGCCCCTCAACCTGGTCGCCTGCCTCGAATCCGCCGGCGCGGGCCCGCAACCCATCCTGGTCAACTGCCTGACCCTCTTTCTCTCGAACCTGTTGGGCGCGGGGCGCGACATCGGCTGCGAGGTCGCGCGCCTCCTCGCCATGCTGCCGCGGCTCCAAGCCCCGATCGTCATGGTGGCGAGCGAGGTCGGACTCGGCATCGTGCCCGAGAACGCAGCGGCGCGGGAATTCCGCGACCATGCCGGACGATTGAACCAGGGCGTCGCCGCGCTGGCCGACCGCGTGGTTTTCATGGCGGCGGGCTTGCCGCTCGTTCTCAAAGGCTGATCCGGGCATGCGCAAGATTCCCGCCACCATCGTCACCGGCTTTCTCGGCGCCGGAAAAACAAGCCTGCTGCGTCATCTCGTCGGCCATGCCGAAGGGCGCCGTATCGCCCTCATCATCAACGAATTCGGCGAGCTCGGCATCGATCGCGAATTGCTCTTGGGCTGCGGCATCGCAGGCTGTGACGGAAGGGACGTGATCGAGCTGGCCAATGGCTGCCTCTGCTGCACGGTCGCCGAAGAATTCCTGCCCGCGCTCGAAAAGCTGTTGGATCGCGCCGACCCGCCCGAGCACATCGTGATCGAGACCTCGGGCCTCGCCCTGCCCAAACCGCTCGTTCAGGCTTTCAATTGGCCCGAGATCAAGGCGCGGGTCACGGTCGACGGCGTGGTGGCGGTGATCGACGCGCCCGCCTTGGCGCAAGGCCGCTTTGCCGCGACGACGCCGGAGCTCGTTCATGACAATCCGTTCGACGAGGTGCTCGGCGATCAGCTTGCCTGCGCCGATCTCGTGGTGCTCAACAAAACCGACCTCGCCGATGCCGAAACCCTGGCGCGCGCGGAGCGCGAGGTTGGCGCAAGGGTGCGGCCTCAGGCCAAGCAGCTGACGGCGGCCTTCGGCAAGGTCGCGCCCGCCGTGCTGCTGGGCCTCTCCGCCGCGGCCGAGGACGATCTCGCCTCGCGTCCGTCCTGCCACGATCTCGCGGCTACGCACGATCACGACGATTTCGAAAGTTTCGTCATCTCGTTGGGGCCGGTCGCCGCGCCGCAAGCGCTGATCGCGCGGCTGCTCCCGGTGATCGCGGCGCACGATATCCTGCGCGTAAAAGGATTCCTCGACCTGCCGGACAAGGAATTCCGCCAGGTGGTCCAGGCGGTCGGCCCGCGCGTCGAGCATTATTTCGACCGGCCCTGGCGCGCCGGCGAGATTCGCGCCTCGCGCCTCGTCGTCATCGGCCGCAAGGGTCTCGATCGCGCCGCGATCGCGGCGGCTTGTCGCCCATGAGCGCGTCATGCACCTCCTAGCCGCGATTCCCGGCACCATCAGCGACGGCGCGGCGGCGGTCGATCTCGGCCAGACCCCGGGCGACATCGTGGTGCTGTCGGCGGCCGACAGCGATCTTGCCTGCCTTGCCGCGGCCCAAGCCCGAAGCCGGAACGGCATCGAGCGGCCGAGCCTGCGCCTCGCCAGCCTGTTGCGGCTCGGCCACCATTATTCGGTCGATCTTTATCTCGACCGCGTGGCGTGCCACGCCAAGCTCGTCGTGGCGCGCATCCTGGGCGGGCGCGGGTATTGGAATTACGGCGTCGAGCGCCTCTCCGAGCTTGCCCGCGCGCGCGGCATCGCCTTGGCGCTGCTGCCCGGCGACGAGCAGGAAGACGGCGAGCTGGCGCGCGCCTCGACGCTCGATCCCGCATCGCGGCATCGCCTGTGGCGCTATCTCGCCGAGGGCGGCGCCGTCAACGCCGAGCAATTCCTCGACTTCGCCGCCAGCTTCATCGGGTTCGAGACCAAGTGGCGCGAGCCCGCGCCAGTGCTGCGCGCCGGACTTATTGGCCGGGCGAGGCGATGCCGGGATTGGACGAGATCCGCCAGCGCTGGCAGGACGGCGCGCCGGTGGCAGCGCTCGTCTTCTATCGCGCGCTGGTGCTGGCGGCCAACACCGCGCCCGTCGATGCGCTGATCGCCGAACTTGCGCGCGTCGGTCTCAATCCATTGCCGCTCTTCGTGTCGTCGCTGAAGGATTCGCAAAGTTCCGCGATCCTGGAGGCGACGCTCGATCGCGCGCCGCCCGAGATCGTCGTCAACGCCACCGGATTTGCGGTATCGACGGGCGTCACCGGCGAGGCTGGGCCGTTCGCGCGCTTCGATTGCCCGGTGCTGCAAGCGATCTTCTCGGGCGGCGATGCCGAGAGCTGGCAGGCCGGCACGCGCGGGCTCGACGTGCGCGACATCGCGATGAACGTGGCGCTGCCCGAGCTCGACGGACGCATCGTCACCCGCGCGGTCTCGTTCAAGGGCAAGCCCGCGCGCGATCCTTTGACCCAGGCCGATCTGACTCTCTATCAGCCGGTGCCCGACCGGATCGCGTTCGTCGCCGCCCTCGCGCGGAACTGGACGCGGCTGCGCCGGACGCCGCCTAGCGAGCGCAAGATCGCCTTGGTGCTATCGAATTATCCGCATCGCGACGACCGCATCGGGAACGGCGTCGGCTTGGATACGCCGCAATCGGCGATCGAGCTGCTGCGCGCGCTCGAGCAAGCGGGCTATCGCGTCAAGGATATTCCGGCGGATGGCGATGCCTTGATCCGGCGTCTCCTCGAAGGCCCGACCAACGCGGCGCGAGACCGCCCCGCGGAGGAAACCTTTCCGCGCGGCGATTACGGCGTGTTCCTCGCCGCTCTGCCGCGCGCGGCGCAGGACAAAGTCAGCGAGCGCTGGGGCGCGCCCGAGCAGGACCCGCTGTTCCGCGAAAGCCGGCTCGATTGCGGCGCCTTCGCCATGCCGGCGATCCGCTGCGGCAACATCATTGTCGCGGTGCAGCCCTCGCGCGGCTACGACATCGATTCGAAGGCGAGCTATCACGCGCCCGATCTGCCGCCGCCGCACGGCTATCTCGCCTTTCACGCCTGGCTTGCCGATGGCTTGCGCGTGCACGCCGTCGTGCATCTGGGCAAGCACGGCAACCTCGAATGGCTGCCGGGCAAAGCGCTGGCGCTGTCGGCGGAATGCTTTCCCGACGCCGCCCTCGGCCCGATGCCGCATCTCTATCCCTTCATCGTCAACGATCCCGGCGAGGGCACGCAGGCCAAGCGCCGCGCGCAAGCGGTGATCGTCGATCATCTGACGCCGCCGCTCGCGCGCGCCGAAAGCTACGGCAAGCTGGGCGAGCTGGAACGGCTGGTCGACGAATATTACGCGGCGGCTGCGGGCGATCCGCGCCGCGTGAAGCTGTTGGCCGGGCAAATCCTCGACCTCGTGCGCGGTGCCGGGCTCGACCGGGATTGCGGCATCGCTCCGGGGGAGAGCGAGGCGCAGGCGCTCACGAAGCTCGATGGCTATTTGTGCGAACTCAAGGAAATGCAAATCCGCGACGGGCTGCATATCTTCGGGCGCTCGCCCGACAGCGTGGAGTTGTTGGTCGCGCTCGCCCGCTTGCCGCGCGGACAGGCGGCCCATCAGGCCTCGCTGATCCGTGCGCTCGCCGAGGATATCGGACTGGGCTTCGACCCGCTGGCCGCGGAATTGGGCGCGCCTTGGCGGGGACCGAAGCCGGTAGCGCTCAGCGGCGAAGGCGCGTGGCGCAGCGCCGGCGACACGGTCGAGCGGCTGGAGGCGCTGGCGCGCGATCTCGTGGCCCGGACGCGTTCGGCCGAGCCGTCCTGGACACGCAGCCGCGCCGTTCTCGATTGGATCGACGCCAGCTTGCGGCCTGCGATTGCCGCCTGCGGCAAGGCCGAGATCGACGGGCTGCTGAAAGGGCTCGACGGGCGTTTTGTCCCGCCGGGGCCGTCGGGCGCGCCGTCGCGCGGCCGGCCCGAGGTGCTCCCGACCGGACGCAATTTCTTCTCGCTCGACAGCCGCGCCGTGCCGACTCCGGCGGCGTGGCAATTGGGCTGGAAATCGGCCGCACTGTTGATCGCCCGCCATGCGCAAGAGCACGGCGCCTACCCTAAGAGCCTCGCGCTCTCGGCCTGGGGCACCGCCAATATGCGCACCGGCGGCGACGACATCGCGCAAGGCCTGGCGCTGATGGGCGTGAAGCCCGCTTGGGAGGAAAAGACCGGCCGTGTCACCGGCTTCGAGATCCTGCCGGCTGCCGTGCTCGACCGGCCGCGCGTCGATGTCACCCTCCGCGTCTCGGGATTTTTCCGCGATGCCTTCCCCAATCTCATCGACCTCTTCGACAGCGCCGCGCGCGCGGTGGCAGCGCTCGATGAGGATGAAGCCGCCAACCCGCTCGCCGCGAGGGTCAAGAGCGATCGCACGGCGCTCGAAGCGCAAGGCATGGCCCCGGAAGACGCGGCGCTCGGCGCGGGCTTCCGCGTGTTCGGGTCGAAGCCCGGCGCTTATGGCGCGGGGCTGCAGGCGCTCATCGACGAGGGCGGCTGGCGCGACGCGGGCGATCTCGCCGAGGCCTATCTGGCCTGGGGCGGCTTTGCCTATGGCGCGGGCGCCCAGGGCGCGGCAGCCGACGCGCTGTTCCGCGCGCGATTGAAGACCGTCGAGGCGGTGGTGCAGAACCAGGACAATCGCGAGCACGATGTTCTCGACAGCGACGATTACTATCAGTTCGAGGGTGGGCTGGCGGCGGCGATCCGCCACGTCGCGGGCGCCGCGCCAATCGTCTATCACAACGACCATTCGCGGCCCGAGACCCCGCGCATCCGCACGCTCGAGGAAGAAATCGGCCGCGTGGTGCATGCCCGCGCGGTCAATCCGAAATGGCTCAGGGGCGTGATGCGCCACGGCTACAAGGGCGGGTTCGAGATCGCGGCGACGGTCGATTATCTCTTCGCCTTCGCCGCGACCGCGCGCGCGGTGAAGGACCATCATTTCGACGCGGTGTACGACGCCTATCTGGGCGACGCCCTCGTGCGCGGCTTCCTCGCAGCCCACAACCCGGACGCGCTCAAGGAGATCGCGGCGCGGATGAATGAGGCGATCGAGCGCGGATTGTGGCACCCGAAGAGCAACACTGTGCGCGACAGCTTGAAGGTCGCGCGATGAGCGAGATGGTCGAGAGCGAGGACGAGATCAACCGCCGTCATGCCGAGAAGGCGAGGAAGCGCAAGACCGCGCGCACGAAGATGCTAGCCACGAAGACCATCGAGCGCGGGCTGCTCATCGTCCATACCGGCACCGGCAAGGGCAAATCGACCGCCGCCTTCGGCATGGTGCTGCGCTGCCTCGGCCACGGCATGAAGGTCGGCATCGTGCAGTTCGTCAAAGGCGCGTGGGAGACCGGCGAGCGCAAGGTGCTTAACGCCTATCCCGAGCTGGTCACGTGCCGCGCCATGGGCGAGGGCTTCACCTGGGATACGCAGGATCGCGCGCGCGACATCGCTGCGGCGCGCGCGGCGTGGCTCGCGGCCAAAGCGATGCTCGCCGATCCCGGCCTGAGCCTCGTGCTCCTGGACGAGATCAACATCGTGCTGCGGTACGATTATCTCGACGTGGCGGAAGTGGTGGCGACACTGAAGGCCAAGCGCGACGATCTCCACGTCATCGTCACTGGCCGCAACGCCAAGCCCGAGCTGATCGAGATCGCCGATCTGGTGACGGAGATGACGCTGGTGAAACATCCCTTCCGTTCGGGCGTGAAGGCACAAAAAGGCATCGAGTTCTGATGCCGACGCCAGCGGTGATGCTGCAAGGCACCGGGTCGGATGTCGGCAAGTCCATCATCGTCGCCGGGCTTGCCCGCGCCTATCGCAAGCGGGGCTTGAGGGTGCGGCCGTTCAAGCCGCAGAACATGTCGAACAACGCCGCCGTCACCGCCGATGGCGGCGAGATCGGACGCGCCCAGGCGCTCCAGGCCCGCGCCGCGCGCACGCCCGCCACCACCGATATGAACCCCGTGCTGCTGAAGCCGCAGGGCCAGCGCGAGGCGCAATTGGTGGTCGCCGGCCACGCGATCGGCACTGCCTCGGCCCAGGATTATCAACGAATGAAGCCTAGCCTGCTGCCTCGCGTGCTCGAGAGCTTCGCGCGGCTCGAAGGCCATTGCGATCTCGTGCTGGTCGAGGGCGCAGGCTCGACCGCCGAGGTCAATTTGCGCGCCGGCGATATCGCCAATATGGGCTTCGCCGAGGCCGCCGGCGTGCCCGTGGTGTTGGTCGGCGATATCGAGCGCGGCGGCGTCATCGCGCAACTGGTCGGGACTCACGCCCTTCTCGGCGCCGCCGAGAGCGCGCGCATCAAGGCTTATATCGTCAACAAATTTCGCGGCGATCCGGCGCTCTTTGAGGGTGCGCTCGACATCTTGCGCGAGCGGACCGGCTGGCGCTGCCTCGGCGTGCTGCCCTGGTTCGAGCCGGCCGCCGAATTGCCCGCCGAGGACAGCATAGGTTTGCTCCCGGCGCCGTCTCGCGCCGCGCCGGGCACCGTCACCATCGCCGTGCCGCGGTTGCCGCATATCGCGAATTTCGACGATCTCGATCCGCTCCGCGCCGAGAGAGACGTTGCGCTCGTTCTGGTCGCGCCGGGCCGGCCCTTGCCGCTCTGCGACCTCGTCTTGCTGCCGGGATCGAAGACGACCCGGACCGATCTCGCCGCGTTGTATGAGGCCGGCTGGGACATCGACCTCAAGGCCCATGTCCGGCGCGGCGGCAGGGTGCTGGGCATCTGCGCCGGCTATCAGATGCTGGGACGCCGCATCGGCGACGCGCTTGGCATCGAGGGACCGCCCGGCGAGATGGAGGGGCTGGGCTTCCTCGATATCGAGACCGAGATGACGAGCGATAAGCTCTTGGTCGCGGCGCGCGGCATCGAGGTGACGAGCGGCGCAGCCGTGACGGGCTATGAGCTCCATGCCGGACGGACCGCCGGCCCGGATACTGCGCGTCCGATGCTGCTGCTCGAGGGCCGCGCCGACGGCGCGCAGTCGCGCGATGGACGGATCGCCGGCTGTCATCTCCACGGGCTCTTCGCCAGCGACGCGTTTCGGCGCGCCTTCATCGCGCGATTGGGCGGCAGCGCGGACCCCATGCTCGTCGAAGAGAGCCGGATCGAGAACGCGCTCGACGCGCTCGCCGCGCACTTGGAAGCGCATCTCGACCTCGATGCGTTGCTAGAGATCGCGCATGCGCGCTGAATCAAAGATACCGCCAAGCCGCGGCGCAGCCCAGGCGCACGACCGCAAGGCAGGCAGCGCCGGCAAGATAGAGCGTCAAGGCCCGGGCGATGTCGGCAGGGGTGGCGCGCGCGCGGCCCTCGCCCAGCCAGGGCTGGCGCGTCGCCGCGCCGCCATAGGCGCGCGGGCCGCCGAGAGCGAGCCCGAGCGCGCCGGCGGCGGCAGCCTCGGGCCAGCCGGCATTGGGCGAGCGGGGCTTCCTCGCATCCGCGAGCATGGTGCGAAGCGCTTCGCCCGCTTTCGCGGCGGGAAGAAACAGCGCCGCGAGGCAGATGAGTCCGCCGGTGATGCGGGCCGGCAGCCAATTGAGCGCATCGTCGAAGCGCGCCGCCGCCCAGCCGAAATGAAGATATTTGGGCGAGCGATGGCCGATCATGCTGTCGAGCGTGCTGGCGGTCTTGTAGACGAAGAGGCCGGGCAGGCCCAAAGCTGCATACCAAAACGCGGGGGCGACGACGCCGTCGCTGAAATTCTCGAACAGCGATTCGATCGCGGCGCGCGCGACGCCGTATTCATCGAGGCTGTCGGGATCGCGGCCGACGATCTTCGCGACTTGCTGCCGGCCCGCGGCAAGCCCTTCGGTCTTGAGCGCCTTCGCCACGGCGGCGACATGCTTGTAGAGGCTGCGCTGCGCCAACAGCACGGCGACGATGAGCGCCTCGCCCGCCCAGCCGAAAGGGATGACCGTCAAATATTCGGCGACCGCCCAGCCCAGCATGGCGGCGGCGATGGCGAGTGCCGCCACCGCGGCGAACCCGCGCGCGCGGCGCTCCGCGTCGCTGCGGCGCGGCCGGTTCAGGCGCCGGTCGAGGAAGGCGATCGCGCCGCCCGCCAGGACGACCGGATGCGGCAGATAGCGAAACACCAAAGCCATATCGCCAAAGGCAAAATCGAACGCCAGCGCCAACAGCAGGATCGTGAACGGCTCGAAACCGGGATAGATCAACATCGCCGGGAAAGATCGGCCGCCCGGCACGATGAAAACAAGTGGAAAGCGAGGCTCGGATGACGAAGACCGGCGTGATGGTGTGCGGCCATGGCAGCCGCGACCCCGACGCGATCCGGGAATTCGAGCGGATGGCGGCGGCCCTCAAAGTCCGGCTGCACGACATCGATATCGAGACCGGCTATCTCGAATTCGCGCGTCCGGTGATCCGCGAGGGTCTGGAAAAGCTGGCCGCGCGCGGCTCCGGCCGGATCCTGGCGGTGCCGGGGATGCTGTTCGCCGCCAGCCATGTCAAGAACGACCTGCCCTCGGAACTGCATAGTTTCGGGGCAAGCCATCCTGGCCTCGAGTTGCGCTTCGGCCGCGAGCTGGCCATCGAGCCCAAGCTGCTCAGAGCCGCCGCCGACCGCATTGCGGAGGGCGAGGCGCTGGCGCGCCGCGCCGTGCCGCGCGTGGAGAGCCTCCTCGTGGTGGTCGGCCGCGGCACCAACGACCCCGACGCCAATTCCAATATCGCGAAGATCGCGCGCATGCTGTGGGAGGGCATGGGCTTCGGCTGGGCCGAGACCGCGTTCAGCGGCGTGGCGCAGCCGCTAGTCGAGCCTGGCTTGCGCCGCGCGGCGAGGCTGGGCTTTCGCCGCATCGTGGTCTTTCCCTATTTCCTCTTCACCGGCGTGCTGGTGAAACGCATCCATGCCGCGATCGACCGGGTCGCCGCCGACCATCCCGAGATCGAATTTTTGCGCGCGCCTTATCTCGCCGACCATCCGCTGGTGATCGAGTGCTTTGCCGACCGGGTCAACGAGATGGCCGATGGCGAGCCGGCGATGAATTGCCTTCTGTGCAAATACCGCGCGCCGGTCATCGGGCATGAGACCGAGGTGGGCGCCGCGCAGGAAGGTCACCACTATCATGTCCTCGGGCTAGGCACCGACGCCGATCATCACCACGATCATCCTCACCACCACCGGCATGGCAAGAACGGCACCTCCTGAGAAAGCGACCGAATACGCCTATCTGCGCGATCCCGCGGCGATCTATCGCCGCTCCTTCGCGCTGATCAGGCGCGAGGCCGATCTGGCGCGCTTGCCGCGCGAGCTTCGGCCGGTCGCGTTGCGGCTGATCCATGCCAGCGGCGAGATCGCGCTGACTGACGATCTGGTGTGGTCGAGGGGCGCGGCATCGGCCGGGCGGCGAGCCTTGCAAGCAGGTGCCGCCGTGATCGCCGACGCCGCGATGGTCGCGGCCGGGATCATAGGCCAGCGCGCGATCTGCACCCTTAACGACCGGCGCGTGCCGGCGCTGGCCGAAGCGCTCGGCACCACCCGCTCGGCCGCCGCCGCCGAGCTGTGGCGGCGTCATCTTGGCGGCGCGGTGGTCGCGATCGGCACTGCGCCGACGGCGCTGTTTCATCTCTTGGAGATGATTGCGGCGGGCGCGCCCAGGCCGGCGCTGGTGCTGGGCTTCCCCGTCGGCTTTGTCGGCGCGGCCGAGGCCAAATCGGCGTTGGCCCAAAACCCGTGGGGAATTCCCTTCATCGCGCTGGCGGGACGGCGCGGCGGCAGCGCGCTTGCCGCCGCCGCGGTGAATGCCTTGGCGGCCGCGCCATGACCGCCTGGCTCGCCGTCATCGGCCTGGGCGAGGATGGCTGGAGCGGCCTGTCGGGCGCCGCGCGCAGCCTCATCGAGAGTGCTTCGCTCGTCGTCGGCGGCGCCCGCCACCTGGCGCTGGTGCCAAAAATCCCGGGCGAGCGCTTGGCATGGCAAAGCCCGCTGGCCGACACGATCCCGGCGATCGCGCGACGGCGCGGCGAGCGAGTTGCCGTGCTGGCGAGCGGCGACCCGCTGTGCTACGGCGTCGGCGCCTTGCTCGCCCGAAATTTCGATCCGTCGGAGATGATCGTCCTGCCGAGCCCGAGCGCCTTCAGCCTCGCCGCCGCCCGCCTCGTCTGGCCGCTCGAGGATTGCGTCAGCTTGAGCGTTCACGGCCGGAAGCTCGACGGCGTGCGGCTTCATCTGGCGCCGGGCGCGCGCCTCATCGTGCTCGCCAATGACGGCGAGACGCCGGCCAAGCTGGCCCGCCTCCTCGCCGAATCCGGCTGGGGCGCATCGCCGGTAAGCGTCTTCGAGCATCTCGGCGGCGCGCGGGAGCGTCGCCATGACGCTTTGGCCGCCGAGTGGCGGCTCGCGCGCGTCGCCGATCTCAACACCATCGCGGTGGAGTGCCGCCCTGGCCCCGGCGCCCAGATCTTGCCGCGGCGCGCCGGGCTGCCGGACCATGCCTTTCGCCATGACGGGCAACTGACGAAGCGCCCGGTGCGCGCAGCGACATTGGCCGCGCTGGCACCGCTGCCGGGCGAAATGCTGTGGGACATCGGGGCCGGTTGCGGCTCGATCGCCATCGAATGGCTGCGCGCCGCGCGCAACATGAAGGCTTATGCGATCGAGCGCGACGGCGCGCGCGCCGATCTCATCGCTCTCAACGCGGCGGCCCTCGGCGTGCCCGAGATCGATATCCTTCGTGCCACGGCGCCCGCCGCGCTGGCCGGCCTGCCGCAACCCGACGCGCTGTTCATCGGCGGCGGCACCGGCGAGGCCGCGATCTGGGACGCAGCCTGGCCGAGACTCAAGCCGGGCGGCCGGCTCGTCGCCAATGCCGTGACGCTCGGGGGGGAGGCCGAGCTGCTGCGCCGCCACGCGGCGCTTGGCGGCGACCTCGTTCGGATCGCGGTGTCGCGCGCCGAGGAAAATCGCTTCTGGCGCCCGGCGCTCGTCGTCACCCAGTTGGCCGTCACCAAGGCGCCATGATCGAGCAGGCAATCCGCGGCTGGCATCCTTACGCGCTGCTCGTTCTGTTGTGCCTCGGGCTTTATCTGCCGGGCCTCGCCAGCCTGCCCGTGACGGATCGCGACGAGGCGCGCTTTGCCCAGGCGACGCGGCAGATGCTCGAGACCGGCGATTTCCTCGCCATCCGCTTCCAGAACGAGGCGCGCAACCAGAAGCCCGCCGGGATCTATTGGCTGCAAGCCGCGTGGGTCGCGCTTTTGAGCGATGCGAAAAGCACCGCGATCTGGCCCTATCGGCTGCCCTCGCTGGTGGGCGCGATGGCGGCCTCGCTCACGACTTTCGGCCTCGGCGCTGCGCTCGTGGGACGCAAGGCCGCCTTGCTCGGAGCCGCGCTACTGGCCGCATCCTTGGGCGTCGTCGCCGAGGCGCATCTTGCCAAGACCGACGCCGTGCTGCTGGCTTGCGTCACCGCTTCGCAATTGGCGGTGGCACGGATTTATGTCGCGGCGCGCGCCGGCCAGAGCGCCGATTGGCGCTTCGCCCTGCTGTTCTGGACCAGCTTGGCGGTCGGGATTCTGGTCAAGGGGCCGGTCGCGCCGCTCGTCGCCGCCCTCGCCATTGGGGCGCTCGCCGCCTGCGACCGGGACATAACCTGGCTGAAGGCGCTGCACCCATGGCGCGGCCTCGCGCTACTGGCGCTCATCGTGCTGCCCTGGCTGGTCGCGATCTCGACGGCAACCCACGGCGCGTTCCTCCATGATTCGCTGGGCAGGGATTTTCTCGGCAAGCTCATCGGCGCACAGCAAGGCCACGGCGCGCCGCCGCTTTATTACCTGCTACTGCTGCCTGCCACTTTCTGGCCGGGCGCGCTCTGCCTCGGGCCGGCGATCGCTTGGGCCTGGCGCCAGCGCCGCGCCGCGCCCGAGCGTTTCCTGATCGCCTGGAGCGTGCCGTTCTGGCTGGTCCTCGAATTGGTGCCGACCAAGCTTCCCAATTACCTGTTACCCGCCTATCCGGCCTTGGCGCTGATGATCGGCCGCGCGCTGGTCGCCGCCGGCGAAGGCGAGTTTTCTTCCTGGCGCTGGCTCGACCGCGTCGTGACCCTGCCTTGGGCGGCGGCAACGCTCGCCCTCGCCGCCGTGCTGGCGCTCGCGCCGCCAATTTATGGCGACGGAATTTCCGTGGCCGGACTCCTTGCCGCCGCCATCGCGCTTTATCTCGGCATGCGCGCGACGATCGCGGCCTGGCGCAAAGCCGCGCCCGGCAATGGCGTCCGCCTGGTGATTCTCGCGCTGCTCGTCTTGCCGTTGGGATTTGCCTTTGTCGCGCCGCGCCTCGACCGGCTTTGGCTGTCGCGCGCGGCCGCCGAGCTGGTCGCGCAAAATCGGCTGCCGCCGTACATGCCTGTGGTCGCGGCCGGCTATGCCGAGCCAAGCCTCGTCTTCCTGCTCGGCTCCAACACCCGTTTCGCCCCGGGCGACCTTGCCGCTCAATACCTCACCACCACGCAGGGCGCGCTGGCGCTCATCGAGGCGCGCGAGGATGCGGCGTTCCAAAACGGTCTGGCCGAGCGCGGTTGGACGCCGCGTACCCTCGGCACGGTCTCGGGCCTCGATTATTCGAACGGGCGCGCGATGACTCTCACGCTTTATGCTGGAGCGCCGCGATGACCGGGCGGCTCCATGGGTTGGGTGTCGGACCGGGCGATCCCGAGCTGATCACGCTGAAGGCGTGGCGGATCCTGCGCAGGGCGGCGGTCGTTGCCTATCCCGTGCCCGAAGACGGATCGAGCTTCGCCCGCGGCATCGTCGCGCACTGGCTCTCGCCGGCGCAAGCGGAGCTCGCGATCCGCATCCCGATGGCGGAAGCGCGCTTTCCGGCGCAAGCGGTCTATGACCGCGCGGCTGCGGACATCGGCGCCCATCTCGTCGAGGGACGAGACGTTGCCGTGTTGTGTCAGGGCGATCCGTTCTTCTACGGCTCGTTCATGTATCTGTTCGGAAGATTGGCCGAGCGCTTCACCGCCGAGATCGTGCCGGGCGTTTCCTCGCTCGGCGCTTGCGCGGCGGCGGCTGGCTTTCCGCTCGCCGCGCGCGACGACGTGTTGACGGTGGTGCCGGCGACCCTCGCCGATGACGAGCTGTCGCGCCGGCTCGATGATTGCGACGCCGCCGCGATCATCAAGCTGGGCCGCCACTTCGCGCGCGTGCGTGCGCTGTTGGACCGCAAGGGGCTGGCCGCGCGCGCGGTCTATATCGAGGACGCAAGTCTCGCCACCGCGAAGGTACTCAGAACTCGAAGCCGTCGAGCCGAGCGCGGCGCCCTATTTCTCGATGATCCTTTATCACCGCCGCGGCAAAGCATGGCGATGAGTGAGCTACCGCGCGGCGCCGCGATCATCGTCCTCGGCCCGTCGGCGCTCGGCTTGGCTCGCCACCTCAAATCGGCGCTTCCGGGTGCGCGGATTCACGCGCTCGCCTCTCATGGCATCGCGGCGGATGAGAGCTTCAGCCAAGCCGGCGATCATCTGCGCGCGCTCTTTGCCGCAGGCACGCCAATCGTCGGCCTGTGCGCCAGCGGGATTCTGGTGCGCGCGCTCGGCCCGCTCGTCGCGGAAAAGCGCGCCGAGCCGCCCGTGGTGGCAGTCGCCGAGGACGGCTCGTCCGCCGTGCCGCTCTTGGGCGGCCATCGCGGCGCCAATGTCTTGGCCCGCGCCATCGCCGAGATCGCCGGCGGCGTGGCCGCGATCACCACGGCGGGCGATCTGCGCTTCGACCTGGCGCTCGACGAGCCGCCGTCGGGCTGGCGCGTCGCCAATGCGGAGCGCATGAAGGACGTGACCGCTGCGCTCCTGGCGGGCGAGGCCGTGGCGCTTGCGGTCGAGGCCGACGACGCGGATTGGTTGACGGCGAGCGGCGCGCGCTTCGCCGAGAATGGAAGGTTGGCGATCCGCATCACCGACCGCGCGCCCAGCCCCAGCGAAACGGCCCTGGTGCTGCATCCGCCGGTGTTGGCGCTGGGCGTCGGCTGCGAGCGCGCCGCCTCGAGCGCGGATTTGATAGCGCTCGTTCGGGCGACGCTCGACCGAGAGGGGCTGGCGGCAGGCGCGGTGGCCCTCATAGCCTCGCTCGATATCAAAACCGACGAGGCGGCCGTGCACGAGCTTGCCGCGTCGCTGGGCGTTCCGGCGCGGTTCTTTATGCTGCCCGAGCTACTTGCCGAGACCGCTCGCCTCAAGACGCCATCCGAAGCCGTGTTTCGCGCCGTCGGCTGTTATGGCGTTGCCGAGGGCGCGGCGCTGGCGGCTTCGGGCCCCGACGGCACGCTGATCGTCGCCAAGCAATCCGGCACGCGCGTCACCTGTGCGATTGCCCGCGCGCCGGCGTCGCTCGATGCGGCAAGGATCGGGCGTGGGCGCGGCAGCCTGGCGATCGTCGGCATCGGACCGGGCGATGCCGCCTCGCGCAGTCCGGCGGCGGCGGCAGCGATTGACGAGGCCAGCGATATCGTCGGCTATGGGCTTTATCTTGATCTGTGCGGCGACGCGCTGACCGGCAAGATGCTTCACGAGAGCGGCCTTGGCGCCGAAGAAGAGCGCGCGCGCGCGGCGCTCAATCTCGCCGCCTCGGGGCGGAGCGTCGCGCTCCTATCCTCGGGCGATGCCGGAATTTACGGCCTGGCGACCTTAGTTTTCGAATTGCTCGATCGCGAAGAGCGCCCGGAGTGGCGCCGCATCGCGCTTCGCGTCGTGCCCGGCATCTCCGCGATGCAGGCGGCGGCGGCCCGGCTCGGCGCGCCCTTGGGGCATGATTTCTGCGCGATCTCGCTATCCGACCTGCTGACACCCTGGCCGCAGATCGAGCGCCGGCTCGAAGCCGCCGCCGAGGGCGATTTCGTGATCGCGCTTTACAACCCGCGCTCGGCTCGGCGCACCGGCCAACTCGAGCGGGCGCGGGAGATCCTGCTGCGACGGCGGGCAGGCGACACGCCCGTGGCGCTGGCGCGCAATCTCGGCCGCGCGGGCGAGAGCGTCGCGGTAACGACGCTCGCCGCGCTCGACCCCGGCCAGGCCGACATGCTGACGCTCGTCATCGTCGGCAGCAGCGCAACGCGCAAGTTCGCCGGCCGGCCCATCCTCTATACGCCGCGCGGCTATGCCGCAAAGCGCCGCACATGACCGTGCATTTCATCGGCGCGGGGCCGGGCGCGCCCGACCTCATCACGGTGCGTGGCCTGCGCCTCATCGAGCGCTCACCCGTTTGCCTTTATGCCGGCTCGCTGGTGCCCGAGGCGGTGGTGTCGGCCGCGCCCAAGGGTGCGCGCGTGATCGACACCGCGCCGCTTACCCTCGACGACATCATCGCGGAGATGGCGCTGGCGCACCGCGCCGGCCAGGATGTCGCCAGGGTTCATTCCGGCGACATCGCGCTTTACAGCGCGGTCGCCGAGCAAATGCGGCGGCTCGACGCGCTCGGCATCCCGTATGACCTGACGCCGGGCGTGCCGGCCTTCGCCGCCGCCGCCGCCGCTTTGGGCGTCGAGCTGACGCTGCCCGAGACGACGCAGAGCGTAATCCTTACCCGCACTTCCGTGCGCGCCTCGGCGATGCCGAAGGGCGAGGATTTGGCGACGCTCGCCCAGAGCCGGGCAACGCTCGTGCCTCCATCTCTCGATCAACAACCTCGCGCGCGTGGTGCGCGCGCTGTCGCCGATCTATGGCGCGGATTGTCCGGTGGCGGTGGTTCACCGCGCGAGCTGGCCGGACGAGAAAATTCTGCGCGGCACGCTCGCGACCATCCGCGACCAGGTAAAGAAAGCGGAATTTACCCGTACCGCGCTCGTCATTGTTGGCCGTGTGCTGGCCGCGCGCGATTTCGCCGATAGCCGGCTCTACGCCGCCGGCCACCACCATGTGCTGCGGCCGCGATCGAAAAATACCTGACCCGCTAGCCCGATTTGCCCGCGCGCAGGGCCTGGAGAATGTTCGGCTTGCCAGCGGCCCAGCCGGTAGCGTCGCGGCCGGTGTAATCTTGCTTGGCCGGATCGGCGCCGTTTTGCAGTAGCAGCCGCACTACCTGCACCTGGCCTTGGCTTACCGCCAGCATCAGCGGCGTTATTCCCTGGGTGTTCTGGGCGTCGATGGTCGCCTTGGCCGCGATCAGCAGGCGCACGATGTTGACGGCGCCGCGCTGCGCCGCCCAGTGGAGCGGGGAGTTGCCGAGCCGGTCGCGGCGATCGACCGGGGCGCCGTATTTGATCAGAGCCTGCGCCATATCGAGGTTGCCGAAACTCGCGGCATAGCCGAGCGGCGATTGCCCGGTATCGTCGGCGGTGTCCGCCGACTGGCCGGACTCGACCATCGAAACGACATCCGACGTGCGATTGCGGGAAGCGGCCATACCCATGTTGTACCAGCCGGAAAGGTCGACGCCGCCGATCGGCATGTTCTGGGCGCCGGCTTGTCCGAGCGGAAACGCCAAGGCGACGCCTAAGCCGAGCAAGGCAACACGAAGCTTCACCGCGATGATTCCTCCAGCCGATCGAGCCGTGTCGCGAGCCATGACAGCGCATCCTCCACGCCAGCGACGCGATCGCTGGATTGGTCCGCCGGGCGGCGCAGCATCACCACCGGGATCGCGGCGCGGCGCGCAGCTTCGAGCTTCGCCGCCGTCGGATCCCCGCCCGACGCCTTCGCCACCAGCACGTCGATCGCGTATCGCGCGATGATACCGCGTTCCTCGGCGACGGTAAAAGGGCCGCGGCTAAGCACGAGGTCATAGGCGCGGAGCGGCAGCGCCGCCTCGGGCGGCTCGATGAGGCGCACGAGGAAATAGATTTCCGTCAAGCCAGCGAACGCTTCGATCCCGCTCCGGCCGATGGTCAGGAAGGCGCGCCGGCCGATACTAGGCAGAATTCGCGCGGCCGCCGCGGCATCGGCGACCTCGATCCAGCGGTCGCCCGGCTGCTTCGCCCAGGCCGGACGGGCCAGCGTCAACAGCGGCAGGCCGAGCGACCCGCAGGCCGTCCGCGCCGCTTCCGAGATGCGCACGGCAAAGGGATGCGTCGCGTCGATGACGAGATCGACCGGCGCCGCGCCGAGATAGGCCGCAAGACCGCGGGCGCCGCCGAAACCGCCCTGCCGGATCTCGCCGGCATGTGCCGCGACCTGGCGCGTGCGTCCGGCGAGCGAGGTCGTGACGCGCAGCCGGCTCCCGAGCCGAGCAGTCGCCAAGGCGGCGAGCGAGCGCGCCTCGGCCGTGCCGCCCAATATGAGAAGATGGCGGCGGTCAGGCTCCTGCTCTGGCGGGCTAGGCATGCGCCAACAGCGCGCCGCCGCGATCGAACAGCGCGACATCGACCGCGATGCCTCCCGCGAGCGTCGCCAAAGCCACTTCCCGCGCCGCGCGGGCGACGCGCGACGCCAGCCCAGGGGCAAAGACAGAGGTCGCGGCCTCAAGCGCCTCGTTCGCGCCGCTCGCTTCACTGGCTGCAGCGACGATATCGGCCGGTGCGCCAAGCTCGGCGAGGATGCGTGCGAGCGCCGCGACATCGACCCGGCTGCGGTCGGAGTGCAGATCGAGATGGCCCTGCGCGAGCTTCGCAAATTTGCCGAAGCCGCCCGCCAGGGTGAGGCGCGGCACCGGATGCCGACGCAGATATTTGAGCGTGCCGCCGACGAAATCGCCCATGTCGATCAACGCTGCCTCGGGCAGCCGATGGAGCTTCTGGACCGCGCGCTCGGAAGTCGAGCCGGTCGAAGCCGCGAGATGGCGGAGGCCCGATGCGCGCGCCACGTCGATGCCGCGATGAATCGAGGCGATCCAGGCGGCGCAGGAATAGGGAATGACGATGCCGGTGGTGCCGAGAATCGAGAGGCCGCCCGCGATGCCGAGCCGGCCGTTCATGGTCTTGGCGGCGAGCGCCTCGCCGCCCGGAACCGACAGCGTGACCGCGGCATCGACACGGGCGCGGCCCGCGGCCGCTGCCACCCTGGCGAGCGCCACGGCGATCATCGCGCGCGGGCCGGGATTGATCGCCGGCTCGCCGATTGCGAGCCCGAGGCCCGGCCGCGTCACGGTGCCGACCCCTTCGCCCGCGCGAAAGATCAGCCCGCCGCCAGGCGGCAGGTCCTCGACCTCGGCGATGATGGTCGCGCCATGGGTGACGTCGGGATCGTCGCCTGCATCCTTGACGATGCCCGCCCGCGCGACCTGCCCCAGGCGCTCCTTGACCGCGAGCTCGAATTCCGGCCGCGCTCCGCCTGGGAGGGTGATCGCGACCGGATCGGGAAAGCGCCCAGTGAGCAAGGCGGCATAGGCCGCGCTGGACGCCGCCGCCGCGCAGGCGCCAGTGGTCCAGCCGCGCCGCAAGCCCGGGTTTCTGGTCTCGGCCATAGCGCCGCGGAGTCTAGTGGCTGAACCCGCCGGCGGCTACACGCGGGCGAGAGGCCGGTGTAGGCTTCAGCCATGGCGGCTTCGAAGCTCGATTTCCCCGAATTCGCTCGCGGCTCGGTCTGGCTGGTCGGCGCCGGACCGGGCGATCCGGGCCTCTTAACGCTGTTGGCGCTGCACGCACTGCAGACCGCCGATATCGTCGTCTATGACGCCCTGGTCTCGAAACCCATTCTGGCGCTGGCGCGGCAAGGTGCCGCGCTTGAGCATGCCGGCAAGCGCGGTGGCAAGCCATCGCCCCAGCAACCCGATATCTCGTTGAAGCTGATCGAGTTGGCGCGCGCCGGCAAGCGGGTGTTGCGTTTGAAGGGCGGTGATCCGTTCGTGTTCGGCCGCGGCGGCGAGGAAGGCTTGGCCCTGGCCAAGGCGCGGATCCCGTTCCGTATCGTGCCCGGCATCACCGCGGGGATCGGCGGGCTCGCCTATGCCGGCATCCCGGCGACCCATCGCGATACCAATTCCGCGATCGCGTTCGTCACCGGCCAGGCCAGCGGCGGCGTCTTGCCGGACGCGGTCGATTGGGCTTCGCTGTCGCGCGGCGCCGCCGTGCTGGTCATCTACATGGCGTTGAAGAATCTCGACGCCATCGCGCAAAAGCTGATCGCGGCTGGACGCTCGAGGGACGAGCCGGTCGCGATCATCAGCAAAGCCACCACCGCGGAGCAGCGCGTGGTCGAGACGACGCTGGGAAAGGCCGGCAAGGACGCGGCCGAATCGGGCATCGAGCCGCCGGCCCTGGTCGCGGTCGGGCCGGTGGTGCGCCTCAGGCGCGAGCTCGATTGGATCGGCGGGGTCGCGTCCTCCGCGCTGGAAAAGGCGCGTTGATTCGCCGCTGGCGAGAGCGGCCGTCCCCGCATATATTTGAAATATGTCCCAGGCCGCCCGCCGCGGGCTTTATATATTTTTGGCCGCGCTTGCGATCATCGCCGGCGGCGTCGTCTATGAGCAGTTCTGGGGGGGCAACGGTGCGGAGCAGACGGTGGGCGGGCCGTTCGCGCTGATCGACCAGAACGGCGCGCCAAAAAGTGACACCGACTTCCGCGGCAAGGTGATGCTGATTTATTTCGGCTATACCTATTGCCCCGACGCCTGCCCGACCACGCTGCAGGCGATCACCGACACGCTCAATCTCCTCGGCGACAAGGCCAAGGAGGTGACGCCGATCTTCATCTCGGTCGATCCGGCCCGTGACACGCCGCCCCAGCTGAAAGCCTACGCGGCGAATTTCACGCCGCAATTGGTGGCATTGACCGGCCCGCCGGACGAGCTGAAAAAGGTCGAGGGCGAATTCCATGTCTATGTCGCGAAGGTGCCGCAGGCGGGAACCGACGATTATTTGATCGACCACAGCTCAATCATCTATCTGATGGACCGCAAAGGGACCTATATCGGCCTGCTCCCGACCGGGCTCACGCCTAAGGTCATGGCGGAATCGATCCAGCACGTGTTGTGACGCAGCCGTCGCGATGGCCGGGCTGATCCTCTCGGGCCCGGAATCGGGGAGCGGCAAGACCGTTGTCACGCTCGGGCTACTGCGTTACTTGCGTAACCGTGGCGTAGCCGTCGCCGCTGCCAAGAGCGGCCCCGATTACATCGATCCGAGCTTCCTCGGCGCCGCTAGCGGCGCGCCGTGCCGCAACCTCGATTCCTGGGCGATGCGCGGCGCCACGCTCGCGGCCGCGATCGCCGCGCTCGAGCGGTCCGGGCTGGTGCTGTGCGAAGGCGCGATGGGGCTCTTCGACGGCGCAGGGATGGCGGGCGCGGGCTCGACCGCCGATCTCGCGGCACAAACCGGATGGCCGGTCGTGCTGGTGGTCGATGCCGCGCGCCAGGCCCAATCGGTCGCGGCCCTCGTCGGGGGCTTTGCCGGCCACCGCAAGGAAGTCGCGATCGCGGGCGTGATCTTCAACCGCACCGGCAGCGAGCGCCACGCCGCCATCCTGACCGAAGCCGTGCGGCGAGCCAACCCTGCGATAACAATCCTAGGCGCGGTGCCGCGCGCGGCCGGGCTCGATCTCCCCGTTCGACATCTCGGGCTCGTGCCGGCAGGCGAGCATGGCGAGCTCGATGCCTTTCTCAATGGCGCCGCCGAAATCGTCGGCGCTTCGGTCGATACCGCTTCGCTCCTTACTCTGGCGCGACCCTCCGCGCTCACCGCCGAGGCCGAGGCGCCCTTGCCGCGCCTGGGCGCGCGGATTGCGGTGGCGCGCGACCGGGCTTTCGTCTTTGCCTATGACGCGGTTCTGCAAGCGTGGCGCGACGGCGGCGCCAGTTTGTCGTTTTTCTCGCCGCTGGGCGACGAAGCGCCGGACGGCCAAGCCGATGCGATCTACTTGCCAGGAGGCTATCCCGAATTGTTCGCCGCCGAGATCGCCGACAGCAGCAATTTCCTCTCGGGCTTGCGCTTGGCGGCACGGCAGGGTGCCGCGATCTATGGCGAATGCGGCGGCTATATGGTGCTGGGCCAAGCGCTCACTGATGCGGCGGGCAAAGATCACGCGATGGCCGGTCTGTTGCCGGTTCGTACGAGCTTCGCCACAAAGCGCCTGCATCTCGGCTATCGCCAGGTCTCCTTATGCGACGACGGCGTTTTGGGCAAGGCGGGCGCCGCCTTCCGCGGCCATGAATTCCATTACGCCACCATCGCCGCGGAAGGCGACGGCGCCCCGCTATTTCGCAGCGCGGATGCCGACGGTAGGGAATTGGGCCTCGCCGGGCGGGTCGCCGGAAAGGTAATCGGCTCGTTCGTGCATTTGGTCGATAAATTCTAGGTCGCGCGAGCGAATTTGGGCGCAAGCTTCGGATAGCGGGGCGCGTAAGGGCGGGCTATTTTTCCGCCATGACGAATGACGAGACCTCCTGGCGAGCGGTGACGCAGCGGACGCGAGCAGCCGATGGCCGTTTCGTTTACGCGGTAGCCACCACCGGCATCTATTGCCGCCCCTCCTGCCCGAGCAAGCGTCCCCTTCGGTGCAACGTGACATTCTTTCCCCGACCAGAACTGGCCGAGCGCGCGGGCTATCGGCCGTGCCGGCGGTGCCGCCCGAAAGAGACTCCGGCGAGCGACCCGTCAGCCGCCAAGCTGCGCCAGGCTTGCGCGCTCATCGACCGCGCGCTCGAGGATGGCGAGCCCTCGCCCTCGTTGCGCGCGCTGGGCGAGAGCCTGGCCACCAGCCCATTCCATTTGCAGCGCCTCTTCAAGCGGCATCTCGGCATTTCCCCGCGCGATTATGCGCAAGCACGAAGACTGCGCCGCGTGAAGGAAGCGCTAGCCTCGGGCAGCGACGTAACCGCTGCGCTCTACGCGGCCGGATACGGCTCGGCCTCGCGGCTCTACGAGCGCGCCAGGTCGCTGCTCGGCATGACCCCCGCCAGCTACAGACGAGGCGGCGCGGGTGCCACCATCGGCTTTGCGACGGCGCCGACCGCATTGGGGAGGCTGCTGGTGGCGGCGACGGAAAAGGGCATCTGCGCGGTCAGCCTGGGCGCGGACGACCAAACCCTCGAGGCCGAGTTGAGGCGGGAATATCCCGCCGCGACGATCGCCCGTGACGAGAAGCGCCTCGAGCCATGGCTGACCGCGCTGGTGCGGCATCTGCGCGGCGAGAAACCGGGACTCGCTCTGCCGCTCGATCTCGTCGCCACCGGCTTTCAATGGCGGGTCTGGCGCGAATTGCAGCACATTCCCTATGGCGAGACCGCGACCTATGCCGAGATTGCCGCGCGCATCGGCGCCCCGCGAGGAGCGCGCGCCGTGGCGCGGGCTTGCGCCGGCAACCGGGTCGCGCTGGTCATTCCCTGCCACCGCGTGGTGCGGCAAGACGGAGCGCTGGCCGGCTATCGCTGGGGTATCGCACGCAAGGCAAAGCTGTTGGCGCGGGAGAAGGGGCAAGCGTAGAATCGGGCGTGCCCGACGCATCGGCTTCTTCAGCGATCCCTTCCGCTTGGAATTTCTCCGGCGGCACGGTCGCGCTGCGCCTCAAATCGCATCCGCGCGCGCGGCGCTTGGCCGTGCGCATCGCCGCTTCGGGCGAGGCGGTCGAAGTAGTGGTGCCGCGCCGCTGCTCCAGGACAGAAGCGCTGCGCTTTCTCGAAGCCAACCGCGCCTGGCTGGACCAGCGGCTCGCGTCATTGCCGCCGCGCCTCGGCTTCGCAGAAGGCACGGCGGTGCCGATCCTCGATAAGCCGCATCTCATTCGCCACATGGGGAATATCCGCGGGCGCGGTCCAGCCTGGATTGAGGCGGGCGAAATCCGCGTCACCGGCGATCCGGCATCCCTGGCGCGCCGGGTGCGCGATTTCCTCCGCGCTCTCGCCCAGCGCGAGCTGAGCGCCCGCGCCGAGAAGCTGGCGCAGGCGATCGGAAAGCAAGTCCGCCACGTCGGCGTGCGCGACACCACGACGCGCTGGGGCAGTTGCGCGCGCACCGGGAACCTGTCGTTTTCCTGGCGCTTGATCCTCGCGCCCGAGATCGTGCTCGATTATGTCGTGGCGCATGAAGTGGCGCATCTCGCCTGGATGAATCACGGCGTGGGGTTCTGGCGGCTGGTCGAGCAGCTTCACCCCGACGCGAAGGCTCAGCGGCTATGGCTCAACCGCAACCGCGCGCGCCTCATGCGGATCGGCTGAGCGCGTCAGCCACAACAGCAGGCCGAGGCCGGGCAGGCATGCCAGCGTCGCCAGCACGAAGAACGCGCTCCAGCCGAGCGAATCGGCGAAAAAGCCCCCCGATGAAGCCAAGACCGTCCGCGCCGTCGCCGCCAGGGCCGAGAGCAGCGCGTATTGGGTCGCGGTGAAGGCGGGGCTGCATAAGTCGGAGAGATAAGCGACGAAGGCAGACGAGGCCATGCCGCCGGTGACGTTCTCGATCGCGATCGTGAGGGCCAGCATCGCGACATCGTGCCCGGCCCAAAGCTGCGCGATATAGAGCAGATTGGCCGCCATCTGCAGCGCGCCGCAGACGAGCAGCGCGCGCAGCACGCCCCAGCGATAGACCGCGAGCCCGCCCAGGATCACGCCCGCGATGCCGGCGGCGACGCCGAAGATTTTGGCGATGTTGGCGATCTCGGTGAGCTTGAAGCCGAGCTCGACATAGAAAGGATTCGACATCACCCCCGCCAAGGCATCGCCGAATTTGTAGAGCACGACGAAGACGAGGATCGCCAGCCAGTGCCGCCGCTCGGCGAAATCGGCGAATGGCGCCATCACCGCGCTCTTGAGCCACGCGCCTTGAGGCGCGCGCGAGGCCTCGGGCTCGCGGGTCGCCAGGATTACGCCCATGCCGAGCACGATGAGCGCCGCCATGACGGCGTAAGCCGCGAACCAGCCGAGATAGGCCGCGAAGTAGAGCGCGCCCGCGCCCGAGGCGATCATGCCGATGCGATAGCCGAGCTGGGTCGCCGCGGCGCCCGCGCCCTGCTCCGGCGCCGCCAACAGCTCGACGCGATAGGCATCGATGACGACGTCCTGACTGGCCGACAGGAACGCGACCAGGGCGGCGCAGACCACGGTGTGTAGGACGCCCGCTTCCGGATCGGCGGCGCCGAGCAGCAGGAGCGAGGCGGCGAGCAGCGCCTGGATCAACAGCGCCCAGCTCCGGCGCCGGCCGAAGCGGCGGCCGAGCACCGGCAGGCTCACCCGGTCGAGCGCCGGCGCCCACAGGAATTTGAGGTTGTAGGCGAGCCCGACCTGGGCAAAGAGCCCGATGGCCGTGAGCGACACGCCCGAGGTCTTGAGCCAGATCGAGAGCGTGGCGCCGGTCAAGGCAAGCGGCAGGCCGCTCGCAAAGCCCATCAGCAGGATCGCGAGAATGCGCCGATCGCCATAGACCCTGAGCGTGGCGAGCCAGGATCTCATGTCTTGGCGCAGTGGTTACTTGTCGGTCTTCTCGGCGTCGGCGGCCACCTGCATTTTCACGATCTTGTCGGGGTTGACCACGGTGCCGTTGCGGTCGGAATCGCCGCGCTTCAATGCATCGACAAACTCCATGCCCGAGGTCACTTGGCCGAAGACCGTGTATTTGCCGTCGAGCAACGGCGCCGGCGCGAAGCAGATGAAAAACTGGCTGTCGGCGCTATCGGGATCCTGCGAGCGCGCCATGCCGAGCGTGCCGCGCACGAAATGGGCCTGGCTGAACTCGGCCTTGAGCTTCTTGCCCGATCCCCCGGTGCCGTCGCCGCGCGGATCGCCCGTTTGCGCCATAAAGCCGTCGATGACGCGATGAAAGGTGAGGCCGTCGTAAAAGCCGCCGCGCGCCAGCTCCTTGATCCGCGCCACGGTATTGGGCGCGAGATCGGGACGCAATTCGATGACGACGCGGCCCTTGGGGACGTCGAGATAAAGGGTGTTTTCGAGATCGGCGGCGCTCACGGGACCTCCCAAGTTGAGAAAAAGAGTGACCGCGAGAGTGACGAGGGAGCCAGCTCGGAACATGGCGCGATCCGCAAATGGTGAACGGGAAACGAAATAAGGCGCCGCGACTTTATCGGATCGGCGTGCCCCTGGGTAGCTCGAACATGCCCTTGCCGAGCGAGCCGAGGAAGGCGATGACCTCTTCGCTTTTCACCACGTCGGCGTATTTCGCGTGCATGTCGAAGAGATTGATCGCGTGGCTCGCCTGCGAGCGGTCGAAGCAGCCATCCTCGATGACGGCGGTGCGGAGATTATAACTGAAGGAATCGATCACCGTGCCGCGCACGCAGCCGCTCGTCGTCGTGCCGGCGACGATGACGCTGTCGCAGCCCAGCATGGTCAGGTAGCTCAGCAGGTTGGTGCCGTGGAACCCTGACGGCTTCTGCTTGGGGACGACGATGTCGCGCGCCTCGGGCGCGATCTGGGGCATGATCTCGTTGCCGGATTGATTGGTGCGCGGGACGGTGGGCCGCTCGTCGGCGCGGCTGTTCTTCCACGACCAGCTTCCCATGTCCCATTTATCGTCGCGGCTCACCCCGGTGGTATAGATGACCGGCACGCCGCGCTCGCGCGCCGCCGCGATCACTCGGCCGAGGACCGGCAGCGCGTCCCACGCCTCCTCGCCGCACGAGGTCGGCCAGCGCTTGACCGATTCCATGATCGGCTCGCGCTTGTCGCCGCAGAAGGCGTAATTCACGTCGATGACGAGGAGCGCCGGCCGCTTGCCCCATCCGGCGCGCGCGCCGAAGCCTCTCTGCGCGAAGAATTCCTTGTCGCGCGCGGTGAGGAATTGGTTCCAGATCGGCTCGGACATGTCATCGCTCCGATGTATAAAGGGCCAAGCCCAGCCCACGGGAGGACCTCATGCTCGAACTTTACCACGCCGGCTTGACCACCTGCTCGAAGAAATCGCGGCTCGCCTTGAAGGAGAAAGGCCTGCCCTATCGCAGCCACTACATGCGGCTCGACAAGTTCGAGCACCACGCGCCGGAATATTTGCGGCTCAACCCCAATGGGATCGTGCCGACCCTCGTCCATGACGGCAAGGTCGTGATCGAATCCGGCGTCATCAACGAATATCTCGACGAGGTGTTTCCCGAGCGGCCCTTGAGGCCCGCCGATCCTCTGGGCCGGGCGCACATGCGCGTCTTTTGCAAGATGGCCGACGAATACGCGCTACCGGCCACCCGCGTGCCGACCTGGACGCGCACCAAGGCCGCGCAGCTAAAGGCAATGGGCGCGGCGGATTTCGCGAAAGTCGTCGAGGAGACTCCGCTCGTTGACCATCGCTTGAAGCTGATGGCGCTCAAAGGCGAGGGTTTCAGCAAGAAGGAGTTCGACGAGGCTTATGGCCGCATGGATTACGTCTTCGACCGTTGCGAGACCGCGCTGGGTGTGGGCGCTTATCTCGCCGACGAGATGTACACCCTCGCCGACATCGCGCTGCTGCCCTACGTCTTCGCGTTCAGGGAAGTGCGGCCCGAGCTGATGGCGAGCCATCCGCGCGTGAAAGAGTGGTTCGAGCGGGTGATGGCGCGGCCGGCCGTCCAGGCGACCTACACCCCCTCGGACGAGGCGCCGGCGCCGCCCGCACGAAGCTGAAACCTTACCCCGCTGCCTCGGCCTTGCGGCTTTCGCGCTTGCGCTCGTGCGGATCGAGATGGCGCTTGCGCAGGCGGATCGATTTCGGCGTCACCTCGACCAGCTCGTCGTCCTCGATATAGGCGATCGCCTGCTCGAGCGTCAGCAGAGGATCGGCGGGGTCAGACGCACCGCCTCGTCCTTGGCGGTGGTGCGGATATTGGTGAGCTGCTTGCCCTTGATCGGGTTGACGTCGAGATCGTTGCCGCGGCTATGCTCGCCGATGATCATGCCGTGATAGACCTTGCGTGCCGGGCGTGATGAACATCGGGCCGCGCTCTTCGAGATTCCACAGCGCATAGGCGACCGCGGCCCCGCCGGCGGTGGAGATCAGGACGCCGTTGCGCCGCCCTTCGATCGGGCCCTTGCCACGGCGCATAGCCGTGGAACAGGCGGTTCATCACGCCGGTGCCGCGCGTGTCGGTCAGGAACTCGCCGTGATAGCCGATGAGGCCGCGCGTCGGCGCGACGAAGACGAGCCGCGTCTTGCCGCCGCCGGTCGGGCGCATGTCGAGCATCTCGCCCTTGCGCTGCGACATCTTCTCGACCACGATGCCGGTGTAATCCTCGTCGACGTCGATGACGACTTCCTCGATCGGCTCCAGCCGCTCGCCGGTTTGCGGATCGGTCTTGAACAAGACGCGCGGGCGCCAGATCGCCAGCTCGAAGCCCTCGCGCCGCATGGTCTCGATCAGCACGCCGAGTTGCAGCTCGCCGCGGCCGGCGACCTCGATGGCATCGAACTCGCCGGTGTCGGTGCACGTGGATGGCGACATTGCCTTCGGCCTCGCGCAGCAGCCGCTCGCGGATGACGCGCGAGGTCACCTTGTGCCTTCGCGCCCGGCGAGCGGGCTGTCGTTGACCGAAAAGGTCATGGCGAGCGTCGGCGGATCGATCGGATTCGAAGGCAGCGCGCTTTCGACTTCGGGCACGCAGATGCGTGTCGGCGACCGTGGTCTCGGCCAGCCCGGCGATGGCGATGATGTCGCCCGCCTCGGCCTCTTCGACCGGCACGCGCGTCGAGGCCGCGGAAGGCCAGCAGCTTGGTCAGCCGCGCGGTCTCGATCACGGCGCCGTCGCGCGACAGCGCCTTCACCGGCATGTTGAGGCGCGCCACGCCGCTGTGAATGCGCCCGGTCAGCACGCGGCCGAGATAGGGGTCGGCTCTCGAGGGTGGTCACCAGCATGGCGAAAGGCGCCGTCGGATCGGCCCGGGGCGGCTTGCACGTGCCGGACGATCAGCTCGAACAGCGGCGCCAGATCGACGCGTTCCTCGGCGAGATCGGCGACCGCCCAGCCGGCGCGGCCCGAGGCGTAGAGCGTCGGGAAATCGAGCTGCTCGTCGGTGGCGTCGAGCGCGGCGAAGAGATCGAAGATCTCGTTATGCACCTCGTGGGCGCGCGCATCGCGAGCGGTCGATCTTGTTGATGACGACGATCGGGCGCAAGCCCTGGCGCAGCGCCTTGCCGACGACGAACTTGGTCTGCGGCATCGGCCCTTCGGCGGCATCGACCAGCACCAGGACGCCGTCCACCATGGTCAGGATGCGCTCGACCTCGCCGCCGAAATCGGCGTGGCCGGGCGTGTCGACGATGTTGATGCGCGTGCCGTTCCACAGCACCGAGGTGCATTTGGCGAGGATGGTGATGCCGCGCTCGCGCTCGAGATCGTTGGAATCGAGCGCGCGCTCCATCACCTGCTGGTTGGCGCGGAAGGCGCCGCTCTGGCGCAGCAGCTGGTCGACCAGCGTGGTCTTGCCATGATCGACATGGGCGATGATGGCGATGTTGCGGATATCCATGCGCGCCTCAGCCGAGGCCCGCGGCGGCGGCCAGCTCGCTCAGCTTGACCTCGGGCCGCGCGCCGAAATGGGAGATGATCTCGGCGGCGCAGAGCGCGCCGAGACGCGCGCAAGCCCCGTGATCCTTGCCACGGGCGAGGCCATGGAGGAAGCCCGAAGCGAAGAGATCGCCCGCGCCGGTCGTGTCCACGACCTTGGCCACCGGCGCCGCCGGCACCGCGACGGACGCCGCGCCCGCGACGACGACGGCGCCCTTTTCGCTCCTCGTCAGGACCGCGATCTCGGCTTCGCCGCGCACCGCGTGCACGGCCTCGTCGAAATCCAGGGTCTCGTAGAGCGAGGCGATTTCCACTTGGTTGGCGAAGAGGATATCGACATGGCCGCGAATGAGCTCGCGAAAATCGGCGCGGTGGCGATCGACGCAGAACGGATCGGACAGCGTCAGGCTCACCTTGCGCCCGGCGCCATGCGCGATCTCGGCCGCCCGGCGGAACGCCGCCTTTGCCAGCGGCCGGTCGAACAGATAGCCTTCGAGATAGGTGACCTCGGCCGCGGCGATGAGGGCGGGATCGAGATCGCTCGGCTGGAATTCGACCGAAGCGCCGAGAAAGGTGTTCATCGTCCGCTGCGCGTCCGGCGTGACCAGGATAAGGCAGCGCGCCGTGGCCGGCCCGCCCTTCAAGGGCGGCGTATCGTAACGCACGCCCGCCGCGCGCAGATCATGCGCGAAGACTTTCCCCAGCCCGTCCTCAGCGACCTTGCCGATATAGGCGGCCTTGCCGCCGAGCGAGGCGATGCCCGCGACGGTATTCGCCGCCGATCCGCCCGAGACCTCGATGCCGGGACCCATGCGGGCATAGAGCGAGGCCGCGCTCGACTCGTCGATCAGCGTCATGGTGCCCTTGGCGAGTTCTTCCGCGGCGATGAAGGAATCCTCGGCCCGCGCCAGAACATCGACGATCGCATTGCCGATGCCAACGACATCGAGTGTGTGGGCCGCCATTAACAGCTTCCGGTCTTTTGGGGATGAGAGTCTCCCAGCAATATAGGGGCCGGCGCCGCCGGAGCAAGCCCTGCTCGGCAGAAATCTCTTTATTTACTGTGGATTGAATGGTTAATTGTGCGCGCGCGAAGGTCGCGCGGGTTAACTCGCGATTGCCGGGAGAAACCTGGCATTGCCGGGCTGGTGGGGGCATCAATATGTCTGGTCTCAAGGGACGGGCAACCGGCCTAGCCGTGGCGATGATGAGCGCCGCGCTCCTTGCCGCTTGCGCCGCGCCCGAGCCGGTCGCGGTGAATCCCGGGCTCGCCGCCACTACGACCGCCGCGGCACCGGCGCCGATGCACGTTCCGGAATTGAGCGACTTGACCGGGCTGCATCCGCCCGAGATTCTGGCGATGCTGGGCCAGCCCGATCTGCGCCGCGACGAGCCGCCGGCGGAGGTTTGGCAATACCGCGATGCCGATTGCGTGGTGAATTTGTTCTTCTATCAAGGGCAGGACGGCTATCGCCTGGTCCACAGCGAGGCTTGGCAACGCAGCCTCGCGGTCGGCGCGACGCCCGGGCGCTGCAGCGACGAGGCCGCGCCGCTGCGCGCGCATCTCATGCGGCAATCGGCGTCATAGTTTTCAGGTCTCGCTCGCAGCCGCCACGCCAACCCTGCTCGCTCGACCTGGGTTAGCATGGTGGCCTCGAGTTACAAAATCCGCTTCTCGATCGCGTCCCAGACCCGGGCTTCGAGCGCGGTGCCGTCGAGCCGGTTGATCTCTTGGATCCCGGTCGGCGAGGTGACGTTGATCTCGGTGAGATAATCGCCGATCACGTCGATGCCGACGAAGACCAGGCCCTGCTTTTTGAGCGCCGGGCCGATGGCGGCGCAGATCTCGCGCTCGCGCGCGGGTGAGCTTCGTCTTGACGGCCTTGCCGCCGACATGGAGATTGGCGCGCGCCTCGCCCGCCGCCGGCACGCGCAGCACCGCGCCCAGCGGCTCGCCCTCGACCAGGATGATGCGCTTGTCGCCCTTCGCGCACTTCGGGCAGATAGCGCTGCACGATGATCGGCTCGCGATAAAAGGCGGCGAACATTCTCGAGCAGCGCGTTGAAATTCTCGTCGTCCGTGCTTGACGCGGAAGACGCCCGCGCCGCCATTGCCGAAGAGCGGCTTCAAGATGATATCGCGATGCTTTTTGCGAAACGCGACGATCGCCTGCCGGTCGCTGGAGATCTAGCGTCGGCGGCATCAGCCCGGCGAAATGCGTGGCGAAGAGCTTTTCGGGTGCGTTCCGCACGCTTGCCGGATCGTTCACCACCAGCACCTTGCCGCTGCACATGCTCCAGCACATGGGTCGCCGTGATATAGGCCATGTCGAAAGGCGGGTCCTGGCGCATCAGGATCACGTCCATCGTCGCGAGGTCGAGGCGCTCGTAGGGACCGAGGCGCGCGAATTGCCCCGCGGTGCGGCGCACCGTCAGGCGCCGTGCTTGCGCGACGACGCGCCCGTCGATGAGGCTCAAATGCCGCGTCATGTAATGATAGAGGCGGTGGCCGCGCGCCTGGGCCTCGAGCGCCAGCGCGAAAGTGGAATCCGTGTCGATGTTGATGGTCTCGACCGGGTCCATCTGGATGGCGACCGCGAGCTTCATGGCAACGGCGTGACCTCGATCCGCTCGCGCGAGAGGGGCGCGGCCGAGGTGGTCGGCGCCGCGGACGGCGGCGATGCGGCAGGCGGCGTGGCGGCGGCCGGCGCGGTTCCGACTTCGATATAGGCGACGACGCGCGTCACATTGGCGAGGTTGCGCGCATAAGAAATCACCGCCTCGCGCTCGGCCCTCGTGCGCGCGAAGCCGATAATGTAAACTACGCCGTTCAAGACATGGATCGAGTAATTCTCGCTCCGCACATTGCCGTCGGTCAGCAGCTTGGCGCGCAGCGTGCTGCCCGCCAGGTCGTCGCGCGCGTCTTGCGCGAGATCGGTCGGCGGACCGACGTGAACCTCGTTATAGACCGCCTTGACGCCCTCGACTTGCCGCGCGCGCGCTCCCGCCGCGTCCTTCATCGCGGCATCGGGCACGATTTCGGTGATGAGCAGCCGCCCGCCATAGACGGTGGCGGAGACATCGCGCGCGAGATCGACGCTCTCGTCGAGCCAGTAGCGATGGGCGACCGCGGCAGTGGCGGCATCGGCGGCGAGCTGGTTCGGCGTGCGATCTTCGGTCGCCAGCGTGTAGCCCCCGGCCGCGACGCCGCCCGCCGCCACCGCGACGCAGCCGGCAAGCGGCGCCGAGCCGGCGAGTGCGAGGCCAAGCCAAAACGACGCAGCCGGCAAGCGGGAAGCTCGAACCAACTCTGCGATTCCTTCGATGGAGCGGCGGAACTCTAGGTAAAGGAAGAAGTGTCTCACTTGGAAATTGCCAGAATGCCGATCCAAATCATGCCGATTCCCACCGGAAGGAAAAGCACCGCTCTCATCAGTAGGGCAACCCAAAACATGGGCGCTCCGCGTGTCTCTTGATACTGGGTTAAAAGGCGCCCGCGAAAATTTCCAGTCCAGAAACTTCGCCATAGCTCACGTATTCCAACCAGAACGACAAATAGCCCAATGGCGACAGCGAAGATACCGGCGGTCATGCTTGGGTCTCGCGCTTCTTGTATGGGCCGCGCCGCGGCGGGAAGCTCGAATCAATTCTGCAATTCCTTCGATACAGCGAAGGAACTCTAGGTAAAGGACGTTGCTTTGACAATCGGCGGTATTCCTCATTCCTCGCGCCACGCATCGACGAGATGACGCGCGAGGCCGCGTGGCGCGACCAGCATGACGTCGAAGCGCGGGGCGAGCGCCGCGAGATCGGGTCGATGCGCGAGGAAATGCGCGAGCGCGCGAGCGATGCGTCCACGCTGGCGCGCAGTCACCGCCTCGCCGGCCGCTGCAAGATTTCCCCGCGCCTTGACCTCGATCGCGGCTATGACGCCGCCGCGACGCGCGATGAGATCGACCTCGCCAACGGGGGTGCGGTAGCGCCGCGCCAGGATGCGATAGCCTTTGAGGCGCAACTGCCACAAGCACAGTATCTCGGCGCGCACGCCATACCGCTCGGCGGCGCGCTTGGCTTTAGCGCCGCCTGCTCCACCGGCGGCGCGCCGCCCCACCTTGCTCATGCGCGCCCCGCAAGAGCGAGCGCCCGCCGATAAACGAGGCGCCGCGGCCGGCCGGTCGCGGCCGCCACCACCGCGCTCGCATCCTTGATGCTCATGGTGGCGAGCGCCGCGCCGAGCGCGGCATCGAGCCTATCGTCGGTCGCTTCGGGTTGCGCGGCCGCGGCCTGTTCTACGACGATGACGAGCTCGCCCTTGGGCGGACCCGATGCACGGTAATGCGCCGCGAGTTCCGCCAGACCTCCGCGCCGCACTTCCTCGTAGAGCTTGGTCAACTCGCGCGCGACCGCCGCTCTGCGGTCGCCGAGGATTTCCGCCATGTCGGCGAGCGCGGCGGCAAGACGCGGCGCGGTCTCGAACACCACGAGGGTCGCGGGCACGGCGCCGAGTTCGCTCAATTCGCGCCGGCGCGCCACGGATTTTGGCGGAAGGAAGCCGGCGAAGAGGAAGCGATCGGAGGGCAAGCCCGACAGCACGAGCGCCGCCAACGCCGATGACGCGCCAGGGAGCGCGGTGACGGGCACGCCTTCGGCCAAGGCGGCGCGCACCAGCTTGTAGCCGGGATCGGAGATGAGCGGCGTCCCGGCGTCCGACACCAGCGCGACGACCGCGCCGGCCTTGAGCCGCTCGATCAAATAGGGCCGCATCCGCTCGGCATTGTGCTCGTGATAGGCAATTCGCGGCGCGGTCAGCGCATAGCGCGCCATCAGCTTGGCCGTCACCCGCGTATCCTCGCAGGCGACGAGATCCGCCGCGCCGAGGAGATCGAGCGCGCGCAAGCTGACATCGCGCAGATTGCCGATCGGGGTCGCCACCAGATAAAGGCCGCCGCCGACCGGTTTACTTCCCGACCGACGCTCGATAGGCTCGACCGCACCCCCCTCGCTCCGCTGGGAGATCGCGCGTGTCGTCTTGTCTCCGCCGGCCGTTCGCGCGCCTTGCCGTTGCGGCATGTCTCCTCGCCTCCGCCCTGGCACTGGCCTCTTGCGCGACCACCCAGAATTTCAAAATACCGGGCCTGCAGCCGCGCCCGCAAGTCGCGACGCCGGTTCCGCTGCCGCCCGCGCCGCTCTCCGAGGCGCCGGCGCGGCCGTTTTCGCCCCCGACGCCTGAGGAAACTGCGGTGCCGCCGACGCCGTTCGTGCCGCCGCCGGCTACCTCCGCCCCGGGCACGGTGACGGTGGCCTTGCTGCTGCCGCTCAGCGGGGCGAGCGCCGCGCTGGGCCAGGCCATGCTCAATGCGGCGCAGATGGCGCTCTACGATCTTGCCGACAATCGTCTTACCCTGCTTACGCGCGACACCCAGGGAACGCCGACCGGCGCGGCGGGCGCGGCGTCGGACGCGATCGCGGACGGCGCCAAGTTCATCCTCGGCCCATTGCTCGGCGCCGAGGTCCAGGCGGTAAAGCCGATCGCGCAAGCCGCGAATGTCCCGGTGCTGGCCTTTTCGACGGCGACCCAGCTCGCGGGCGGAGGTGTCTATCTGATGGGCTTCCTGCCGAGCCAAGAGGTCGAGCGCGTGACCGCCTATGCCCATGCCCATGGCCATGACCGTTTCGCCGTGCTGGCGCCGCGCACCGCCTATGGCGAGGTCGTGGTCGACGCGGTGCGCGCGGCTGTCGCCGCCCAGGGCGCGACGCTGGCGCAGGTCGACTATTACGATCAGGCCATCGCCGACATGGCCGATTCGGTACGACGCTTTGCCGCCGCGGGAACCGACTACGACGCGCTGTTCATTCCCGAAGGCGGCGCGCAGCTCAAGGCCCTGGCGCCGCAACTGCCGTATTTCAAGATCGACCCGGATCAGGTGAAGTTCCTGGGCACGGGGCTCTGGGACGACCCGAACCTCGGCACCGAGCCAGCGCTCGATGGCGGATGGTATGCCGCGTCTCCGCCGGAGGCCCGCGCCGACTTCGAAAAGCGCTACCGGGACTTCTACGGGACCGCGCCGCCGCGGCTCGCGACCTTGGGCTATGACGCGACCGCCGTGGCCGCGGTGCTGGCGCGGGCGCCGCAGGGCGCCGATTTCTCTGACGCGACGCTCACCAGTCCGAACGGTTTTGCCGGTGTGGATGGCATCTTCCGCCTGCGCGCCGACGGCCTTGTCCAGCGCGGGCTGGCCGTGTTCGAGGTGCATCGCGGGGCCAGCACGGTGATCGACCCGGCGCCGCAGAGCTTCGAGAATCTCGGCTTCTAGATGCTCGCGCTCGGCATCGACGGCTGCCGCGCCGGATGGATCGCGGCCTGGATCGATGCCGGCCGCATGCGCGGCTTCACCGTCGTGCGGCACGTCGAGCAATTGCCGCGGCTCGACGATGCGATGGTCTTCATCGACATTCCGATCGGTCTTCCCGATAGCGGCGATCGCGAGTGCGACGTTGCCGCGCGCAAGCAACTCGGCGCCGCTTGGCCGCGCGTGTTCATCGGGCTGCGCCGACCCTTGCTACGCTTCAAGGATTACGATGCGGCGAAGGCATGGGCGAAGTCCGATGGCAAAGGGTTGGCTATCCAAGCCTTTTGCATCTTGTCGAAGGTCGCGGAAATCGACGGGGCGATGTCGCCGGCACGACAGGAACGAGTGCGCGAGAGCCATCCCGAGCTGGTGTTCCAGCGCCTCAACGGCGGGACGCCGCTTGATTCGAAAAAGAAGCCCCACGGCTTGCGCGCGCGGCGCGGGTTGTTGGAGCGTCACGGTTTCACCGAGGTCGCGTGCTGGCTCGAGCGATTGCGCGGAACCGGAGCGAAACCGGACGATCTCTACGATGCGTGCGCCTTGGCGCTCGCGGCCGAGGACGCAATCGCCGGCCGCGCGCGCCGGGTCGATTGCGCCATGGCGGCCGACGCCAAGGGGCTGCGGATGGAGATGTGGTACTGAAATTTACGCCAGCAGCGCGGCGAGGACGGCGTTGAGACGCTGGCGGCCCGAAGCGGTGGCGCGCAGGCGGTCTTGATCGAGGACAAGGAATCCGCCCTCGATCAGCCGCCCGAGGCGCGGGCCGAGCGCGGTCGCGATATCGCCGCCGGTCTCGGCCCGGAAGCGCGAAGCGGCGACGCCCTCGCTGAGGCGCAAGCCCATCATCAGCATCTCGTCGCGCCGTTCCGCCAGCGCCAGCGCAACCTCGTCCTCGCCGCCATGGCCCTTGGTCTCGACCGCGTTGAGCCAGGTCTCGGGCGCGCGAAAATTGCGGGCGGCGAATTTCTGTCCATCCCGCGACAGCCGGCCATGAGCGCCGGGGCCGATCCCGACATAATCGTCATAGCGCCAATAGGCGAGGTTGTGCCGGGATTCGCCGCCCGCGCGCGCGTGATTGGATATTTCGTAAGCCGGCAACCCGGCCGCGGCGAGCCGGCTTTGGGTGGCTTCGTAGAGCGCGCCTTGGCTCTCGTCGTCGGGCAGCGCGAAATCGCCGCGCGCATACGACGTGGCGAAAGCCGTGCCGGGCTCGATCGTCAGTTGATAGAGCGAGAGGTGATCGCCCGCCATGACGAGCGCCTCGTCGAGCTCGTCCTGCCAGGCGGCGACGCTCTGACCGGGGCGCGCATAGATGAGATCGAAGGAATAGCGCGGGAAATGCCTGGCAGCGAGCGCGACCGCCGCGCGCGCCTCACGCGCATCGTGGCCGCGTCCGAGAAAACGCAGCGCAGCATCGTCGAGCGCCTGCACCCCGAGCGAGACGCGGTTGATGCCGGCATCGCGGAACGCGGCAAAGCGCGCGGCCTCGACCGAGGTCGGATTGGCTTCGAGCGTGATCTCTGCATCCTCGTCGAAGCGCCAATGCGCGCCGACGCGCTCCAACAAAGCCGCCGCCGTCGCCGGCGCCATCAGCGAGGGCGTGCCGCCGCCGAAGAACACCGAGCCGACGCGCCGGCCCGGCAGCATCTGCGCGGCGTGATCGAGCTCGGCGAGCAGCGCGTTGCGCCAGCGCGCCTCGTCGATGCGCTCTCGGACATGCGAGTTGAAATCGCAATAGGGGCATTTCGACTTGCAGAACGGCCAATGGATATAGACGGCAAGGCTGGGCTCGGTCATCGCTAGGCACCGAGACAGGCAGCGGCGAGCAGCCGGAACGCGGCCGCGCGGTGACCCACGCGCTGGCGGATCGCCGGTTCGAGCTCGCCGAAGGTTTGCGTCTGGCCCTCCGGCAGAAAGATCGGGTCATAGCCGAAGCCGAGCGCGCCGCGTGGCGGCCAAACCACGCTGCCATGCGCCTCGCCGCGAAAGATTTCGACGTGCCCGTCGGGCCAGGCCAGCGCCAGGACCGCGACGAAATAGGCACTGCGGTCGCTCTTGCCGCGAAGCTCGCTGCTCGACGCGGCGCCATGGCCGGCGCGAAATCCTTGTCGGCGCCGGCCCAGCGCGCGGAGTAAATCCCGGGCGCGCCGCCGAGCGCGGGCACGACGAGACCGGAATCGTCCGCCAAGGCCGGCAACCCGCTCGACCGCGCCGCATCGCGCGCCTTCAGCGCCGCGTTCTCCTCGAAGCTGGCGCCGGTCTCCGTCGGGCTCGGCCAGGCCCAGCTCGCCCGCGCTCCGAGCGGCGATGCCGTAGGGCGCGAGCAGCGCCGCCATCTCGGCAAGCTTGCCGGGATTATGGGTCGCGATCACGAGCGTACCGCCGAGGAGCCGCCGCGCCATCTAGCCCAGGCCGAGCGCCCGGCGCTGCAAGGCGATGAGCTGGGCGACGCCGCTTCGCGCGAGCGCCAGCAGCTCGGCGAATTGCGTTTCGGCAAAGGGCTCGCGCTCGGCGGTGGCCTGGATCTCGACGATGCCGCCCTTGCCGGTGAGCACGAAATTGGCGTCGGTCGCGGCGGTCGAATCCTCGGCATAGTCGAGATCGAGCACCGGCCGGGCCTCGTGGATGCCGCACGAAACCGCGGCGACGGCGTCGGTCAGCGGCAACGCTGCGATCGCCTTGGCCTCGACGAGGCGCCGAAACGCCTGATGGAGCGCGACATAGCTGCCGGTGATGGCGGCGGTGCGCGTGCCGCCATCGGCTTGCAGCACGTCGCAATCGACGCGGATCTGGCGCTCGCCCAGCGCGGCGAGATCGGTGACGGCGCGCAGGCAGCGGCCGATCAGGCGCTGGATTTCCTGGGTGCGGCCCGATTGCTTGCCGCGCGCCGCCTCGCGGTCGGTGCGGGTATGGGTCGAGCGCGGCAGCATGCCGTACTCCGCGGTGACCCAGCCGCGGCCTGTGTTGCGCAGGAAGGGCGGCACCTTTTCCTCGACCGTCGCCGTGCACAGCACATGGGTGTCGCCGAAGCGCACGAGGCACGAGCCTTCGGCGTATTTGGCATAACCCGGCTCGAGGGTGACGGCCCGCATCTCGTCGGGTGCGCGGCCGGAAGGGCGCGGCATGAAATTGTCCTTGCGGTGATTGGCGCAACCTAATGCGCGGTCCTCGCCCAGGGTAAAGAGCGCGTGCCGTTCCTACCCTTTGCCTCGGCCATGCACTATATAGCGTCGCATGCCCTTTCCCGTTCCCAAGCAGACGATCGGCGGAGCTCAACGAGCGCAGCCGCGAGATTTTCCGGCTGATCGTCGACGCCTATCTCGAAACCGGCGAGCCGGTGGGCTCGCGCACGCTGGCCCGGCGTGGCCGGCTCGAGCTTTCGCCGGCTTCGATCCGCAACGTCATGGCCGATTTGGAGGAGGCTGGATTGCTGTTCGCGCCGCATACCTCGGCCGGGCGGCTCCCGACCGAGGCGGGCTTGCGGCTCTTCGTCAGCGGCCTATTAGAGCTGGGAGGGGTGAGCGAGGCGGAGCGTCAAAGCATCGAGGGCCGCTGCGCCGCCGCCGGCAAGAGCTTTCCCCAGGCGCTCGAGGAGGCGACCTCGGCCTTGTCGGGCCTGTCGCGCTGCGCCAGCCTGATCATCGCGCCGAAGAACGAGCGCCCCTTGAAGCATATCGAGTTCGTGCCGCTTTCGCCGGGCCGTGCCCTCGTCGTGCTGGTGACGGAGGACGCGGTCGTGGAGAATCGGCTGATCGAGGTGCCGTTAGGCACGCCGCCCTCGACGCTGCAGGCGGCGTCCAACTATCTGAACAGCCAACTGGTCGGCCGGACCATCGAGGAAGCGCATGAAGCGGTTCTCGCCGAGATCGAATCGCGCCGAGCCCAGCTCGACGAGCTCACGGCAAAGCTGGTCGCGACCGGACTGGCCTCCTGGGCCGGCGGTGCCGAGCGCAGCGCGCTCATCGTGCGCGGGCAGGCAAATTTGCTGGAGGACGTGACGGCGCTCGCCGATCTCGAGCGCTTGCGCATCCTGTTCGACATGCTCGAGACCAAAGAGGCGATGATTCGCCTGCTCGAGGCGACACGCGAGGGCGAGGGCGTGCAGATTTATATCGGCTCGGACAATCCGCTGTTCGGCATCGCCGGCTGCTCGGTCGTGGTCGCGCCCTATCGCGCCGGGTCCGAGCACATCGTCGGCGCGATCGGCGTCATCGGCCCGACGCGCATCAATTATGCCCACATCATTCCACTCGTCGATTACACGGCCAAGGTAATTGGACGGATATTAAGCTGAAAGCAATGAGCGAGATGAACCAAGAAACCAACGACGACGCGGCGCCCGAGGGGGCTCGCGCCGAGGGCGAAATCGCCGGCCCGACCCTCGATGAGCGCCTGGCCAAGACCGAGGCCGAGCTGGCCGAGACCCGGGACAAGCTGTTGCGGGCGCTGGCCGAGACCGAGAATCAGCGCCGCCGCGCAGGGCGCGAGCGCGACGACGCCCAGCGCTATGCCGCCGCGGCTTTCGCCAAGGACATGCTCGACGTCGCCGACAATCTGCATCGCGCGCTGGCGAGCGTCCCCGGCGACGCGGCGCAGGACGAGCGCGTGAGCGGACTCATAGAAGGCGTGGCGGCGACGGAACGCGCTCTGTTGGCCGCGTTGGAGCGCCACGGCATCCGCCGGATCGAGCCGGAACTCGGCGAGCGCTTCGATTTCAACCTGCATCAGGCGATGTTCGAGCTCGAGAGCACCGGCTATCCCCCCGGCAGCGTCGTGCAAGTGATGCAGCCGGGCTATCGGATGCACGATCGGCTGCTGCGGCCCGCGCTCGTCGGCGTCGCCAAGAGCGCGGCGTCGAACAGCGACTCGTCAAAAGACGATGCCCGCTGAAACCAAGGTCTATCTCGATTACACCCAGCGGGAGCTCGACGACGCCTTCGAGCAGACACTCTGGGCGCCGAATTTCGCGGCGCTGCGCGATCTCAACCACGCGCGCTGCGCCGAGCTGCGCTTGCGCATGAAGCATTTCGAGGCGAGCTATGGCGCGAGCCCGGACGAGACCTTGGAGATTCTGCCGACCACGAAGCCCAACGCCCCGGTGTTGCTGTTCGTGCATGGCGGGCGCTGGCGGCCGCAGCCCGACAAGTCCTTTATTTATTTCGCCGACACGGTGGTGAATGCGGGCGCGCATTTCGTCGCCGTACGGTTCGCGACGCTCGATCCGCCCAAGGTGGCGATTCGGCTGCCCGATATGGTGTCGCAGCTGCGGCGCGCCGTGATCTGGCTGGCGCGGAACGCGGGCGATTTCGGCGGCGACCCCGAGCGGCTTTATGTCATCGGACATTCCTCGGGTGGGCATCTGACGAGCGTGCTCTTGACCACCGATTGGGCGGGAATGGGCGCGAGCGATACCGTCCTCAAGGGAGGTACTTGCGTTTCCGGCATGTACGAGCTGAGGCCAGTGATGCTTTCGGCGCGGAGCGCCTATGTGAAATTATCGGCGGACGAGGAAGACGCGCTCAGCGCGATCCGGCATATCGACCGGATACGATGCCCGATCCTGGTTGCCTATGGCGACAAGGAAAGCCCCGAATTCCAGCGCCAGGGCCGCAGCTTCGCCGCCGCCCTTGCGGCGCGCGGAGCCGCGGCCGATGAAGTCGTGCTGGCAGGCTGCAATCATTTCGAGGGCATCCGCACCATGATCGAGCCGGGATCGGCGTTGGCGCGGCGCGTACTCGGCCAGATGGGATTGGCGTAACCTTAAAGCATCGCGCCGCCGGAATCGTGGGCCTTGAGCCGCGACCGCGCGGCCTGGCGGCTCGACACCGCATAGCAATAGACGCAGCCATGGGCGCAGCTGTCATAGGCGCCGATGTCGCGCGACTCGGCGCAACGGCAGCCCGGCCGGTTGCCCTTCTCGGGCGCCTCGAGCGCGTACCCAGCGAGATCGGACAAGCGCCGGGAATCGATACAGCGCGCGGCGGCGACCGTGGGGACAAGGTAATCGGGCTGGGCGCAGAGGCCGAGAGTCATGCCGTCGCTCGGCGGCGAGGGCGGCGAGCTTGCCGGCGAGATCGCGCTTTTCGTCATCGCCCGGGTCGCGCCAGACCAGCCCCGCGCGCGCGGCAGCCGCGTCGAGATTCCGCCGGGTCTTGCGGTAGCCCGCGACGAAGGAAACCACCACCTCGTCGACCGCGCCTTCGAGCGCCCGGGCAAGCGCGGCGAAATTGGCCAGATGCCATTCGGGCGGCGTCAGCGAGGTCAGAACCACCGGGTCGTAGCGCCAGACTCCGGCGCGCGGTCCGAAAGAGCGGCGCAGCGCCCGGAGTTGCGCCACCCCGTCTTCCGTCCCGATCACCGCCCGGTCAAGCACTCGCGGATAACCGAGGACAGTGAACTGCACGATAAAGGGCGCCCGCGCCGCGACCCGGCGCAGCTCCGGCGCCAAGGGCCGCAGATTGCGAGTCCACAAGACGAGCCCCGTGACCGCTCCCGGCCCGAGCGAAACCTCGTAATCCTTGCCGCCATAAGGGTTGCGGACCCGGCAAAAGCCGGCATCGAGCCGGGCCAGGAACCAGGCCGGGTAGAAGGCCGGGATGTCGGTGCGGTAGCTTGCGGAAACGATCATGGGAAACAGAATCCCGCGGATTCGGGCTTTTCCCCCGTTGCAGGCCGAGGGGCGCACCCACATATATACGGCTGAAACCGCCAGGGCTACCTGGCCCGCCAATCCGCGGGGGATTCCGCAATGCCATAAGGGGGTTGCGGGGCCCTGCTGCAACAAAGGTGTGTTAATGGCAAGAGTCATCGGCATCGATCTCGGCACCACCAATTCCTGCGTCGCCGTGATGGAAGGCAAGAACGCGAAGGTCATCGAGAATAGCGAGGGCGCGCGCACCACGCCCTCGATGGTCGCCTTCACCGAAAGCGGCGAGCGCCTCGTCGGCCAAGCGGCCAAGCGCCAAGCCGTCACCAACCCGGATAGCACGTTCTACGGCGTCAAGCGGCTGATGGGCCGGCGCATGACCGACCCCATGGTCGCCAAGGAGCGCGAGCTCGTTCCCTTCAAGATCGTCGCCGGCGACAATGGCGATGCCTGGGTCGAGAGCCGCGGCAAGAAATACGCGCCGTCCCAGATCAGCGCCTTCATCCTGCAGAAGATGAAGGAGACCGCCGAGGCCTATCTCGGCGAGACGGTGACCGAGGCGGTCATCACCGTCCCCGCTTATTTCAACGACAGCCAGCGTCAGGCCACCAAGGATGCCGGCAAGATCGCCGGCCTCGAGGTTTTGCGCATTATCAACGAGCCTACCGCGGCGGCCTTGTCCTATGGGCTCGAGAAGAAAAACGCGGGCACGATCGCGGTTTATGATTTGGGCGGCGGCACCTTCGATATCTCGGTGCTCGAGATCGGCGATGGCGTCTTCGAGGTGAAGTCGACCAACGGCGACACCTTCCTGGGCGGCGAGGATTTCGACAAGCGCATCATCGACTATCTCGCCGACGAGTTCAAAAAAGAGCAGGGCATCGATCTGCGCAACGACCGCCTGGCGCTCCAGCGCCTCAAGGAGGCCGCGGAGAAAGCCAAGATCGAACTGAGCGCGTCGATGCAGACCGAGGTCAATCTGCCCTTCATCACCGCCGACCAGACCGGCCCCAAGCACCTCAACATCAAGCTGACCCGCGCCAAGCTCGAGGCGCTCGTGGACGATCTCATCCAGAAGACGATCGACCCGTGCCGCAACGCGCTGAAGGATGCCGGGTTGAAGGCGTCCGAGATCGGCGAGGTGATCCTCGTGGGCGGCATGACCCGCATGCCCAAGGTCATCGAGGTGGTCAAGCAGTTCTTCGGCAAGGAGCCCAACCGCTCGGTCAACCCGGACGAAGTCGTGGCCGTCGGCGCCGCCATCCAGGCCGGCGTGCTGAAGGGCGAAGTCAAGGACGTGCTGCTGCTCGACGTGACGCCGCTGTCGCTCGGCATCGAGACGCTGGGCGGCGTGTTCACGCGCCTCATCGACCGCAACACCACCATCCCGACCAAGAAGGGCCAAACCTTCTCGACCGCCGAGGACAATCAAACCGCGGTCACCATCCGCGTGTTCCAGGGCGAGCGCGAAATGGCGTCCGACAACAAGCTGCTCGGTCAGTTCGATCTGGTCGGCCTGCCGCCGGCGCCGCGCGGCATGCCGCAGGTCGAGGTCACCTTCGACATCGACGCCAACGGCATCGTCAGCGTCCAGGCCAAGGACAAGGCCACCGGCAAGGAGCAGCAGATTCGCATCCAAGCCTCGGGCGGCTTGACCAAGGACGATATCGAGAAAATGGTGAAGAACGCCGAGGCGCACGCCGACGAGGACAGGAAACGGCGTGATCTGGTCGAGGCGAAGAATCAGGCCGAGGCTCTTATCCACACCACCGAGCGCACGCTGACAGAGGCCGGCGGCAAGGTGCCCGCGAATGAGCGTCAGGCGGTCGAGCAGGCGATTGCGGCCTTGAAAGCCGTCACCGGCGGCGACGATCCCGGCGCGATCAAAGCGAAGACCGAGGCGCTGGCGCAGGTTTCGATGAAGATCGGCGAGGCCATGTACAAGGCGCAGACCGCGCCCGGCGCGGAGCCGGGCGGGCACCCCGGCGGGCAAGCGCCCGGCGGCGAGAACGCCGGACCAGGCGGCGAAAAGGTGGTCGATGCCGATTTCGAAGAGGTCGACGACGACAACAAGCGCGGCTCGGCTTGAGAGCTGCGGGACGGGACTGACAGCCGCCCCGGCACGCCGGGGCGGTTTCGCGTCGGGGGATCGGCGGTAACGGGCTGAGGCGATGGTGAAGCAAGACTTCTATGAGCTCTTGGGTGTCGGGCGCGATGCCGGTCCCGATGACATCAAGAAGGCGTACCGCAAGCTCGCCATGCAGGTTCACCCGGACCGCAATCCGGGCGACAAAGTCAGCGAGCAACGCTTCAAGGACATCACCGAGGCTTATGACGTCCTAAAGGACGAGCAGAAGCGCGCGGCTTATGACCGCTTCGGCCACGCCGCCTTCGAGCAGGGCGGCGGTCGCGGTCAGGGCGATTTCGGCGGCGGCGGCGGGTTCGCCGATATCTTCGAGGAGATGTTCGGCTCGATGATGGGCGGCGCGCGCCCCCAAGGCGGCGCCAACCGCGGCAACGACCTGCGCTACAATCTCGAGATCACCCTGGAGGAAGCCTTCAAGGGCCGCGAGACCGAGGTCCGGATCGCGACGCTCGGGGCGTGCGAGCCGTGCCACGGGACCGGCGCCGAGCCGGGCTCGAAGCCGTCCACCTGCTCGACCTGTCGCGGCGCCGGAAGGGTGCGCGCGCAACAGGGTTTCTTCACCATGGAGCGCACCTGCCCGACCTGCCACGGCGCCGGCAAGGTGATCGCGAATCCGTGCCGGGTCTGCGCCGGCCAGGGCCGCGTGCGCCGCGAGAAGACGCTCAACGTCACCATTCCCGCCGGTGTCGAGGACGGCACGCGCATTCGCCTCGCGGGCGAGGGCGAGGCCGGCATCCGCGGCGGCAGCAATGGCGATCTTTACATTTTTCTGGCGGTGACGCCGCATCCGCTATTCCAGCGCGAGGCCGCCAACATCCATTGCCGCGTGCCGATCGCGATGCCGACGGCGGCGCTGGGCGGCTCGGTCGACGTGCCGACGATCGACGGCAGCCGAGCCAAGATCGCGATCCCGGCGGGCACCCAGACCGGACATCAATTCCGCCTGCGCGGCAAGGGCATGTCGATCCTGAGAAGCCATGCCCGCGGCGACATGCTGGTGCAGGTCAGCGTCGAGACGCCGGTGCAATTGACGAAGCGCCAGCAGGAGTTGCTGCGCGAGTTCGAGCAGGCCGGCGACCTCAAGTCCAGTCCCGAAACCGAAGGCTTCTTCGCCAAGGTGAAGGAGTTCTTCGGGGATCTGCGCGAGTAGCCGCATCTCGCGGCCATGATCGCACGCCAATCCGGGCGCGAGTTCTGGACCGCGCTCGCGCTGCTGTGGCTGTCGGGGATGGGCTTGCGGCTGACGCTGCTGGCCGTGCCCCCGCTCATTCCCCTCATTCATGCCGAGCTTCATCTGAGCGAGACCGAGATCGGGGTGCTTGGCACGCTGCCGCCTCTGCTCTTCGCCTTCGCCGCCATTCCAGGCGCCGTTTTGATCGCGCAATTCGGCGCCAATGCGGCGCTCATAGCCGGGCTCCTCCTCGTCGGTTTCGGCTCGGCGGCGCGCGGCCTCGCGGGCGATGTCGCGGTGCTTTATCTCACCACGATCGTCACCAGCCTCGGCGTCGCGGTCCTCCAGCCGACCATGCCGCCCATCGTGCGCAACTGGCTACCGTCGCGGATGCCGCTGGCGACCGCGGTCTATACCAACGGCTTGCTGATGAGCGAGACCCTGGCCGCGGCGCTCACGCTGCCTTTCATCCTGCCGCTCGCCGGCGGGAGCTGGCGCCTGAGCTTCGTTTATTGGGGCATTCCCGCGGTGGCGACCGCGATCCTGGTCGCATTCCTGGCGCCGCGCGCGCCGAAATCACCGGGCCACGCGCCGCTTTTGTGGTGGCCGGATTGGCGGGATCCGCTGATGTGGCGCCTGGCCTTGTGCCTCGGCTGCGTCAACACCGATTATTTCGCGACCAACACTTTCCTACCCGATTATCTCCATGCGCTGGGGCGCGGCGATCTCATCGGCCCCGCGCTGACCGCCATCAATTTCTGTCAATTGCCGGCCTCGTTTCTGATGCTGGCGCTGGCCCAGCACCTGGTGCGCAAACCCTGGGCTTATGCCGCCGTCGGCCTCCTCAATCTCGTCTCCATCATCGGCATTGCGACCATGCCGGGCTGGTGGATCGTGGCGTGGTCGGGGCTGCTCGGCTTCGCCGATGCGACCGGGCTCATTCTGATCCTCGCGCTGCCGCCGCTGTTGAGCCGGCCGGCGGACAGCCATCGCTTGTCGGCGGCGATGTTCACGATCTCCTATCCAATAGCGGTGGTGATGTCGGTCCTGGGCGGCTATCTCTGGGACGCGACCGGAAGGCCATGGATCGCCTTCGTGCCGATCGGACTTTGCGCGGCAATCCTGGCGGCGCTGGCGCACGGCATGAAATTCGCGACCGTCACCCCGTCATCGTGAGAGCGGACAAGCGCCGCGTTCGCCTCAGAACAGCCCGACATTGGCGACGCCGCCATAGACGCCAAGGCCCGCGGTCAGCGCCGACACCACGATCACGACCCAAAAGTAAGCGCCGCGCAGGCGGTGCTCTCCGGGGAGCGCGCGAACGGCCAACAAGATGAGAAAACCGAGCACCAGCGGCAGCAGCAGCGCGTTCATCACCTCGACGCCGATGTTGAGGGTGACAAGATCGGGCACGACCGCCACGAGAACGGCGCCCGCGATCACGACGGCCGCGAAGACGCCGTAGAACCAGGGCGCCTCCGAGGGATGGTAGGCGAGCGAATGTTTGTAGCCGGTGACCTCGCCGAACGCCCAGGCCGATGCCAGCGAAACGACAATGGCGGCGACCATCGCCGCGCCGATCGTTCCCACGCCGAAGACGGCGCGACCGATGTCCTGCCCCAGGAACGGCGTGAGGGCATACGCGATGTCGCCGATCGTATTGAGATTCGCGTTCGCGTTGGTCTTGCCAAGGGTGGCGGCCGCCGCCACCAGGATCGCCGCCATGACGAGCTGCGTGATGACGGCACCGAGCAGCGTGTCCCATCGGGCATCCCGGTAGTCCGCAGGCTGCAGCTTCTTATCGGTGATCGCCGACTGCTGATAGAAGATCATCCACGGCATGATGACGGCGCCGATGTTGGCGGCGACAAGATAGAGGTAGTCCTTATTTCCGATCGGGATGTGGAAGAGCCCGTCGGCCATCTCGCTCGCATGGGGATGAGACACGTAGGCGACCCAGAAGAAGGCAAATTCGAACAGGCCAAGGGCGATGGCGACCCGCTCCACGCGTCGGTAGGAGCCCGTCCACACCACCGCCAAAAGAAAGCCCGCGGCGAGCGCCAGGCTCACCGGGCGCGGCACGCCGAAGAGCTCGCCCACGCCTGCGACGCCCGAGAACTCGGTGACCAACGCGCCGGCGGTCGCGATGCCCAAGCCCGCGACCGAAACCCAGGCCCAGTGCTTTCCGAAGGTCTCGCGGATCAGTTCGCCATGCCCCTTGCCGGTGAAGATACCGAGCCGCACGGTCAGTTCCTGCACCACGTAGAGGATCGGCATCAGCACGATTTGGAGCAGCAGCAGGCGATAGCCCCATTGGACTCCGCTTTGCGCGGCGGTGATGATGCTCGCGACGTCGGTGTCGGCTAACATCACCACGAGGCCCGGGCCGAGCACGGTTAAGAACCGCCTCACCCGCGTGGTGGACTGGCGAGCGCGGATTCCAGGTCGCGAAGACGCCGCGCTCTTCACCGCGTCCGGCGAAGCACGTGTTCGCAACGTCATCAGGCCTTGCCGAACAAGCGCTGCCCGATGAACTCGCCTTCGGCGACCCCTTGGGGGCAGGCGAAAAACCCGCCGCCGACATGCGTGACGAACTGGTTCATCATGTCGAGCTTCGACATGGCGTCGAAGATCTTGATGAACCCGGTGCGCGGATCGCGCTGATAAGCCAGAAAGAACAAGCCAGCATCGTACTCCATGCCTTGCCGCCAGGGCGGCCAGCGCTCGGCGGTGAAGGTGACGCCGTCATTGAAAGAGTATCCCCGCCGCAGGATCTGCGCACCCCCGTTGCTCGCGGCCGCCGCCAGGCGCACATGCGAGTTTTCGGGAATGACGGGGTTGCCGTCCTTGTCGGTCGCCGCCAAGTTCAAGGGCTCGGACTCGCTCTTCCCGCCGAGCGGCGCCCCGGAGTCTTTGCGCCGGCCGACCGTCTGCTCTTGAAAACCGACATTCATGCGGTCCCAGTGCTCGAGCGCGATACGGATTCGGCGGGCAGCCAGGTAACTACCGCCGCGCATCCAGTCCGGTCCTTCGCTACCCACCCAGACCACCTTTCCCATCGCTTGCGCATCGGCGATCGCGGGATTGTTGGTTCCATCCTTGAACCCCATCAGGTTGCGCGGCGTCTTCTTGGCGCCAAAATCGGGCATGAAGCCGGCCTGCGTCCAGCGGAGCTGCGCCACGCCGTCGCCCAGCCGCGCCAGCTGGCGAACGGCATGGAAAGCGACCTGTGGATCGTCGGCGCAGGCCTGAACGGACAGGTCGCCGCCGGTGTGCGCCTCGACCAGCTGGTCGCCGACGAATTTCGGCATGTCGACGAAGGCCTCCGGCCGGAGCGCCGCGATGCCATAGCGGTCTTGGCCATCCTTGACGAATAATCCCGGGCCGAAGCCGAACGTCAGCGTCAGGCGCGCCGGCGTCAGGCCCCGCGCTTCGCCGCTATCGGGCGCGACGACGCTGGCAGGTGCGGGCGCGGCGCCGGCATCCGAATTGTAGTCGGCCGCTTCCTGCTGGAACGGCTCGATGGCCTCACCGCGGGTCATTTTTGCCGCAGCCGCGGTCCACTCCCGCAGCAATTTCACCAGATCGTCGCGCTTTGTCGCCGTGAAGTCGAAAACGGCGAAATAGGAGTGGCTCTGTTGCGGCGTCACGATGCCGCCCTGATGCGCCCCCCAAAATGGCTCGATCACGGACTGGCTCCGGGCATAACCGACGGACGTGGCGATCTTGGTCGCGGCGGGAATCTCGGCCGCGGCGCCGGTCGCTAGAGCCGAGCCCGCGACGGCGATGAGGCCGCCGGTGGTGGCGAGGAAGCGGCGGCGGGTAGGACGCGCGCCGTCTTCGTCTCGATCTCTTCCGCTCATTGCGTGGCCTCCATCAGGGTATTCACGTCGTCCTCGACATAATAGAAGCCCTTGCCGTCGGGGGTCATCGCGATGCCGAACAGATCGCCGTTGCCAGGGGGCGACTGCGCCTGATCGGCGTCGATCCATTGGGCATAGAGCTGCTTGCCGGTGGACGGGTCCACTTCGACGAGCTGTCCGTTGACGGCGTTGCACGCGAGAAGATGCCCGTTGGACGCGACCGCCAGCGCCAGCGGCCGCTTCAACAGACCGTCCTTCGTCACCGTGCGGCCGGTCCCGGCGCTGTCGGTTCTGGTCGCCGCATCCGGAATCGCGACGATCTGATTGCTCAGCGCGTCCGACACATAAAGCGTGCCGTCGGCGCCGAGCGCCAGGCCGGTCGGTCCGATCAGAAAAACGTCGCGGTCGGCCCGTTGACCGAAACCGTTGCCGATCACCGTCTCGCTCGTGATGGAAGGCGGCTTTCCGTCCGGGATGGCAAGCTCGATCCGCAGCACGGTCGCCTTGTTCACCGTCACCGAATATCCAGTGTTCGGATCGCGGATTTCCGGACCGGGTACATCGAAGCCGGCCATGCTGACGAACAGCGTGGCGGTCGCTCCATTGTCGATCGTCGCCATATTGCCCCAAGGATCGTTGATGTTCGGGCCGGTCCAGTCGGCGGCAAGCTGGCCGTTCGCATCGAGGACGAGCAGGCAACCATCGCCCTTGGTGCGGGTCGTGCCGTCGGTGCTCGGCGTGCTGCCGACGATCACCCAGCCGCTCTTGAGCATCGTCATCGCCGTGGACAGACCGACGCCGCCGGGACATTGCGGCAAATGCTGCGGCAGCTTCGCGAACGTCGTCATCTTCTTGGTCGTTGGATTGTAGTCGACGATCGTCGTTCCCGTGCCTTGCAGGTTCGATACGTTGTTGAAATTATCGACGAGGACATCGTCCTTTTGAATGCGCCCCGCGGTCACGGGGGCGACGATGACCGCATAGGGGTTGAGGTCGCCATCCTCCGTCACCGTGGTGGATTGGGTGATGTGGCGGTGGATCGTCTCCAACAAGCCTCGCGGCTCGTCCGCGCGGGCCGTCGTGGCCGCGAGCAGCACGGCCAGAAGGGCGAGCGCGCGCGGGATGTCTAGGCTGAATTCCGCCATGGGTTCTCGTTCGCTTTCGCTGCATCTTCGACCTCGTCAGAACAGGATGCTGGTGCGCAAACCGATCACGGTCTCGTTCTTGATCCGCTGACCGGAGTCGTCGGGATTCGCGAGCCCGCCGCCGGGATTGAACACGTATTGCAGGTCCGGCTGGAGCTGCCACCACGGCGTCACCGCGTACTGGTAGGTTGCCTCGAGGTAGGTTTCGCCGCTTCGCACCGGAACGTAGGAGCCCGAAAAGAAGGCGGAATCGCCGTCGAGGCCGGCCGCACGGCTGCTGACCTTGGCGTAACCTATCCCCACGCCGAAGCTGTCGTCGTCGCGATGGAGGATCGGCTCGTGGAAATTGAACCCGGCATTCATGCTGAACACGATGAGGTTGCGGTCCACTTGCGGAGTCCCCATGGCTCGCGCGAAGAGATTCACCGTCCGGTCGGCTTCGTTGGCGTCCTGCCAGACCATCTGGTCCGCGACGGCATAGAGGCTGTAATCGCCGCGATGCGGCTGCGGTATGCCGGTGCTCGCGGGGTTGGCCAGCGAGAGCCCGGTATTGTCATAGCGCAAATCGGCGAAGCTCTCGGTGTCGTACCAAAAGCCGAGCTTATAGACGCGCGCCATGGGCTCGGACTCGCCGGCGTAGAGCATGGTGCCGAGCGAAGGGTAGGTGTATTGCAGCTCGGCGATCGCGAGCGCGCCGCCGCTCAGCGGGAAGCTGGTGCCCGACGGATTTTGCTGCTGCGGATCGCCGGTGTTGTTCGCCACCGGGCTGCCGTTGAACACGCCCGCGAGGAAAGTCAGCGAATCGATCGGGACGCGCCCGCACCCGCACGCCCAGCGCCGAAAGCGGATAGGCCGGGCCGCCGCCGGGCAAATCGGCCGACGGCACCATCGGCCAGCCGAACATGGTGTTGACGAACAGCAGCGCGTTTTGGCTCACGATGAATTCCTGATCGAGACTTTGCTGTCCGATCTTCACGTCGAGCCGATCCTCCTCGAGAAATTTCTGCTGATACCAAAGCTCCCAGAGACGCGTGGCGCGATCGGCCTCGATTCCGCTCGCGGTCTGCAGCGTCGCTAGGTTGTCCGCGCTCAGGCTGCGGCCATGATATTGCAGCGCGCTCGCGTTGACGGTGCCGCCATGCCAGCCAAAGGCGCGCTGCGTGTCCATCTGCACCAGCAACTGGGTCAGGCCGTCATAGTCGAAGCCCTGCCTCGCGCCGCCGCTCACGTTGCCAAGCACTTCGCTGGTTTCTTCGAGCGCGAAGGAAATGCCGTAATGGCTGAGGAAACTGCGCAGCCCCCACATGCCGCCGAGGAGGTAGTTGCTGCGCGTCACCCCGGTCAAGAATCCCGTGAGCCCACCGCCTGGCGCGCCGAGCACGCCGGGCTGCAACTGCTCCTCGGTCGGAACCGAGATTTGCGGCGGAGCGGCGATGGCGGGATCGGCCCAGAGGCCGCAAAGGGCGATGCCGAGCGCCGGCACAGCGCCCGCGATCCGGCGTAGAAGAGGATGTTCGCTCGGCGCCATAGAGGGAAACCGAATCGTCCGTTGGGGCTCGATCACTCGGAAACCACGACGCCCTGGGCGGTGTCGGAATGGAATTCGCCCATGAACGGATACCGGCCCGGACCGAGCGGCCTCAGCCGCACGGTCCCGTAGGTGCCGCCGACAATCACCTTCTCGATCTGCAGCGCGGTCGAATCGAACTCCTCGACCGTGGGATCCTCGTTCTTGATGGTCAGCAAGCTGGGCTTGCCCGCGGCGACATGGATTTCGGCAGGCGAAAATACATGATCCTTGATCGTGACGTCGATCTTGGTCAGATCGTCGGCGCTGGCCGCGCCTGCGAGACAAAGCCCGGCGAGCGGAATCGCCGCGAGGGCAGCTCGCCCGAGCCAATGGCGGCAAGAGAACCCCGAAAACATCGCGCGAGCCCCTTTCGGATAGATTGCAAATAATTCTTAATATCGCGTTGGCCGCGCGGCAAGGACTTTCTGCGAGTCATTATCACTTTCATATTTGGGGTGGCTCCGTCAGCTCGGCCCGACGCCGCCGACGTTCACTCCGCCGCGGCGCTAGCGCCTTTGGCCGCCTTAACCTCGGCCGGATCGGCGAGCGCCTCGGTCAGGCGCTCCCGGATATCGGCGAGCTTTTTCTCGTGCACGACCTTATGGCCGAACAGGTCCTTGACATAGAACACGTTCGACCACCTTTTCGCCGAAGGTCGAGATCTTCGCGCTCGAGATCTGCAGATTGAGTGCGGTCAATGCGCGCGTCACCTCGAACAGCAAGCCGGGCCGGTCGCGGCCATTGACCTCGATCACCGTGTAGGTGCCCGAGGCGTTGTTGTCGATGAGAACGCGGGGCGGCACGGTAAAGACGCGGGTGCGGCTCGGCACTTTCTCGGGCGCCTCGAGCGCGACCCGCGGCCTGATCTTGCCCATTAGCACGTTCTCGAACATCACAGACAGCTTGGCGAGCTTCTCCGGTTGGTCGAAGGCACCGCCCGCGCGGTCCTGGACCCAGAAAGTGTCGAGCGCCATCCCGTTCGACATGGTGTGAATCTTGGCATCGACGATATTGGCGCCGGCCAGGGCGAGCGCGCCCGCGATCTGCGAGAAGAGGCCGGGATGGTCGGCGGTGTAGACCGTCACCTCGGTGACGGCGCGCGCCGCATCGACACGGGTCTCGACCGTGAGCGGCGCCGAGTTGCGCTCGGCTCCGCGCATCAGGCGGGCGTGGCGGGCCTGGGTCTCGGAATCGAAGGACAGCCAATAGAAGGCATAGCCCCGGTCGATGAAGGATTGGATTTCGGCCTCTGAGAAATCGGGCAGGAGTTTCGTTGCCGCCGCTTGCGCCGCCTTGATGCGCTCTTCGCGCGCGGTGATGTCGATGCCGCCCGACATCAGCTCGAGCGCGCGGTGGTACAGCTCGCGCAACAGCGCCGCCTTCCAGCCATTCCACACCTTGGGGCCGACCGCGCGGATATCGGCGACGGTGAGGATGAGCAGCAGCTTCAGCCGTTCCGGCGACTGCACGCGCTCGACGAAGTCGCGGATCGTTTGCGGATCGTCGATGTCGAACTTGAAGGCCGTGTTGCTCATCGCGAGATGCCAGCGCACGAGCCATACCACCGTCTCCGTCTCCTCGGCGGCGAAGCCGAGACGGGGACCGAGTTTTTCCGCCACTTGCGCGCCTAGGATCGAGTGGTCGCCGCCGCGGCCCTTGGCGATGTCGTGAAGCAGCACGGCGAGATAAAGCGCGCGCCGCGAATCGATGGTCGGGAAGACCGCGGTCGCCAAGGGCAGCTCGTCCTTGAGCGCGCCCTCCTCGATGCTGTGCAGGATGCCGATCGCGAACAGCGAATGCTCGTCGACGGTATAGACGTGATACATGTCGTACTGCATCTGGGCGACGACGCGGCCGAAATCGGGTACGAAACGGCCGAACACGCCGGCCTCGTTCATCCAGCGCAGTGCGGTCTCGGGATCTTTTTCGCGACGTGAGTATCTCGACGAACAGCCGGTTGGCCTCCGGGTTGTCGCGCAGATCGGCGTCGATGAGCTTCAGCGATTGGGTGATGATTCGGAGCGCGTGCGGATGGATGTCGAGCCCTTCCTTTTGCGCGACATGAAAGAGCCGGATGAGCGCGACCGGATCGTCGCGGAACTGGCTGTCGCTCGCCACGTCGAGCCGGCCGGCATCGACCGTGAACCCTTCGACCGACTTCTTGCCCCAGCCCCAGCGCTGGAGCGAAAAGCGCGGCTGGCGGCGGCTGCTCGGATTCGAGCTGCGCGCAGAAGATGCGGGTCAGATCGCCGACATCCTTCGCGACCAGGAAATAGTGCTTCATGAAGCGCTCGACGCCGCGCGTGCCAGCGTGGTCGGTATAGCCCATCAGCCGCCCGACCTCGCTTTGGCGATCAAGGGCCAGCCGGTCCTCGGCGCGACCGGAGAGGAAGTGCAAATGGCACCGCACCGTCCACAGGAAATTCTGCGCCCGCGCGAAGCGCTGCGCCTCCTCGGCCGACAGCACCTTCAGACCGACGAGCTTGTCGATGTCGTCGACGCGGTAGATGTATTTCGCGATCCAGAACAGGGTATGGAGATCGCGCAGGCCGCCCTTGCTCTCCTTGACGTTGGGCTCGACGAGGTAGCGCGAATCGCCCAACCTCGCGTGGCGCGGAATCGCGCTCGGCGAGCTTCGCCTCGATGAATTCGGCTGAGGTCTTCCGGATGATCTCGGCGTCGAAGCGCTGCTTCAGCTCGGCGAACAAGTCCGGTCGCCCCAGACGTAGCGCGCCTCGAGGACGGCGGTGCGGATGGTTAGTTCGGCTTTCGCGTGGCGAACAGTGTCTTCGACCGAACGCGTCGCTTGCCCCACCTTCAAGCCGAGATCCCACAAGGCATAGAGGATGTATTCCACCATCTGCTCTGTGTGGGGGGTCGGCTTGTACGAGGTGAGAAAGAGCAGGTCGATGTCGGAATAAGGCGCCAACTCGCCGCGCCCATAGCCGCCCACCGCGACGATCGCCAGGCGCTCGCCCTTGGTCGGATTGGCGATCGGATAGAGATGCGCGCCGACGAAATCGTAGAGCGCGCGGATCAGCTGATCCATCAGGAAGGACAGCGCATGGACGGTTTCGGTGCCGGTGGCGCCGGCATCGAAGCGCCGACGCACTTCGGCGCGACCAGCGACGAGCGCCGCCTTGAGTATTTCGACGACGCGCTGGCGCGGCGGCTCGGGCGCGTCTTCGGACAGCGCCTCGAGCGCGGCGGCGACCGCGCGGCGGTCGATGATCTCGCGCTGGTGGGAAATGTCGGTCATCGTGGCGGCATTTTACACCGCCGCCGGTTAATTGTCCCGGCCGGACAGGCTCTTGATCCGATAAAGCACTTCCAGCGCCTCGCGGGGCGACAGCTCGTCCGGGCGCAGCTCGGCCAAGAGCTGCTTCAGCGGCGAGGGCGCCGGCGGCTCGGCGATGGGCCTTGCCGCCGAGAATAGCGGCAAGTCCTCGGCGAGCCGGGCCAATGCGCCGCCCTGCTCGCCCTTTTCCAGCGTCGCCAGCACCTCTTCGGCGCGGGCGATGACGGAAGCCGGCAAGCCAGCCAATTTCGCGACATGGATGCCGTAGGAGCGGTCGGCGGCGCCGGGCGCGACCTCGTGCAAGAAGACGACATCGCCCTGCCATTCCTTGACCCGCAGCGAGTGGCAGGCGAGCTGATCGAGCTTCGAGGCGAGCGCGGTCAGCTCGTGGTAATGAGTCGCGAAGAGGGCGCGGCAACGGTTCTTGTCGTGAAGATGCTCGACCGCGGCCCAGGCGATGGACAGCCCGTCATAGGTCGCGGTGCCGCGCCCGATCTCGTCGAGAATGACGAGGGACCGCGCCCCGGCCTGGTTGAGGATCGACGGCGGTCTCGACCATCTCGACCATGAAGGTCGAGCGGCCGCGCGCCAGATCGTCGGCCGCGCCGACGCGGCTGAAGAGGCGGTCCACGACGCCGAGATGCGCGCTCTCCGCCGGCACGAAGGAGCCCATCTGCGCCAGCACGGCGATGAGCGCGTTCTGGCGCAGGAAGGTGGCTCTTGCCCGCCATGTTGGGCCCGGTCAGCAGCCACAGCCGCCTGCCGTCGCGCAGGTCGCAGTCATTGGCGACGAAGGCGTGGCCGGCCATGCGGCGCAGCGCCGCCTCGACCACGGGATGGCGGCCTTGGCGGATGTCGAACGCCAGGCTGTCATCGACGACGGGCCGGCAATAGCGCTCGCTCACCGCCAGCTCGGCCAAGCCCGCCGCCACGTCGAGCGCGGCAAGCGCCGCAGCGGTGCGGGCGATCTCGGCCGCGCGCGCAACGGCTTCGGCAGTCAGATCCTCGAAATATTTCAGCTCCAGGGCCAGCGCCTTGTCGGCCGCCGAGGCGATCCTGCTTTCGAGCTCGGCCAGCTCGACCGTCGAGTAGCGCACCGACGAGGCCAGGGTCTGGCGATGGATGAAGCCCTCGCCGATCTTCGCGGCCTGCGAGGGCGTCACCTCGATGTGGTAGCCGAGCACGTTGTTGTGACGGATTTTGAGCGCCGCGCACGCCGGTCTCGGCGGCATAGCGCGCCTGCAATCCGGCGACCAGGCGCCGGCTTTCGTCGCGTAAGCCGCGGAGCTCGTCGAGCTCGGGCGCGTAGCCCGCGCGATGAAGCCGCCATCGCGGGCATAGAGCGGAAGCTCGGCAGCGAGCGCGCGGCCGAGGCGATCGACCATCGCATGCGTGCTCGCCGAGATCGCGTCAGATTCGGGCGATGAGCGCCGGCGGATTGGCGGAATCGGCCTCGTGCAGCAGGGCGCGCAGATTGGCGGTCTCGGCCAAGCGTGTCGCGCAACGCCGCCAGATCGCGCGGGCCGCCGCGCGCGAGCCCGAGCCGCGCCATCGCCCGCGCCATGTCGGGGCAGCGCCGCAAAGTCTCGCGCAAGCCTTGCCGCAAGCGCTCGGCCGCCGCCAGGAACCCCACCGCGTCGAGGCGCTCGCCGACGGCGCCCGTGATCGGTCAGCGGCGCCGCGAGCTGCTCGGCCAGGAGCCGCGCGCCGGCGCCGGTCACGGTGCGGTCGATCGTGGCCAGCAGGCTGCCGGCGCGCTCGCCCATGAGGGTGTCGGTCAGCTCGAGATTGCGCCGCGTCGCGGCGTCGATTTCCATCGCGTCGCCGGCGCCGAGGCGGCGCGGCGGCGACAGCGCGGGCAGCTTGCCCTGCTGCGTCAGCACGACGTAGTCGACCAGCGCCCCCGCCGGCCGCCACCTCGGCGCGACCGAAGGCGCCGAAACCCGCCAATTCGCGCACGCCGTAAATCGCCTCGAGGCGCTTTCGCGCGCCGTCGCTGTCGAAGCGGCTCGACGGCAGCGGCGTGAGCCTTGCCTTGTAATCCTCGAGGAGGCCGGACAAATCCGGACGCGCCAGGAGCCGCTCGGGCAGTACCAGCTCGCCGGGGTCGATCCGCGCCACCACCGCGCCAGCCGAGGCCTGCGCCACCTCTTGGGTCGCGAAATCGCCGGTCGAGAGATCGAGCCAAGCTAGGCCAATGCCGCCGCCGGCATCGGCCAGCGCCGCGAGATAATTGTGCCGCCTGGCGTCGAGGAGATTGTCTTCGGTGAGGGTTCCTTGGGTCACGATCCGCACCACGGCGCGCCGGACCGGGGATTTCCCGCCGCGCTTTCGCGCTTCGGCCGGGTCTTCGATTTGCTCGCACACGGCGACGCGGAAGCCCTGGCGGATGAGGCGGGCGAGATAGGCTTCGGCGGCATGCACCGGCACCCCGCACATCGGAATATCCGCGCCATCATGCTTGCCGCGCTTCGTTAGCTGGATATCGAGCGCCGCCGCGGCCCGGCCGGCGTCCTCGAAGAACAACTCGTAGAAATCGCCCATCCGGTAGAACAGCAGGCAATCGGGATGGGCGCGCTTCAGGGCGAGATATTGCGCGATCACCGGCGTCGCGTCTGGCGGCGCGGGCGAGGGCGTCGGAGCGGCGGACGGGGATTGGCGGAAATCGCCTTGCGGCATGGGCGCGAAACTAGCACCGCGCCGCCGGCGAGTCAGGCGTCTCCGGGCTTTTCCAACCAGCGCACGAGGAAGACTGCCGCTACCGCGCCCGCGCTTTGAGCGAGCATGAAACCGACCATGTCGTCGGGCCGAATTCCCGCGAATGTCGCCGTGAGCGAGCGCGCGAAGGTTACCGCTGGATTCGCGAAAGACGTCGACGAGGTGAACCAATATGCGGCGACGATATAAGCGGCGACAGCGCCAGGGAGCGCTCCGCGAAACCGCCGCCGCCCGCTTTCGATCACCAACAAGAGACCGAATGTCGCGACGAACTCGCCCATCCATTGTCCGACGCCACTGCGCTCATGCGCGGAAGCCTGAAGGATGGGGAGATCGAACATCAGGTGCGCCAGCCAAACCCCCAGGACAGCGCCGACGAATTGCGCCAGGACGTAAGGCAGAACGTCGCGCCACCGCATCTCGCCCCCTGCCGCGAGCGCCAAGGTCACCGCGGGATTGAAATGCGCTCCGGACCAGGGCGCGAAAGTGAGGATCAGCGCCACCAGCGCCGCGCCGGTCGCGACCGCGTTGGCGAGCAACGCCAGGGCGACGTTACCCGCGGCTAGGCGCTCCGCCATGATCCCCGAGCCGACGATGGCGGCCAGCAGGAACGCCGTGCCGACCGCTTCCGCCGTTACGCGACGGCTGATTGACAATTCCATGATGCCGCTAGGGCGTCAGGATGCGGTATCGGTCGTGGCGTTCAGCCCCATTCGGCCGATCCGGGCCGTTTCCGCCTGTAACTTCAAGCGGTCGAGTTTCTCAATTGGGAGCGCAACGAAAATCTTGATCCGGGCGTCGAGCCGCTGGTAGGCGTCCTTGAATGCCGCCATGCGTTCGGCCTGCCCTCCTTCGACCGCCGCGGGATCGGGGATGCCCCAGTGAGCCGTGATCGGCTGCCCCGGCCAGATCGGACAGACTTCATTGGCGGCTTGGTCGCAGACCGTGATCACGAAGTCCATGACCGGCAAGTCGGGCGTCGCGAATTCACCCCAGCTTTTCGAGCGCAGTCCGGCCGTGGGCAGCTTGGCCGAACGCAACATTTCCAGCGCCAGCGGATTGACCTCGCCCTTCGGAAAGCTGCCCGCGCTGTACGCGTTGAATCGCCCCTTGCCCCAATGCCGCAACAGAGCTTCGCCGAGGATGCTCCGCGCGGAGTTGCCGGTGCAGAGGAAAAGAACATTGTACACGCGCCCGCTCATGCCGATCTCCGCTGGGAACGGCGTGGTTTCTGCGATGCCTTAGGATTACAGGCAGGCGCGCACGCCTCGCCGCCGCAACAATTCGCCATGAGATAGCCCATCAGTTCGTTCATAGCCGCGAAGTCCGCGGCGTAGATCAGGTTCCGGCTTGCTCGGCGTTGGGTGACAAGTCCGGCGCGCGTAAGATGCGCGAGATGAAACGACAGCGACGACGGAATGACGCCCAGCTTGTCTCCGATCATGCCCGCCGACAGCCCCGCAGGTCCTTCCTCCACAAGCAGCCGGTAAATCGCCAGCCGGGTCTCTTGCGCGAGCGCGGACAGTGCGTCGACCGCTTTGTTGGAGTCCATGAGGAATCTCTCGATCATTCTGGAATCATGAAAGTATAGCGCGACGCAAGAGGCTTGTCCACCTCTGCGAAGAATTTGGCTCGCGCCCAAGGGCGGGAGGGCAGCATCGCCACGCACCCGTGCAATGGCAAGAGAACCGCGTTAAGGTAAGGCAGGGAGGAATTGGAGCATGCGCGCCACCAGCGGCTGTGCTCTCGTTTGGACGGTTCTCGCCGCGCTCGCCGCCGCTCTGCCGGCGCGCGCCGAATCGATCAAGGTCGGGTTCGTCCGGACCCCGCCCGCCGCGCCCGTCTTCATCGCCAAGGACAAAGGCTATTTCGCCGCCGAGGGCCTCGATGTCGAGCTGGTGCCGTTCGACGCCGCCGAGCCGATTTCGGTCGCGGTGGTGTCGGGCTCGCTCGATATCTCATTGAACGGTTTCAGCGCCGCCTTCTTCAACTTGGCCGGCCAAGGCGCGCTGCGCGTGATCGCGGGCGGCGTGCACGAGCATCCGGGCTTCAATTCCGGCACCTTTGTTGCCTCGAATCGCGCCTTCGCTGCCGGCCTCAAATCGCTCAAGGATCTGGGCGGGCATTCGATCGCGATCACCCAGATCGGATCGGCGCTGCATTACAGCACCGGCCTGATCGCGGAGAAGTACGGGATCGATTTGAAGACCATCCGCTTCGTCGCGACCCAGGCGAACGGCAATTCCGCTTCGGCGGTGGCGGGCGGCAGCGTTGACGCGGCGCTCGGTCCGGGAAATTATTTCACGCCGTTCCTGCAGCGGGGCGATATCAAGCTTCTGGGTTATGTCGGCGACGAGACGCCGTGGCAGCTCGGCATGGTGATCACCTCGACGCACACGGCCAATGAGCGCAGCGGCGTGGTCGAGGCGTTCCTGCGCGCCTACCGCCAGGGCACTAAGCTATACCACGATGCCTTCACCGGCCCGGACGGCCGCCGCCAGGACGGGCCGGAAGCGCCCGAGCTGCTGGCGCTGATGAGCAAATATATCGGACAGCCCGCCGCGCAATTGCGGCCCGCGATCGGTTACGACGACGCCGAGGGAAGGCTCGATGTCAAGGACGTGCTGCACCAGATCGCGTGGTATCGCGCGCAGGGATTCTTGAAGACCGACGTGGACGGCAACGCGCTCATTGACAGCCGCTACGTCATTCCGCTGCCCGACCGATGACCGGCCGGGCGCATCTTATTGTCTGGATCGCCGCGCTGGCCGGCCTGCTGCTCGCCGCGCCGACACGCGCCGAATCCGTCAAGATCGGGTTCTTGAAGACCTCGTCGGGCGCCACCGCGGTCATCGCCGATGTCCGGGGGTACTATGCCGCCGAGGGGTTGACGCCTGAATTCGTCACCTTCGACGCGGCCGAGCCCATGGCCGTGGCGGTGACCTCGGGCGCGATCGATTTCGGCATCACGGGCATGACCGCCGGGCTTTACGCGCTTGCCGGCCAGGGCGCGCTGCGCATCATCTCGGGACATCTGCAAGAGTATCCGACCTTCCGCGCCAATGCCATCGTCGCCTCCAATCGCGCCTATGCGGCGGGATTGACCTCGCTCAAGGATCTGGCCGGCCATTCGGTCGGCGTGACGCAGGTCGGATCATCGCTGCATTACAGCCTCGCGCTCGTCGCCGAGAAATACGGCATCGATCTCAAAACCATCCGCGTCGTGCCGCTGCAGTCGAATTCCAATGTCGCCACGGCGGTGACCGGCGGACAGATCGACGCCGCGATGGCCTTGGGAAATTTCGCCTCGCCCGCGGCGGCGCGCGGCGCGGTGAAGCTCCTCGCCTGGGTCGGCGACGAGACGCCATGGCAGTTCGGCGGCGTCATCGCCGCGACCAAGATGACCGATCAGCACCCCGACACCGTCCGGCGCTTCCTCGCGGCATTGCATCACGCGCAGCGCGACTATCACGACGCCTTCACCGCGGCCGACGGAACGCGCGCCGACCAGCCGGGAGCGCCGGCGGTCCTCGCCATCATCGCCCAGTTTCTCGGCCAGACGCCCGTTGAGATCGCGCCCGCGCTCGCTTATGTCGATGGCGAAGGAAGGCTCGACATCAAGGACGTATTGCATCAAATCGCGTGGTACAAATCGCAAGGGTTTTTGAAAGGCGAGGTTGACGGCAACGCGATCATCGATCGCCGCTTTGTCATTGCCATGCCGGAGGACAAGCGATGATCGGACCGGTGAAACGTCGCGCGGTGCTGGCGGGCGCGGCCGCCCTCGCCGGCGCGATCTGGAGCGGCGCGCGCGCCGCGCCCTTGCCCAAGATCAAATCCGGCTATCTCAAATCGGCATCGGCCTCGCCCATCTTCATCGCCGAAGCGAAAGGCTATTACGCCGCCGAGGGGTTGAACGTCGAGCTGGTCACCTTCGATGCCGCCGAGCCGATCGCGGTGGCGGTGGCCGGAGGCTCGCTCGATATCTCCTTGGCCGGGATGACCGCCGGCTTCTACAACCTCGCCGGCCAAGGCGCGATGCGCATCATCGCGGGCGCCATTCACGAAGTGCCGGGATTCAAATCGGAAGCCGTGGTGGCGTCGAACCGCGCCTTCGCCGCCGGCCTCAAATCGCTCAAGGATCTGGGCGGCCATTCGATCGGGGTGACGCAAGTGGGCTCGTCGCTCCATTACAGCGTCGGCCTCATCGCCGCCAAATACGGGCTCGACCTCAAATCCATCCGGATCGTCGCGACGCAATCCAACCCGAACACGGTCGCCGCCGTCACCGGCGGGCAGCTCGATGCCGGGCTTGCGCCGGTGACCTATTTCACCCCGGTGATCCAGCGCGACGGCGTCAAGGTGCTGGGCTTCATCGGCGACGAGACGCCGTGGCAATTGGGCGTGATCATTACCGCATCGAAGCTGGCCAACGAGCAGCCCGACATCGTGCGGGCGTGGCTGCGTGCCTTCCGCAAGGCGGCGCGCGATTATCACGACGCCTTCACCGGCCCGGACGAAAAGCGCGCCGATCAGCCAACGGCGCCCGAGATTCTGGCGATCATGTCGAAATATCTCGGCCAGACCCCCGACCAGCTCCGCTCGGCGGTGGGCTATGTCGATCGCGACGGCAGGCTCGACGTAAAGGACATCGAGCGCCAGGTCGCGTGGTTCAAATCGCAAGGGCTGTTGAAGAGCAGCGTCAACGCCGACACGATCATCGACCGGCGCTACATCATCCCACTGCCCGAGCGTTGAGCGAGCGGCGAGGACGGGAGAGGGAGGAGGACAAGATGGGCAAGCGGATCAAGGGAGCGCGGCTCGGCTCGGCGGCCGCAGCCGGACGGGAGAGGGAGGACGGGAGAGGGAGGAGGACAAGATGGGCAAGCGGATCAAGGGAGCGCGGCTCGGCTCGGCGGCCGCAGCCGGACTTTTCGCGCTGGCGCTCGGCGTCCCGGGCGCCGCCGCGGCCGAGCATATCAAGGTCGGCGTCGTTCGCTCGCTCGGCGGCGCGCCGGAATACGTCGCCCAGGCCAAGGGCTATTTCGCGGATGAGGGATTGGACGCCGAGCTGGTGTTGTTCAATTCGGCCCAGCCCATCGCCGTAGCCGCGGCCGCGGGCGATATCGATTTCGGCACCACCGGAATGACGGTGGCGTTCTTCACCTTGGCGAACGCCGGCACGCTCAAGATCATCGGCGCCGGCGCCTGGGAGCATCCTGGCTTCGAGAGCATCGGCTTCATGGTGTCGAACCAGGCCTATGCCGCCGGCGTTCACTCGTTCAAGGAGCTCGGCGGACACTCGGTGGCCGTCACCCAGTACGGGTCGCCGCTCGACTATAATCTCAGCCTCGTGCTCGCGAAATACGGCGTCGACCAGAAGACGGTTCGGGTGCTGGCGCTGCAATCGAACCCGAACATCGCCTCGGCGGTCACCGGCGGGCAGGCGGACGCGGCGGTGCAGACCGCGGCCAACATTTATGCCCTGGTGAACAAGGGCAACGCCAAGGTGCTCGGCTGGGTCGGCAGCGAATTGCCGCCGGGCCAGAGCGAAGGCACTTTCACCACGGCCAAGCTCGCCAACGAGCAGCCCGACACGGTCAAGCATTTCTTGGCTGCCGTGCGCAGGGCCGAGACGGCTTGGGACGCGGCCTTCGCCGACGCCAAGGGCGAGCGGGCGGATCAGGCCACCGCCCCCGAGATGGTCGCGATCGTCGCCAAGGCGCTCAAACAGCCGCCCGACGTCATCAAGCTCGGCATCGGCTATTACGACCCGCAAGCGCGGGTCTCGGTGCCGGATATTCAGCGCGTGCTCGATTGGTACTGGGGACGGGGCTTTCTCAAGACCCACATCGACGCCGACACCCTGATTGACCCGCGCTATGCGATCGAGGTTTCGGCCCGCTGAAGAGGCAATGGACCGGCCGCTTTCCGCTCTTTATGCTGACGCCATGAACGGTCGAGCGGCATGGATGTAATCATCGACGTCAAGCGCCACGCCTATGACGAGCTCCTCGTGCTCGAGGACATCGGCTTGCATATCCGCGAGGGCGAGATCGTCGCGGTGATCGGCCCCTCGGGCTGCGGCAAGTCCACTCTCTTGGGCATCGTCGGCGGGATCTTGAAGGCCACCCAGGGCTCGGTCTATCTCGAAGGCCGGGCGGCGCCGGAGTGCCTCAACCCGCTGACCTTCATCTTCCAGGATTTCGCCCTTTTGCCGTGGCGCACGGTGGCGCAGAACGTGGCGCTGCCCCTGGAGCATCACGGGCTTTCGGCCGCCGACCGGCAGGCGCGCGTCGCCGACGCGCTGCAGCGGACCGGCCTGGCGGATTTCGGCGGCGCCTTTCCGAAGCAACTATCGGGCGGGATGCGCCAGCGCGTCGGCATCGCGCGCGCGCTGGTGGTCAAGCCGGCAGTGCTGCTGATGGACGAGCCGCTCTCGGCGCTCGACGCGCAGACTCGCGACCTGCTGATGGAGGATTTCCTCGACCTCTTGATGCATGAGCGCATGACCGGGATCTACGTCACCCATAATTTCCAGGAAGCGCTACGCCTGGCCGACCGCGTCGTGGTATTGTCGCGCCGCCCGGGCCGCATCAAGGATATTCTCAATGTCCCGATTCCGCAGCGCGAGCGCCTGGGCAAGGCGGCGCAAATCCGGCTCGTCGAGCTGGGCGAGCAATTATGGTCCTTAATCCGCGACGAGGCCTCGGTGGCCGATCGAGAGGTGATCCATGAGTGAAATGACAGCAGCCGCACCGGGACTACGCCGCGAGGTCGATTTCCGCGGCGGCGGCTTCCTGGCGGTGCCCCAGCCGCTCTATTCCTGGATCGCCTTTGCCGGCATCATTTCGCTGTGGCAGCTCGCGATCTCGGCCGGCTGGATCGACCCGGTATTCCTGCCCTCGCCCGCCAGCATCTGCCTCGCGCTATGGCAGCTTGCCGTGTCGGGCGATCTCTGGCTCAATTTGTCGGTGTCGCTCGAACGCATCGGCTCGGGCTGGATCATCGGCACGGGCCTCGGCCTCGTGATCGGCGTCACGATGGGCCTCGTATCGGGGGCGCGCGCGGTCGGCATGCCGCTCGTCTCGGCGCTCTTTCCGGTGCCGAAGATCGCGCTGCTGCCGCTGCTGATCCTGTGGCTCGGCATCGGCGAGACCCCCAAGATCGTCACCATCGCCTCGGGCGTGTTCTTCCCGACCATCATCGCCACCTTGGCCGGCGTCGACTCGGTGCCGCGCAATCTCATCCGCATGGGCCAGAGCTTCAACCTGCCGATGCGCGCGATCATCTGGAAGATCATGCTGCCCTCGGCCCTGCCGGGGATCTTCGCCGGCTTCCGCATCTCGGTGTCGGTCGCGCTCCTCTTGGTGGTCGCGGCCGAAATGATCGGCGCGCAATACGGCATCGGCGCCTTCCTGCTGACCGCCGGCAATCTGATGCAGTCGGACGATCTGATGGCCGGGGTCGTGATCCTGTCGCTGTTGGGGCTGGGGTTCGGGGCCTTCATGTCGAACCTGGAGCGCGTTCTGCTGCGCTGGCGGTGAGTCTCGCGCGCCCGGTCGGTCCGGCCTGACATGGCCGGCCTTAGCCTTGCCCCGAGAGGCGGCGTATTTTGGTTTCGCCACGCCAGCGGCCGGAAATGAGCGACCTTGCCGCGCCTGCTGCTGAACGCGCTGCTTCTCGCGCTGCCGCTGTTTCTCGTTCTTGCCGGGCTGGTCGGGATGGGCGCGCTCGCGGCGAACCTGGCCCTGATGTCGGCGATCCTGGGCTATGGCCTGTTGGCAATCCTGTTGCGCCCGCTGATTGCCGGAATCGTCGCGGTCGAGGCCGCGATCCGCGTCATGGCCGCCGACGAAACCGCGACGCCCGAGATCGAGACCATCAGTCCCCTGGTGCGCGACTTGTGGCTCACGGTCAGCCGCTGGGCGCGCGGCACCCACACCCGCTTGCAGGCGCGAGCGGCCGAGTTGGCGGCAGCCCTCGCGGTCGAGGCGGCGCTGCCCGAGCCGCTCTTGCTGCTCGATGGCGCGCGTCGCATCGTCCGCGCCAACGACGCCGCGGCGCAGCTCTTGGGCGAGCGGCTGATCGGCCGCGATCTCGCCGGCGCGCTGCGCAATCCCGCGGTACTGGCCGCGACCGAGGCCGTGCTGCGCGGCGAGGGCAGCCGCGTCGTCGAGTTCGATATGGCGGCGCCGATCGAGCGCCAGCTTTCGGCGCGATTGGCGCCGCTCGCGCCGCCGACCTCGGAGGGTGCCGCCGCGGTTCTGGTACTGCACGATCTGACCCAGATGAAGCGCGCCGAGCGGCTGCGCGCCGATTTCGTCGCCAACGCCAGCCACGAGCTGCGCACGCCGCTCGCCTCGCTGGTCGGCTTCATCGAGACGCTGCGCGGGCCAGCGCGCGACGACGCGGCGGCGCGCGAGCGGTTTTTGTCGATCATGGCCGAGCAGGCCGGCCGCATGACGCGTCTTGTGGACGATCTCTTGTCGCTGTCGCGCATCGAGATGAACGAGCACCGGCCGCCCACCGGCGAGGTCGATCTCGGCAACGTGCTGCGAGCGGTCGCCGATACGCTCGAGCAGCGCGCGGCCGGCCGCCAGATGCGCTTCGTCTTCCATCTGCCGCCCGATCTGCCGCCGGTCGCCGGCGACGCCGACGAGCTCGCCCAGGTGTTTCAGAATCTGTTCGACAACGCGATCAAGTACGGCGCGGCCGGAACCGCGATCGAGATCCGGGCCAGCCTCTCGACAAAAACCCTGCCCGCGGCCCGCCCGGGCCCTCGCGTCGCCGCCATCGCCGTTGCGGTGAGCGATCGCGGAACGGGGATCGCGCGCGACCTCCTGCCGCGACTGACCGAGCGCTTTTTCCGGGTTGACGCGGCGCGGTCGCGCGAGCTGGGCGGAACCGGGCTAGGCCTGGCCATCGTCAAGCACATCGTCAGCCACCACCGCGGCGCGCTCGAGATCGAGAGCGAGCTCGGCCAGGGCTCGGTGTTCACCGTTTACCTTCCGGTGGCGAGTGCCGTAAGCTGATAGGGACAGCGCCGGTGGAACGGCGAATTTCGATTAGCTACGACCGCATCGGCGCCAGGGCGACTGTCATAAAACCGCAATCATAGCCCTGTACTTCTTGCCCTAAACCGCCCGCAACTTGGGCAGATCGGGTCAGGCTTAACATGTCGATCGAAGACTCCGGGCGTCGGGGCCAGGGATGGTAGATTCTATCGCGGTCACCACAACGGAGGCTGGGCCCGCCAGCAAGATCCGGCGCCAGCGCGTCGAAGACGCGATATTCCGCGGCGGCACCAGGCTGTTCGCGGTCGGCGTGCTGTTGCTGCTGGGCGCGGTCATGATGGCCTTGCTGATCGGCGGGCTGCCGGCGATGAAGGCGTTCGGCTTTGGTTTCCTGTGGAGCGACACCTGGAACCCGGTCAAGCAGGTGTTCGGCGGCCGGCCCGCGATCTATGGAACCTTGGTCACCTCGCTCATCGCCATGCTGATCGGAGTGCCGCTGGCGCTGGGCGTGGCGATCTTCCTGACCGAGCTGTGCCCGGCGCCGTTGCGCCGGCCGGTCGGGGTGTTGATCGAGTTGCTGGCCGCCATCCCCAGCATTATCTACGGCATCTGGGGCCTGTTCGTCCTGGCGCCTTTCCTGCAGACCAACATCGAGCCCTTCCTCAAGGCGACGCTCGGCAATGTTCCGCTGCTCGGCATCCTGTTCAGCGGCGCGCCGCTAGGGCTCGGCGTGCTGACCGCCGGCTTCATCCTCGCGGTGATGGTACTGCCCTTCATCGCGGCGGTGACACGCGACGTATTCCTGACGGTGCCGGCGATCCTGCGCGAAAGCGCCTATGGCGTGGGCTGCACCACCGCCGAGGTCGTGCGTGACATCGTGCTGCCCTATACGCGAGTCGGCATCGTGGGCGGCGTCATGCTGGGCTTGGGACGCGCGCTGGGCGAAACCATGGCCGTGACCTTCGTGATCGGCAACGCGCACCGGATCAGCGTCTCGCTGCTGGCCCCGGGAACGACGATTTCGGCCTCGCTGGCCAATGAATTCACCGAGGCGGTAGGCCAGCTTTACACCTCCGCCCTGATCGAGCTCGGCTTCATCCTCTTCATCATCACCTTCATCGTGCTGGCCGCGGCAAAGCTGATGCTGATGCGGCTCGAGCAGCGCGCCGCCCAATGATCCTTGCACCTTCCCTTTACAACCGCCGCCGCGGGGTCAATTTCGGGATCCTTGCCCTGTCGCTCACCGCGACCGGGCTCGGGCTGCTCATCTTGTTTCTGATCATGGGATCGCTGGTGGTGAATGGCGTCCCGGCGCTGTCGCTCGACCTCTTCACGCAGAACACGCCGCCGCCCGGAAGCAACGGCGGCTTGGCCAATGCCATCTTCGGCAGCGTGGCGATGACCGTCGTCGGCACGCTCGTCGGCACGCCGGTCGGCATCCTGACCGGCACTTACCTCGCCGAGTATGGCCGCGGCAGCGCGCTGGCGCCCGTCGTGCGCTTCGTCAACGACATCCTCTTGAGCGCGCCCTCGATCGTCATCGGCCTCTTCGTCTATGAGGTGATGGTCGTGCCGATGGGCCATTTCTCGGGTTGGGCGGGATCGGTGGCTCTGGCGATCATCGTCGTGCCGGTGGTGGTGCGCACCACCGAGGACATGCTGAGCCTCGTCCCGGCGGGCCTGCGCGAGGCCGCCTTCGCGCTGGGCGCGCCGGAATGGAAAGTCATCGTCCTGGTGACCTATCGCGCGGCGCTTCAGGGCATGATGACCGGCGTCATGCTGGCGATCGCCCGCATTGCTGGCGAGACCGCGCCGCTCCTCTTCACCGCCCTCAACAACCAGTTCGCCAGCGCCAACATGAACGCGCCGATAGCGAATCTGCCGGTGGTGATCTTTCAGTTCGCGATGAGTCCTTATGCCGACTGGCAGAATCTCGCCTGGGCGGGAGCGCTGCTCATCACCCTCACCATTCTATGTCTCAATATCCTTGCCCGATTGCTGGCAAACTGGAGCGGCACCGCCAAATGACCTCCGATGTGGAACCCCTGCAGCAGCAACCCACCGTCCGCGCCAACCTCGTCCCGGCGCCGGTCGTCTCGACCCACCATACCGCCGAAAGGGGCGTCCCCGTCACCAAGGCGGTGATGAAGGATTTGCGCTTCTTCTACAAAGACTACGAAGCGCTCAAAGGCATCAACATCGAGCTCTATGACCGCCGCGTGACGGCATTCATCGGGCCCTCGGGTTGCGGCAAATCGACCCTGCTGCGCATCCTCAACCGCATCTACGCCCTTTACCCCGGCCAGCGCGCCACCGGCCAGGTGCTGATCGACGGCCAGGATATCCTGGCGCCGGGCGTGGACCTCAATCTACTGCGCGCCCGCGTCGGCATGGTGTTCCAGAAGCCGACGCCGTTCCCGATGTCGATCTACGACAATATCGCCTTCGGCATCCGGCTCTATGAGCGCTTGTCGGCGCAAGACCTCGACCAGCGCGTCGAGCAGGCGCTGCGGCGCGCCGCGCTGTGGGACGAGGTCAAGGACAAGCTCAAGCAAAGCGGCCTGTCGCTCTCGGGCGGCCAGCAGCAGCGGCTGTGCATCGCGCGCGCGACCGCGGTCAAGCCCGAGATCTTGCTGCTGGACGAGCCGTGCTCGGCGCTCGACCCCTTGTCGACGCAGCGCGTCGAGGAATTGATCGCGGAATTGAAATCGGATTATTGCATCGCGATCGTCACGCACAATATGCAGCAGGCGGCGCGCAGCTCGGACTACACCGCGTTCATGTATCTGGGCCAGCTCATCGAATTCGACGAGACCGAGGCCATCTTCACCCACCCCAAAGAGCGTCACACGGAAGACTACATCACCGGGCGTTTCGGCTGAGATCGAGAGATAGACAGTGGACACCGAGCACATCGTCAAGAGCTACGATCAAGAGCTGCAGCGGCTCGACAACACCATCGTCGAGATGGGCGGCATGGCGGAAAGCCAGCTTGCCGGCGCCATCGACGCGGTCGTCAAGCGCGACAGCGATCTCGCCGGCGAAGTGATCGTGGGCGACACCAAGGTCGATGAGCTGGATCGCGAGGTCGAGAGCCTGGTGGTCAGGCTGCTCGCCTTGCGCCAGCCGATGGCGCGCGACTTGAGGCAGATCGTCACCGCGCTCAAGACCGCGACCGATCTCGAGCGGATGTGCGATTACGCGGCCAACATCGCCAAGCGCTCGGTCATCTTGAACCAGTCCGCGCCGGTGAAGCCCGTCTATGCCCTGCCGCGCATGGCGCAGCTCTGCCAATCGATGATCAAGGACATGCTCGATGCCTATGTCGAGCGCGACAGCGAAAAGGCGATGGCGGTCTGGCTCCGCGACGAAGAGCTCGACGAGATGTACACCAGCCTGTTCCGCGAGCTGTTGACCTACATGATCGAGGATCCGCGCAACATCACGCCCTGCACCCATCTTCTGTTCATGGCGAAGAACCTCGAGCGCATCGGCGACCACACGACGAATATCTGCGAGACGCTCTATTTCCTCATCCACGGCACGCCCTTGGCGCAGATTCGCCCGAAGCGCGACCGCACCCTCGTCGCCGAAGCGCCCGGCCCCGCGGAGGGTAAGGAGGGCGCAGCGTGACGCGTCCCAACGTCCTCGTCGTCGAAGACGAAGCGGCGCTGCTCACTCTGCTGCGCTACAACCTCGAAAAGGAAGGCTTCACCGTCGCCGAGGCGCGCGACGGCGAGGAAGCGCTGCTGCACTTGAAAGAGCAGGTGCCGGACGCGGTGCTGCTCGATTGGATGTTGCCCCGGATCTCCGGCCTCGAACTGTGCCGGCAAATCCGGCGCAGCCCGGCCTGGCGCGAAGTGCCGGTCATCATGCTGACGGCGCGGGGCGAGGAGGCCGACCGCGTACGCGGCCTCGACAGCGGTGCCGACGATTATGTCGTGAAGCCGTTCAGCACCGGCGAGTTGGTGGCGCGCCTCAAGGCCGTCATCCGCCGCGCGCGCCCGGCGGCGAGCGCCGAAGTGCTGCGCCTCGGCGATCTAGCGCTCGACCTTGCCGCGCACCGCGTCAGCCGCGCCGGCCACGCGGTCCATCTCGGGCCGACCGAGTTCCGCCTGCTGCGCTTCTTCCTCGAGCGGCCGGGACGGGTGTTCTCGCGCGAGCAGCTCCTCGACGGGGTCTGGGGCCGCGATGCCGAGGTCGAGCTGCGGACCGTCGACGTCCATATCCGCCGCTTGCGCAAGGCGCTCAACGAGGGCGGCCACAAGGATCTCGTCCGCACCGTCCGCGCCGCCGGCTACGCCCTCGACACCAGCGCCGCGTAGCCGCCCGCTGTCTATGCCCGCAGCGATGCGCTAGGCTCGGCCTCGACATCGACAAGCGTGAGGGAAGCCGCGATGGCGGATGCCAGCCTGCGCATCATGGTGCCGGTCGCGGAAGTCGCGGTCGAAGCCTATCGCACCGTCTTCGGGCGGCTCGGCCTCATGTTAGATCTGGCCTGGCTGCCCCTCCTCATGCTGCTCGCGGCGGCGCTTCTCCCCGGTTATCTGCGCCTCTACCTCGGCTGGCCGGGCCTCGCGCCCTGGAGCGGCGACGGGTTCGGATTGGGCGTCGAGGATTTAATCGAGGCGGTCGTGGGACTGTTGGCTCTCAACGCCTTCGCGGTGCGCTGGTATCAGAGCCTGCTGTTCTCGGGCGACCGCCGGATTCCCGATGGCGTGTTCCTCGGCGCGTGGGCGCGGTTTCTGCTCTATACGCTGTTCCTCTATCTGGTCTCGGCGGGATTGTTCACGGCGCTCATCGTCGCTGACGCCACGGATTTACCGGCCTTCGTCGCGCCGCTCGCTTGCGTTATCGCCTCGTTGGTCTGGCTCGGCACGGTGCGCTGCTCGCTGCTGTTTCCGGCCGCCGCTTGCGGCAAGCCAATGGCGCTCGGCGCGGCGTGGCGCGCCATGCGCGGCAATTCGTGGCGGCTCGTGGGCTGCGGCATCGTCACCTGCGCGCCGGCGATCCTGACCGTCATCCTGACCTTAAGCGGGATTTTCGCCGGGCTGCATCTCGACGAGATGACCGAGCCCCTGCCCTTGGGCTTTTTCCTGCTGCGTGGCATCATCGGGGTGTGCGCGAATTTCGTCGTCATGGCGCTCGGCGCCGCGGTGCTGTCGGGCTTCTATCGCCGCATCATGCTGCGCGGGCTGGTGACCTTCTAGATGTGAGCTTTCAATAGGTTGTCCATCCGGCTCGGACCGGGGAAGCTGAGGTTGCTGAGACTTCAGAGTTCCCAGGAGGAGCCGGATGAACGTCCATAAGAATGCCCGCCTGACGGCGCGCGGTCGAGAGGCGATGGTGCGGCGGGTTATCGAAGGCGGGCAGACGCCGCGGGCCATCAGCGAAGCCGTTGGCGTCTGCCCGCGCACGGTCCGCAAATGGCTGAAGCGCTATCGGGCCGAAGGGTCAGCGGGCTTGCAGGATCGCAGCTCGCGGCCGCGCCGGCTCTACCGCCCGACGCCGCAGCCGGTCGTCGCGCGGGTCGAAGCGCTACGCCGCCAGCGGCTGACCGGTCAGGCGATCGCGGTCGAGGTCGGCGTCTCGCCGGCCACGGTGAGCCGCATCCTCAAGCGTCTGGACCTGAACAAGCTCAGCGCCCTGCAGCCGGCCGAGCCGGTGCGGCGCTACGAGCGCGAGCATCCCGGCGAACTCATCCACATCGACATCAAGAAACTCGGCAAGTTCAATCGCGTAGGTCACCGCATCACGGGCGACCGCACCGGCCAGAGCAACAGCCGCAGCATCGGCTGGGAGTTCGTCCATGTCTGCATCGACGACGCCTCGCGCATCGCCTTCAGCACGGTGATGAGGAACGAAAGGAAAGGCTGCGCCGTAACCTTCCTCAAAGCCGCTGTCGCCTATTACGCCAGCCTCGGCGTCACGGTCGAGCGCGTCATGACCGATAACGGATCCTGCTACAAATCCTTCGCCTTCCGCAAAGCCTGCAAGCGGCTTGGCCTTCGGCACATCCGCACCAAGCCATACACGCCAAAAACTAACGGCAAGGCCGAACGCTTCATCCAGACAGCCTTGCGCGAATGGGCTTACGCCCGCGCCTACGACACATCACGACAACGCGCCGCCGAACTGCCCTTCTGGATGCACCGCTACAACTGGCATCGACCTCATGGCAGTATAGGATCGATGCCGCCCATCAGCAGACTCGGCCTGACCGGAAACAACCTATTGAGGCTCCACATCTAGAGCGCGGTCCATTCAAGTTGAATCGGACCGCTGCTCTAGCCCGCCTTATTCACGACGGGAGCGATTGTAGGCTGGCGGATGTAGCGTAAGCCGCTGATTGCGAGCATGATTCTGTTGTCAGGACAGAGTCGAAGCCGCGATCACGGAGCGCCACATCCGCCATGAACAAAGATAACCTCCTGCCGTTTTCCCTGCCAGCGATTTGCCGCAAGAAAGTGAGCGTAGCTTTCGACGGCGGGATGCTGTCGTCGGATGCGGGCGTGCTGCTGCTGCGCGGGGTCGAGCGGCATCTGGGCGTTGCAGCGCGCCTCGCGACCTGCCTGAAGGATCGCCGTGATTCCGATCGCATCGATCACACGGTCGAGGAGATGCTGCGGCTTCGGATGTTTGCGATCGCGGCGGGGTACGAGGACGCCAACGACTGCAACAAACTGCGGGACGACCCGGTATTCAAGATGGCGGTGGGCCGAGCACCGGGAAGCGGCGAGGCGCTGTGCTCGCAACCGACCATGTCGCGGTTGGAGAATGCGCCGTCGCGGATCGAGATCGCGCGACTGATGCTGGCGCTGGTGGATCAGTTCTGTGCCAGTTACGCGCGGGCGCCGGCTTCGATTATTCTCGACATCGACGACACCTTCGACGCGGTGCATGGCCGGCAGCAGTTATCGCTGTTCAACGCGCATTACGACGAACGCTGCTTCCTGCCGATCCATATCTACGAGGGGACGAGCGGCAAGCCCGTTGCCGTCATCCTGCGCAGCGGCAAGACGCCGGGCGGGATCGAAGTGCGCACGATCCTGAAGCATGTCATTGCCCGCATTCGCCGGCACTGGCCGAAGGTTAACATCCTGGTGCGCGGTGACAGCCACTACGGTCGAGTCAAGGCGATGGATTGGTGCGAAGCCAATGGGATTGGCTACATCTTCGGCTTCGGCGGCAACCCGGTCCTCGCCGGCATGATCCGGTCGGTTGCCGACGCGGTGTGCGTCGAGCGCGCGGTGACCGGAACCGAGAAGCTGCGCCGCTGGAGCGACGCTGCGTTACGGCGCCAAGAGTTGGCAAAGACAGCGCCGTGTCGTCGCCCGGATCGAGGCGACGAAGCTCGGCCTCGATGTCCGTTACGTCGTCACCTCGCTCAAGGGCAGCGCCAAGCATCTCTATGAGACAGTCTACTGTGGCCGCGGCCAAGCGGAGAACTTCATCAAGCTACACAAGGCCCAGCTCGCCTCGGATCGTACGTCGTGCCGTGACCCGCGGGCCAATCAGATGCGCCTCATCCTGCACACGGCGGCTTATTGGCTGCTTCTCACTCTGCGCGCTGCCGCGCCCAAGCGTTCCTCTTGGAGAACGGCCGAGTTCACGACGCTGCGATTGCGGCTGATCAAGATCGCCGCCCGCGTCGTCGAGGGCGCCGCTCGAATTCGCCTCTGGCTGCCGACAGCTTGCCCGGACGCAGCGATCTTCCGGCTGCTCGCCGGCCGCTTCGCCGCTGCGGGACCATGACCCACGGGGCGATGTGCCCCGCCGAACCCTTCCCGCAACCTCCAGCCCTCGACCCAATAAAATCCCGATCAGCGTCGTAACGAACGCGATGGATCAGCCTTGTCACACTTCAAAAGAATCGTGGTGCGCCGAAAATCGCGCTACGCTCGTGAATACAAACGGCTAGATTGTTGATTGGGCCGCATTTTCGACGGCGAACCGGTATCCACTTCGCCGGAAAATGCTCTAGCCGGCCCCGATCAATCGGCTCCCGGCCGTGAATAGGGCGCCGCGCGCGCCGCCGGATCGACCGCCGCATCGCCGAAAATTTTGTCGAGCAGGGATTTCAATCCCGAATCCGGTTGTTCCGGGGACGGCGCGGCCGCCACGGGCGCGCCTTCGCCCGGCAGCGGTCGGACCGGCATCGCTTGGGTGGCCGCCGTCATAAACTCGTGCCAGGCGCGCGCCGGCAAGGTTCCGCCGGTGACGTTGTCCATCGGCGTATCGTCGTCATTGCCGAACCAGACGCCGCAAACCAGATCGGCGGTGTAGCCGATGAACAGCGCGTCGCGCGAATCCTGGGTGGTGCCGGTCTTGCCCGCCGCCGGCCGTTCGAGCCGCGCCGCCTTGCCGGTGCCGTACGCCATGACCCCGCTGAGGAGCTGGTTCATGGTCGCGGCATTCTGGGCGTCGATGATCCGCCCCGGCCCGGGACCGTCGCGGCGATAGATCACGCCGCCATGCGCGTCTCTGATCTCGACGACGCCGTAGGGCCAGGCGCCGATGCCGCCCGAGGCGAAGGCGGCATAACTCGCGGTCAGCTCGATCAAGGAGACTTCGCTGGTGCCGAGGGCGAGGCTCGCGTCATGATTGAGGTCCGCGGTAATGCCGAGCTTTCTCGCCGTTGCGATGACGTTATCGAGACCGGCGCGCTCGAGAACCTGGGCCGCGACCGTGTTGATCGAGAGCGCGATGGCTTCGGCGGCGGTTACGTCGCCGCGATATTTGTTCTCGTAATCCTTCGGCTCCCATTTTCCGATTTTAATCGGCTGGTCGATGAAGTGATCGGTCGGCCGCATGCCGCGCTCCACGGCCGCGAGGTAGACGATCGGCTTGAAGGCCGATCCGGGCTGGCGCAGCGCCTGGGTCGCGCGATTGAACTGGCTATCGGCGTAGTCGGCGCCGCCGACCATGGCGCGCACCGCCCCGTCGGGCGACATGGCGATGAGCGCTCCCTGCCCGACCTCGGATTTCTCGCCCTCGCGGTCGAGCGTGCCATCGATCGCCGCTTCGGCCTGTGCCTGCATGCGCGGATCGAGCGTCGTCGTGACCACGAGGTCGCGGCCCTGCGCGGCGCCGAAGCTCGATGCCAAGTTGACGGCCCAGTCGGCGAAATAGCGGCTGCCGGCGCTGACGGTCGCGGCCTTGGCGAGGGGCGTCTTCTGGCGCGCGGCGGCCTGCGACTGGGCGGCGGTGATGAAGCCGGCATCGACCATGTTCGCGAGCACCTGGCCAGCGCGCGCGGCGGCGAGATCCTTGTCGTTCGCCGGCGAGAAGCGCGACGGTGCCTTCAAGAGGCCGGCGATCATCGCCGCCTCGTAGAGCGTGAGATCGCGCGCCGATTTGTCGAAATAGCGATGCGCCGCCGCATCGACGCCGTAGGTCCCGGCGCCGAGATAGACGCGGTTGAGATAGATCTCGAGAATCTGCTGCTTGGAAAATTTATGCTCGAGCCACAGCGCCAGCAGCGTCTCCTGGATCTTGCGCGTGACCGTGCGTTCGGAGGTGAGGAACAGGTTCTTGGCCAGTTGCTGGGTGATCGTGCTGCCGCCTTGAACGACATGCCCGGCGCGCAGATCGGCCAGGGCGGCGCGCGCAAGCCCCTGCGGATCGATGCCGAAATGGCTGTAGAAGCGCCGGTCCTCGGTCGCGATCACCGCGTCGGGCAGGTATTTCGGCATGTCCTTCAAGCGCAGCGCCTCGCCGAAGAGGTCGCCATAGGTAGCAATGAGCGAGCCGTCCTCGGCGAGGAGGGTGATGCTCGGCTTCCTTTGCGCCACGCCGAGATTGCTGGTGTCGGGCAGGGTGAGCGCGAAAATGCCGATGACGCCGAGCCCGGCCAGGAAGCACCAGAGGCCGGCCCGCACCAGTGAACGCATCCTGCCGCGGCGCTTGGCGCCGGGTGGCTGCCGGGGCTGATCGGGCGCGCGCCGAGGCGCGCGCGCCGTGCGGTCGCCGGGCGGGCCGGCGCTGCGTCGCGACATGAACTCTACAATCCTGCGCTCGATGCCGTGGCGTGCCTCGCGCCCGGCCTTGAGCAGGCTTATAGCATGTTTGCGAGCGTTAAGAACTACGCCGCGATGCGCTCGAGCGGTTGCGAGGCGTTGGCCGCGACCACGGCTTTCTGCAGCTTGGCCACGGCGCGCACCTCGATCTGGCGGATGCGCTCGCGCGAGACCGCGTAGCGGTGCGACAGCTCCTCGAGCGTCGCCGGCTCGTCCTTGAGGCGGCGCTCCAGCACGATGTCGCGCTCGCGCGGATTGAGCTTGCGCAGGGCCGTGCCGAGCAAGTCGCGGCGCCGCCGGCCTTCCTCGAAGCTCGCCGATCGCGGTCTCCTGGCTCGGCCGCTCATCGGGCAGCATCTCGATCCATTCGCTGTCGGCCTCGCCGCCGAGCATCGCGTTGAGCGAATGGTCGCCGCCGGCGAGCCGCCGGTTCATCTCGACCACCTCGTCTTCGGAGACGGCGAGCTCGACCGCGATCGCCGTCACCGTCTCGGCCGAGAGGTCGCCTTGTTCGAGCTGGCGCATCTGCGACTTCAAGCGCCGCAGGTTGAAGAACAGCTTTTTCTGGGCCGCCGTGGTGCCGATCTTGACGAGCGACCAGGAGTGCAACACATATTCCTGGATCGCGGCGCGGATCCACCACATGGCGTAGGTCGCGAAGCGGAAGCCGCGCGCGGGATCGAATTTCTCGGCGGCCTGCATCACGCCGACATTGCCCTCGGCGACGAGGTCGGCGAGCGGCAAGCCATAGCCGGCGATAGCCGCGGGCGATCTTTACTACCAGGCGCAAATGGCTGCCGACGAGTTCGTCGAGCGCCTTGCGGTCGCCGTGGTCGTGCCAAGCCAAAGCCACCGCGCGCTCGCGCTCGGGCGTGAGCATCGGGTAGCGCTTGGCCTCGGCGACGAAGCGGGTGAGACTGGATTCAGGGTTTGTATTCATCAATGTGCATCCCATGGTGGCCCGGAGCGAGCGGTTCCGCCGGCCGTGAGGCCGTGTCGATTAGGCGCGGTCGCTTTCTGTCCGGGGCGGGCCTTAAGGCCATCTGCCTTCGGCACCTTGATAGATAGGCCGACGGCAGGGAAAATTCAAGGACCAAAATAGTCCTATATCGCAGCGCAAAATCCGCCCGGCCTCGCGCGGCACCTGACCCGGGAAGCAAAGCCTACATCGACAGATCGACCGGGGCGGAAGCCGGAATCGGCGTACTACCGTCTTGCGATTGTTGCTTTTTCAGCTGGTCATACTTATCCAGCGCGTCGCGCATTTTCTGCGCGATGGGGTTGGTCGAGGCATCGCCGTTCGACGCCGCAATGCCGGCGCCGGAGGGCACGGGAGCGCCCGGGGCCGTCCCCGGTGGTGGGGCGGCGGCTGGGCGGTAAGTGGCGGAAGGCCGGGCGATGGACAGCAGATTGCTGGTCAGTTCCAGCGGGACCCGCCGGGTGGTGTGGGCCTGGGTGGCGGCGAACGGGCGTTGTAATTGGGCGTTCTGGGCCAGGAAGCTCTGCTCGGGCGTGGCGGCGGGCGGCGGCGAGCGGTAGAGCCCTCGGGCGAATTGAGTCGCGGCCTGGACTTCCGCCGCGCTGCCGGGCGCCGGCGCGGATTGCGGCGAGGCGGCGAGCGTGGCCGTGACTGGCGGAGCGGGCACGGCGGCGAGAATGGGCTTGCCCGGGGCGGGGCTGCCACCCGAGGGGCTGAAAACCGCGGCGAGCAGCCGTTCGCCGAGATCGCGGCCTTGGGAATCCGTCAGCATCGAGCCGACGACGCCGATGCCGAGGCCGATCGGCCCGCCATAGAGCGTATCGCCGACAATGCTGGCGCCACCCGAGGGCTCGTCGCCGGTCACATAACGATAGATCGAGCCGATGACCGGCAGGTGCTGCAGCGGGTTGACGATATCGAGCAGGTCCTTGAAGCCGAAGCCGCCCTTCGACCAGAGCGCGGCGCCGGTGGCCGCGGCCGGCGGGCCGGACGGAGTGGCGCCCGCTTGCAGTTGGGCGGTCAGGCTGGCATCGGACATGGCATGTCACCTCGCCGGCTCGTTGCAAGCCGGATGCCAAGCAGAAAGCCATATCCGATCAAGGCGTTGAGGCTGGCGTCGCGCGGCACCGGGAAGGATCTGCCGGGTCGGGCGGAGCCCCGCGCCCCGGTTAGTGGGCCGGCGCCGGCTGGATAGGGTCGAAACCCTGTTTGTGGAAGAACTCCAGGCAATGCTCGTCCCGGGCGGAACTGTCGATGGAGCGGGAGCTCGCCGCCGCAGGTCGCCGTCTGCCCGGTTTTCGCGTCGCGGAGTTGGACGACCGGAGTGCATCCGCCGAGCAGCGCCGAAAGCGCCAACGCATAAGTCAAGGCGCGCATGGGCCGGTTAGAGCAGGTGCCCGCCGCGCCGCGCCTTGGTGCGCAGATAGCGCTCGTTATGGGCGTTGGCCGGAAAGATATGCGGCACCCGCTCGACCACCTCGATCCCCGCCTTGGTCAGCGCCGCGACCTTCTCGGGATTGTTGGTGAGCAGCCGCACCCGCGAGAAGCCGAGCGCGCGCAGCATCGCGACCGCCGGCAGGTAGACCCGCTCGTCGGCGTCGAAGCCGAGGAGCTCGTTGGCGTCGACCGTGTCGAAGCCGGCGTCCTGCAGCTCATAGGCCCGGAGCTTGTTGGCAAGGCCGATCCCGCGGCCTTCCTGCGACAAATAGAGCACCGCGCCGCCGCCGGCCCGCGCGATCTCGGCGATCGCGCCGCGCAGTTGATCGCCGCAATCGCAGCGCAGACTGCCCAGGAGATCGCCGGTGAAGCATTCGGAATGCAGCCGCACCAGCACGGGCGAAGCCGGATCGGGATCGCCGATGACGATCGCGACATGACCGACCCCGCCGTCGGCGGGCCGGAAATGAACGAGGCGCGTGTTCTCGGCATCGGCGAGCGGCACGCGCGCCTCGCTCACGATCCGCAAGCTGCGCGCGGCAGCCTGCTGATAGGCGAACACCCCGGCCGCCTCGACCACGAAGAGGCCGTACTCGGCGGCGAGCTTGGCGGTGTCGCCGGGCACGACCGCGGCGATAATCGCGGCCGGCAGCAAGCGCGCGAGCTTCGTCAATTCGACCGCCGCGTCGGCTACGGCGTCGCCCACGGGCGCCACCACCCCGAGCCCGACCACCGCGGCGCCGGGATCGGCGAGCCGATGGACATAGGACGCCTCGGTGCCGGGCGGAATCTTCAGCACCACGCTGCCGCCGGACGCGCTCGGCGCCGGCGCCAGGCCGAGCACCGCCGCGCGGCGCCGCGTCAAGGCGAGTTCGACCGCGCCCGAGGCCAGCGTCGCCAGCCGCGCCAGGCTGTCGCTGGTCGCCTCCTCGGCGGCCTGGATCACGGCGCTGCGCCTAGTGCCGCGGATCAGCGCGAAGTCGCCCCGCCGCAGATCGCCCATAACGCGGTCGATGAGCCTGAGCAATCGTAGATCCGTCATTGCTTCGCCGGAACCGTTCAACCCGCCGCCTCGCTTTTCCGCCGCGCCAGCCAGGCGACGTCGCTGGCGAAGGAATAGCCCAGCAGCATCAGCCCGGCGAGGCAAATTCTCGCGCCCCAGACGCCTGTAATTGGCGGCGCCAAGGCCAGGATCAAGGCCGCCATCTGCGCGACGCACACCGTTTGCCGGCGCCGGCGCGGCGGCAGCGGGGCCGCTAGCGCCGGCGCCAGCCAGCCCGCCGCTAAGAAGCCATAGCGTAAGAGGCCGCTAAGGAGAACCCACGCCCCGGCCTGGCCCGAGAGCCAGACCAGCAGCGCCAAAGCCAGGATTGTCGCTGAGTCGGTTTCCATATCGAAGCGCGCGCCGAAGCGGCTTTCCCGGCCGAGCCGCCGCGCGAGCGCGCCGTCGATGCCATCGAGCGCGAGCGCCGCCGCGGCGCCGGCGGTCACCGCCCAGCGCACGCCCTCCCCGAGGACAAGCCCGCCCCAGGCCGCGCCCGCCGCGCCTCCGAGAAGCGCTGCGGCAAAAATCGCGCGCACCAGCGTCACCCAGTTCGCGGCGCCGAACGGCTGCGGGATGGCTCGCGAAAAATTGTGTGTGACCAGGAACCGCTCCTTGCCCATTATGCGTTCCGGGGAATGGGTCTAGCATGGCCGCCGAGGGCGACATAGCCGCGCGCGCCGACGCGCAGTGGCAAGCGATGCTGGCGTGCCGGCGCGGCGCGGGGGCGCCGCCGGGCGGGGGCGAGCTCGCCGAGCTCTACGGGCCGCTCTGCGCCGTGCCGCGCGGCCAGAGCTTTGCCGTCGCGCATTTGGCGCAAAGCCTCGACGGCCGCATTGCCACCGCCTCGGGCGCCTCGCGCTGGATCTCGGGCGAGGAGGATTTGCGCCATACCCACCGCTTGCGGGCGCTCGCCGACGCGGTCGTGGTGGGCGCCGACACCATCCGCAACGACGACCCGCTCTTGACCGTTCGGCGCTGCCAGGGCGAGCATCCCGTGCGGGTGGTGATCGACCCCGACCGCAGGCTTGGGCCCCATCACCGCGTCTTCACCGACGCCAGCGCGCGCACCCTCGTCATTGCCGCCAGCGATTGCCCCAAGGCCGCAAGCGCGGGCGCGGCCGAGGTCGTGAAGCTGCCGCGCCAGGACGGCATCATCGCGCCAGCTGCGATCGCGCGGGCGCTGGCCGAGCGGCGGCTTCATTTTCTGTTCATCGAGGGCGGCGGCATCACTGTCTCGCATTTCCTGCGCGCGCGCTGCCTCGACCGGTTGCAGCTGACGGTGGCGCCGATGATCCTGGGCTCGGGCCGGCCGAGCCTGTCGCTGCCCGAGATCGCTGGGCCCGGCCTAGGCCTGCGCCCGAATGTCCGGCGCGTCGCGCTGGGCCAGGACATCCTGTTCGAGTGCATCTTCGACGGCGGCGATGGCAGTTGAGGCGCGCGCCTTCTGGCTGGCCGAGGCCGGCCGCGGCGAGATTCGCGACGTGGCGCTCAAACCCCGCGCGCCCGGCGAGGCGCTGGTGCGCGCCGTCTTTAGCGGCATCAGCCGCGGCAGCGAGAACCTGGTGTTCAGGGGCCAGGTGCCGGCCAGCCAGAAAAGCGCGATGCGTTGCCCGTTCCAGGACGGCGAGTTTCCCGCGCCGGTGAAATACGGCTACGCCTCGGTCGGCATCGTCGAAGAGGGATCGGCCGAGCTTAGGGGCAGGCGCGTCTTCTGCCTCTACCCGCATCAGGATCGCTATGTCGTGCCGGAAGCGGCGCTCGTGCCCGTGCCCGACGCGGTGCCGAGCGAGCGCGCCGTGCTCGCGGCCAACATGGAAACCGCGCTCAACGCGACCTGGGACGCAGGCCCCCGCATCGGCGACCGTGTCGCCGTCATCGGCGCGGGCGTGGTCGGGTGCCTGGTCGCATCGCTGGTCGCGAAGCTGCCGGCGCTTCACGTCGAGCTCATCGACATCAACCCTGGCCGCGCGCGCCTAGCCGCGACGCTCGGTTGCCGTTTCGCCCTGCCGGAGGACGCCTCGGGCGACGCCGATCTGGTGTTTCACGCGAGCGGCCAGCCCGCCGGGTTAGCGACGGCGCTGCAGCTTGCCGGCTTCGAGGCGAGCGTGATCGAGCTGAGCTGGTATGGCGACCGCAGCGTGGCGGCACCCTTGGGCGAGGAATTCCACAGCCGCCGCCTGACGCTCAAATCGAGCCAAGTCGGCGCAGTGGCTCAGGCCCGCCGCGCGCGGCGCAGCCGTCGCCAGCGGCTTGAGCTCGCCTTAGCGCTGCTGGCCGATCCGATCTATGACAAGCTCGTCTCCGGCGAGTGCGGGCTCGACCAACTGCCGCAAGAAATGGCGCGGCTCGCCGCCGCGCCCTCCGGCGCGCTGTGCCAAGTGGTGAGGTATTAGAAGCGGCGGCGGTCTTCACCGGGCCAGCGACTCGCGATCGCGCGCTTGAGTAAATTCCCGTGTTGCTTTAGCCTTGGTTCCATCGGGGAAAGAGGGGGATATCGGAACTTCGGGAGGCGACGTCGGCTAGCGCTCAACTCGTGGAGGCGCAGAGATGCTGATCGACTCCCAATCCCCGGCGAGAGACCGAAAGCCGCTAAAGTTTGCCAATGCCTGGGCCGCCGCTTTCCTCGGCGCGGCGAACCTCGTCCTTCCCTTGGGCGCTTGGGGCGCGCCGCCGCCCCAGGCCGATCCGGCGCTGAGCGGCTGGTTCGAGAGCCTCGCAAATCCGACGAGCGGGATTTCCTGCTGCGCCCAATATGACGGCCACATCCTGGCCAGCCACGAGTGGCGCGCCCTGCCCGATGGCTACCAGGTGCGGATCGACGGGATTTGGCGCGACGTGCCGCCCAACGCGGTGCTGAACCGCGTCGAGAACCCGACCGGCAGCGCGGTCGCGTTCTATCCGCTGGGCGGCAACCCGATCTATTGCTTCGTGCGCCCGACCGACTCGTGAGCGCGCGGGCGCAGGATCGAGGCCGGCGCCGCGCGACGCCCGATCGTGAGGTATTGGAGATGTACAATCCCCCGCACCCCGGCGAGATCGTCCGGGAGCACTGCCTTAAGGCGCTCGACCTGAGCGTCACCGAGGCGGCCAAGGGCTTGGGCGTCACGCGCAAGACGCTCTCGCCGATCCTCAACGGCCGCTCCGGCATCACGGCGGAAATGGCCTTGCGTCTATCGAAGGCGTTCGGCAGCACGCCGGAGCATTGGCTGCAAATGCAGCTTAACTACGATCTGTGGCAAGCGAAACGCCGCACCCGCAAACTGCGCGTCAAGCAGTTCCATGCCACGGGGCCGGGGTAAAGCGGATTGAAGCTGTAGCAGACCGCTCTATAACGCACTCCGAATCGCGGAGTGCCGGCTCGATGTGTTGCCACGTGAGATGGCGCGGCTGGGTCGTCGCGGCCTCTACGCGAGTTCCATGTGCAATTTCCGTCCGACGGCGGCGGCGGCGCGCTGCACAGTGTCGAGTTGCACCTTGTCGTTTTTCGGATCGAGGAGCCGGTCGAGCTGCGCGCGGCTAGTTTTCATGCGCTTCGCCATTTCGACTTTCGTGATGCCTTGCTCTTTCATCGCCCGCTCGATCTGCCACGCCAGCACGCGCTTAATGGCGTGCGCGGTGACTTCCTCGTGGAGACCTTCTTCCTTCAAAAAATCATCGAAGGAAGAGCCGATGTGGCGGTTCTTTTTTTTCATTGCTCTATCCATCGAGCGCTGTGTACCATATACGATACATCTTTATCAGGACTAATCAAGGGACGGGTCGTCTGGCCGATTTGCGCCAAATCTGGCAACATCGCGATTAGGCTTCCTTCCGCTATCGGATATCGCCCGATGTACAGCCTTGCCGTCAGCGACCATGTGATGATCGCGCACAGCTTCGTCGGCGAGATTTTCGGCCCGGCGCAGCGCCTCCACGGCGCGACCTACGCGGTCGAGGCGGAAGTGCGGCGCGCCGAGCTCGACGGCGACGGCCTCGTTTGCGATATCGGCCGCCTCCTCGCGACCCTGAAATCGGTCCTGGACGAGCTCAATTACCGCAATCTCGACGACGAGCCCCTATTCAAGGGGCGCAACACCACCACCGAATTCCTCGCGGGCGAGATCTTCCGCCGCTTGAAGGCGCGCATTAGCGGTGGCGCGCTGGGGCCCGGGACCGCCGGAGCGCTGGCCGCGCTCTGCGTGCGTTTGCGCGAATCGCCCGTCGCCGTAGCGTCCTGCGAAGGCCGGCTCGATTGAGGCTCGCGCTCATCGTGCCTAACGCGATCGACCAATTAACCGGCGGCTATCTCTTTGCCCGCCACGTCGTCGAGCGCTTGCGCGCGCAGGGCGATACGATCGACGTGGTCGAACTGCGGGGAAGGTTTCCCGCCGCCGACGGCATTGCCCGCGAGAGCGCGGCGGAAGCGCTCTCTGCCCTGCCCGACGGCGCTGCGGCCGTCATCGACGGGCTGGCGCTCGCCGCGTTCGAGCCTTGCCTGAAGCGCGAAGCAAGGCGGCTCCATTTCATCGGCTGGGTGCATCATCCCCTGGCCGAGGAAACGGGCTTGAGCGCGGCGGAGGCGGCCCGGTTCCGCGAGATCGAGGCGCGCCTCTTGCCGCTGCTCGCCGGCGTCCTCTGCCCGAGCCGAAGCACGGCCGAAGCGGTCATCGGCGCCGGAGTATCGCGCGCTCGTATCGGAGTCGCTGCGCCAGGCACGGCCAAGCCGGCGACGAGACGCACGCGGGGCAGGCAGCACGGCGCCGTCCGCCTCCTCTGCGTAGCTTCCGTCACGCCGCGCAAGGGGCAGCTCGTCCTCGTCGAGGCGCTGGCGAGCCTTAAGCGGCCGGATTGGCGGCTCCTCTTGATCGGGAGCCCTACGCGCGACCCCGCCTATGCCGCCGCGGTGAGCCGCGCAATCGCCGCCAACGGCCTCGAGGGGCGCGTCACCCTCGGCGGCGAAATCCCGTCCGAGCGCCTGGGTGCTGCCTACGAGGAGGCCGATTTATTCGTTCTGCCCTCGTTCCATGAAGGCTATGGCATGGCCTTGGCCGAGGCGCTCGCCCATGGCTTGGCGGTCGTCTCGACGCGCGCGGGCGCCATCCCAGAAATCGTGCCCCTGAGCGCCGCCCTCCTGGTGCCGCCCGGCGACGGCGCGGCGCTTGAGGAAGCGCTCTGGCGGCTCCTCGACGACCGGGATTATCTGGCCGCCCTCGGCGAAGGCGCCTTGCGGGCGGGCGCGGCCTTGCCCGATTGGGCCGAGGCGGCCTCGCGCTGGCGCGCGGAAGCGCTACGCTTGCTGGCATGAGCGAATTCTCGCCCGATTGGCTGCGGCTGCGCGAAGGCGCCGACCTCGCTGCGCGCGATCCTGTACTGGCGCGGCGCTTCGCCGCGGCGCTGCCGCGCCCCAAGACCCGCGCGGTGAGGCTCCTCGATCTCGGCGCGGGCACGGGCGCCAATTGCCGCGCTCTCCTGCCGCGCATCGCGGGCGACCAGGACTGGCTCCTGATCGAGCGCGAGCCCCTGCTGATCGCGGCGCAGGCAGGGGAATTCACGGCCTGGGCGCGGCGCCAGGGCTATCCCATTCGCGCCGGCGGCGGAAGGATCGAGATCACGGTCGGCGCGGCAAGGTGGACGCTCTGCGGCGTAGCGCTCGACCTGGCGCGCGACTTGGGCCGCCTCGCCACGCTGGGCGCCGATGGGGTCGCGGCGGCGTCGCTGTTCGATCTGGTTTCGCGCGAGTTCGTAATGGAATTGACCATCCTGCTCGCCCGGCTGCGCCTCCCGCTGCTCGCCGCGCTCACGCTCGACGGCAGGCGGGAATGGCGGCCGGAACATGCCGAAGACGCGATCGTCGGGCGAGCCTTCCGCCGCCACCAAGCCGGCGACAAGGGCTTCGGGCCCGCGCTCGGCGGCGATGCCGCTGAGGCGCTAGCTAAGGCCTTGGCCAAAAACGGGTTTTCGGTCTCGGCGACGGCGAGCGACTGGCAGCTGGGTGGCAACCGCGCGATACTCGCGGAGCTCATTGCCGGCGAGGCCGCTGCCGCGCGCGCGGCGGCGCCCGAACAAGAACCGGCGATCGCCGCGTGGCAGAAGTCTCGGCTGGCCGAGCTCCTTAACGGTAAGCTGACGCTTACGATAGGTCACAGCGACACCTTGGCTTTGTCCGCCTAAAGCGGCAGGATGGCAGCGGCAAAGGGAGGTTCGTCATGGCCAAGGCAATTTGGCGCGGCGCGGTTCTGGCCGAGAGCCCGCGCTTCGAGCTGGTCGAGGGCAACGTTTATTTCCCGCCCGAGACGATCGACCGGCGCTTTTTCACCGCGAGCGCCACCACCAGCCAGTGCCACTGGAAAGGCACGGCGCATTACTACACGATCGCAGTCGAGGGCGCGGAAAACAAGGACGCGGCCTGGTATTACCCCGACCCCTCGCCGGCGGCGGCGCAGATCAAGAATTATGTCGCTTTCTGGAAGGGCGTCGAGGTTCAGCGCTGAGAAAGCCCGAACGGCAGGGACGTCCCGGCCCGGCTCGGCCTATAAGCAAGATACGGCCGCGATAGAGCAAGGAATCCGATGACCGCTGGGCGTAAGATTCTGATCGTTGACGATGACGATACGCTGCGTCGCGCGCTCGCCGAGCAGCTTCAACTGCACGAGGAATTTCTGCCTACCGAAGCCGCGACCGCCGCCCAGGCGATGGCGCGGGCGAAAGAGCAGCACTTCGACGCGGTGCTGCTCGATGTCGGACTCCCTGACATGGACGGGCGCGAGTTGTGCCAGGTGATGCGCCGTTCGGGCATTCGCGCGCCCATTTTGATGCTGACCGGCGCCGATGGCGAGGCCGACACGATTCTCGGCCTCGATAGCGGCGCCAACGACTACATCACCAAGCCCTTCCGCCTGAACGTGCTCTTGGCGCGGTTGCGCGCCCAGCTGCGCCAGCACGAGCTCAGCGAGGACGCGGTCTTCAGCATCGGCCCCTATACCTTTCGTCCGAGCGCCAAGACCCTGGCCGACGACGCCAAGCGCAAGAAGGTGCGGCTGACCGAAAAGGAAACCGCGATTCTCAAATATCTCTACCGCGCCGGCGACAAGGTCATCGGGCGCGACGTGTTGTTGAACGAGGTCTGGGGCTACAATTCCGGCGTCACGACGCACACCTTGGAGACCCATGTCTATCGGCTGCGCCAGAAGATCGAGCGCGATCCGGGCAAGGCCGAGATCCTGGTGACCGCGCCCGGCGGCTATCGGCTGGTGCCATGAATTGAGCGCCCTGGACAGCTTGATCCGACGGCTGATGAGCCAGCGCGCCAGCCTGGAGCGGGCTGCGGCGACGGTGACGCAGCTTCCCGGCCCGGCGCTGGCCATCGGCTGGGGCGACGGCGTCGCCTACGATCATCTGCGCGACATCATGCGCCGGCGCGCCATTGCGGTATTCGACCGCGCGATCTCCGCGCCCGCCGACGCGCCGCCGACGCCCGATCTGCGAATCCTCGGCGATCCGTGCGACACGCTACCGCAAGCGTGGCAGCGTTGGCCGCGCGAAGCCGCCTTGGTTCATCTCAACCTGCCGGTCGCGACGCGGATGGCCAGCGTGCTCGCGCCACTGGTTGCGCCGATGCTTCGCCCCGGTGCCGTGGTGATATCGGAAATACCGCTCGAATTGCCCGGCTGGGAGGCCATCCCGCCGCCCGAAGGCGTGCGCGAGCATGGCGATTATCTGTATCGAGTGACGTGAATCGTCACTCGTAAAGCCGGACCAGCACCGGAACATGGTCGGAGCCGCGCTGCCAGTCGCGCGCGGTACGATGGACGGCGGCGCCAGCGAGCCGGTCTTTCAGCACCGGCGTGACCCAGACATGATCGAGCCGCCGGCCGCGGTCGGATGCCGCCCAATCGCGCGCGCGATAACTCCACCAAGTGTAAAGCTTTTGCTCGGGCGGGATGAAGTGGCGCACGGCATCGACGAATTTCGCCGAGGCTTGGAGCTCGCCTAATTTCTCGACCTCGATCGGCGTGTGACTGACAACGTCGAGCAATTGCGTGTGCGACCAGACGTCGTTTTCCAAGGGCGCGATATTGAGATCGCCCACCAGGATGGTTGGCTTGGCGGCGCGGCGGCGGCCCCGGAACCAGCCCGTCAGCTCGTCGAGAAAGCGCAGCTTATGGGCGAATTTGTCGTTTTCTTGCGCATCCGGAATGTCGCCGCCCGCTGGAACATAGACATTGTGGAGCTCGATCCCGCCCGGTAGCTCGGCGATGCCGTGACGGCAATCCTCGCGCCCGGCCCAGCTTTCGCTGCGCGCCTTCTCCAAGGGCAGGCGCGACAGGACGGCGACGCCGTTATAGCCCTTCATGCCGTGAACGAGCATGTGCTTAAAGCCAATCGCCTCGGCCGCCGCGCGCGGAAAGAATTCGTCCGGTGTCTTGGTTTCTTGCAGGCACAGCACGTCGGGCTTGAGCTCGCCCGCGAGGCGCTGCACTAGATCGATCCGCAGCCGAACGGAATTGATGTTCCAAGTTACGAGGGTAAGCGCCATGGGATGATCTTAAGGCTCGCTCAAGCCGCCGCTTCGGGGATCACCGGCATGTGGAGCCCGAGCTTCGCGAGCAGCTTGCGCACGCGCCCGATATAGTCGGCGCGCATCGCCTCGTTGGTGTGTTGCTTGATGCCGTAGCGGCGGAAGAGCGCGTTGTTCTTCGATTCGGCGGCGCCGAAGAACGGCAGCAGCAGCGGCAGATAGCGATCGACTGCGGCCTGGACCGCGGCGCGGCCCGCCTTGGTTTTCACCAAGCCGGCGCAAAAATCCTCGCCGAACTGGGCGTGGAATTTTTCCTCGGGCATGGTCATGCGCGCAAGATTGCGCAAGGGGTGAAAGCTGCACTGCATCAAATCCTCGACCTGGATGATCTCGGCCAGATCGGCCAACAGCTTGATGGCGCAGAACTCCTCCCAAGTCTTCATCTCGAATTCGAAGATCGACAGCGGCTTCTTGCCCTTCGGCGTGAGTTGCGCCTCGGGCACGCCGATCTTGCGGCCCAGCTCGGCGAAGCGGTGATGATGACCGTATTCTTCCATTGCCACGCGGCAGGTCAGCCATTTCGCGTAGGGATCGGGCGCCAGCGCGATCGCCGGCTCGTCGAAGACCTGAGCGCCGTAGAGCTCGTCGACCGAGTGGCTGCGCACGATCTTGCGCACCGCCTCCTGATATTCCGGCGGCTGCGCGTTGAATTCGTCAACGGTGCGGATCTGGGGCTGGTGCGGATTGGCCATCGCGATTTCCTCACTATAATATCGGCTCTGAACCGAAGACCTCGAGATCGGTCTCGAGCGGCAAATAATACGCTTTCAAATTCTGCTCGATCGCAGCGGCAAGACCTGACACGCCGAGGACGGCCCGAGCGATCGGGCGCGGGTAGGTGAACAGGAAAACCTCTTTCGCGCGTACGCCGAAGAGCTGGCCCGAGACCTGACCTTGCCCGGGCGCGCATAGCCACGCGACCAGCTCGGCCACGGCGCGCGCCGGCACTTTAAGCGCGTTGACCTTGTAATTGGCCTGGGCGTCATTTTGCGGCTTGATCGACTCCGTCACGCGCGTCGCGGCAAACGGCGCCACCGCGTTGCAGGTGACTTGGCTGCGCGCCATGTCGAGCGCGACACTGCGCGTCAGACCCAACAGCCCGGCCTTGGTCGCGGCATAGGAGGACTGGCCGTAATTGCCGTAGAATCCCGCGGTCGAGACGATATTGACGATCCGCCCCCAGCCGGCTCGTGGGCCCTTAGCTTGCGCGCGTAAGCTCGGGGTCGCCGCCGACAGCACATAGAACGCGGCCGAGAGGTTGGTGCGGACCACCGCTTCCCAGGCGAGCGGATCGGATTTAAACACGAACTGGTCGCGCAGGATCGCGGCATTGTTCACCACGATGTCAATGGCGCCGAAGCGTTCGAGGGCGAGCGCCACGGCGGCGGCGGCGGAAGACGGGCTGGCGATGCTTTCAGTGTACGCGGCGGCGCGCGCCCCGAGGCTTGCCGCGAGATCTTGCGCGATCTTAGGGTCGGCGCCGTTGCCATCGATGGCCGTTCCGTTATCGGCGATGACGAGAGCGGCACCTTCGGCATGAAGAAATTCGGCGATCGCGCGGCCAATGCCGCGCCCGGCGCCCGTCACCAAGGCAACGCGTCCCTCGAGGGTGTTCATGGGGTGCCCGAAGCTAGCGGATTGTTTGGGTATCAGACAATCGCACCGGCGCCCGAAAAAGCCAACCCCCTAAACAAAGAGCGCCCGGCCAGGGGGGTGGCCGGGCGCCCGAAGCCCCTGTGCAGGGGGTCCATCGGCGCTCGGGGGGAACGCTGACGGTCCGGCGACAGGCGTACCCATCGCGCTTCTTCAGCTTAGGTGGGAAGCGATATGGCGGCCGTCAACTGGCGGCGCACAGCATTGTGACTACGAGTTCAGCGCATTGATCCGGTTGCTCGAAAAACATCAGATGACCCGCCCCCGACAGGTTCGCAAGGCTGACATTCGGCAACCGCCCTGCGAGCTCGGCGATGATCAGGCCGGTCCAGCTCGGGTCGGGCAAACCGGGATCGCCGCCGACGAGGTTGATCACCGCCGTAGCGCGCCCAACATGGTCCCAAGTGCCGGCGTCGCGGTGGGCGCGATAGATCGCCGCCTCGACCGCAGGCGGGCAGGCGAGGGTGAAACCGCCATCGCGCTTCGGCTTCAGGGCGGCCCGGCAATGCGCCATCAGCATCGCGTCAGTCGATCGCTTGAAGGCAGGGCTGCCTTTCAAGCGCTCGAACAGCGCCTCGGGGCTCGACCACTCCGCGCGCCGCCGTTTCGTGGCTTCGATGAGCGGGTGCGTCGCGTTGAGCGCGGCCGCCATGCCAGACGAGCCGCGCGGCGGAAAGATCGGCGGCTCGAACAGGATGAGCTTTGCCCAGGCCGGCGCGCTGCCGAGGGTCTCAAGATGAATCGCCGCCGCCGCGCCGAGCGAATGCCCGACATAGGCGAGCGGGGTGCCGCCGCCACGGGCCATCACCGAGCGACCGATTGCCGCGAGATCGGTGGCGAAACGGTCGGCGTGAAAAACCCGATCGAGCGGACCGTCGGGCCAATGCGAGGCGACATGGCCACGCGCGTCGTAAGCAAACACGCGGCCGTGCCGCGCCATCGCCCGAAGCCAGGGCGCGTAGGAGCCGGCGCAAAATCCGTTGGCATGCCCGAACAGCACGGCGCACGCGCCGGCAGGACCATCGAGCGCGTAGACCGGCAAGCGCGCGCCGTCATCGGCCTCGACCCAAAACGCCACGTCGGCCGCGGGAAAAGAAACATACGCCGCGCCGCTCATCCGCCGATACTGACGTCGATCTAGCAGGAACGGCTTCGCGCGCGGCAGCGGCAGGCCGCGCCGAAGGCCTGGAACAGCCGCAGCGAAAACGGATCCTCTGCGAAGCGGAATTCCGGGTGCCACTGCACGCCGACGACGAAGCTCGCCGCCGCCACGCAGACCGCCTCGATCTGGCCATCGGGCGCAACGGCTTCGACGGTGAGCCCGGCCGCGAGACGGTCGATGCCCTGGCTATGGAGCGAGTTGACGGCGATTCTGCGCGTGCCCGCGAGCGTCTCCAGCACGCCGCCCGGTATCAGTTCCACGCCATGGGCGCGATGGGAATAGCGCGCGTCGAGGCTGTCGAGCTTTGGCGCACGGTGATCGAGCCGCCCGGCAACCTCGTGAAGCTGCGGATGGAGCGTGCCGCCCAAGGCGACGTTCAGTTCCTGAATGCCGCGGCAGATCGCGAGCACCGGCAGATCGGCCTTCACTGCTGCGCGCAAGAGCGGCAACGCGATCGCATCGCGCGCAGGGTCGTGAAGCATGCCGGGCGCATTGGACGCGCCCCGGTAATGATGCGGCTCGACATTGGAGGGCGAACCAGGCACCAGCAGCCCGTCGATCCGCGCCAGCACCGCCTCGGCGGCATCGGCACCGCCCTCGGCGGGCACGAGCAGCGGCAAGCCGCCGGCACCTCCGACCACTGCATCGATGTATTTCGTCACCACCGCATGAGCGGGATGCGGCCCCGTCGGCGTCACGATCTCGCGCCGACAGCACTGGACGGCGATGACGGCGAGCGGTGCCGAGCCTGCGGTTTCTTGCGCCATGATCGACATCGACCGACGCTCAGCCGCCGTCACGGTCGGCGGGCGGACGCGGATCGGTCCAGTAGAAAAGATCGGGGTTGAGCGGCGCGCCGTAGTGCGGATCGTCGAGCGTCACCGTCACGGTCTTTTTCTGCGCGTCGAGAATCTGCCATTTGCGCAGCTCGAGCGGGCGGTCGCTGAACACGAGGGTGGCGGTGCCGAGATCGGGGTTCTTGGTCTCGCTTGCGGTGACGCGCAAGACGTCGGGACCACGCTCTAGATTATTCACCATGATGTCGCCGCCGAAACTGACGTTGTCCTGAAGCAGGAACCAGGCCGGCGTGTCTTGCAGGGCGAAGAAACTGACCTGTTGGAGCTGCTTGTCGTAGTACCAGATGCGCCCCTCGGTCGCGACCAGGAGGATCGGCACCGGCGGATCGTATTCGACCCGCATATGGCCCGGGCGCGAGAGATAGATCGTGCCGGTGGCGATTCCGCCATCGCCCGCGACCTGCTCGAAGCGCGATTGCAGGGTGCGGATGTTGTTGAGGTAATCCTGGATCCGCTCGACATCGCCGGCGTCTTCGCTCGACAGCGCGGCGCGCGCAAGCCGTGGGGCGAGCGGCAGCAAAGCGAGCGCCGGCGCCAAGGCGAGAATCCAGCGGCGCGAAAACTTCTGGGTGGCCAAAAAATTCTTCATCTCTCATCGATGTTGCGGCCGAGCACCTCGCGCTTGCCGACATGGTTCGCGGCGCTCGACGACGCCTTCGGTTTCCATGCGCTCGATAATCCGCGCGGCGCGGTTGTAGCCGATCTGCAGATGGCGCTGGACGAAGCTCGTCGATGCCTTGCGCTCGCGGCATACGAGCGCCACCGCCTGATCGTAGAGCTGATCGCCCGAGGCGTCGGACTCGCCGCCGAATCCAGGATCCGGCAGATCGTCCTCGTCCTCGGTCACCTCTTCGACATAGGTGGGCGGACCGCCATTCTCCTTCAAGAAGCGCACCACGCGCTCGACCTCTTCGTCGGAGACGAACGGGCCGTGAACGCGGGTGATGCGCCCGCCGCCCGCCATGTAGAGCATGTCGCCGCGCCCGAGCAGCTGCTCGGCGCCAGCATCGCCGAGGATGGTGCGGCTGTCGATCTTCGAAGTCACCTGGAAGCTGATCCGGGTCGGGAAATTCGCCTTGATGGTGCCGGTGATGACATCGACCGAGGGGCGCTGCGTCGCCATCACGATGTGGATGCCGGCGGCGCGCGCCATCTGCGCCAAGCGCTGCACCGCAGCCTCGATATCCTTGCCCGCGACCAGCATCAGATCCGCCATCTCGTCGACGACCACGACGATGAGCGGCAGCGCCGTCGAGGCCGAGGGGCTGCTCCTCGAAGATCGGACTGCCGGTCTCCTCGTCGAACCCGGTCTGCACGCGGCGCCTCAGCGATCTCGCCGCGCGATTTCGCCTCGACGAGGCGCTGGTTGTATCCTTCGATGTTCCGCACCCCGAGCTTCGACATGGCGCGATAGCGGTTTTCCATTTCGCGCACCGTCCATTTGAGCGCGACCACGGCCTTCCTGGCATCGGTCACGACCGGCGCCAGGAGATGCGGAATTCCATCATAGACCGAGAGCTCCAGCATCTTCGGGTCGATCATGATGAATTTGCACTGATCCGGCGGCATCCGGTAGAGGATCGACAGCACCATCGTGTTGATGCCGACCGACTTGCCCGAACCCGTCGTGCCAGCGATCAGCAGATGCGGCATGCGCGCGAGGTCGGCGATGGTCGGCGTGCCGCCGATATCCTTGCCGAGGACAAGCGCCAGCTTGGCCGCCGTGCGCTCGTAATCCTCGGACGCCAACAGCTCGCGCAGATAGACGGTTTCGCGCGCGCGCGTTGGGCAATTCGATGCCGATGACGTTGCGGCCGGGAATGACGGCAACGCGCGCCGAGAGAGCGCTCATCGAGCGCGCGATGTCGTCGGCCAGGCCGATCACGCGCGACGCCTTGATGCCGGGCGCGGGCTCAAGCTCGTAAAGGGCCACCACCGGCCCTGGACGCACTTTGACGATTTGCCCCTGGACGCCGAAATCGGCGAGCACGGTTTCGAGCAGGCGCGCGTTCTGCTGCAGCGCTTCCTCGCTGATTTGGGCAAAGCGCGAGGGCGGCACCTCGTTGAGAAGCTCCAAGGGCGGCAGCAGGTGCTCGCCCGCCGGCCCCAGATCGAGCAGCGCCTGGCGCTGCTTCTCCCGACTTTTCGCGCGCCGCGGCATGTCGACCGTGGCCGCGCGCCGCGCCGGCAGCTTGATGCCGTCGGCATCGTCGTCGCCGCCCTCGCCGACGAGAGGCGGCGCCCCGAGCCGCGGCTCGTGCCGCCGCGCCGTATCGTCCCACGCCCTGTCGCGACGCCGCCACGACGCCAGCAGCGCGACGCGCGCCAGAAGACCAGGCTTTGCAGTGGCCACGGTATCGCCCTCGTCTGGCGTCTCAGGAACGATTTTGCCGGGGCGCACATAGGGACGCTTTTCGGATGCGACGGTGCCGGCGCTCGTGAACTTCCGGCCGGTGAGGTAGATCAGCAGCAGCGCGACCACTGCGGCGGCGGCCATCGCAGAGAGCGGCGGTGCCACGTTGATATGCGCAAAGCCGTCGCGGGCGAGCTTGCCGATGGCGCCGCCGAGCCCGGCTTCGAGCGGCCAGCTTGCCGGCCGCGGTAGAATCGAGATCGCGAGCGCGGTCGCCGGCACCAGGACCGGCAGCACGATCGGCTTAAGCCAGAAGCGCTTGAGGCCGCGCCCGAGGCCAAGCCGGACGCCCCAGTCGATCATCGCAAAAGGCAGCAGCCAGGCCGCCAGCCCGAGCCACTGCAGGAGCGCATCCGAGACTTGCGCGCCGGGCATCCCCATTGCGTTCTTAGCTATGGCGCTGATCGACTGGTTCCACGACGGGTCGCCGCGATCATGGGTCGCGAGCGCTGCCGCGATCCAAAGCCCGCCGACAATCAGCGCAAGGGCCATAGCGACGCTGAAAAAGCGCCGCCAAGGGTGGGATTGCGTCGGGGCGTATTTGCGGCCGCTCTCGGTGATGGTCGCCATGCTATTCCTCGCCTTTCGATCGCATCAAAGCACGCGGAGCAGGCGTCGCAGGCCTGCCTCGACCGTGGCATCATCATGAACCAGCGCGATCCGGATATAGCGCTGGCCGGGATTTTCCCGGCCGGGATTGGTGCGCGCGGTGTAGGCGCCGGGCAGGGCGCGCAGGGCCGCATCGCGCCGGAGCGCCAGCGCCGCTTTCTCGCCGTCGCCGACATCGAGCCACAGGAAGAACCCGCCGGCAGGCCGGTAGAAGCCGAACCGCCCGCCGAGCACGCTTTCGGCGATGTCGAATTTGCGGCGATACAAGGCGCGGTTCGTCTCGACATGGGTTTCCTCGCCCCACAGCGCGATCGCCGCTTCCTGCACCGGAAGCGGTACCTGAGCGCCGGCATAGGAGCGTAGGTGCCCGAAGCGCTCGATGAGACGCGCGTCCCCGGCAACGAACCCGCAGCGCAAGCCGGCGGCGCTGGAACGCTTCGAAAGCGAGTGAAATACCAAGACCTGATCGAGCCTGCCGCCTTGCGCCGCGCAGGCCTCGAGGGCGCCCGGCGGCGCCGCGCGGTCGTAGATCTCGCAATAGCACTCGTCAACGGCGAGCACGAAATCATAAGCCCGCGCCAGCGCAATCATTTTGGTCAGGTAGGCTAGGTCGGCGATCGCGCCCTGCGGGTTCGCCGGGCTGCACAGGTAAAACAGCGCGCAGCGTCGAAGCAAGGGCTCAGGAATGGCATCGAGATCCGGCAGAAAGCCGGTCTCCTTGGTGCAATCGAGATAGATCGGCTCGGCCCCGGCCAGAAACGCCCCACCATTATACACATTGTAATAGGGGTTGGGCATGAGCACGGTCGGCGCCTCGCCGGCCTTTTCTTGCGGCACCGCCATTTGGGGGGCAAGAAACAGCGCTTCCTTGGTGCCATTGACCACCAAGACGTGACGCTCGCCCGTCACCATCCCCTCGGGCAGGCGATAGCGGCGGGCGAGCCAGCGCGCCGCCGCGGCGCGGTATTCCGGGGTGCCAGCCGGCGGCGGATAGCGATTCCAAAGCTCGGCCTTCTCGGCAAGGATGCGCGCCAGCATCGGCGGTGGCTCGTGCTGCGGCTCGCCCACCGCCATCGCAATGACGGGCTCGTTCGAGCGCGGCTGCACCCCGTCAAAAAGCTTGTGGAGCTTGGAGAACGGGTTATCGGCGAGCTGTTCAAGGCGTGGATTTAGAGACAAGTATAAAGCCACCGTCTAAGCCACGGGTAGACAACGCTAAGATGATAGGCGCGCGTTTCGCCCTCGCCAAGCGTCACGACGCGACATTTTTTTCAGTATATAGTATGCAAAGTTTTGCGCGCCTCTATTGGCTGCGGTGCGCTCGCGAAGCCACATCGGTAAGGAATTTCCCGAACCTCTCACAGCGGCACATCCTGGGGCCGCGGGGCCTCCCCGACCGCACGAAGCGGGACATTGCGTCGTTCCTCGCCCGCATGCTGGTCGGCCCGCACCTTCCGGGGCGAGCGGGGCGCGGCAGCGGCGTTGCGAAGGGGGGGCCTCGCGGCGCCCGATTGTGTCGCGCGCGGCGCGCTATATTTGTGGCGGCTTGTCGAGCGATCGCAAACGAAAGAGTTGCGTCGAGACGCTTGCTGGACGGATTCGCCGTGGAGCGCGGGATCGAGGACGTCCTTTCCGATCTCGGCTTCGACCCGCATTGCGAATTCCTGCTGAAATCTTATAGCCCGGCCAGACCAGAAAAAAGGCCGGGGCGACAAGCGCCCCGGCCTCGTTGGAGCCGCGAAGGACGGGCTCAGCCGCTTTCGGGTGGTTAAGCCTCGTTCCCGATCGGGCTACTCGCCTTCCACGCCGATCGCATAGGCGGTCTCGCCGTGAACCGCGTCGTCGCCGACCTTCAGGGTCGCTTCATCCATGCGCAGGGGCGTGATGAACGAAATGACCTTGAGAATGATGTAGGTGGCGATGATGTTGTAAACGATGATGAACGCCGCAGCCTCGGCCTGAAGCAGGAGCTGCGGCGCGTTGCCGAAGAACCAGCCGGTCACGCTGACGCCGGGCGCGTCCTTGTCGGTGCCGACATATTCGATCATGTTCGGGTTGGCCAGGATGCCCACCAGCAGACCGCCCATCAGGCCGGCGCAGCCATGGGTCGAGAACACGCTCAAGGTGTCGTCCACCTTCATCATCAGCTTGGTCTTCTGGATCTTGTTCATGCAGAACCACGGAATGATCCCGGCGCACACGCCAATGATGATCGCGCCCCAGCCGTCGACGTAGCCGGCACCTGGGGTGATGGCGACGAGGCCCGCGATCATGCCGTTGACCGCGCCGATGATCGACGGCTTGCCATAGGCCATCTTGTCCATCAGCGTCCACACGAGCAAAGCGACTGCAGTGGCGGTATTGGTATTCAGCACCGCCGCGCCGGCATCAGCATTGGCGAAATAGGGGTCGCCGCCGTTGAAGCCGTTCCAACCCAGCCAAAGGATGCCGGCACCGATCAAGGTGACCAGCAGGCTATTGGGCGGGAAATGCTCGCGATCCGCCTGCAAGCGCGGCCCGACCATCGCCGCCGCGACGAATCCGGAGGTGCCGGCGGCGAGATGGATGACGTAGCCGCCCGAGAAGTCTGCCGCACCCATGCTGGCGAGCCAGCCGCCACCCCACAGGCTGAACGCCCCCACCGTATAAACGAGGGTCATCCACACCGGGCAAAAGATCGCCCAAGCCCTGAAGCTCATGCGGCCGAGAACCGACCCACCGAGAATGATCACCGTGATTGCGGCAAACACGAATTGGAAGAACACCAGGGTCGCCATCGGGAAGGCGAGGGGCGGCATACCCGAGGCTGCCGCGGGAATTGTTGCTTGACCGGTGGTGAACGCAGCCGAAACCGCCAGGCCAGGCATGCCTAGAAACGGGAACCATTGCGGGCCGAAAGCCATGTTGTAATCGAATAGAATCCAGACGACTAAGACCGATGCAAAGGCGTAGATTGACATAAAGGCCGAGTTGATCGCCCATTTCTTCTTGACGACGCCGCCGTAGAGAACCGCCAACCCGGGAATGCTTTGTAAGCCAACGAAAGTCGCGGCTGCCAATTGCCATGCATTGTCCCCGGTATCGAGCCATTGAGGTGATGGTACCAGTGCCATGAATTTACCCCCTCTTATCGCTGTTGACCTTCCCGAAGGCAGCACCAAATCCGCGTGCCTATGGCACAGGACCGCATGACCCCGGGTATGAACGCCGGCTGAATTTACGCAAGAGCTATGCCACGCGCGAGCTAGCCGGATGGCCGGCCAAAGCCACGCTCCCATCTGGACCGGATTGGCGCTCTTCGAACGCAATGATTATAAAATTGGCATTCTGAGCCCAAATTAGGCGATCAGGATTAACCGGCGGCCATTTCCCGCTCTTCGTGCGACATTCTTTGCAAGCCTGCGGGAATTGGCTATCAATCGGGTCATGACCATGCCGAGGCGACCATGTTCCTGACTCGGCCGCTCGCGCCGCGAGTTGCTGCGTTGGCAGCCGGCATGGCCGTACTCGCCATTACCGCTCAGGCGCAGCCGGGGGAGACCGCGATTACCTGCACCAATCCGGCCAGCGGCGCGAGTTGGCAGATCATGATCGACTACGACAAGGGCACCGTTGACGCCAATCCGGCGCGCATCAGCGACGCGAAGATTTCTTGGCATGAGGCCAAGGACGGCGGAAACTATACGCTTGACCGCAGATCCGGGGCGCTCACGGTGATCGTCGCGTCCAGTACCGGCGGCTATTTCCTCTTTGATCGATGCAAGTTAGAGAATTCAGGTTGAAGAATTGAAGCCGCGATCCGGGCGGCAAGCGGCCCGGCGGAATCGGAGCGCTGGCGATGGTTGAGGGTTTTGCCGGCGTCAAGGCAAGTGTCGGGTTCGCTTCGGAAACCGGGCCGCGCCAGCGCAACGAAGATTTCGTCGGCGCTGTTTTCGGCGCGGAGCTACCCGAGCCGCGCCGCGACGTTGTGGCGGCGATCGCCGACGGAATTGGCGGCGCAAAGGGCGGCCGGGTGGCGGCCGAGACCGCGGTGCGCGGCTTTCTCGACGGATTTTGCGACCTGCCCGAGACCATGGAAGTGCGCCGCGCGGCGGCCACGATCGTGGACGCGCTCAATGGTTGGATCCAGTCCATGGGTCACCGGGACCCCGCGCTGGCGGGGATGGGCTGCACTTTCACCGCGCTCGTGCTGCGCGGCCGCATCGCTCATCTGTTGCATGTCGGAGACACGCGCGCCTATCGGCTAAGCGGCGGTCGCCTGACCTGCCTGACTAGCGACCATGTGCGCGAGGATAGCGCCGGTCGGCGGCGCATCCTCTACCGCGCGCTGGGCATCGAGGCCGAGGTGCGTCTCGACTACGCGAGCCAGACCGTGGCGTTGCATGACCGCTTTCTCTTGTGCAGCGACGGCGTCCATGGGGTCCTGACCGATGAGAGCATCGCCGACATCTTGCGCGAGCGCTCGGCTCCCGGGGATAGCGCCCGCGCCCTGGTTGCGGCCGCGCTGGAATCGGGCAGCACCGATAATTGTACCGCGCTGGTGCTGGACGTGGTTGGCCTGCCGACGGCGGAATTGGCTGATATCGGCAGCGCCATCCAGCAATTGCCGCTGATCGCGGTGCCGCAAGGCGGAGAGACGATCGACGGGTTCGTGCTCAAAGCGCTGCTTTCCGATGGCCGCTACACGCGTCTATTCGGCGCGGAGGACGAGATCGAGGGCGGCGAGGTCGCTCTGAAGTTCCCTAAGCCCCAAGTCGCCGCCGTGGCCACCTATCACGCCGCCTTCGTCCGCGAGGCATGGGTCGGGGTACGCGTCAGCAGCCCTTGGCTCGGTCGAATCATCGAGCTGCCGCCGGGGCGGCAGACCTGCCTCTACACCGTCATGCCGCTCTACCAGGGCGAGCTGCTGGAAACCCGGCTGACGCGCCGGCCGTCGCTCGCTCTGGAGGAAGGACGGAATATCGCGATCAAGCTGGCCCGGGCGGTCGCGGCGCTGCACCGCACCGGCATCATCCACCGCGACATCAAGCCCGACAACGTGATCCTCGAAGGCAACGGGTCGCTGAAGCTGATCGATCTCGGCGTGGTCCGCGTGCCCGGGATGGAGGATTTCCCGCCCGAGGACATTCCCGGCACCCCCGCCTACATGGCGCCGGAAATGCTCGGCGGCGAACCTGGCAACGAGGCCACCGACATCTATGCCCTGGGCGTCACCCTATTCCGCGCCTTCACCGGCGAGTTTCCCTATGGCAATGCCGATGCCACCAGCCTGCCGCGACGGGACCGGCCAAAGGAGTTTTCGCTTTTGCGTCCGGATCTGCCGGCGTGGCTCCAGGCTACGCTCGGGCGCGCGATCGCGACCGACCCAGCTGAGCGCTTTCACGACATGACCGAATTCGCGCTCGAGATGGAGGCGGGGCCAGCGCGCGCCCCGGCCGCGGTCCGCCGGCCGCTGACGCTTTATGAACGGTACCCTGTGCGATTTTGGCAGGGCATCGCCGCGGCGCTAGCGCTGGCGCTGCTCGTGTCGCTGCTGCGGCATTAGCCGGAAGCTTGTCTTCCGTGCCGGCGCGCTTCACTCTGCCGCCATGGCGAAGCGGGGCGGCGAAATCCGGGTTGAATTGGCGATCGTCGGCGGCGGCTTGTCCGGCTTGACGCTCGGGATAGCCTGCGCCGCCGCCGGGCTTGAGGTCGCGATCATCGACCGCGAGGATCCCACGCGGATGCTGGCCGCGCCCTATGATGGGCGCACCACCGCGATCGCCTATGGCTCGCAGCAAGTGATGAGCGGCATCGGTGCTTGGCCGTTCCTCGCCGCGGATGCCGAGCCGATCTGCGAGATTCGCGTCGCCGACGGCAATTCGCCGCTGTTCCTCCACTACGACCACCGCGATCTGGGCCCCGAGCCGCTCGGCTTCATCATCGAGAACCGCTTGCTGCGCCAAGGCCTCTATGCCCGCGCGCGCGCGCTGCCGAGCTTGACGCTCCTCGCGCCCCTAGCGGTCGGCGGCGTGGATTTTACCGAAACAGGTGCCACTCTCGCGCTCGGCGATGGCCGCCACCTTCACACCCAGCTGGTCGCCGGCGCGGACGGGCGCGCTTCGCGCTTGCGCGAGGCTGCCGCGATCAAGACGCGCGGCGCCGCCTATCGCCAGACCGCGATCGTGTGCACAGTGCGGCATGCCGAGCCGCATCGCGGCGTCGCGGTCGAGCATTTCCGGGCGCCCGGGCCGTTCGCGATCCTGCCGATGAAAGGGAAGCGCTCGTCGATCGTGTGGACTGAAAGCGACGCCGACGCCAAGCGCCTACTCGCGCTCGACGATGCGTCCTTCTTGCGCGAGCTCGAGCGTCGCTTCGGCGATTATCTGGGAGCGCTCGCGGTCGAGGGGCCGCGCTGGTCCTATCCACTCTCCCTCCTGCTTGCCGAGTGCTATACCGCGCCGCGCTTGGCCCTCGTGGGCGATGCCGCCCATGTCATCCATCCGATCGCGGGACAAGGCTGGAATCTCGGCGTGCGCGACATTGCCGCGCTGGCCGAGCTGGCAGTCGATGCCAGCCGCCTCGGCCTCGACATCGGCGGGCGGGCGCTGCTCGAACGTTACGAGCGCTGGCGGCGTTTCGACGTGATGACTCTGACTGCGGTCACCGATGGCCTCAACCGCCTGTTCTCGAACAATGCCGCGCCGGTGAGGTTCGTCCGCGATCTCGGCCTCGCCGCGGTCAACCGCGCGCCCCATCTCAAGCGCTTTTTCATGCGCCAGGCCATGGGGACGGTCGGCGACCTGCCGCGCCTCGCGCGCGGGGAAGCGCTTTAGTAGAACGCCATCGTCTCGGGACCCAGATGGGTCTTGAATTGGCCCGCCGGTTTCATCGCGCCCAGGTCGATGACCGAGATCGTGCCCTCGTCGTGATTGGTGACGAGGGCCTGGTTGAGGTCGGCGCCGAAGGCGATGCCCATCGGCCCCTTCTCAAGCTCGAACAGGTACTGGCGCTCGGGCTCGCGGGTGTCGATTACCGCCGCGAGGCGCGAGACATTGTACGAGATCACGAGGTACCGATTGTCGGGACTGACACGAAGCCGATTAAGCTGCGGCGGGAAATCGCCCATGCCTTCGACCGTGATTTGTCCTGCGACCTCGTCGGTCTTCGGATCGATCACGCTGATAAACGGCCGCGCGCTCGATGCCTGATAGACGCGGTTGCCGTCGGGCGCGGTGCACACGCCCTGGCACTCGTAGCGGAAATTCGGAATCCGCTTGACCACCTTGCGCGTCGCCGTGTCGACGACGCTCATGAAGCTCAGCTGCCGATGCGGGACGTAGATCCGGGTGCCGTCGGGCGAGGCGGCCATAAAATGGGTGCGCAAACTTTCGGTCTCGACATGGCCGAGGACGACGCCGCGCGCTGGGTCGATATAGACGAGAGCGTGGCTCGATTCCGCCGTCGCCCAAAGGAGGCCCGCTTGGTCGAAGGTCAAGCCGTGGGGCGCAAGGAACGGCGCGAGCTCGATGAAGCCGTCGAGTTTTCGCGACGCAAGATCGAGTACCGCGATCCTTGTGCCCGGCACGGTATTGGTCCCGACCTGGCCATTGCCATAGATCGAGACATAGGCCTTCCTGCGGTCGGGCGACAGCACCACCTCATGCGGGAAATCGGGCAGCTTGATTTCCTCGATTAGCGTGAAACCGGTGGCATCGTGGAACTCGACGAAGCCGTCGCGCTTGCACACGACGATGAGCCCCGCGCGGCCGAGCGAATGGTTGATGTCGGCGCCGGGACGCGTCGGATTGGCAGGGGGTAGGTTCATGGCCTCGGCTCCTCTACGCGCGTCACGACTTCGCCGGCGGCTCGCGCGAGAGCCCGGCCTTGGCCAGCGCCGCGAGATACTCGGCCCAACGCCGTTCCCGCTCGCGGCCGAGCTGATAGAGATAGCTCCAGGAATAGATGCCGGTATCGTGATGGTCGTCGAAGACGAGACGCACGGCATAATTCCCGACGGGCTCGACCTTGACGATGCCGACCCTGGCACGACCGGGGACGAGCTGCTTCTGGCCCGGCCCGTGGCCTTGGACCTCGGCCGAAGGGCTTTCGACCCGCAGATATTCCGCCGGCAGGCGAAACCGCGCGCCATCATCGAAATCGATCTCGAGCAGCTTTTCGGCCTGCTTTAGGCGCAGTTCGGTCGGCCATTGCGTGGTGCCAAGCTGGCTCACGGCTTATTCGAAAGCGCCGCCTTCTCGGCCTCGTCGAGCGGACGGGCCTCGTCGACCAGCATGATCGGAATGCCGTCGCGGACCGGATAAGCGAGGCCGGCCTGGGCACTGACCAATTCCTGCTTGGCGCGGTCATAGCGAAGGGGCCCTTTGGTCAGCGGGCAGACCAGGATTTCGAGGAGTCTCGGATCGATTTCGGCGGTTGGTGCGCTCATGGTTTCGCCTTCCCCTCAGTTCCGCGCCCCGCCATTCGGCGTGACCGTGCTGGCCACCGACATTTCGACGAGCGCCGTCAGAATCTTCGCGCGCTCGCCGGTGCGCGGCGCCTCGAGGAAGGCCTGCTTCTCGCTCGGGCTGAACGGACACGCCATCGCCAAGGAATTGACGAGATGCTCGATCGGCGCCGCGGTCAGCACCTCGGAATCCGCATTGATGCCGTGACGCTCGAAAAACGGCTTCAGCGCGGTCACCATCCGCTCGCGATCGACACCCGCGTTATCTTCCTGCAAATCGTCGTGCCAGCGCTGCCAATCGGGAACGACCTGGCGGAACAGCGCCGTTCGCGGCGGCTCCGACGCCACCTCGAATCGAGCGACGCCTTTCAGGGTCAGGATGAAGCGGCCATCCGGGGTCTCGGCGAATTCGACGATGCGTCCGGCGCAGCCGGTGCGGTAGATTGGCGGATCGCCGGCATCGCCCGCGCCCTCCTGGGGCTGGATCATGCCGATCATCCGACCCTGGCCGAGCGCGTGCTGGACCATGGCAAGATAGCGCGGCTCGAAGATGTTGAGCGGCAGCCGGCCGCGCGGCAGCAGCAGCGCGCCAGTCAGCGGGAAGATCGGTAGCAGCGCGGGCAAATCCTCGATGCGCGGCTCGAAGCTCATGAGAACAGGATCGACGAAAGACGCTTGCGCGACTGCACCGTCAACGGATCGGCGAGCCCGATCGCCTCGAAGAATTTGACCAGTTGCTTGCGCGCCGCCTGCTCGTTCCATTCGCGGTCGCGCTTGACGAGATCGAGCAGTTGATCGATCGCGGCTTCGCGGTCGCCGGCGGCGAAGAGCGCCGAGGCCAGCTCGAGCCGCGCCGAATGATCCTTGGGATCGCGCTCGAGCCGCGCCTTGCAGCTCGTCAACGGCGCCGGCTGCCTTGGCACCGGTTTCCGCAAGCTCGAGGCCGGTGCGGATGGCAACGACATCGGCGTGCTTCGCCTGCTCGGCGGGAATCTTGGCGAGAATCTCGCGCGCCTGTTTCAGATCCTTCTTCGCGAGAGCGATGCGCGCGAGCCCCGTGAGCGCATCGAAATTCTCGGGCTCGTGCTGCAGCACCTGGGCGAAGATGTTGGCCGCGCGCGGGTGATCGCCCGCGCTTGAGGCCTCCTTGGCGAGCGCCACGGCCGCCGCGATCGGCGAGTCCGCGGCACCGGCGCCGGCGGTAAGCTTGCCGACGAACTGCTTGACCTGGCTTTCCGGAACCGCACCGACGAATCCGTCGACCGGGCGGCCGTCCTTGAAGGCATAGACCGCCGGGATCGACTGGATGCGCATCTGCGCCGCCAGTTCTTGGTTCTCGTCGATGTTGATCTTGACCATGCGCACCGCGCCCTTGGCGCCGCGCACCGCCTTTTCGAGCTGCGGCCCGAGCTGCTTGCACGGCCCGCACCACGGCGCCCAGAAATCGACCACGACCGCCGCGTCATGCGAAGCGTCGATGACATCGGCCATGAAGGTGGCGGTGGTGCCGTTCTTGACGAGATCGGCGTTGCCCGCTGGTGGAGTTCCGCCGCCGATAATCGCTTCCATGTGCTTTCTTCCTTTGGGTCCCAGGCTTAAAAATGGCGGCGCTAGGGGATTAAGGCAAGGGGACGGGCTGGTCTTCGCGCGACGCCTCGCCGCTGGGTTCGCGGCTCGGCTGTGCTACGCTCCCGGTAATTGAAAACCAACATTTAAGCTCCTATGATCGCTGGCTCTCGGATGCGGGCGTAGCTCAGGGGTAGAGCACGACCTTGCCAAGGTCGGGGTCGAGGGTTCGAATCCCTTCGCCCGCTCCAAAATTTCAACGACTTAGCGAAAGAAGCCGCCGCCGGGCGGCTTCGTCGCTTGAACGACCGCCGCCCGCCCGAAGTCTGCGAAAAAGACTCGTTAAGCGAAGCCGGGTGAGGGATATTTCCCCTCATCCGCGGGAAACACCAGGGAGGACGGGCGGTGATCAAGACGCAGTTGGTCGAATACAAGCAGGGCGCCACGGTTTGCGAGGGCTACCTCGCCTATGACGACGCAAACCCGGGCAAGCGGCCAGGCATTCTCGTGGCTCATGAATGGAATGGCTGCCAGGAATACATGCACAAGCGGGCCGAGATGCTGGCCGAGCTGGGCTATGCCGCCTTCGCCCTCGACATATTCGGCAAAGGGATTCGCGCCAAGTCGTTCCCCGAATGCGAGCAGATTTCGCTGCCCTATTACCAGGACCGCGGCCTCACCCGAGCGCGCGCTCGGGCCGGGCTCGAGGTTTTGCTCAAGCAACCCCAGGTAGACGCCAAGAAGGTCGCGGCCATCGGCTATTGCTTCGGTGGCATCGTCGTCCTGGAATTGGCGCGCAGCGGCGCCGATTTGGCGGGCACCGTGAGCTTCCACGGCCAGCTCAGCACGCCCAACCCTGCCGACGCGAAGAACATCAAGGGCAAGGTTCTGGTCCTGCATGGCGCCATCGATCCGGTGGTGCCGCCCGCCGAGGTCGCCGCCTTCGAGAAAGAGATGGAAGACGCCAAGGTGGACTGGCAGCTCGTGTCCTATGGCGGCGCCGTCCACACCTTCACCAACTGGAATTTGCCCTCGACCGGAATGCCGGCCGCCTATAACGAGAAGGCCGATAAGCGCTCGTGGCGGGCGATGCAGGATTTCTTCGCGGAAATCTTCGCCTGATAGGGCGTCCGACAGGAGAGTGGGATGAAGCTCGCAACCTTGCGCAACGATCGCCGCGACGGCGAATTGGTGGTGGTCTCGCGCGACCTCAAGAAAATAACCCCCGCCGCGGACATCGCGCCTTCGCTGCTCGCCGCTTTCGACGATTGGGGGCGCAACCGCCCGCTGCTTGAGGATCGCTATCGCCGGCTGATGGATGGGCTGTGCAATGCCGAGGACTTCGATGCCGCGCGCTGCCATTCGCCGCTGCCGCGCTCGTTCCAGTGGCTCGACGGCACCGCCTACGAGTCCCACCGCTATCGCATGACCCGTGGCCGGCCGGCGCCGGAATGGTTCCTGAGCGAACCGGCCGTCTATCAGGGCCGCTCCGACGGGTTCCTCGCGCCCACCGCCGATGTACCCGTAGCGACCGAGGATTGGGGCATCGATTTTGAGGGCGAGGTCGCGGCGATCACGGGCTTCGTGCCCTATGGCGCGAGCCCGGCGGTCGCCGCGATGAAGATCGAGCTCATCACGCTTGTCAACGACGTGTCGCTGCGCAACCTCCAGGCCGTCGAGCTACAGCGCCAGTTCGGGTTCACCCGCTCGAAGCCGGCTTCGGCCTTCGCGCCCGTCTGCGTCACCACCGACGAGCTCGGCTCGGCCTGGCGCAATAGCCGGCTGCACCTGCCGATCCGCTGCTTCGTCAACGGAAAGCTGTTCGGCGACCCCAATGCCGGCGAGGCGGTTCACGGCTTCGACAAGATGATCTCGTACTCCGCCATGACCCAGGCGCTGACCGCGGGCACGATCGTCGGCGGCGGCACCGTGTCGAACCAGGACCCGAAGCGCGGCTATGCCACCATCGCGGAGGCCCGAGCGGTCGAGGAAGCGGCCCAGGGCGAGCCGAAAACGCCGTTTCTCAAGTTCGGCGACCGCGTCCGCATCGAGATGCTGGACGAGGCCGGGCAATCCATCTTCGGCGCCATCGACCACAAGATGGCGAAGGCGGGATAGCGGCAGATTTTGCCGCGCCGGCTCTCGGCAAGCCTCGCCGGGGCTGGCGCTGCTCGTCCTTAATTAATTGACCTACCTAGAGCATTTTCCGGCGAAGTGGGTGCCGGTTCGCCCTCGAAAATGCGATTAAATCAATAATTTAGAGCAGCGGTCCGATTCAACTTGCATGGACCGCGCTCGAGAATTTCTCTTGGCTCGGCGCTTGCTAAGCAGGGCGGCAGTGCCATCCGGAGCCGTGTCATGCTGGATCTGTTCGAGGCCTATAGCGCCGCCTTCAAGCAGCATCAGGAAGGCCATCTCGTCGAGGCCAAGGCCCTCTATCACGCCATCCTCGCCGAGGAGTCGCGCCATGCCGCGACGCATCATCTCTTGGGGCTCGTCGAGCATCAGCTCGGCCGGCATGAGGCAGCGCTCGTCTCGATCGGGCGGGCGATCGAGCTCGACAATTCCGAGCCCCATTTCCACAACAATCTAGGCACGGTGTACCGCGCGCTGCGGCGCCCCGAAGAGGCCGCGCGAAGTCACGCCCGCGCGCTCGCATTGAAGCCCGATCTCGCCGAGGCGCATAGCAATCTCGGGCTCGCGCTGCAGGAGCAGGGCCAATGGGCGGCGGCGCAGCGCGCCTTCGAGCAGGCGCTGCTCGTCAAGCCCGGTTACGCCAAGGCGCATTACAATCTCGGCAATGTGCTGGCAGCGCGCGCCGAGCCGCAAAAGGCGGTCGATCATTTCCTCGAGGCGATCCGAAGCGATCCGAATTTCATCGACGCCTACAACAATCTCGGCGCCGTGCTGGCCGAGCTGGGCCGGTTGAACGAGGCCGCGGAGTGTTATCGCTACGTGCTGGCGCGCCAGCCCGCCAACGCCGCAGCGCATAATAATTACGGCAATGTGCTGGCCCGGCGCGACGACCTCGCCGCCGCCGCCCGGTCCGTCACCCAGGCCCTGGCGCTGCAGCCGGATTACGTCGAGGCTCTCGTCAATCTCGGCAATGTGACGCTGGAGCAAGGCGAGCCGGGCGCCGCCGCCGCGGCTTACGCCCGCGCGCTCGAGCTCGACCCCGAGAATGACAGCGCGCACTGGAATCAGGGTCTCGCGCTGCTCCTTCAAGGCAAGCTTCGCTCCGGCTGGCTGGCGTGGCGCCGCAACGTCGCGGCGGCGAAACGCTTCAAGCAGCAGGAATGGCGCGGCGGGGAATTGGCGGGCGCGACCATCCTCATTCATGCCGAGCAGGGCTTCGGCGACACGATCCAGTTCGCGCGCTATCTGCCTCTCGTCGCGCAACGTGGCGGTCGCGTCATCGTCGAGGCGCCCACTGAGCTGCACCGGCTGCTCGCCGCCATCGAAGGGGTTAACGCGGTCCACGCCTTCGGCGACGCCTTGCCGGATTTCGCGTGGCAATGCCCGTTGTTGAGCCTGCCGCTCGCCTTCGACACCACGCTCGATACCATCCCGGCGCAAATTCCCTATCTCGCCGCTGACGGCCAAGCGGCCGAGGAATGGCGCCGGCGCCTCGCGCGGCCCGGCCTCAAGGTCGGCCTCGTCTGGGCGGGAAACCCCGGGCACAAGCGCGACCGCCACCGCTCCTTGCCGCTATCGGCGCTGGCTCCGCTCGCCGGCGTGGCGGACGTCTCGTTCTTCGCCTTGCAGAAAGGCGCGGCGGTCGAGGAGGCGAATGACGCGCCGCCTTTCCTACGTCTTGAGATGCTGTCACCGCTGCTCGCCGATTTCGCCGATACGGCGGCGGCGATCATGGCGCTGGATCTCGTCATTAGCGTCGATACGTCGGTCGCGCATCTCGCCGGCGCGCTGGGCAAGCCGCTATGGCTGCTGCTGCCCTATGCGCCCGATTGGCGCTGGCTGGAAACGCGCGCCGACAGCCGGTGGTATCCGACCGCGCGGCTCTATCGCCAGGACGCATCGCGCCGCTGGGCGCCCGTGATCGCGCGCCTCGCCGAGGAGTTGAGATTCCTCGCCGAGGGCGGGATCAGGCATCCTCTTCAAGCTCGATCGGCTTGAATTCCCGCAGGAACCATTTCCGCTCGATCGGCGGGGGCATGTCCCAATTCACGAGGCCTCGGGAAAGAGGTGGATGGTCACCGACAGCACCACGCCATCGCTGGGAAAGTTACCCGGCAGGGGCGGGAACGGCGCGGATTCCTCGATCATCTCGCGCGCAGTGTCGTCCAGCATATCGGCGCCGGCGGAGCGTTCGAGCCGGATCCCGACGAGCGCGCCCGTCGGCGATATCTCGATGAGATAGGTCGCCGTTCCTTCGAGCCGCAGGCCGAGCGATCCGATGGCGTTCGCCGGATAGGTCCGGTGGCTTTCTATCAGCGCCCAGAGCCGATTGAGATAGGGATCGCCCGTGCGATCGATGTCGCCCGGCGCGCGATCGATGGAACCGCGTTCCGGCTTAGGCACGGTTTCACGCGCCGCTTCCTTGGGTCGGATCGTTTGCGGCGCCGCCGGGCTCGGTTTGCTCTTGGGGGGCTCCGCGATCGCGGCCTTCTCGTGCTTGTTCTCATCCTCGGGCTGCGGCTTTGGCGCCGCTTCGGGTCCCTTGGCCGGAGCTTGCGGCGGCGCGGTCGTGACCTGGTCGGGACCGGATTCGAGATCGTGCATCGGCTGCGTCGCCGGCAGTTTGGGCGCTGCCGCCGGGGGCGAAGGCGCCGGAGGCGAAGGCGGCGGCTCGGTGACCAGCGAAACCGCGATCGGCGGCAGCGTAGGCGCGGGCGCGAAAGCGTTCGGCCACCGCATCAACAACGCGGCGATCACGACGGCATGCGTCAGCGCCGCGAAGACGATCGCGTCCCGCCGCGGCCAGCCGAGCCGCGCCTTGCGCTGGTGCGCCTCGCGCTCGGAGGGCTCGGCCGGCAACTGGATGCTCGGGGGCTGGTGCGCCACGGTCATAGCCATCATTATATAGGCTCTTAACCGCCGAGATCGTTCACGCCTGACGGATCGGGCAAGGCACATTCAGGCCATGGACCTTTTTATCGGCCGCACCGGCCGCGCGCGCTGGGGCAGCGCCAGGATGCGCTGCGCGCTAGGGCGCACCGGCGTCATCGCCAACAAGAGCGAAGGCGACGGCGCCACGCCGCTGGGCGACTTTGCGATGCGGCGCCTGCTCTATCGGCCCGATCGCGAAGCCAGGCCGCGAACCGCGCTGCCTTGCCAAGCGATTCGGCCTGACGATGGCTGGTGCGACGCGCCGGCGGACGGCAACTACAACCGCATCGTCCGGCTGCCCTATCCGGCGAGCGCCGAAGCGCTATGGCGCGACGAGCCTTGCTATGACCTGATCGTGACGCTCGGTTATAATGACAATCCGGTGGTGCCGGGGCTGGGCAGCGCGATTTTCCTGCATCTCGCCGCGGCCGATTTTTCGCCGACCGCAGGTTGCGTCGCGCTCGCGCGCGCCGATCTTCTCGCCGTGCTCGGCGCGGCCGACCGGAATTCGCGCGTGGTGATCGCTTAAGCGGTCAGGGGCAACTCGGCAAAGTGAGCAGATTGGCGGGCGAATAGCTGTCCGCTTGGGTCTTGAGGTACTTCCGGCCATCGTGGCTGGCGACGATCACGCACGCGAAATGGTGCGAGACACTGGTGTAGAACCTCCATTGCCGACTCGCGTTGGGCTTTTCAAGCTCGGCGATGATGGCGCTTTCTTCTAGATACCATCGTTGCCCGTCGTGGAATCCACCGAGCCCTTCGATGCGCTCGTGGGGGCTGTATTGATCCCCGCGTTTCTTGACGCAACTGACCTGGACATTAGTAGACATTCTAGTTTCTGTGACCGAAGATCGCGGTGCCGACCCGCACCAGCGTCGCGCCGCAGCGTATCGCAATCTCGAAGTCGGCCGACATTCCCATGCTGAGCGCGGGCAGCCCGCTGCGCCTTGCGACCGCGGCGAGCGCGGCGAAATAGGGCGCCGGGTCCTGGCCTTCGGGCGGAATACACATCAGACCGCGCAGATCGAGCTGCCAGCGTGCGCGGCACAGCGCGATGAAAGCGTCGGCCGCATCGGGCGCGACCCCGGCCTTTTGAGTCTCGTTACCAATATTGACCTCGACGAAGCACGGGAGCCGCCGGTCTTGGCGCGCCATCTCCTTCGCCAAGACCTCGGCGAGGTGGGGCCGGTCGACGGTTTCGATCGCGTCGAACAGCGCCACCGCTTCCTTGACCTTGTTGGTTTGCAAAGGACCGATGAGGTGCAGGCGAAGGTCGGGGAACCGGGCCTTGAGCGCGGGATATTTCGCCGCGGCTTCCTGCACGCGGTTCTCGCCGAAGATGCGCTGGCCGGCGGCGAGCGCGGCGGCGACGGCGTCTTGGCCGTGGGTCTTCGAAACCGCGACCAGGGTAACCCCGGCCGGGTCTCGGCCGGCCTCACGGCAAGCCGCCGCGATGCGCCGGTGCACGGCGGCAAGATTGCCCGCGATCGGGTCGGCCTCGATCATCGCCCGAGGCTGCAAGACGAAGCTTGCCGGGTCAAGCCTCGCCGCGCCGGGCAGCGCCAGCAAAGATTTAACGACAATTCCGCTGGCGCCGGGGTAGAATGGCGCCGCCCGGGCCGGGGAGAAGGCCGCGGGTAGTGGAGCTTTAGGGAGCTTCGGCATGTCCGTCACGATCGTCCGCAGGGGCCGCGGGTTTGGCGCCAAGATCGCCTTGTGCATCCTCGCGCTGGGCCTGCTGGGCGGTTGCTCTTGGTTCGACCCGAACCGCTGGTCGAACAACACCGATCCCGATGCCGTGCGGCGCGCGCAAGACCCTTACGGCACCGACCCGCTCTATACCGAGCCGGATGTCTATGGCGATTATCGCAACCTGCCCACGGGCCAGTCCCACGGCTTCGTTTCGGCATTGTTCGCGCCGGACAAGGACGACGCAACAGCGGGCAGCGGCCCGGGGATCGGCGTCAACAGCTTCCTGTGGCATGCCTCGCTCGACACCATTTCATTTATGCCGCTGGCCTCGGCTGACCCGTTCGGCGGCACCATCCTGACCGATTGGTACAGTCCGCCCGAGACGCCCAACGAGCGCTTCAAGATGAATATCTTCATCCTCGGCCGCGATCTGCGCGCCGACGGGGTGCGCGCCCGGGTGTTCCGCCAAAACAAGGGTCCGAGCGGGCAATGGGTCGACGCCCCGGTCGATCAGACCACCGGCACCGACATCGAGAACGCGATTCTGGCGCGCGCGCGCGAGCTCCGCATGTCCACGGTCGCGAAATAGTCCGCCCGTCCGACAGACAATCCGAGGCACCGCGTGGCCTTCGCGCCATGGCGCGTTACAACGCGAAGGAGACCGAGGAGAAGTGGCAGGCGGTATGGCGCGACCGCGGCGTGTTTCACGTCGAGGCCGATCCGGGCCGGCCGAAATATTACGTGCTGGAGATGTTTCCCTATCCTTCCGGCACGCTCCATGTCGGCCATGTCCGCAACTACACGATGGGCGACGTCGTCGCGCGCTTCAAGCGCGCTCAGGGGTACAACGTATTGCATCCGATGGGATGGGACGCGTTTGGCTTGCCCGCCGAGAATGCGGCGATCGCGAGCAAGGTCCACCCCGCGACCTGGACGCTGCAGAACATCGCGGTGATGCGCGAGCAGTTGATTCGGATGGGGCTTTCCTATGACTGGCGGCGCGAGATCGCGACCTGCCATCCGCAGTATTACCGTCACGAGCAGAAGATGTTCCTCGATTTCCTGGCGGAGGGCTTCGCTTATCGCAAGGAATCCTGGGTCAATTGGGACCCCATTGAGGCCAGCGTGCTCGCGAACGAGCAAGTGATCGACGGCCGCGGGTGGCGCTCGGGCGCGCTCGTGGAAAAGCGCCTGCTCTCGCAATGGTTCTTGAAGATCACCGAGTTTGCCGACGAGCTCCTCGACGGGTTGCGGGCGCTCGAGCGCTGGCCCGAGCGCGTGCGCGTGATGCAGGAAAATTGGATCGGGCGATCCGAAGGCGCGCGCGTTTTCTTCGCGCTGAAGGGCCGCGATGGCGCGCTTGAAGTCTTCACCACCAGGCCCGACACGCTCTACGGCGCGGCGTTCTGCGCGATCGCGCCCAGCCATCCGGTGGCCGCCGAATTGGCGGCGCGCAATCCGGGACTGGCGGCGTTCATCGCCGAATGCAACCGCATGGGCACCAGCGAGGCGGTGCTCGAGACCGCCGAGAAGCGCGGCTTCGACACCGGGCTCAAGGCGCTTCATCCCTTCGTGCCGGGCTGGGAGCTGCCGGTCTATGTCGCGAATTTCGTGCCTCATGGAATACGGCACTGGCGCGATCTTCGGCTGCCCAGCGCACGACCAGCGCGATCTCGATTTCGCCCGCAAATATGGCTTGGCTGTAAAACCGGTGGTGCTGCCGCCCGACGCCGATCCGCTGAGCTTCGCGATCGGCAAGGAAGCCTATACCGAGGCCGCGGGCACGGCGTTCAATTCGGATTTCCTCAACGGCCTCGAAGTCGCGGAGGCCAAGCGCGCGGCAACGAAGCGCCTGACCGAGCTGCGCCGCGGCGAGCGCACCATCGCCTATCGTTTGCGCGATTGGGGGGTCTCGCGCCAGCGCTATTGGGGTTGCCCGATTCCCGTTATTCACTGCGGCGAATGCGGGATCGTGCCGGTGCCCGAGCGCGACCTGCCAGTAACGCTGCCCGAGGACGTGCGGTTCGACCAGCCGGGAAACCCGCTCGACCATCACCCGAGCTGGAAGCATGTCGCGTGCCCGAGCTGCGGCGGAGCCGCGACGCGCGAGACCGACACCTTCGATACCTTCTTCGAATCGTCATGGTATTTCGCGCGCTTTTGCTCGCCGCGCGCTGCCACCGCGATGGTGCGATCCGAGGTCGATTACTGGCTGCCGGTCGATCAGTATATCGGTGGCATCGAGCATGCGGTGCTCCATCTCCTCTATTCGCGCTTCTTTACCCGCGTGCTCGGGCGCTGCGGCTATCTCGAGCTGAAAGAACCCTTCGCCGGCCTGTTCACCCAGGGCATGGTGTGCCACGAAACCTATCGGAACGCCGCTGGCGAATGGCTGTTCCCCACGGAGGTAACGAAGCGCGACGACGGCACCGCTAGCGACGCCGCGGGACGGGAGGTGACCGTCGGCCGTATCGAGAAGATGTCGAAATCGCACAAGAACCTCGTCGGCCTCGATACGATCGTGGAGACTTACGGAGCGGACACGGCGCGGCTTTACCTGCTGTCCGACAGCCCGCCCGAGCGCGACCTCGAATGGACCGATGCCGGCATCGAGGGCGCGTGGCGCTACGTCAATCGTCTCCATCGCGTGGTGATCGACCCGCCGGTGAAGCTGGGGGTCGTCGGCGCGCGCGGCCCGGAACGGCTCGCCCCCGCGCTGGCCCAGCTTCGCAGCGCGATCCACCGCACTATCCGCGACGTCACCGACGACCTCGACAAATTCCGCTTAAATCGGGGCGTGGCGCGCATCCGCGAGCTGACCAATCTTCTCGAGGAAATAAAGGAAGATCAGGGCGCCGGCATGGTGCTGCGCGAGGGGCTGGAGGCGGCGGTGCACCTGATCGGACCGATGATGCCGCATCTCGGCGAGGAATTGTGGCAGGCGCTGCGGCCGGACGGTGGGCTGCTTGCCGACGAGAAATGGCCGTCTTTCGATCCCGCCGTCGCGACGGAAGACACCGTGACGGTGGCAGTGCAGGTCAATGGCAAGCTGAGAGGCACGGTCGACCTGCCGCGCGACACCGGCGAGGAGGAGGCGGCGGCGGCGGCGCTTGCCCTGCCGACCGTGGCCAGGGCGCTCAATGGCAAAGCGCCGCGCAAGACCATTGTCGTGCCCAACCGGATCGTCAATGTCGTGGTCTAGCTCCGCATGGTCGCGGCGGAGCGTTCTGCTCCTGGCGCTGGCGCCCTTGGCCGGATGCGGATTTCGTCCGTTGAACGCCCCGCGCGGGACGCAGGCTTGGGACCCCGACCTGGCGGCGATCGCGGTGGCGCCGATCTCTGATCGGCCCGGACAGATTCTTCAGCTCGCGCTGCGCGAAAGCCTCAACCCCGGCGGCCAGTCGGTGCCGCCGCGCTGGCACCTCGCGACCGTGCTAACCGTGACGCGCAACGATCTCAACATTCAGCGCAACGCGACCTCGACCAGCAGCGAGATCCAGGTAATCGCCAATTTCACCATTTCCGACGTCAAGACCGGCGCGGTGCTTTACACAAGCTTCAGCCGCGCGATCGGCGATTTCGATTTTTACCCCGATGCCTACGCAACCCAAGTGGCCAGCCTCGACGCGCGCGACCGCGCGCTGAAAGAGGTCGCCGACGAGATGACGTTGCGCATGGCGCTGTTCGTCCGCCAGCAACGCGCCAAAGCGGCGAGCGGCAAATGAAGCTGCCGGCGCAGCGGGTCGCGGCCTTCCTCGCCGCGCCCGATTCAGCGTTGCGCGCGGCGCTGGTATATGGGCCCGATGCCGGTCTCGTTCGCGAGCGCGCCGACCGGATCGCGGGCGCGATCTGCCCCGATCTCGCCGACGCGTTTCGCGTCGCCGAACTCGACGGCGACCGGCTCGCCGCGGACGAGGCGAGCCTCAATGACGAAGCTGCGAGCCTTTGCCTGGCCGGCGGGCGGCGGCTCATCCGGGTGCGCGACGGCGGCGACGGGGTGGGCGCGATCTTCGACCGGTTCTTCAAAGCGCCGCCGCCGGGCGATGCCTTCGTGCTGGTCGAGGCCGGCGATCTGCCGCCGCGCTCGAGCCTTCGCCGCGCCTTCGAGAGCGCCAAAACGGCAGCGGCGCTGGCGTGCTATCGCGACGGCCCGCGTGAGATCGGCGAGCTCGCGCGCGAATCGCTCGGCGCCCACAACATAAAGCTCAAGCCCGAGGCGGCTCAGTATCTCGCCGCGCATCTGGGTGGCGACCGCATGGTCAGCCGGAGGGAACTGGAGAAGCTCGCGCTTTATGTCGGCGATGGCGGCGTGATCGGCGAGGACGAGGCGATCGCCGTCGTGGGCGACGACGCCGAGCTGTCGATCGACGATGTCGTCTTCGCCGCGGCCGATGGCGACACAGCACTTTTGGAGCGCGCGCTTGCCCGCGCCTTCGGCGAAGGCGCGCAGCCGGTGACGGTGCTACGCGCGGCGCTGCGTCACTTCCAGCGCCTCCACCTCGCGGGGGCGCGGCTTGCGGCGGGGAGCAACGACGAGGACGCGCTCGGCAAGCTGCGGCCGCCGGTGTTTTTCAAGTTCGTGGATCGCTTCAAGCGCGAATTGCGATTATGGCCCCTGCCGCGCGCCGCCGCCGCGCTCGAGGCACTCGACGAGGGCGAGCGACAAGCGAAGACTACGGGGCTGCCGCCCGAGACCGTCTGCCGCGCCGCGTTGCTGCGCATCGCCCGCGGCGCCGCGGCGGCGAAAGCGCGACGTTAGCCGGTGACGGAAAAGAGTGGCAATCTCTACGCGAATATCCCGGAGCAACTCGAGGCGGAAGAATTCCGCGACGTGCTGTCCTCGCCGCATTTCCGGATCGAGCGGATCGTCAGCCGAGGTCAGGCGACGCCTGCGGGCGAATGGCTCGTCCAGGAGCGCGCGGAGTGGGTAATGGTGCTGAGGGGCTCGGCCGCGCTTCGCTTCGAGGGCGAAGTTGCCCCGCGCGTTTTAGCGCCGGGCGATTATGTCGCCATCCCGGCGCAGTGCCGGCACCGCGTCGAGTGGACGGCCAGCAGCGAGCCGACCATTTGGCTCGCGGTGCGTTATTGAGCGCTTGCCGGCTGAAGCAAAAGCGCATCGGGCGCCAGGCGAGCGCGATATTCCTTGGCACGCAGCCGGCCCCTATGGAACGCGCCGAATACTGAGTTGAGCCGCCGACGCGAGAGGCGCGCCCGACGGTTCTCATTGCCCCGCCCTCAGCTTCGCCAGGACCGCATCGAGCTGGTCGAGGCTGCGGTACTTGATCGTAAGCGATCCGCCCGCGCCCTGCGTGGCGATCGTCACCTTGAGCCCGAGACTTGTGGTCAGCTCCTGCTCGAGCGCGCGGATGTTGGGGTCCTTGGGCGGCGGCTTCCTGCCCGTGTCGTTCGGCGCCCGGTTTGCCGACTTCACATAGTTCTCGACTTGCCGCACGCTCAGGCCCATCAGCACGATGTCCTTGGCGATCTCCAAGGGATCGCGCGCGAGAACGAGGGCGCGGGCATGGCCGGCGCTGATGCGGCCATCGGCGCACATGGCCTGCACTTCCTTCGGCAAGTTGAGAAGCCGCAGCGTGTTGGCGATGTGGCTGCGGCTCTTGCCGAGCGCCAGCGCCAATGCTTCCTGGGTGTGGCCGAATTCGTCGATCAAGCGCTGATAGCCTAGCGCCTCGTCGATCGCGTTCAGATCCTCGCGCTGGATGTTCTCGACGAGCGCGATCTCTGACGCCGCGCGGTCGTCGAGCTCGCGAACGATCACCGGAACCTCGTGGAGCTGCGCGCCTTGCGCCGCGCGCCAGCGCCGCTCGCCGGCGAGGATCTCGTAGGTGTTGGCGTTGTCGGGATTGCGCCGCACCAGGATCGGCTGAAGGATGCCTTGCGCGCGCACCGACTCCGTCAGCGCCCGCATGCTCTCCTCGTCGAACTTGTGGCGCGGCTGAAAGCGCCCGGGCGCGAGCAATTCGATCGCGACGCTGTGCTGGCTGGCGGCGGGCGCCGCTACCTCGTCCTCGCCGAAGAGCGCCGAGAGCCCGCGGCCGAGGCCGCGCGGCGACGCCCGCGGCCGCTTCGCGTCGCTCATGGCGTCACCCTCCGTTCTCGTTTCAGCACTTCGCTGGCGAGATGAACATAGGCCTGCGCGCCCGGGCAGCGAAAATCATAGAGCAGCACCGGCTTGCCATGCGAGGGTGCTTCGGAAATGCGCACGTTGCGCGGAATCACCGTGTCGTAGACCTTGTCGCCGAGATGCTCGCGAACGTCGGCCGCGACGGAATTCGAGAGATTGTTGCGCGTGTCGAACATGGTCAGCACCACGCCTTGAATCTCGAGCGCCGGATTGAGATGGTGTTTCACCCGCTCGATCGTCTTGATCAAATGCGACAAGCCTTCGAGCGCGTAGAACTCGCATTGCAGCGGCACGAGGACGGCCTGCGCGGCGCAGAGGGCATTGAGCGTCAAGAGCCCGAGCGAGGGTGGGCAATCGATGAGCACATAATCGAACGGCAGGACCGCCGCGCTCAGCGCGTCGGCGAGGCGGTATTCGCGCCGCGCCTCGGTCACTAGCTCGAGCTCGGCGCCGGCCAGCTCGACCGAAGCCGGCAAGAGCGCGAGGCGCGGCACCGCCGTCGGCACGATCGCGTCCCTGATGTCGCGCTCGCCCGAGACAACCTGATAGCTCGTCACCGAGCGCTGGCGCGGCGGAATGCCGAGACCCGTCGAGGCGTTGCCTTGCGGGTCGAGATCGATCAGCAGCACGCGTTCGCCCGCCGCCGCCAGCGCGGTCGCGAGATTGACCGCCGTCGTGGTCTTCCCTACCCCGCCCTTCTGGTTGGCGATCGCGATGATACGCGGCGCGCGCAGGCTTGCGCTGTCCGGGTCGGTCATGGTCGGGCGCTCCGCCGCGCCGCGATCCTCAGGATAGTGCCGGCCGGATCGGTCGCGCTCTGGATGCGATCGATCGATAGTGCCCGCCCTGCGATCTCGGCCAGCTCAGGCTCGACCGAGGCGCCCTTCAGGAACCAGCGAAGGGTCCTAACGCTGCAAAATTTATCTGATAGATCAAGGAGTTGCAAGAGGGGCGCCAAGGCCCGCGCCGTCACCGCGTCGGCCACGAAAGTTTTCATCGTTTCCGCGCGTTCGGCGTGAACCGACACGGTCGTGCCGGTGAGCCGGACGGCCTCGCGCAGGAAGCTGGCCTTGCGTTGATCGGATTCGACGAGGTGAACCTCGGGCACGCCCATGATCGCCAGTACGAGCCCAGGCAGCCCCGCCCCCGAGCCGAGATCGACGAGGATTCGCGTGTGTGGCGATAGCAGCCGATAAAGCTGCGCCGAATCCAGGATATGCCGGCGCCAGACATCGCCGATGGTGTTACGGCCGACCAGATTGATGCGGCGGTTCCAGGAGACCAGCAGATCGACGTAAAGCTTCAACCGCTCGAGTGTTTCACGTGAAACATTGGCGATCCGGGCGAAGCCCTCGGGCGTGAGCGCCATCCGAACGGGCCGGGAATCCGCCATTTTCAGCGGGTTCATGCCGTGCCCGCGCGATCGACATATCGAAGCAACGCGATCAGCGCCGCCGGGGTGACGCCGGAAATTCGCGCCGCCGCGCCGAGATTTGCTGGCCGAATCGCGTCGAGTTTGATCCGAATCTCGCTCGAAAGACTACCGATCGCGGCGTAATCGAGATCGCCCGGCAACATCAGCCCTTCATCGCGCCGAAACGCCTGGATTTCCGCGCTCTGCCGCTCGAGATAACCGGCATAGCGCCCGTCGATTTCGATCTGCTCGGCAATCTCGGCCGGCAGTTCCGCCAGTTCGGGCCAGAGCTCGGCCAGGCGACGGAGATCGATGTCCGGATGGCTGAGAAGATCGGCGGCCGTGCGCTTCACCCCGTCCCCGCTGACCGCGAAACCGCGCCTTTTGAGCCGTTCCGGGCTGAGGGCCAAGGATCGCACGAGAGCGCGCGCCCTCTCGAGCGCGGCGAGCTTGGCTGAAAAGCCGGCCGCCCGCTCGCGTCCTACGCAGCCAAGGGCCATGCCCAGCGGGGTCAGCCGCTGATCGGCGTTGTCAGCGCGCAGGCTGAGGCGATATTCCGCGCGCGAGGTGAACATGCGATATGGCTCTTCCGTGCCGCGCGTCACCAAATCGTCGATCAACACCCCGATATAGGAGCTGGCGCGATCGAGCACGAAGCCCGACCCTCCGGCCGCCGATAGCGCGGCATTAAGCCCCGCGATAAGGCCCTGCGCCGCCGCCTCTTCATAGCCCGTGGTGCCATTGATCTGGCCGGCGAGGAAAAGCCCGGGAACGCGTTTTGCTTCCAAGCTGAGGCGCAGCTCCCGCGGATCGACGAAATCATATTCGATCGCATAGCCCGGCCGGATCATTTCCGCGCGTTCGAGACCCGGAATCGTCTTCAGCAGCGCCGCCTGCACCTCGCGCGGCAATGAGGTCGAAATCCCATTGGGATAGACCGTATCATCGTCCAGCCCCTCCGGCTCGAGAAAGATCTGGTGGCGCTCCCGGCTGGCAAATCGAACGACCTTGTCCTCGATGGAGGGGCAATAGCGCGGCCCGACGCCTTCGATCCGCCCAGAATAAATCGGCGCGCGGTGCAGGTTGGCGCGGATCAGTTCATGGCCCTGAGGCGTCGTGGACGTGATGTGGCAGACTTGCTGCGGGGTGGTTATCCGCTTGGTAAGAAAGGAGAAAGGCGGCGGTGGATCGTCGCCATGCTGGACCTCGAGCGAAGCCCAATCGATGGTCTTGCCGGCGAGCCGCGGCGGCGTTCCTGTCTTCAAGCGGCCGAGCCGAAATCCAGCGTGCTTCAGCGTCGCCGAGAGCGCCAAGGCTGGTGCCTCGCCGACGCGGCCGGCCGGGATCTTCTCCTCGCCGATATGAATAAGACCGCGCAGGAAAGTCCCGGCGGTTAGCACGACCGCGCCGGCGAGCAGAGCTTCGCCTAGCTCCGTCACGACGCCCCTCACCCGGCCATCGGAAGCGCGCAGCAGATCGTCCGCCGCCGCTTCCAGAATTGTGAGCCCATCCTGCTCGGCCAGAATCTCCTGGGCGGCGCGGCGATAGAGCTTGCGGTCCGCTTGAGCCCGCGGCCCTCGAACCGCCGGTCCCTTGCTGCGGTTGAGGATGCGAAATTGGATGCCGGCGCGATCGATGGCGCGACCCATCACCCCGTCGAGGGCGTCAACTTCCCGGACTAAGTGTCCTTTCGCCAAGCCGCCGATCGCTGGATTGCAAGACATCTCGCCGATAGTGGCGCGGCGATGGGTCAGCAGCAGCGTTCGCGCGCCGAGCCGGGCAGCGGCAGACGCGGCTTCGCATCCGGCATGGCCGCCGCCGATCACGATCACGTCCCAAGGCTGCATGGCAGCACTCTATAAAGCGGCCCTCCGGGTGTAAAGCGGCCTGCGAATTGGAATGTTTCACGTGAAACAATCAGGCCTGCGCGCCGGGGATGGCGCTGCGTTCACGAATACTTAACCTTTAGGCTTTCTTAAGAAATAGCCCAAGTAATTCCAGAGTAATTTTCACGAGTTTATCTTGAGACGCGCTACAACATCTAGCGCCATTCGGGCGATTCGGACGCGGGACGTTCCCGGAACCACCGCTAGGAATAGAGGTTGCGGCCGTCCGAATCTTCATTTGTTCCAAATCTTCACTTCCCGATGCAAAATTCGCCAAACAGCGCATCCAGCATCTCCTCGACATCGACCCGGCCCGTGATCCGGCCGAGCCCCCGCGCAGCCTGCCGTAAATCCTCGGCGGCGAGCTCCGGCAGGCTTGCCACGGCGCAACGGTCGAGCGCGGCCAGCACGGATTCGAGCGCTTCGCGGTGCCGCCTCCGGGTGACCAGCGGCGCCGCGCCCGGATTGAGCAGTTCCGCAACCGCCAGTTGCAACTGCTCGATCAGCATGCCCAGCCCCTCTCCCGTCGCGACCGAGAGCCGCAGCGCCGGTCTCGGCCCGAGCCGGTCGGCCCAATCGAGCCCCGCGGGCAGCGCCAAGTCGATTTTGTTCACCACCAGGATCGCAGCCCTATCGATGAAGGGCGCGATTGTCGCCGCCTCGCCGGGCCGAGTGGCATCCAGCACGATAAGCCGCAAATCGGCCGAGCGCGCGCGCGCGCGGGCACGCTCCACACCTTGAGCTTCGATTTCATCGGCGCCATCGCGCAAGCCCGCGGTGTCCGCAAGAACCACCGGAAAGCCGCCAAGGTCGAGCGCGACCTCGATCACGTCGCGAGTCGTGCCCGCGATGCTCGAGGTGATCGCGACGTCGCGCCGCGCCAGGGCATTCATCAGGCTGGATTTGCCGACATTGGGCGGGCCGAGGATCGCGACCGCAACCCCTTCGCGCAGCCGCTCGCCGCTGCCCCGATCGGCAAGCTCAACCGCGAGCTCGCCGCGCACAGCCGCGAGCTCGGCGAGGGTTGCCGCCCACAAATCTCGCGGCAGACCCTCCTCGGGAAAGTCGATCTCGGCCTCCAATCTCGCCTGCGCGCGAATCAGCCGGGCGCGCCAATCCTCGCATCGCCGGCCGAAGGCTCCCTCCAACTGGCGCAGCGCCTGGCGCCGCTGCGCCGCGGTCTCGGCCGCGACCAAGTCGGCCACGGCCTCCGCCTCGGTGAGATCGAACTTGCCGTTCAAAAAGCCGCGCCGGGTGAACTCGCCCGGCTCGGCCATGCGGCATCCCGGTCGTCGCGCCAAATAGGCGAAAACCGCGGCCAGCACCGCCCTGCCGCCATGAAGCTGCAATTCCGCGACATCCTCGCCCGTCAAGCTCGCCGGCGCCTTGAAGTAGAGCGCGATGCCGTTATCGATCGCCTCGCCGGTCCGAGGGTCGCGAAACCGGACATGGCAGGCGCGGCGCGGCGACGGCAATCCGCCCGCGAGATCGGCGAGGGCCGCGGCGGCATCCGGCCCCGAGATCCGCACCACCGCCAGTCCCGCGCGTCCAGGCGCGGTCGCCAACGCGAAGATCGTGTCGCTCATCGCGCCGAGCTTAGCCGGAATTTTCTGCGCCTGCTTCCGATCTCGCCGGTGATGGCGCGACCGATCATCGGCAGGTCGATGGCGAGCGCCGCGCCGCGCCCGATCGAATCGCTTCGGCCTGTCTCATGCCGGCTTATCGGCGGCTTGCATTGTTGCCTTCCTCGGACAAAACGGCTTCGTCCGCGATACCGCAAGATCACGGCCACGCCATGTATTTTAGCGGCGGCGCCGCGGCGTTGATCCCTAAGTGTTGCCGACGACTCGGATCGAAGCGATAGTCCCGCGTGTCGGACTTGGTGGATGCACGGACGATACCGGCGTAGGATCGCCGCAAAGCGCGGGAGGATGACCATGAACGGAACCGCATTCAGACTCGCCAGCTATGCCGGTCATCCGGCCGGGCGCTTCGCCGCGATCGTGCTGGGCGATACCGCGATCAATCTCGGCTTCGCCTATCGCGCCTATCGCGATTCCCCTCGCGGCAAGGCCGGGCCGCTCACCGCAACCGACAGCATCCTCGGCTTGCTCGAAGGCTGGGACGCCAATTTCCCGGTGCTGCAAGAGATCGTCGCCTTCATCGAGCAGGAAGGCTTGGACAGCGCCCGCATCGCCCGGGGCACCGGGAAGATCTCATCGCTGCACGCGCTGCCGCCGGTGCTGAGGCCGGGCAAGATCCTCAACGCCGCGCAAAATTTCCAAGAGCATGTTGACGAGATGCTGCGCGCCGGCATGACGCCCGCAGGCGGGCCGAAATTCACCGGCGAGAAATCCACCTCGCGGCCCTATCTCTTCCTCAAGGCGCCGAGTGTTCTCGCGGGCGCCTATGACGACATCGCGATACCGCGCGGCATGACCAAGATCGACTGGGAAGCCGAGATCGCTTGCGCGATCTGGAAAAAGGCCAAGCGCGTTCACGCCGAGCGCGCGCTCGACCACATCGCCGGCTTCATGACCACCAACGACGTGTCGTGCCGCGACATCGGCATCAGGCCCGACCGGCCGGGCTTGCGCTCCGACTGGCTGGGCGGCAAGAGCCACGACAATTTCGCGCCGATGCGGCCGTTCCTGGTGCCGCGCGCCTTCGTTAAGGACCACACCAAGCTCTTCATCCGCCTTACCGTGAACGGCGAGGTCAAGCAGAACGGCAATACCTCGCAGTTCATTTATCCGCCCGAAGAGCAGATCGAATACGCCTCGAACATCCTCACCATCGAGCCCGGCGACATCTTCGTGTGCGGCACGTGCGGCGGCGTCGGGCAAGGCACCAATACCTTCCTCAAGGTCGGCGACGTGATGGAAACCGAGGTCGAAGGCTTGGGCCGCATGCGCAACAAATTCATCGAGGACCGCAGCTAGGGCATCGCTGCAACCAGGGAGGAGACACTTAATGTCGCGCTTCATCGCATCACGCCGCGCCGCTCTCGTCGCGATCGCGCTGCTGTTCGGCGCCTTGCCGGCGCTACGGGCGCAAGCCGCCGAACCGATCAAGGTCGGCTTCAGCATGGCATTGACCGGCGGCACGGCAGGGATCGGCAAGCAGATCCTGGTCGCGCTCCAGATCTGGCGCGACGACGTCAACGCAGCGGGCGGGCTGCTCGGGCGCCAAGTCGATCTCGTCTATTACGACGACCAGGGCAATCCGGCGAACGCGGCCGGCATCTACGCCAAGCTGCTCGAGGTCGACAAGGTCGATCTGCTGATCGGTCCCTATTCGACCAACATGGTGGCGGCGGTGATTCCGATCCTGATGCAAAAGAATCTCACCACGATCGGCATTCTCGCCAACGCGGCGAACACCGAATTCCACTATGACCGCTATTTCTCGATGATCCCGTCGGGACCCGATCCGGAAAAGTCGTTTTCCACCGGCTTCTTCCAGCTCGCCGCGGACCACAAGCTCAAGACCATCGCGATCCTCGGCGTCGATGCCGAATTCGGCCGTAACGCCACCGACGGCGCCAAGGACAACTTGAAAAAATTCGGCTTCGATGACGTTTACGAGCAGAATTACCCGCCGAGGCACGACCGATTTCACGCCGATCGTGCGCGCGGTCCAAGCCAAGAATCCGGACATCGTCTATGTCGCCGCCTATCCGCCCGACACGGTCGGCATCGTGCGCGCGATGAACGAGGTCGGCTTCGCGCCCAAGATGTTCGGCGGCGCCTTCATCGGTCTCGATGATCACCGCGACCAAGGTCGCATTGGGGCCGCTCTTGAACGGCGTCGTCATCACCCAGGGCTTCCTGCCGGCGCCGCCCTTCATGTTCCCCGGCGTCAAGGAGCTGCTCGCCAAATACGCGGCGATCGCGCCGACACAGGGGCTCGATCCGCTCGGTTGGTCCTTCCCGCCCTATGGCTACGCCGCCGGTCAGCTGCTCGCCGCCGCCGTCACCGGAACGCAAAGTCTCGATCACGCCAAGCTCGCCGATTACATGCGGACCCACAGCTTCAACACCGTGGTCGGCAAGATCACCTTCGGCAAGGATGGCGAATGGGCGGAAGGCCGCGATGTCTGGACCCAGTTCCAGCACGTCACCGGCAACACCATCGACGACTTCAAGGACGTATCGCACCAGCCGATCCTGCTGCCGGCGGACATGAAGACCGGCACGCTGATCTTTCCTTACGCAGCGGCAAAGGCGCCGTAAGATGGGATGATGAGCCGCAACGCGCTGGACCAGGAAACCAGCCCCTATCTGCTGCAGCACAAGGACAATCCGGTGCATTGGCAGGCCTGGGGGCCGGCCGCGCTGGCCGCCGCCAAGGCGGCGGACAAGCCGATCCTGCTCTCGATCGGCTATGCCGCCTGCCACTGGTGCCATGTCATGGCCGCGGAGAGCTTCGCCGATCCCGCCATCGCCGCGGTGATGAACGAGCTCTTCGTCAACATCAAGGTCGATCGCGAGGAGCGGCCCGACATCGACGCCATCTACATGCACGCTCTCGCACATGATGGGCGAGCAGGGCGGCTGGCCGCTGACCATGTTCCTGACGCCCGATGGCGAGCCGTTCTGGGGCGGCACCTATTTCCCGCCCACGCCGCGCTATGGCCGGCCCGGCTTTCCCCAGGTTCTGCAGCGCGGTGTCCGACACCTTCCACAACCAGCGCGGCCAGATCGCCTCGAACGTCGCGGCATTGAAGCGCGGCTTGTCGCAACTGGGCGCGCCGCAGCCGGGCGCGGCGATCGATCTCGAGCTCATCGACCGCGCCGCCGAGCGGCTCTTGCAAGAGATCGACGGCGTCCATGGCGGCATCGGCGAGGCGCCGAAATTTCCGCAGCCGCCCGTGCTCGAGCTGTTGTGGCGGGGCGCCAAGCGCCGGGGCGGCGGCGCGATGCGCGAGCGCGGTGACGCTGACCCTCGATCACATCGCGCAAGGCGGCATCTACGACCATCTCGGCGGCGGCTTCGCGCGCTACGCCGTCGATGCGCGCTGGCTGGTGCCGCATTTCGAGAAGATGCTCTACGACAACGCGCTGTTGATCGATCTCCTGATCTTGGCCTGGCAGGAGACCAAAAGCCCGCTTTACGCCGAGCGCGTGGCCGAGACCGTTTCTTGGCTCGCGCGGGAAATGCGCTTGCCCGGGGGCGGCTTTGCATCGAGCCTCGACGCCCATAGCGAGCATGTCGAGGGCAAGTTCTATGTCTGGAGCGCGGCCGAGATCGACGCCGTGCTCGGCGACCGCGCCGCGCGCTTCAAGGAATTCTACGACGTGACGGAAGCCGGCAATTGGGAAGGCCACACCATCCTCAACCGCCTCGGCCACATCGCGCGCGCCGCCCCCGCGATCGAGGCCGAGTTGGCAGCGGATCGCGCGACCCTCTTGGCCGCGCGCGGGAGCCGTGTCCGGCCCGGTCTCGACGACAAGGTGCTGGCCGATTGGAACGGGCTTCTAATCGCCGCGCTCGCCCATGCCGGCGCGGTGTTCGGGCGCGGCGATTGGCTCGCCCTCGCGCAGGATGCCTTCGCCTTCGTCGCCGGCGCGCTCGTCGCCGCCGATGGCGGGCTCTATCACGCCTGGCGCGGCCGCGCGCAGCACATCGCGGTCATCGACGATTACGCCAATATGAGCCGCGCGGCGTTGGCGCTCTACGACGCGACCGGCGAGGGCGCCTATCTTGATCGCGCCATCTCGTGGGTCGCGCTGGCGGTCCGGCATTATTGGGACGAGCGCGGGGGCGGGTTCTTCTTCACCGCCGACGATGCCGAGACCCTGATCGCGCGCGGCAAGAACGCGCTCGACCAGCCCAACCCGTCGGGCAACGGCACCTTGGCTACGGTGCTGGCGCAGATCTATTACCTCACCGGCGACGATGCCTATCGCGCGCGCGGCGCCGCCACGCTCGATGCCTTCGCCGGCGAGGCGCGGCGCAATCCCTTCGGCCATGCGACGCTTCTCAACGCCGCCGAGCTTCTGATCCGCGGGTTGCAAATCGTGGTCATCGGCGATCGCGCCGCGCCCGACACGATCGCGCTCCTTGCCGTCATTCGCGGCGCCAGCCTGCCCAACCGCATCCTCGGCGTGATCGCGCCCGGCGCGGCGCTCCCGGATCGGCACCCCGCCGCGGGCAAGCGTCAGGTTTCCGCTCGCGCGACGGTTTACCTCTGCGAAGGCTCCAGCTGCTCGGCGCCGCTGACCGACCCGGCCGCACTCGCCGCCGATCTCGCGCGCCGCCGGTGAGCCTTGCCGCGCCTGTCGCTCGACAGCCCGCTCGGCCGTTTGACACTCTTTGAAGAGAATGGGGCGATCACGGCGCTGGTTTGGGGCGGCAAGTCGGCGGGCAAGCCCAGCCGCCTCCTGGCCGACGCCAAGCGCCAGCTCGCGGCCTATTTCGCCAGGCGGCGCAAGGCATTCGACCTGCCGCTCGCGCCCGAGGGCTCGGAGACCGAGCAGCGCGTCTGGGCGGCGATGGCCGAGATTCCTTACGGCGCGACCCGCTCCTACGGCGCGCTCGCGCGCGAGCTGGGCTTGAGCGCGCGCAGCGTCGGGCGGGCTTGCGCGCGCAATCCGCTGCCGATCCTGCTGCCCTGCCATCGGGTTGTCGGCTCGGACGGCGAGCTTGGCGGCTATAGCGGCGGCGGCGGCGTCGAAACCAAGCGCAAGCTGCTGCAGCTCGAAGGGGCGCTCTTGCTGTAGCGCGGATTACTTGCCGGTCGCGGCGCGATAGTAGCTCAAATCATAGAACTGCCTGGCGTCGAGCTTCGTCTTGGGCTCGCCATATTCGCTGCGCAGCGCCACCACCGTCGCGATGCCTTTCACGTCGAGCGCGGCATCCGGCACGGTCGTGCTGCCTCGACCGGTCGTGTCGCGATAGATCGTCTCGGCGGTCGCGCGCGGCAGATTGGGCGTGGTCTTGATGAGGAGATCGATCGCCGCCTGCTTGTTCTTGGGATCGAACAGCCACCTTCCGGCTTGGACATAGGCGCGGATGAAGCCGACCAGCTGGGCGCGGTGCTGCCTCGCCCAGGCGCGCCGCGCCATGCCAACCCCCGATTGGTAATGCGGGAACACCTTGTTCATTTGGACGAGATCGTTGAAGCCCTTGGCCGTGGCAAAGGAATCGAACGGCCGGTCGAGCAGGGCGCCGACGGCCTTGCCGCCGAGCAGCGCATCGAGCCGCTTCTGCGAGCTGCCCGCGGCGATGAGGCTGTAATCGCCCGGCTTCAACCCGTGCCGCGCCAGGATGCGATAGAGCACGAAGGCAAAGCCCGTGGTCTTGGCGTCGACGGCGAGAGTGTCGCCCTTCAGGTCCTCGACCCTCTTGATCGCGGGCGCGGTAATGAGATGAAGCGCGCCGCCTTCGCCGCCCATGAACACGACGAGATCGGGGGTTTGCGCGAGCTTCGCCTCGCCCTGGCCGGCATCGTAGGCGATCACATTGTCGAGCGCGGTGAGGCCTAGGTCGTAAGTGCCGTCCATCATGCCGGTGATCTGCGCGACCGAGCCGGTGACCGGATCGAGATGGATGGCGAGCCCTTGCCGAGCGAAATATCCCGCCGCGACGCCCGAATTCAGCACCCAGCCGGAACTGGGAAAAAGGCTGACCTCGAGCTTCGATTGGGCGTTCGCCTGCCCGCAAGCGAGGCCGAAGGCGAGCGCCGCAGCGAGGAAAGCGACGCGTCTGGCCACGGGCCTCATGCCTTGGCGAGGCGCGGTATCAAGCGCTTGGCGTTGCCCGCGAGGATCGCTTCCTTGTCCTTGGCCGAAAGCCCGCGCTGATCGAGGTTGTCGAGCTGATCGTCGGTGAAGTAAGGGAAATCCGTGCCGTAGAGCACCTGCGAGGCCTTCACCAACTTCAACAGCGCGGCCATCGACGCCGCATTGGTCACGTTGACGGTGTCGTAATAGAGCCGCTGAAACTCGGCGGTCGCGCCGTTGGGAGCGAAGTCGTTATAGGTCTTCATTTGCTTGACGAACGCTTCGATTCTTCCGGCCACGTATGGCAGGGTGCCGCCGCCATAGGGCAGGATCCATTTTATGTCGCGGTAACGCACCAGCGCGCCGCTGGTGAGAAGGCTTGCCGCCGCCCGCGTCACGTCGAAGGTCACCTCGACGACCGATCCGTACATGCCGGGCCCGTCATTGATCGCGCTGCAGCACGCATTGTTAGGACCGTGGAGAAACACGACCGCCTTGCGGCGGTTAAGCTCTTGCCAGATCGGATCGTAGAACGGATCGCCAGGATATCTGCCGTTGTAGCTGCTCTGCAAGCCAATGCCGTCCGCATGAATCTGGTCGAGGCCATACTCGATTTCCTTCAGCGACAGATCGACATCGAGCATGTTGAGCGGCGCGAGCAAGCCGAAGCGCCCGGGATGGTCGCTCATCATCTTGGCGGCGAAATCGTCGGCCTTGTGAATGACGGCGGATGCCGCCGGCGCATCGAGCCCCCAGAACCCCGCGCTGATCGAAGCCAGCGACACAACCGCCGTATGGACGCCGGCGCGATCCATCTCGGCCAGCGACATCTCAGGACTCATCTTGGCATGAGCCGGATAATGCGGAACGTGGTGTTGGTCTTCCCAGTCGTTCTGGGCCTGCAAATATTCCGGCGCCCAGAAATGGTGGTGCGTGTCGATGACGCCATGATGCTTGGGCTTGGCGGTCTGCGCGAATGGCGCGCCCGTTGGGATCATCGTCGCGGCGCCCGCCGCCGCCAGCCCGCCGATGAAATGCCGCCGTGACGAATTGAGAATCCTATCCGCCGCCATGATCGTCCCCTTCCCCTGCGCCGCGCTTCGGGCGGCCTCCGCAGCACTCTACGCCGATCGCGCGGCGTGACAAGCCTTCGCTCCAAGTCTAGATTTTGATACGAACAGGAGAAAACCGATGACCCATGCCATCCGCATTCACAAGCAAGGCGGCCCCGAAGTCATGGCGTGGGAGGAAATCCAGCTGGGCCCGCCCGGACGCGGCGAGGCGCGGATCAGCCAGACCGCGGTCGGGCTCAACTTCGTCGATGTCTATAGCCGCAGCGGCGTCTATCCGCTGCCGCTGCCCTCGGGACTGGGCGGCGAGGGCGCGGGGGTGGTCGAGGAAATCGGCCCCGGCGTGACCGATCTCAAACCCGGCGACCGCGTCGCCTATGGCAACGCGCCCATCGGCTCCTATGCCGAGGCGCGGCTCATCCCGGCGGATCGGCTGGTCAAGCTGCCCGATGCTGTCAGCGACATAACGGCGGCGGCGATGATGCTGAAAGGCCTCACCGCGCAATATCTGCTGCGCCAGACCTATCGGGTGAAGCCGGGCGACACCATCCTGTTCCATGCCGCGGCGGGCGGGGTCGGGCTGATCGCCTGCCAATGGGGCAAGCATCTCGGCGCGACCGTCATCGGCACCGCCGGCGGCGCGGCCAAGGCCAGGCTCGCCCAGGCGCATGGCTGCGACCATGTGATCGATTACCGCACCGAGGATTTCGTCAAGCGCGTCATCGAGATCACCGGCGGCAAAAAGGTGCCGGTGGTCTATGACTCGGTCGGCAAGGACACGTTCCTCAAATCGCTCGACTGCCTCCGGCCCATGGGAATGATGGTCGCCTTCGGGCAGAGCTCGGGCCTCGTCGAGCCGTTCAGCGTCAACATTCTCTCGGCCAAGGGCTCGCTCTATCTCACCCGGCCGACGCTCGTTCACTACGCCGCCACGGCCGACCGGCTGCGCGCGATGGCGAAGGAATTATTCGAGGTCGTCGCCAGCGGCGCGGTCAAGATCGAGATCGGCCAGACCTATCCCTTGAAGGACGTGGCGCTTGCGCACCGCGACTTGGAGGCGCGCAAGACCACCGGCTCGACGGTGCTGACGGTTTAGAGTGGTCTCAACTTAAGCGAAAGCAAGCCGAGGGCCGCTCGATAGCCGGCCCTCGAAAGGAGGCGTTCCATGGACGACGACGCCACTCCTTGGCCTGATCTGCCCTATCCGCTCTGGCGCGACACGGCCGCGACCTTGCACCTCTGGACGCAGATCGTAGGCAAGGTCCGCCTCCGGCTTACGCCCTGGGTCAACCACGGCTGGCAAGTACCATTTTACGTCACGGCTCGCGGGCTTGGTACGTCGCCGATTCCCGCAGGGAACGAAATCCTCGAGATCGAGTTCGACTTCATCGGCCACCGCCTCCTCGCTCGCACCAGCCGTGGCGAGGAACGGACGTTTCCTCTCGCGCCGCAAACTGTTGCCGCCTTCCATCATCGGGTCATCGAGCTCTTGCACGGGCTCGGCATTGCGGTAACGATCAACGAAACACCGAACGAGGTTCCCAACCCGATCCGCTTTTCACTCGACCGAACTCACGCTGCCTACGACGGCGCCGCGGCCCATCGTTTCTGGCGCGTGCTCCTGCAGGCCGATCGCGTCTTCAAGCTCTTCCGCAGCGGCTTCCTCGGCAAGGCGAGCCCGGTCCATTTCTTCTGGGGCAGCTTCGACCTCGCGATCAGCCGCTTTTCTGGACGGGCGGCGCCGCTCCATCCCGGCGGCGTGCCCGGACTGCCCGACGCGGTCACGCGCGAGGCCTATTCGCATGAGGTGAGCAGCGCCGGGTTTTGGCCGGGCAACGAAGCTTTCCCACGCGCTGCGTTCTACGCCTATGCCTATCCCGAACCGGCGGGCTTCCGAGACCGACTCATGCCGCTCGGCGCCCATTTCGATCGGGCGCTCGGGGAATTCATCCTGCCTTACGACGCGGTCCGCGCTGCCGCCGACCCCGACGCATTGCTGCTCGACTTCCTGTCTGCGACCTATGCCGCAGCAGCCGAAGCGGGACATTGGGACCGTGCGGCGCTGGAATGCTCGCTCGGTGTTCCCGCGCAGGTGCGTCGGGTCTAACCGTCGGTTATCGCCCGATCGCGATCAAATCACGTGTTCATCGCGTCGAAGAAATCGTGATTGGTCTTGGACTGGCGGAGCTTGTCGATCAGGAATTCGAGCCCGTCCATCGGCCCCATCGGCATCAGCACGCGCCGGAGCACCCACATCTTGGAAAGCTCGGCCTTGCCGACCAGCAACTCTTCCTTGCGTGTGCCCGATTTGGTGATGTCGAGCGCCGGGAAGGTGCGCTTGTCGGCCATCTTGCGGTCGAGGACGATTTCCGAGTTGCCGGTGCCCTTGAACTCCTCGAAGATCACCTCGTCCATGCGCGAGCCCGTGTCGATGAGCGCGGTCGCGATGATGGTCAGCGAGCCGCCTTCCTCGATGTTGCGCGCGGCGCCGAAGAAGCGCTTCGGGCGTTGCAGCGCGTTGGCATCGACGCCGCCCGTCAGCACCTTGCCGGATGACGGCACCACGGTGTTGTAGGCGCGCGCGAGCCGCGTGATCGAATCGAGCAGGATCACCACGTCGCGCTTGTTCTCGACGAGGCGCTTGGCCTTCTCGATCACCATTTCGGCGACCTGGACGTGGCGCACCGCCGGCTCGTCGAAGGTCGAGCTGACGACCTCGCCCTTGACCGAGCGCGCCATGTCGGTGACTTCCTCGGGGCGCTCGTCGATAAGGAGAACGATGAGGTAGACTTCCGGGTGGTTCGCCGCGATCGCGTGCGCGATGTTTTGCATCATCACGGTCTTGCCGGTGCGCGGCGGCGAGACGATGAGCCCGCGCTGGCCCTTGCCTAAGGGCGTGATCAGATCGATTACCCGCGTGGTGAGGTCCTTCTTGGTCGGGTCCTCGATCTCGAGCTTCAATTTCTCGTCCGGGTAGAGCGGGGTGAGATTGTCGAAATTGATGCGGTGCCGGAGCTTGTCGGGATCGTCGAAATTGATTTTGTTAACCTTGAGCAGCGCGAAATAGCGCTCGCCCTCCTTGGGCGAGCGGATCTCGCCCTCGACCGTGTCGCCGGTACGCAGGCCGAAGCGCCGCACCTGGTTCGGGCTGACATAGATGTCGTCCGGCCCAGGCAGGTAGTTCGATTCCGGGCTGCGCAAGAAGCCGAACCCGTCTGACCAGCACTTCGAGCACGCCGTCGCCGTGGATCGGCTGGTCGTTGTCGGCCAGCGTCTTCAGAATCGCGAACATCATGTCCTGGCGCCGCAGCGAGGACGCATTCTCGATCTGAAGCTCCTCCGCGAAAGCGAGCAGCGCGGGAGGGGTCTTCTGTTTCAGTTCCTGGAGGTTCATGGGCCTAAGCTCTGAGGGCGATTTGGGTGGGGGTGGGGGCGGCCCGGCGCTACGCCGAGCATTAAGTGGCTGGATGCGGGCCGGTTCGCGGCCGCGATGGCACGTCGGTGCCGGATGGGGCAATGGCTCCAGTCCGATGACCGCAGATAGCTTACGAGATGGTCGTCGAGGAGACTGGGAACGCCCGATCGGGCAAGCTCACCCTTAGCCGAAAAGCCTGGAGGAAGTCAAATGCCAAAAACCTGCCCCGCTCAGAACGGTTTCACCACGACCAGGACAACGATCCCGATCAGCAGCAGCGTCGGGACCTCGTTCACCAAGCGATAGAACCGCGCCGAGCGGCGATTGCGGTCGGCGGCGAAGTCCTTGCGCCAGACCGACATTTCATAATGGAACGACGGTCAGCGCCGCGACCAGCGCCAACTTGGCATAAATCCAACCTTCGCTCCAATCCACCGCGCCGGGCGTCGCCGCCAGCAACGCGCCGAAGAGATAGGTCGCGATCAGCGCCGGGTGCATGATCGCGCGCAACAGGCGCCGCTCCATCACCTTGAAGGTCTCCGGACATTTCCGAGCCGGGCGCCGCGGCGACATGATAGACGTAGAGCCGCGGCAGATAGAGCAGCCCCGCCATCCACGCGACCACGGCGATGATATGCAGCGCCTTGATCCAGGGAAAAAACGGCACCAGCGCGGTCATGGCTGCTCGCGGCATGGGCAGAGCGCCAGGGCTTCGCCACAGCGCCGCGCTCCGCCTTGCGGCCAGGGCACTCGCGTGCCCGCCTTGCTTGCGGCATCGACCAGATCGGCGAGGCCGGCGATAAACCGCGGCGCGGTGCCGACCGTCGCCACGAGCCGGTACAGCGGCACGCCGCTCTTCTGCGCGAGATGGCGGTAATCCATGCCGAGCTCCACCAGCGTCTCGGAATGCTCGGATACGAAGGCGATCGGCACCACCACCAGCCCGACCCCGTCCCGCCCGGCGCGGCGGATCTCGGCATCGGTCGCCGGTCCCAGCCATTCGAGCGGTCCGACCCGGCTTTGATAACAGACAACGCTTTCAAGATCAGGGCGGCCGATGGCTTGCCGCAGAGCCGCCGCCGTTTCCTCGATCTGCGCCTGATAAGGATCGCCGCGCGCGACAATGCGTTTGGGCAGCCCGTGAGCCGACAGCAGGATTCGCGGCGGCGCCCGGTTTTCCGGCCATTCCGCCAGCGCCCGCCGCGTCAAATTGGCGAGCGCGGCAATCAGCCCGCTCTCGGACGGATAGCAACATACCGAATGGGTCGGTCGGACAAGTCCCGCCGCCGCCGCCGCGTCATGCCAATCCGCGAAGGACGACGCCGTCGTCGTGCTCGAGAATTGCGGATAGAGCGGCAGCAGAACCACCTCATCCGGGCCCCATTCCTTGACCGCGGCTACGGCCTCGGGGGCGCGCGGTTGCCAATAGCGCATGGCTATGAAAACCCGCCGGTCCGGCCCAAGCGATTGCTGCAGCGCCGAAGCTTGCGCCTCGGTATTGGGCAGAAGCGGCGAGGCATTGCCGATCTTCGCATAGATTTCCCGGGCCACCGGCCCGCGCCGATGCGCGATCAGCTTGGCCACGAGCCAGCGCAACGGATTGGGCAAGGCGATGATCGCCCGGTCGTAAAACAAATTGAACAGAAACGGCTCGACCGCCGCGGCGGAATCGGGGCCCCCCAAATTCATCAGCACCACCGCGATCTTGCTCATGCGCCCCGAATCAACGCGGCGAGATCGGCAACATGATCGAGCGGCGTCTCCGGGGTGACGCCATGGCCGAGATTGAACACGAACGGTCCATGGCCAAGCGCCGCGAGAATCGTCTCTGTCGCCGATCGCAGCGCCTCGCCGCCCTTGACCAGGATTCGCGGATCGAGATTGCCCTGCACCGCGCCCAAGGGCTGTAGCGTCATGGCCGCGCGCTCGGGCGGCACGCTGGCGTCGATGCTAAGCGCGGTCACGCCGGTTTCCTTGAAATATGCCGAATAGCGCGCGCCGATGCCGCGCGGAAAGCCGATCACCGGCACATCGGGGTACCGCTGCCGCACGGCTTCGACGATCCGCCGCGTCGGCTCGATCACCAGCCGACCGAAATCCGCATCCGGGACGATTCCGGCCCAGGTATCGAAGAGCTGCACTACCTCGACGCCGGCCGCGATCTGCGCGATGAGATGCGCCGATGTCGCCGCTACCAGGCGATCGATCAGCACGGAAAACCCCGCCGGGTCCTCGCCAATCCATTCCTTGATGCGGGAAAAATCGCGGCTCGATCCGCCCTCGACCATATAAGTGGCGACCGTCCAGGGCGCACCGGCAAAGCCGATCAATGCCACTTGCGGCGGCAATCTGCCGGCGACCAACGCAGCCGCGCGGTAAACCGGTTCCAGCCGGTCGACAACGTTATCCGCTTGCAGCGCCGTCGCTTGCTCCAACGAGCGGATCGGCTCGAGCGCCGGACCTTCGCCAGAAGTGAACCAGAGTTTCTGGCCCATGGCTTGCGGCACCAGCAGAATGTCGGAGAACAGGATCGCCGCGTCCATGCCGAAACGGCGAATCGGCTGCAAGGTCGCCTCGGCGGCAAGCTCGGGCGTGTAACACAGATCGAGAAAACCTCCGGCTCTTTCACGCAACGCGCGGTACTCGGGCAGGTAGCGTCCGGCCTGTCGCATCAGCCAGAACGGTACCCGGCGAGAGCTCTCGCCGTGGAGCGCCTTCAGGATCGGCTTGCCCGCACTGTCCATCCCCTGCTCTTACTCTGTCTTCTTTAGAATCTAAAGATAGAGGTGGTAGTAGCACGGTGGGAATCGGGGATTAGAAAACGGCTCTACTCTATCCGCAACCGGGCATCTCGCTTCAGCGAGGGCTGCCGATTTCGTGTATAAGGTCACGGCGATTTTGACATGGCCGCGGAAACAAAACCATTATTCGAGTCGCGGACGATCGGGAAAGCCGGGGATGGATGATGGGCGAGCATGACTTGTCCCCGATCGGCGGACCGGTTGAGAATGTTATCCATCGGTTTCGAAGCAACGGACGCATCGATGACAGACAGTGTCGTTCCAGGAATTGAGCCGGCCGGGAAGGCTTCTCCCCAATTCATGCACCGTGAATACCGGGGTATCGCGTGACGCGCGTTCACGTCCATTTGGTTTCCGATTCGACCGGCGACACGGTTTATTCGGTCGCCCGGGCTTGTCTCGCGCAGTTCGAGGATTCCGACGCGGTCGAGCATATCTGGTCGATGATCCGCACCAAATCCCAGGTTGAGCGCATCATCGCCGGCGTTGGCGCCAATCCGGGCGTGGTTCTCTACACCTTGGTCAACGAGACTCTTCGCCAGCCCTTGATCGAGGGCTGCAGGCGCTTGCAAGTGCCGGCCATTCCGGTGCTCGATCCGGTGATCGGCGCCCTCGCCTCCTATCTCGGCCGCCAGGCGCGGGGGTTGCCCGGCCGGCAGCATCTGCTCGACAACGAATATTTTCGGCGTATCGATGCGATGAGCTTTGCTCTCGCCCATGATGACGGCCAGTCGCTCTGGGGCTTGCCGGATGCCGATGTGGTTCTGGTCGGGGTGTCACGAACCTCGAAGACGCCGACGTGCATTTATCTCGCCAATCGCGGGATCAAGGCCGCCAACGTGCCGATCGTGCCGGGCGTGCCCTTGCCCGACGAGCTGCTTCAACTCAGCGGCCCGCTGATCGTCGGCCTGACCAACGATCCCGACCGGCTGATCCAGGTCCGCAGCCAAAGACTGTCCTCGCTCCACCATGAAGAGCGAAGCGAATACACCGATCTCGTCAAGGTGCGCGCCGAGGTCACCCAGGCGCGCCGGCTCTTTACCGAGAAAAGCTGGCCGGTCATCGATGTCAGCCGCCGCTCGATCGAGGAGACCGCGGCGGCGATCTTGAAGCTGCTCGCGCGAAATCGCGGCCGGGAAGAATGAGCGACGTTGGTTCTCGCCTCGTCCAGCGCGGCGCGCGCCCGGCTACTGTCGGCGGCCGGGCTCGCGATCGAAACCGATCCGGCGTCTATCGATGAGGCCCGGCTCAAGGCCGAAGGCCGCGCGGCGGGCCGCGGAGTGGACGATTGCGCCGGGCTCTTGGCGGAAGCGAAGGCGCGCGCGGTCGCGGCGCGGCATCGGGGGGCACTGGTGCTGGGCGCCGACCAGATGCTCGAATGCGGCGGCGCCTGGTTCGACAAGCCGGCGAATCTCGAAGAGGCGCGCGCGCAGCTCGAGGCGCTCAATGGCACGCGACACGAGCTCGTCACCGCCGCGGCGATAGTGCGCGACGATGCCGTGCTGTGGCGCGCGCTCGAGCGAGCGCATCTGACCATGCGGCGGTTCAGCGACGACTTCCTCGACCGCTATCTTGCGGCGATGGGCCGGCGCGTACTGGCCACGGTAGGCGGCTACGAGCTTGAAGGCCTGGGCGCGCAGTTGATGGCGCGGATCGAAGGCGATTACTTCGCCATTCTCGGTTTGCCGTTGCTGCCGCTGCTCGATTTCCTGCGCGGCGCCGGCGCGCTCGAGACATGACCATCACCGGCGCCGCCAAGCTCGCCGGGGTGATGGGATGGCCGGTCGCCCATTCGCGTTCGCCCGTGCTTCATGGCTATTGGATCGAGGAATACGGGATCGACGGCGCTTACGTTCCGCTGGCGGTGAAACCCGAGAATCTGCGCCGCGCGTTGGCGGCGCTGCCGGCGCTCGGATTCGCCGGTTGCAACCTGACCATTCCCCACAAAGAGCAGGCGCTGCTCGCGGTCGACGATTACGACCCATCGGCCAAGCGCGCCGGCGGCGTCAATACCGTCGTGGTGCGCCCCGATGGCTCGATCCACGGCAGCAGCACCGACGGCTACGGCTTCATCGCCGCGCTACGCGCCGATCTCGCCGGATTCGACGCCGCGGCGGGCCCGGCGGTGGTCCTGGGCGCAGGCGGGGCCGCGCGCGCGATCGTCGCGGCCCTGATCGACGAAGGCGCGCAAGAGGTGCGTCTCGTGAACCGCACGCCCGAGCGCGCCGCCAAGCTCGCCAAGCAACTCGGCGGTCCGGTTCGCGCCGTCGCGTGGGAGCGCCGCGCACAGGCCTTGGCCGGCGCGGCGCTGCTGGTGAACGCGACCAGCCTCGGCATGACCGGCCAGCCGGCGCTCGAGCTGCCGCTCGACGCCCTCCCGCGCGCGGCGGCGGTTAACGACATCGTCTATGCGCCGCTCGAGACGCCGCTGCTGGCGGCGGCGCGCGCGCGCGGGAATGCTTGCGTCGACGGGCTGGGCATGCTGCTCCATCAGGCGCAGCCGGGTTTCGAGGCGTGGTTCGGCGTTAGACCCGAGGTTTCGCCCGGTCTGCGCCAGGCCGTGCTCGCGACCCTCGCCGCGCCATGAAAGTCCTCGGCCTTACCGGCAGCGTCGGCATGGGCAAGAGTACTGCCGCCGCGATGCTGCGGCGGATGGGCGTGCCGGTTTATGACGCGGACCTCGCGGTGCATCGGATGATGGCCAGGGGCGGCGATGCGGTCGCGGCAGTCGCGGCGGCTTTTCCGGGTGTCGCGAAGGATGGCGCGATCGACCGCGCGGCTTTGGCGGCACGTGTCTTCGGCGACGAGGCGGCGCTGAAGCGCTTAGAGGCGATCATCCATCCCCGGGTCCGCGAGGACGAGGCCCGGTTTCTCCGCCGCGTGCGAAACCGCCGCGCCGGTCTCGTCGTGATGGATGTGCCGCTTCTCTTCGAATCCACCCGCCAGCGCGGCTACGACGCGACCGTGGTGATGACCGCGCCCGAATTCCTGCAGCGCGCGCGCGTGCTGGCGCGTCCGGGCATGAACCCGGCCCGGCTGGCCGCGATCCGAGCGCGCCAGATGAGCGATCGCGACAAGCGCAAGCGCGCCGATTTTATCGTGCCGAGCGGGCTGGGCCGAGCCTTCACCTGGCGCCGCTTGCGCGCTGCGCTCGCCCGGCTTGGCGCACGCAACGGCGCCGCGCTAGAGTAGGCGTCATGCGCGAGGTCGTCATCGATACCGAAACCACCGGCCTCGATCCGGGCGACGGTCACCGCATCGTCGAGCTCGCGGCGATCGAGCTCGCGAATCATCTTCCCACCGGCGCGACGTTCCACCGCTATGTCAATCCCGAGCGCGACATGCCCGAGGCCGCGCGGGCGATCCACGGGCTCAGCGCCGAATTTCTCGGCGGATATCCGGTGTTCGCCGCCGTGGCGCGCGAATTCCTCGAATTCGTCGCCGGCGATCCGGTCGTCATCCATAACGCGGAATTCGATCTCGGCTTCATCAACGCCGAATTGCGGCGGATCGAGCTGCCGGCGCTCGCCGTGCCGGTGACCGATACGCTGCTGCTGGCGCGGCGGCGCTTCCCGGGCCAACCCGCGAGCCTCGATGCGCTGTGCCGGCGCTTCGCGATCGACCTCAGCGGGCGCGACAAGCACGGCGCGCTGATCGATGGCGAGCTCTTGGCTTCCGTCTATCTCGAGCTGATCGGCGGCAGGCAGCCGGGATTCGATCTCGCCGCTGCGCGCGGCAATCGGGAACCAGGCGGTGGCGCGCCGCGGGCTTGGCGTGCGCCACGGCCGCATGCGCCTGCGCCGCAGGAGAGCGCGGCGCATGACGCCTTCCTGGCCAAGCTAAAGAACCCGCTCTGGAAATCATAGGCTCTGCCGCGCTAGAGCATTTTCCGGCGAAGTGGGTACCGGTTCGCCGTCGAAAATGCGACCCAATCGATAATCTGGAGCAGCGGTCCGATTCGACTTGAATGGACCGCGCGCTAGACGGCGATCGGACCTGGCGGCTGGGCCATGCGGCTGCGATAGATTTCGTTGAAGTCCATCGGGCTCAGCATGAGGGGCGCGAAGCCGCCTTCGCGCGTCACCTGCGCCAGCAGCGCGCGCACGAAAGGAAAGAGCTGGCGCGGCGTCTCGACCATCAGCGCCGGCCCCACATCCTCGGGCGGGGTGTTGGCGAGCGTCACCACCGCGCCATAAACCAGTTCGACCACGAACAAGGCTTCGGCGCCTTTTTTGGCATCCGCCCGCAAGGTCATTACGACCTCATAGATATCCTGGGCGATGCCCTGCGCCTTGACGTTGACGTTGATCTGAACTTCCGGCGGGGCGCCCTGCTGGGCGAGCAGGCTCTGCGGCGCATGCGGATTTTCGAACGACAGATCCTTGATATATTGCGCGTTGATGGCTACCTGGCGCCGCGCATCGACCGCCGCCGTCCCGCCATTGCTCGTCTCGGCCATGCCGTGCCTCCGCTGGATCGGTCGCGAGGCTGGCTAGCACGGATCGGCACGGCGCACAACCCGCGCCGGTTGCGTCCTGCTTGCCCTTTGCCGGCGGAGCGCTTATCTAAATACCAGCAAGGATTGAGCGATGGATAACGGCTTCCAGTTCTTCGATATCGTGCTGTTCGCGGCAGTGGCGGGATTTCTCCTGCTGCGGTTGCGCAGCGTGCTCGGACGCCGCACCGGTAATGAACGCCGGCGCCCAGATCCCTTTTCGCCCGCGAAGCCACTGCCGGCTCAGCCCGCGGTCGGTCAACCTTCCCTGGGCGTCCCGGTCGGGGCGCAGCCCCTCATCGCGCCGCCCGGCGCGGCGATGTCGGGGGCGCTTGCGATCCAATCCGCCGATCCGAGTTTCGACGAAGAGGCCTTTCTCAGAGGCGCGCGCGCCGCGTTCGAGCTCATCGTCCACGCTTTCGCCGCCGACGACACCGCCGCGCTCGCGCCGCTCTTGAGCAAGGACGTGTTTGCCGCGTTCAGCGAGGCGATGCGCGCCCGCCAGAGCGCGAAAGAGACCCTGGAGACGACGCTGCTCGCGGTCAAATCCGCGACCATCGTTGACACCACGGTCGAACACGACGTCGGCATGGTGACGGCGAAGATTGTTTCGGATCAGATCAATGTCACCCGCGCGGCCGATGGCAAGGTGCTCGAAGGCGATCCCGACAAGGCGGTCGAAAAGACCGATTTCTGGACCTTCGCCCGGCCATTGCACGCGCGCGATCCCAACTGGACGCTCGTCGCCACTCACAGCCCGTGACGTGACGAGGACGCGCCTGACGCGGCTCGTCCCGATCCTCGGACTGTTTTTCCTCGCCGGCTGCGCCGCCGTTGCGCCCCCACCGCCACGGCTCACCCTCGCTCCCGCCAGCTTCGCCGATCTTCCTGGCTGGCGCGAGGACGCGGTCGCCGAGGCGCTGCCGGCTTTCGTCAGATCTTGCGCCGAGTTGCAGGAGCGCGGCGATGGCGCCGTCAGCGCTGCCATGCCGCTTCATTCCAGCGCTGCCGATTGGCGCGCAGCCTGCGCCGCCGCCCCGCAGGTCCCGGCCGATGACCACGCCGCGCGCGCCTTCTTCGAGCGTTTCTTCACCGCCTATCTCGCCGGCGATAACGGCGCCAGCGAGGGCCTGTTCACCGGCTATTACGAGCCGCTCCTGCACGGCGCGCGGCGGCCGGGCGGCGCCTACACGACGCCGATACTGAAACGGCCGCCCGATCTGGTGATGGTCGATCTCGGCCGCTTTCGCCCCGCGTGGCGCGGCGAGCGCATCGCCGGACGAGTCGTTGACGGCACGCTGGTGCCCTATGCCAGCCGCGCCGAGATCGAGCGCGGGGCGGTCGACGCGCGGCAACTGGCAATTCTGTGGGTCGACGATCCGGTCGCCGCTTTTTTCCTTCAAGTCCAAGGCTCGGGGCGGGTCTCGCTGCAAGACGGCTCGATGGTGCGTCTCGGCTATGACGGGCAGAATGGCCAACCTTACGTCGCGATCGGGAAGCTTCTGATAGAGCGCGGCGCGCTGGCGCCCGACGCGGTTTCCCTGGCTTCGATCCACGCCTGGCTCGCGGCGCACCCGAAGGATGGCGCGGCTTTGATGGACGAGAACCCATCCTTCGTGTTCTTCCGGGAAATGCATGGCGATGGGCCGATCGGCAGCGAGGGCGTGGTGCTCACGCCCGGCCGCAGCCTCGCGGTCGATCGCGACTTCGTCCCGCTGGGCGCGCCGGTCTATCTCGACGCCGCCGACTCGGGCGGAATGCTGCGGCGCTTGATGGTCGCGCAGGACACGGGTGGTGCCATCGCCGGTCCGGTGCGTGGCGATGTGTTTTGGGGCTTCGGTCCCGAGGCCGAGGCGCGGGCCGGGACGCAGCGTGCGCGCGGCCGGTATTACCTGCTGTGGCCCAAAGCCGCTGCGGTGCTGGCGACGAAGTGAGGGCTGCTCAAAGATCGACCGGGCGAGGGGCAATCTTATATAAAGGGATGAAACCGCGTGTTAGTCCTTAGAATGAATGATGATGCCGGGAGGCTTCGGCCCTACCAGGCACGGAGGTTTGGAGGTGTCGCCATGAAATTTGAGGGGGATTCGCGACGGATTGCGGTTGCATCGGCCGCCGTCGCGGTGATCGGCGGCTTTGCCTTGGCGGCGCCGGCTTCCGCCCGCGTCGTGGTCGGCTTCGGCTTCGGGCTTCCGCTCGTGGTCGGACCGGCTCCGTGGTATTACGCGCCGCCGCCGCTCGTTTACGCGCCGCCGCCGGCGGCCTATGCCCAGCCGCCCGTCATGGTCGCGCCGCCGCAGCCGGCTTATGTTAACCAGCAACCGCAGAGCTGGTATTATTGCGACAATCCGAAAGGCTATTATCCCTATGTCGCGACTTGCGCCGCCGGCTGGCGTCAAGTTCCGGCCCAGCCTACGCCGCCGCCGCCACATTCCTAGACGGCGGAGCAGGGCCTGACATCGGGCATCGCAAGACGACGAAACTCGTTGGTGGTATGAAGCGGCCGGCTTTAGTACAACCACTTGGCGCGGCCTTCTTCCCGGAAGCTGCAATCCCCTAGTGAAGCGCGATACCGGATTGGCGGCGGGTAGCTTCCACAAGAAAGAGTTGAAAGGGCTGGATCGATGAAACGGCACAGAATCGCGATGATTGGCCTCTCGGCGGTCGTCCTCCTCGGCGGTTGCGCGACGCAGCCGATGGGGCCGATGGTGCAGGTGATGCCGGGGCCGGGCAAGCCGTTTGACGTATTCCAGCAGGATGCGGCGGTCTGCAAGCAGTTCGCCGATCAGCAAACCGCCGGGCAGGCCCAGCAAGTGAACAACCAGGCGGTCGGCGGAGCGGTTCTCGGTACCGTACTCGGAGCCGGGCTTGGCGCCGCTGTCGGCGGCGGTCGCGGCGCCGGCGTCGGCGCGGCAACGGGCGCCATCGTCGGCACCGCGGCGGGCGCGGGCAATTCGCAGTACGGGCAGCTCAGCATCCAGCAGCAGTACGACAACGCTTACGCGCAATGCATGTATGCCCATGGCAATCAGGTGCCGGGCTATTCCGGCCAGCCGGCCGGTTACGCACCGCCACCGCCGCCGCCGCCAGGATATGCGCCGTCGCCGCCGCCAGGATATGCGCCGCCGCCGCCGCCACCGGGATATGCGCCGCCGCCGCCGCCCGGGTATGCGCCGCCGCCGTGATCGCAGGGCCGACGCCGCTCTAGATTCCCGATGGTGCTCTTGCCGGTTGCTTTCGCCCCGGCGCTTGGCCATGCTTTAAGCGATGACTCAGCCGGTTCGCGTCGGTCTTTTCGTTACCTGCCTCGTCGATCTCTTCCGCCCGACGGTCGGCTTCGCCGCGATAAAGCTGCTCGAGGATGCTGGCTGCGTTGTCGAGGTGCCGGCGCTTCAGACGTGCTGCGGGCAGCCCGCCTATAACTCGGGCGATCGCGGCGACGCCAAGGCGATCGCGCGTCAGGTAATCGCGGCGTTTTCCGGCTTCGACTACGTCGTCTCGCCCTCGGGCTCCTGCGGCGGCATGGTCAAGACGCATTATCCCCTGCTCTTCGCCGAGGAGCCGGCGATGACGGAAAAAGTCGCGGATTTGGCCGCGCGCACCTTCGAGCTGGTGTCCTTTCTCGCGGATGTGATGAAGATTTCAGACGTTGCCGCCTCCTATCGAGGGCTCGCGACCTACCACGATGCCTGCTCCGGCCTGCGCGAGTTGGGCGTCAAGGCGCAGCCGCGCCGTCTCCTCGCCACCGTCGCGGGCCTCGAGCTCAAGGAGATGGCGACGCCCGAGACGTGCTGCGGGTTCGGCGGCACCTTCTGCGTCAAATATCCCGAGATCTCCGACAAGATGGTCGCCGACAAGATCGCGGATATCGCCGCGACCGGCGCCGACACCTTGTTGTGCGGCGATATGGGATGCCTCTTGAATATGGCGGGCAAGCTGTCGCGCCTTGGCAAACCGGTGCGCGTGCGCCATGTCGCCGAGGTGCTGGCTGGCATGACCGATGCGGTGCCGCCGATCGCCTGTCCCCGCGCGAAAATCTGATGCAGCCGACCAGCCAAAACTTCATCGCCAACGCGCATCGGGCGCTCGGCGACGCCAGCCTGCAGCGCGCCATGGCGATGATGCGCACCGGCTTTCCCGAGAAGCGCGCGGTGGCGATCGCGCGCTTGCCCGAATTCGACGCGCTGCGCGATGACGGCATCGCCATCAAGAATGACGTCCTGGCGCATCTCGATTGCTATCTCGAAATTTTCGAAAAGAACGCGATCGCGCAAGGCGGCGTGGTCCACTGGTGCCGCACCGCCGAGGAGGCGCGCGAGACCGTGCTCGGCATCTGCCGCACCGCCGCCGCCAAGACCGTGACCAAGGGCAAGTCGATGGTCGGCGAGGAGATCGCGCTCAACGACTTCCTCGAAGCCAACGGCATCACGCCCATCGAAACCGATCTCGGCGAATACATCGTCCAGATCCGGCACGAGGCGCCGAGCCATATCATCGCCCCCGCGGTCCATCTGGTGCGCGAGCAGGTCGCCGAAAGCTTCCGTGCCGCCCACACTCATCTGCCGCCCGACCGCCCCCTCGAGGAGCCGCGGGTGCTGTGCGACGAAGCGCGCGGCGTCCTGCGCGAGAAATTTCTCGCCGCCGATGTCGGGATCACCGGGGCGAATTTTCTCGTCGCCGAAACCGGCTCGAGCATCATCGTCACGAACGAGGGCAATGGCGACCTCACGCAAACTCTGCCCAAGGCCCATATCGTGCTGGCGAGCATCGAGAAGATCGTGCCGACTCTCGAGGACGCAACGACTCTTCTGCGGCTGTTGGCGCGTTCCGCCACAGGTCAAGAATTCTCTACTTACACGACCGTCTCGACCGGACCGCGCCGCGACAGCGACACGGACGGCCCGGGCGCCTATCACGTCGTGCTGATCGACAATGGACGCAGCGCACTTTTCGGCGGCGAGTTCCAGGACATGCTGCGCTGCATCCGCTGCGCCGCCTGCCTCAACCACTGCCCGGTCTATGGCGCGATCGGCGGCCATGCTTATGGCTGGGTCTATTCCGGGCCGATGGGCGCGGTGCTGACCCCGGCGCTGATCGGCGTCGCGGGCGCGGGTCATTTGCCGAATGCCTCGACCCTGTGCGGACGCTGCGAAGAAGTCTGTCCGATGCGGATTCCGCTGCCCAAGATGATGCGAAGCTGGCGCGAGCGCGAGTTCAGCCAGCATCTCGGTCCCAAGGCGCAGCGCTGGGGCTTGCGTCTCTGGGCCATGATGGCCACGCGCCCGGTTCTCTATCATTGGGCGAGCGGCGCGGCGAGCCGCTTGCTCGGCGCGCTCGGCCGCGCGCACGGGCGCTTCCGCTCGCTGCCGCTGGCCGCCGGCTGGACGGACCGGCGCGACCTGCCGGCGCCCGAGGGCAAGAGCTTCATGGCGCTGTGGGCGGAGCGGCAAAAAGCGCGACGCCCGGCCCAACCATGAGCGGCGCGCGCGACCAGATTCTGAGCGGGATCCGCGCCGGCCTGGGCCGCGGGCGGCTCACGGCGGACGCGGCAAAAGAGGTCGAGGCGCGCCTCGCCGCGCATCGCCGCAACCTGGTGCCCGCGCGCGCCGCCGCGCTCGATCGCGCCGGCCAAGTCAAGCTCTTCATCGCAGAGGCCCGCGAGGTCGATGCTACCGTCGCCGAGGTCGCTGGCACGGCCGCGGTTCCGGAAGCCATCGCCGATTATTTGTCGCGCCAGAACCTGCCGTCGCGGCTCGTCGTGACGACGGACAAGCAGCTCGCCGACATTCGCTGGGAGGCGCGGCCGCTGCTCGCCATCCGCAGGGGCCGCGCCGAGGACGGCGACGCGGTGGGCGTGACCGCGTGCTTTGCCGCCATCGCCGAAACCGGAACGCTGATGCTGGTCTCCGGTCCCGACAGCCCGACGCGCAACAACTTCTTGCCCGACACGCATATTGTCGTGTTGCGCAAGCATCAGGTGGTGGCTTGTTATGAGGATGGTTGGGACCGGCTGCGCGCCGCCGGCGCCATGCCGCGCACCGTCAACTTCATCACCGGGCCGTCGCGCACCGGCGACATCGAGCAACGCCTCGTCCTTGGCGCGCATGGGCCGCGCCGGCTCCATATCGTGTTGATCGCCGATGCAGAGGACTAAAGACGAGGAAATTTCGCTGTGGCGCGACGCGATGCGCGACGTGAAGCCTTTGCGCCGAGTTGCGCGGCGCGATCCGGCTCCCGAGCCGATGCCGGCGGCGACGCGGCGCGCGGCTGCGCGGCATGTGGCGCTGCCGCATCACGCGCCTGGCACCGGCATCGATCGCCGCAGCGCGCAACGATTGAAGCGCGGCCGGATGGAGATCGAAGCCCGGCTCGATCTCCATGGCATGACCGAAGCCGAGGCTCACGGCGCACTCGAGCGTTTCATCGCCGGCGCCGCCGCGGCCGGCCGGCGATGCCTTCTCATCGTCACCGGCAAGGGCAGCGGCGGCAAAATCGGCGTGTTGCGCGCGGCGGTGCCGCGCTGGCTCGGCGAGGGCCCGAACCGCGGGCTGGTGTTGGACTTCGTGCCGGCTCAGCCTCGGGATGGCGGCGCCGGCGCGCTCTACGTGCTATTGCGGCGGCGGCGATGACACCGTTCGGCGTGCGCTTGCGGCAATTGCGCGGCGAGCGCGGCATCGCGCTCAAGGACATGGCCGAGGCCCTGGGCGTTTCGGGCGCGTATCTTTCGGCGCTGGAGCACGGCCGGCGCGGCCGGCCAACCCATGCGATGGTGGTGGCGATCTGCGCGCAGCTCAACATTATTTGGGACGAGGCCGACGAGCTGATGCGGCTCGCGCGGCTGTCGCATCCGCGCGTCACGGTCGACACCGCCGGATTGTCGCCCGCCGCGACCGAGCTGGCGAATCTCCTGGCCGAGCGCATCCGCAACCTGCCGGCCGAGCGCACCGAGCGCCTGCTCGAAATCCTCAAATCGGTGCCGGCCTCGCCGCTGCGGCGGTCGCGGCGCGCGCGGGGCGTCGCAAATTAGCCTTTGAGCGGCACTCGCCTCACGCCACGTCGCCGCGCGCGAAATGCTTGTCGTAACGTCCCTCGCCGCGCTCCTGGCCCTCGCCGACGTATTGGAATTCCCACCAATTGCCGTCGCGATCCTGAAAATAAAAGGCATAGGTGCCGTGCATCTCGGTGATCCGCATCACTTTCTGGATGCCGTATTTCGCCTTGTGCTCGAGCGCCAGCTCGCGCGCCCGATCGACCTCTTCGCGGGTGGCGAGGTCGAGGCCCCAATGATTGCCCACGCCGACGGGCCGCACCCGCTCGCCCTTCTCGAGGCAGACGAGGCCCCAATAGCCGCCTTTCCGCAGCATCATCGCCTTCTTGGCGTGGCGCACGCAGTCGAGCCCGAGGAATTCCTCGTAAAACGGGCGCGAAGCCGCAAAGCTCCGGCACTCGAGCGTGCCGTGCGAGAACAGCTTGGTCCGGTTGAGCGGCGGGGTGCGCGCCGTGGCGGGGCGCTCGGCGGTGGTCATGTCCATTGGCCATTCTCCCAGCTGGGTTGGCGGCTCGGCAGCCGCGAGGCTAGGACCGTGGCGGCTGGCTTGGCAAGACCGGCACGGGCTTAACCCGACCTTAACCATGTTGCGCGACGCTTCCACCGGGTCCAATAGCTGCGAGATCACCCTTGGCAACCGAAGACGCCGGCGAGACCGGAGAACTGGAACAGAGCGACCTGTCGCAACGCCCGGTCGAGGCCATGAACGCGGCCGAGCGCGCCGAATTGACCCGCCGCTATGCGCATTTCGTCGGCCATTTCCGCGCCCGGCACCTTGCTTCCGCCCCGTCCTCGGGCCTGGCGCGCCGCGTCGTCAAATGGCGCCCCTGAGCCGCCGATAAAAACATGTTGCGTTGATCCGGCGAAAGAAGGACCGTAGTCCCGATGGGCGGATCCGATCTGGGCTCGCTCACATCGAAACTGTGATTGGAGACTTCTCTTGGCTATCGGCACCGTAAAGTGGTTCAACGCCCAGAAGGGCTACGGCTTTATCCAACCTGACGACGGCGGCAAGGACGTGTTCGTCCATATCTCGGCGGTGGAGCGCGCCGGAATGGGCAGTCTGGCCGAGGGCCAGAAAATAAAATACGAGGTTGCGATGGATCGCGGCAAGGCGGCCGCGGCCAATCTGGCGCCTGCCGACTGATCCGCGCCGGGCGGCTTCGGCCGTCCCCTAGAGGATGAACTTCGAGAGGTCCGCGTTCTTCGCGAGCGCGCCGACGCGCGTGCGCACGTAATCGCGGTCGATCTTGACCACCGTGTCGGGCGGCTGATCGGAGGCGGAGAAACTTACCTCCTCCAACAGCCGCTCGAGCACGGTGTGAAGCCGGCGCGCGCCGATATTCTCGACCGTGCCGTTGATTTCCTCGGCGAGCGCCGCAAGCTCGTCGATCGCATCCTCGGCGAAGTCGAGGGTGACGCCCTCGGTCGCCATCAGCGCCTTGTACTGGACGATCAGGCTCGCCTCCGGCTCGGTCAGGATGCGGCGCAAATCCTCGCGCGTCAGCGGCTTCAATTCGACCCGAATCGGCAGGCGCCCTTGCAGCTCCGGCAACAAATCCGAGGGCTTGGCGAGATGGAACGCGCCCGACGCGATGAACAGGATGTGATCGGTCTTGACCGCGCCATGCTTGGTCGCGACCGTCGTGCCCTCGATCAGCGGCAACAGATCGCGCTGCACGCCCTCGCGGCTGACATCGGCGCCAAGGCGAACCTCGCTGCGGCGGCAGATCTTGTCGATCTCGTCGATGAAGACGATGCCGTTCTGCTCGGCGGCGAAGATCGCCTCCTTCACCACCCGCTCCTGATCCAAGAGCTTGTCGCTTTCCTCGGCCATCAGCACCTTGTAGCTGTCGGCTACGGGCATCTTGCGCGACTTGGTGCGGTTGCCGAAGGCCTTGCCGAAGATGTCGCCGAGATTGACCATCCCCATTTGCGCGCCGGGCATCCCCGGCACCTCGATGGTCGGCATGCCGGTGGTGCCCGAATCCGGGACCTGAATCTCGATCTCGCGGTCGTCGAGCTCGCTGTTCCTCAGCATGCGGCGGAACTTGGCGCGGGTATCGGGTCCGGCGCCGGGACCGACCAGCGCGTCGAGTACGCGCTCCTCGGCGTTGAGCTCGGCCTTCGACGACACCTCCTTGCGCAGCCGCTCGCGCGTCATCGCAAGCGCCACTTCCATCAGGTCGCGCACGATCTGCTCGACGTCGCGGCCGACATAGCCGACCTCGGTGAATTTCGTCGCCTCGACCTTGATGAAGGGTGCTTGCGCCAAGCGCGCGAGCCTTCGTGCGATCTCGGTCTTGCCAATGCCGGTCGGGCCGATCATCAGGATGTTCTTCGGCAACACTTCCTCGCGTAGCTCGGGCGCAAGCTGCTGGCGCCGCCAGCGATTGCGGAGCGCGATCGCGACCGCGCGCTTGGCGTCGTTTTGGCCGACGATGTGGCGGTCGAGCTCGGAGACGATCTCGCGCGGGCTGAAGGATGCGCTCATAGGGTTTCGTAGGTGACCTTGTCGTTGGTGAAAACGCAGATCGAGGCGGCGATCGCCATGGCCCTTTTCGCGACCGCCGTGGCGTCGAGCCCGGACTGGTCCATTAGGGCCCGCGCCGCCGCCAGCGCGTAAACGCCGCCCGAGCCGATGCCGATGAGCCCGTCCTCGGGCTCGAGCACGTCGCCGGTGCCCGAAAGGATCAGCGAAACCGATTTGTCGGCTACCGCCATCATCGCCTCTAACCGGCGCAAATAGCGATCGGTGCGCCACTCCTTGGTCAGCTCGACGCAGGCGCGCGAGAGTTGTCCCGGATATTGCTCGAGCTTGCCTTCGAGCCGCTCGAACAAGGCGAGCGCGTCCGCGGTGGCGCCGGCAAAGCCCGCGATCACCGAACCGTTGCCGAGCCGGCGCAGCTTCTTGGCATTGGATTTGACGACGGTATTGCCCATCGAAACCTGGCCGTCGCCGGCAATGGTGACGTGGCCATCCTTGCGCACGGCGAGGATGGTGGTACCGTGCCAGATGGTGGCTTTGCCTTCCTGCATATTGGCATCCGCCGGTGGGGAAGGAGTAAGATGTGGGTAGGACCGCACCGCGATCAAGCCGATGCGGCTTTTCGTCCGCGATGTCAAGGAGATGATGCGATGACAGACGAGCGTCCCGCGATCCGGATCGCGCCCAACAACCCGGTTTTCGACTTGCCCGTCATGGTCGGGATCGAGGAGCGGCTGTTCGAGAAGGCCGGGCTCGACGTTCGCCTGACCGGGAGCTGGGCCGACCGCGACACGGACAAGGCGACCGGCTCGGTGCTCGCGAGGATGAAAGAGCAGGCCTTCGAGAGCGGCTCGGCCGACGGCTACAATGTCTGCGAATGGGCGAGCATCGACCGGCTCGAGCGCGGCACGCGCGGCGGCAGCATCGCCGCCCTGCGCGCCTCGGTCGCGGCGCAGGCGATCATCACTTTCGACGACGCATTGCAGACGCCGCGGGACCTGGCCGATGTTCCCGTGCTCGTCCAAGAGTTCACCGGCTCGCACTTCACCGCCCTCCAGATGCTCGAAGGCGCGGTCGGGCGCGCGCACGTCAAGATCGCGGCGGGCGGCTTGCCCTGGAAGCGGTGGGAGGCGTTACGCGACCGCGAGCATCGCGCCGTCGTGGTGATGGAGCCCTTCATCAGCCTCGGCCTCAAGGAAGGCGCGCATATCATTTGTGCCGAGTTCTATCGCGGCGGCGAGGTGATCGCGCCCGACCTCGGCCCCGAGCAGCGCAAGGCTTATTACGATGCCGAGAACGTCGCGGTTGACCGCATCAACGCCGACTTCTACCGCTACGCCCACCATGTCTGCGCCCCGACCAAAGGCGCGCTTGCCCCACGCGAGCTCTTGCGCGCCTTCGTTCATTACAAGCACGTCGATTATTACGATCCGACGCTCTTTACCCGGACTTACGAATGGATGAAGTCCTGGGGCTTCACCGAGGGCCAAAGCGAGCACGCCAGGCTGGTGATCAGCTAAGGCAGCACTTCTTATATTTCTTCCCGCTACCACATGGACATGGGTCGTTGCGGCCCACCTTCTTCTTTTGCATTAGTGCAGCGCGCAGATCGGAATGCTTGATTCCCTTCGGAAGATTTTGGGTGCTTGAGTCCATTTCGGCGCTTTGCTCCCACGGATAGTCGAGGTTGAGGCCAAATCTTGGTAAAGCGTCGAGGGGGCGGATACAAACCCCGAACCAGCTACCGGCTTGTTGCGTATATTTTCGCGCGACGCAGTGCGCTCGCAGTTTGGGCTCGGCAATCGAAATCGGGTAGTCGCTGCAATGAATAGTAAGATCGGTGCTAGCCGTTTGTATTCACGAGCGTAGCGCGATTTTCGGCGCACCACGATTCTTTTGAAGTGTGACAAGGCTGATCCATCGCGTTCGTTACGACGCTGATCGGGATTTTATTGGGTCGAGGGCTGGAGGTTGCGGGAAGGGTTCGGCGGGGCACATCGCCCCGTGGGTCATGGTCCCGCAGCGGCGAAGCGGCCGGCGAGCAGCCGGAAGATCGCTGCGTCCGGGCAAGCTGTCGGCAGCCAGAGGCGAATTCGAGCGGCGCCCTCGACGACGCGGGCGGCGATCTTGATCAGCCGCAATCGCAGCGTCGTGAACTCGGCCGTTCTCCAAGAGGAACGCTTGGGCGCGGCAGCGCGCAGAGTGAGAAGCAGCCAATAAGCCGCCGTGTGCAGGATGAGGCGCATCTGATTGGCCCGCGGGTCACGGCACGACGTACGATCCGAGGCGAGCTGGGCCTTGTGTAGCTTGATGAAGTTCTCCGCTTGGCCGCGGCCACAGTAGACTGTCTCATAGAGATGCTTGGCGCTGCCCTTGAGCGAGGTGACGACGTAACGGACATCGAGGCCGAGCTTCGTCGCCTCGATCCGGGCGACGACACGGCGCTGTCTTTGCCAACTCTTGGCGCCGTAACGCAGCGTCGCTCCAGCGGCGCAGCTTCTCGGTTCCGGTCACCGCGCGCTCGACGCACACCGCGTCGGCAACCGACCGGATCATGCCGGCGAGGCACCGGGTTGCCGCCGAAGCCGAAGATGTAGCCAATCCCATTGGCTTCGCACCAATCCATCGCCTTGACTCGACCGTAGTGGCTGTCACCGCGCACCAGGATGTTGACCTTCGGCCAGTGCCGGCGAATGCGGGCAATGACATGCTTCAGGATCGTGCGCACTTCGATCCCGCCCGGCGTCTTGCCGCTGCGCAGGATGACGGCAACGGGCTTGCCGCTCGTCCCCTCGTAGATATGGATCGGCAGGAAGCAGCGTTCGTCGTAATGCGCGTTGAACAGCGATAACTGCTGCCGGCCATGCACCGCGTCGAAGGTGTCGTCGATGTCGAGAATAATCGAAGCCGGCGCCCGCGCGTAACTGGCACAGAACTGATCCACCAGCGCCAGCATCAGTCGCGCGATCTCGATCCGCGACGGCGCATTCTCCAACCGCGACATGGTCGGTTGCGAGCACAGCGCCTCGCCGCTTCCCGGTGCTCGGCCCACCGCCATCTTGAATACCGGGTCGTCCCGCAGTTTGTTGCAGTCGTTGGCGTCCTCGTACCCCGCCGCGATCGCAAACATCCGAAGCCGCAGCATCTCCTCGACCGTGTGATCGATGCGATCGGAATCACGGCGATCCTTCAGGCAGGTCGCGAGGCGCGCTGCAACGCCCAGATGCCGCTCGACCCCGCGCAGCAGCAGCACGCCCGCATCCGACGACAGCATCCCGCCGTCGAAAGCTACGCTCACTTTCTTGCGGCAAATCGCTGGCAGGGAAAACGGCAGGAGGTTATCTTTGTTCATGGCGGATGTGGCGCTCCGTGATCGCGGCTTCGACTCTGTCCTGACAACAGAATCATGCTCGCAATCAGCGGCTTACGCTACATCCGCCAGCCTACAATCGCTCCCGTCGTGAATAAGGCGGGCTAGCGCCTTTGATTTCAACAGTGACGTCGTGATTCTTCCCATCTCTTTTTGCTTGGTCTGTAATCTTTTCTATGGCGTTGCTTACGCTGACGATGGTGTCTTCGCCGAGAGTCAGTAACATAAACCCGAGATCAATCGTCGCAGGGTCGGGACGTGCTTCGATCTGTCGAACCATCCGTCCCAGGGGCGTGGCTGTGAACCGCGTTAGAATTCCATCACGCGTATCCCTTCCCGGCAGACCTTCGCGTCGAACGGTCATTGCCACATCCAAATCGACTGAAATGTCATCCGCTAACGTAACCAGATCGTACTTGTCATCGAGCCAAAGATTCTGCTTAAGGTGAAATGCGAGAATTGTCAGTTCGTGAAACGCGTTTAATTTGTTGGAATAATTCGTGCGCCGATCGACGTAACCAAGCAGATATAGCGGAGACCGTAACATCTCGGTCATGGCATCGAGTGCAAACACATCCATGACGAACGGCGGCTGTATTGCTCCGGTCGTCTCATATTTGAGAAACTGTCGCGCCTGAAAACTCAGTGCAGGGTAATGATCGGAAACCACGCAAAAGATGAATACCTGCTTCAGTTTCGCGGGTACGGCAATCTCATTGCCGGCAGCATCCGTGAATTTATGCTTCGCTTCCGCCAACAGCTTTGCACATGCAAAGCCTTGGTCATAGGAATCCTGGATGCTTTTCTTGAAGTCGTATCTGATCCGACCGTCGTTCCCTCTCCTTGCCTCAAGGGTAAGTCGTTTTGATTTTGCTTGAAGTACGATGGCGCGATTTCCAAAGAGAACTAAAACATCTATCTCGCCAATCTGCCTCGCTTTCGATTCGGAAATCGTAACGTTGGAGTGAACGTTACCCTTGCCGAAAACTAATTCCAGTCGCTCGCGGGAAAACTGCTCAGTGAACTCGCCTCTATGCCGCATAGCGACTGCGGCGTAGTTTTTATCACCGCCCATCCAATAGAAGGGCGACTCGTAAAGAGCCTCGACCAAGCTGTATATCTGGAAAAGGATGAATGCATTATCGCCAGCGGGAATTAAAGGAGAACCGTTTGCAACGTTGAAGTCGTGAAGGGAACAAAAATTTCTGTTCTTCTCGCCCTCAGGGAGAGCAAAGGATGTCAACACTCTTGAAACCACGTCCTTATCGATGGCCGTGCGCTCCGACACTTCCTGAACGGTGAACACAAACCCAGGAAGCAACGTCCATTTACCGGGGGGAACGGTTTTTAGCGCCCTTAGCGTCGTTCCTAATTTTTCATCCAGTATCCTTCCAATTTCTTGCGCCACGTCCCGGGCATTTTGTATCGAAAAGCCTTTGTTGGCCTTGAGCCAATCATCATCGTTCACATATTTTTTTACTGCCAACTCGCGATACTGGAAACTATAGGCAAATTCACCGCCATAAAAGATCGGCTCCCGTAGCGCATCTCCTCTAGCGAGTGGGTTAAACCCCTCCTCCATAACTCTCTTGGAATCCAGTCCGGCAAACGCTACGGCTGACATCGAATGATGCAGCTCGTTAAGCAGCGCTTCTGTTCTTTCTATATACTGCTGCACCGCCCCCGAGCTGGGGGCGGCGTAGTCGATTTTTTCCTTTATCAAAAGCCCGATGAGGGTGGATATCTCGGTTCTGATCAATCGGTTTGGTGCGTACGAATGCTGCATGTCGTCTGCGGTCAATTCTCGTGCGTATCCGACGAAATTATCGCGGAAGCAAAAATACGCGATAGCATGCGCATAGCCTGGTGAAATACAAAGTTTCGCCAGGTCATCAAATATTTCGCCCTCTTGCCTCAATCTCCATCTCCTCTTTGAGAGCGTCGCCAGCATACACCAAGGTCGGTGCGTCCAATGCCGCGTACACTGGATGACTTAGCCTGGCTTATTCACGAGGGATCGATTTCCGGTTGGCGGATGTAGCGTAATTCGTTGACGGCGCGCATGATTCTGTTGCTGAGACAGGGTCAACCCGCGATCACGGAGCGCCACACCCGCCATGGACGACGATAACCTTCTGCCGTTTTGCTTGCCAGCGATTTGCCGCAAGAAAGTGAGCGTCGCCTTTGACGGAGGACTGCTGTCGTCGGATGGCGGCGTTCTTTTGCTGCGCGAGGTGGAGCGGGGTCTCGGGCTCGCCGCGCGGCTGGCCGGATGCCTGACGGATCGGCGCAATGCTTCCCGCATCGATCACGCGCTCATCGATATGCTGCGGCTGCGGATGTTCCTGATCGCAGCGGGATACGAGGATGCCGACGATTGCGATAGCTTGCGTGCCGACCCGGCGTTCAAAATGGCGGTGGGGCGGCTTCCGGAGAGCGGGAATGCGCTGTGCGCGCAACCGACCATGTCGCGGCTCGAGAACGCACCATCGAAGATCGAGATCGCACGGATGATGGCTGCGATGGTCGATCTGTTCTGCGCGAGTTGGGCGCGCCCACCCGCCGCGATCATGCTCGACATCGATGATACTCTCGACCGGGTCCATGGCGGCCAGCAACTCTCGCTCTTCAATGCCTATTACGACGAGCGCTGCTTCCTGCCGATCCACATCTACGAAGGCGGTTCCGGCAAGCCGGTTGCCGTCATCCTGCGTGAAGGCAAGACGCCGGGCGGGTCCGAGGTTCGTACCGTCATCAGGCACGTGACCCGCCACATCCGGAAGATCTGGCCGAAGACGCGCATCTGCTGGCGCGGCGACAGCCATTATGCCCGCCCCGAGGCCATGGCTTGGTGCGAAGCGAATGGCATCGATTACATCTTCGGGCTCGCCGGAAACGACGTACTGCATACTCAAAGTCGCGTCGTCGCCGACGATCTCTGCGTGCGCCGCGCCGAGACCGGCGAAGAGAAACTCCGAACTTGGACCGAGTTCCGCTACGCCGCCAAAAGCTGGACCCAGCCGCGTCGCGTCGTGGCCCGTCTCGAAGCCACTACCCAGGGCTTCGATGCGCGCTATATCGTCACAACGCTCGAAGGCTCGCCCGGGCATCTCTACGAGACGGTCTACTGCGCGCGCGGCCAAGCCGAGAACTTCATCAAGCTGCACAAGACCCAGCTCGCCTCGGACCGGACCTCTTGCCGCAGCCCACGCGCCAATCAGTTCCGGCTCATTCTCCATACCGCCGCTTATTGGCTGCTGCACACAATGCGCGCCGCCGCGCCCAAGCATTCCGCTTGGAGAACGGCGGAGTTCATGACGCTGCGATTGCGGTTGATCAAGATTGCTGCCCGCGTGGTCGAGCACGCCAGCCGCATCCGCGTCTGGTTGCCGACGGCTTGTCCTGACGCCGCTATCTTCCGTTTGTTCGCCGGACGCTTTGCCGCCGCGGGTCCATGAACCCTGGGGCGCTGTCGCCCTACCGAGCCCATCCCGCAACCTCCAACCACCACACAATCAGAACCCCATCAGCGTCGAAAGCGACGCCACCCACCGGCGCGACCACAATCATAAAATCGACAGCGCTCCCGCAATCGCGCCACGCTCATGAATACGTCAGGTTAGTACACCGACAATTGCTGGCTTCGCGGGCTCTGACTGCCGAGCTCTCGCTCATACCGATTAGCCACCTCCCATGGGGAGCATGGCGGTGTTCACGACGTTATGTTCAAGAATTTGGTTTCAATGTCCTTTTTCGCGGCATAATGGAGATTCAAAGTGGCACACTACCACGCGGTAAACGCCCTAGCGGCGCCGCGGCGATCTTGCTAAAAGGGGGCCGAAGGAGTCTCCTTTGCCCAAAGCCCAATCGAAGGCCACGAGCCGCGCGAAACCCGCCGGACGGCGCGCCACCGTCGAGCGCAAGACGCGCGAGACGCGCGTCGTGGCGACGGTCGATCTCGACGGCAGCGGCCTAGCCGACATCGCGACCGGCATCGGCTTTCTCGACCACATGCTGGACCAGCTCTCGCGCCACAGCCTGATCGACTTGAAGCTCAAGGCCGAAGGCGACCTGCACATCGATTTTCACCACACCACCGAGGATACCGGCTATGTCGTCGGCGAAGCGGTGGCGAAGGCGCTGGGGGACCGGCGCGGCATCGGGCGCTGGGGCGAGGCGCTGGTGCCGATGGACGAGACGCTGACCCGCGTCGCGCTCGATCTGTCGAACCGGCCCTATCTGATCTGGAAAGTCAAGTTCTCGCGCCCGAAACTCGGGGAAATGGATACCGAGCTGTTCAAGGAATGGTTCCAGGCTTTCGCCCAATCCGCCGGCGCGACGCTGCATGTCGAGAACCTCTACGGCGAGAACAACCACCACATCGTCGAGTCCTGCTTCAAGGGCCTCGCCCGCGCGCTACGCCAGGCGGTTGCGCTCGATCCGCGCCGGGGCGAGGCGGTGCCCTCGACCAAGGGCGTGCTCGGCGGATCGCTTTAGGCCCTATGTCCATGCGGCCACGACGATCATGTACATAGGCCCTCAATGACGACCGTCGTCATCGACTACGGCTCCGGCAATCTCCGCTCGGTGGCCAAGGCGTTCGAGCGCGCCGCGCGCGAGAGCGGCGCCGATGGCCGCGTGCGCGTGACCAATCACGCCGATTCCTTGCGCGGCGCCGCGCGCATCGTGCTGCCCGGCGTCGGCGCTTTCGCCGATTGCCGGCGCGGGCTCGCCGCCGTGCCCGGCATGGAGGAAGCGCTGCGCTATGTCGTGATCGAGGAAGGCCGGCCGTTTCTCGGCATCTGCGTCGGGATGCAGCTTCTGGCCGAGCGCGGGCGCGAATTCGAAACCGTCGACGGGCTCGGCTGGATCAAGGGCGAGGTCGTCCCGCTGGCGCCCGCCGATCCGGCGCTCAAGATTCCGCATATGGGCTGGAACGAGCTGCGGTTGCGCCGTGCGCACCCCGTATTCGAGGGGATTGCGGAAGGCGCGCACGCCTATTTCGTCCACTCCTACGGTTTCGTGCCGGCTGCCGTCGAGGACGACCTCGCGGAGGTCGATTACGGCGGCCCCATTGTGGCGGCGATCGGGCGCGACAATATCCTCGGCGTGCAGTTTCATCCCGAGAAAAGCCAGGCGACGGGCTTGCGGCTGATCGCCAATTTCCTGCGGTGGCGCCCATGAACACCGATGCGGCCATCACCTCGGTCGAGCGGATCGAGGCCTTCGACGGCAGCGATCTGGAAGATTTGTGCGAGGCCACCGTCGCCGCGATCGAGGACGGCGGCGGCTTCGGCTGGGTCACGGCGCCGGCGCGCCAGGTGCTGGAAAATTACTGGAACGGCGTGCTGCTGGTGCCCGAGCGCCAGCTCTTCGTCGCCCGGCTCAACGGCACCGTGTGCGGCTCGGTTCAGCTCGTTGCGCCGCCGCGTAACAACGAGGCGCAATCCTTTGCCGCCCAGCTTACCGGCAATTTTCTGGCGCCATGGTCGCGCGGCCATGGACTGGCGCGGCGATTGATCGAAGCTGTCGAGGACGCGGCCCGCGCGGCGGGATTCGGTGTCCTCAATCTCGACGTCCGCGCGACCCAGGAAGCGGCGATCGGCCTTTACGAAGCGATGGAATTCCAACGCTGGGGCACGCATCCGGCCTATGCGCGGGTCAACGGCAAGGTGATCCCGGGACATTACTACTTCAAACGTCTGTCGGGCCGCGCCAGAGCCAGATCGTGATCCTTTATCCGGCGATCGACCTGAAGGACGGAAGCTGCGTGCGGCTGGTGCGCGGCGAGATGGCGCAAGCGACCGTGTTCAACGCCGACCCGGCGGCCCAGGGCCGCGCCTTCGCCGCCGCCGGTTGCCGCTGGCTGCACGTCGTCGATCTCGACGGCGCGTTCGCGGGCAAGCCGATGAACCGCGCCGGGGTCGAGGCGATCCTCGCCGCCGTCGCCATCCCGGTGCAGCTCGGCGGCGGCATCCGCGATCTCGCCATCCTCTCGGCCTGGCTGGAGCGCGGCGTCGGGCGCGCCATCCTTGGAACCGCGGCTCTCGCCGATCCGGCTTTCGTCAAGGATGCCTGCCGCCTGTTTCCAGGGCGCGTCGCCGTGGGCATCGACGCGCGCGCGGGGTTCGTCGCCGTCGAAGGCTGGTCTCGTACCTCGGCGACAAGCGCGCTCGATCTCGCGCTGCGCTTCGAGGACGCGGGCGCGGCCGCGATCGTCTTCACCGATATCGAGCGCGACGGCACGATGGTCGGCGCGAATGTGGAAAACACGGTCGCGCTGGCGCGGCGCTTGAAGACGCCGGTCATCGCCTCGGGTGGCATCGCCTCGCTCGACGATGTGCGGGCATTGAAGCGCCATGAAAGCGACGGCATCGCCGGCGCGATCCTGGGCCGGGCGCTCTATGACGGGCGCATCGATCTCGCCGCCGCCCTCGCAGTCGCGGCCTAACCGATGCTCAAGATGCGCGTCATTCCCTGCCTCGACGTGAAAGACGGCCGCGTCGTCAAGGGTGTGAATTTCGTCGATCTCGTCGATGCCGGCGATCCGGTGGCGCAGGCGCGCCTCTATGACGCCGAGGGCGCCGACGAGCTGTGCTTTCTCGACATCACCGCCTCGGCCGAGGCGCGCGCCACGCTCTACGACGCCGTGCAGCGCACCGCCGAGCAATGCTTCATGCCGCTGACCGTCGGCGGCGGCGTGAGCAATGTCGAGGATATCCGCAAGCTCTTGCTGGCGGGCGCCGACAAGACGTCGATCAACACGGCGGCGGTGGCGCGGCCCGATTTCGTCCGCGAGGCGGCCGAGAAATTCGGCAGCCAATGCATCGTCGTCGCGATCGACGCCAAGCAGACCGGCCCGTCGGCGTGGCAGGTCTTCACTCATGGCGGAAGGCGCGCCACCGGCATCGACGCGGTCGAATGGGCCAAGCGCATGGCGGCGCTCGGCGCCGGCGAAATCCTGCTCACCTCGATGGATCGCGACGGCACCAAATCGGGCTTCGACATCGCGCTGACGCGGGCCGTGGCCGACGCGGTGCGGATCCCGCTGATCGCCTCGGGCGGGGCGGGGACGCTCGAGCATCTGGCCCAAGGCATCCGCGACGGCCACGCGACCGCCGTGCTCGCCGCCTCGATTTTCCATTTCGGCACGTTTCGCATCGCCGACGCCAAGGCCTATCTTGCCGAGGCGGGCATCCCGGTGCGAAGGTAGGCCGGGAGAGATGCAGACGATGGGACCCGACGGCTCGATCCTCGACCGGCTCTTTGCGGTCATCGCCGAGCGCAGCGGCGGCGATCCCGCAACCTCTTACACCGCCAAGCTATTCGCCTCCGGCCGGAAGCGCATCGCGCAAAAGCTGGGCGAGGAGGCGGTCGAGTGCGTGATCGCGGCGGCCGAGGGCGGTGCTGCGCTGACCGCCGAAAGCGCGGACTTGCTCTATCACCTGCTGGTGCTGTGGGCCGATGCCGGCGTGGCGCCTGCCGAGATCTGGCGCGTGCTCGAGGCCCGCATGGGCATTTCCGGAATCGCCGAGAAAAACGCGCGTCAATCCTGAGGGCCTTGCGATGGCTTACGATCCAAGCAACATTTTCGCCCGCATCCTGCGCGGCGAAATTCCCTGTCAAAAGGTGTTCGAGAACGCCTACGCCCTCGCCTTCCACGACATCCATCCGCAGGCGCCGGTGCACATCCTGGTAATCCCCAAGGGCGAATATATCTCGCTCGACGATTTTTCGGCCAAGGCCTCGCCCGATGAGATCGTGGGCTTCGTCCGCGCGGTGGGCGAGGTCGCCCGCGCGCAAGGGGTCGCGACGAGCGGCTATCGGGTTCTTGCCAATCACGGGCCGGATTCGCACCAGGAAGTGCCGCACTTCCACGTCCATATCTTCGGCGGCAGGAAGCTCGGCCGAATGCTGCCGAAGGCTTAACCAACGCCAGGGCCGGCCGCACTTCGCGGAATGTTAACGCGACCTTCTTAGGCTTCAAACGCCCAAGAAGGTGCGGAACCTTGAAACTACGCCAGCGAGCGGGAGAACCCATCGCCGCTGCGGCCGAGCCCCGGCCGCCGCAGCCAGACCGTGCCTGCGATCCCCCGATGTCCACTCTTTTCCGGGCGGATGGCACGATTCTCGTGCAGAATCGCGCCGCAAGCCGCGATTTTGCGGCGCCCCAGAGCGGGCGCGGCCTGAGCCCCTTTCTGCGCCATTTCGTGGACCCTCGCGAAGGCGTCGAGCTGCTGGCGCGATTGCCCGGGAACGACACTGTCCGCGCCGAGCTGCCGGTCCACACCAACTCGGGCATCAGACGGCTGCGGCAAAGCGTCTCGACGATGGCCGGGCCGGCGGAAGCCGAGGGTTCCTTTCTGCTGATCGAAGCCGAGCGCAGGCCGATCATCGAGCGCGAGGACGAGCAGCGCCTCCGGGACTATGCCGAGGCCGCGGCCGACTGGTTCTGGGAGATGGACGAGAGTCTGCGCTTCTCGTCGATGTCCGAAAGCACCCAGCTGCCCGGCATCCGCTCCACCGAGGTCTTCGTGGGCCAGCGCCTCACCGAGCTCGCCGCGGCCGATGGCGGCGGCGATTGGCAGCCGCTCGCCGATCTGCTCGAGGCGCGGCTGCCGTTCCGCGATATCCGCTTCGGTTTCCACGACGGCAACGGCGTCGCGCGGCATCTCTCGCTCTCGGGACTTCCAGTGTTCGACCGGCACGGCGTGTTCGGCGGCTATCGCGGCATCGGGCGCGACCTCACCTTGCTCGTCCGCGCCGAACAGCACGCGGCCTTCGCGCAGAACCGGCTGATGGACGCGATCGAATCCTTCCCGGAATGCTTCATGCTGCTCGACATCGAGGATCGTTTGGTGCTGTGCAACAGCCGTTATCGCGAGGTCAACGCCGCGGTGGCGCCGTGGCTCGCGGGCGGCACGCCGCTTGCCGACATCTACCACGCCAGCGCCGATCGCGGCGCGGTGCGTCCCGCCGCCGGCCCGCTCGAAGAACGCTTCAAGCCCGACTATCCGCAAGTCGGCGAATGCCGGCTCGGCGACCGCTGGTTCCATATCAGCGAGCGGCGCACCCATGATGGCGGCAGCGTCGTGGTGCAGACCGAAATCACCGCGCTGAAGCGGCGCGAGCACGAGCTCGCGGAAAAGACCGCACTGCTCGGCGCGACCCTCGAGAATATGCGCCAGGAACTGATGCGTCGCTCGACGACCGGCTCACCCTGAAGCTGTGGAACGACCAGCTGTTCGAACTGTTCGACCTGCCGGCGTCCGCGCTCCAGGTCGGCCTGCCGATCGCGGCGGTGATGCGCGTGTTGGCCGAGCGCGGCACCTACGGGCCCGGCGATCCCGAGGCGTTGGTGGCGCGGCGCGTCGCCGAGTTGAGCGCCGTGCCGGGCTCGGTCGAGGAACTCAATCTCGATGGCAACCGCGTGATCGAGCGGCGGCTCAGTTCGATGCCCGATGGCGGATTGATCGCGACCTATCTCGACATCGGAGATCGCAAGCGCGTCGAGGCCGATCTTCGCCGCGCCAAGGAGGAAGCCGAGCTGGCCAGCCGCGCGAAGACCGAGTTCCTCGCCAATATGAGCCACGAGTTGCGCACGCCCCTCAACGCGATCATCGGCTTTTCTGAAATCCTGGGCAGCCAGATCTTCGGGCCGCTCGGCGACCGGCGCTATGCCGAATACGCGGTCGATATCCGCGACAGCGGTCAGCATCTGCTCACCCTCATCAACGACGTGCTCGACGTCTCGAAGATCGAATTCGGCAAGATCGAGCTCAACGAAGAGACCGTCGACGTCGCCGCGGTGGTCGATTCCTGCATGCGCCTCATGTGCGACCGCGCCGAACAGGCCGGGGTGGCGCTGGCGGCCGATCTCGCGGCCGATCTGCCTTTCGTTCAGGCCGATATGCGGCGCTTGAAGCAGATCCTCATCAACCTGCTGTCGAACGCGGTCAAGTTCACCCCGTCGGGCGGGCGGGTCATCATCCGCGCGGGCGTCGAAGCGGCCGGCATGGCCATCGCGGTGGCGGATACCGGCATCGGCATCGCGCCCCAGGATCTCGACAAGGCGCTGCGCCCGTTCGGCCAGATCGACAGCCGCCTCACTCGGAAATATCAAGGTACCGGGCTCGGCCTGCCGCTCACCAAATCCATGATTGAGCTACATGGCGGCAGGCTCGTGCTCGACAGCGCCGTCGGTCGGGGCACCACCGCCACGGTCTGGCTGCCACGCGAGCGGATCATCCGCCCGGATTCGGGTGTCGATCCCTAATCTGGGCTCGAATCGCGGGAAAAATTAACCATTCCGTTGCCCGAACGAGTTCCGGTCTTAACCTCCCGCCAGGTTTCGGCGCGTGGCAACAATCGTCGGTTTTTCATAGGCTTACCGGCGGCGGCGCGATGGCGTTCGGCTTGTCTTTTGCGGCGTTAGCCATAAATTAACCATACCGGGCCTGAAATGCCGAGGATTGGTTAACAGCAGGACTGCTTGCCTCATGGCTTCAGAGGTCTTCCAGCATGCGACGCTCGGCGCGCTGTTCCGCTATTGGGATTCGCAGCGGCGCGGCCGCAAAATGCCGGCGCGACAGGATATCGACCCGATCGCGATGGGCCCGAAGCTCCTGCCGCATCTGATGCTGTGCGAGGTGACCGAGCATGGCAATGAGATCCGGTTCCGCCTCGTCGGCACCTCGCTGGTCAAGCGGCTGGGCTTCGACCCTACCGGGCAGTTGCTCGCCGACCTGCGGCAAAGCGACTATGTCGATTTCCTCGGCAAGCTGTTGCGCCAGGCACACGCTGAGGCGGCGGCGGTTTACGGCGAAAGCAGCTTCCGCTGGGGCATCAAGGGCCGGCTCGAAGCCCGTCACCTGTTGCTGCCGCTCACGGCCGGCGGGTCGGAGCCGAAGATTGTTCTGGTCGGAGCGGCCTACAGCTCGAGCGAAGTCTTTCCGCCCCAAATCCGCGCGCTCGGCGCCATGGCCAAGCACAGCATCGACAAGCGCGAAACGCTGACCCAAGCCGAGCCGGAATCCTGGCACGACCTGACTCCGGCGAAGATCGCGTAGGTTTTTTCGCCGGCCGCTGCTTCCGAGCTCTTGTCGAAGGGAGCGGCGCGGCTGTTCAGATCTCGATCTGTCCGCCCAATTCGACGACGCGGTTCGTTGGGATGCGAAGATATTCGGTGGCGCTCAGCATCGTGCGATGCATGAAGATGAACAGCCGCTTGGACCAGGTCCACATTCCCGTGCCCTTGCCCGGCACCACCTTCTCGCGGCCGACGAAGAACGAGGTTTCGAGCAGGTTGAAGCGGAACTGCATCAGCCGAAGCTGCGCCAGAGCGCGCGGGATGTTGGGTACGTCCATGAAGCCGTAATTGACCGCGACAGTGTGGAAATTGTGGGCGAGATGCGCCACGTCGAGCCGTTGCTCGTCGGCTACGCTCGGGATGTCTTTCACATCGACCTTCATCAGAACGACGCGGTCGTGCAGCACGTGATTGTGCTTCAGATTGTGCAGCAAGGCGGTCGGCACGACGCGGTCGTTCGCGACCATGAACACCGCCGTTCCCGGCACCCGGGGCGGCCGGTCGGGCTTGACGGTCGCGAGGAAGGTCTCGAGCGGCAGCGCCCCGCGCCAGCGCGCGGCAAGGAGCGCCTCGCGGCCCTTCACCCAGGTCACCATCAGCGTGAAAACGATCGCCGCGACCGCCAGCGGGACCCAGCCGCCCTCCGCGATCTTCAAGAGATTGGCGGAAAAGAACGCCATATCGACGGTGAGGAAACCACCGAAGATGAGCAGCGCGGCCCAGCGGTTCCAGCCCACGCCGCCGACCATGTAGACGAAGGCGAGCACGGTGGTAAGGGACATGGTGCCGGTCACGGCGATGCCGTAAGCGGCGCCGAGATTGTCCGAGCTGTGGAAGCCGAGCACCAGCGCGATCACGGTGACGAACAGGAAGAGGTTGATTTTCGGCACGTAGATCTGGCCGATTTCCTCCTCGGAAGTGTGCCTGATCTCGAAGCGCGGCAAATAACCGAGCTGCACGGCCTGGCGGGTCATCGAGAAGGCGCCCGAGATCACCGCTTGCGAGGCGATCGACGTCGCTGCAGCGGCGAGCGCCACCATCGGATAAAGTCCCCAATTGGGCACCAGCAGATAGAACGGATTTTGGAGCGCGGCATGTTGGTGGAGCAGCAGCGCGCCCTGGCCGAAATAATTCAGCAGCAACGCGGGAAAGACATAGGAAATCCAGGCATGGCGGATCGGCCGCTTGCCGAAATGCCCCATATCGGCATAGAGCGCCTCGGCGCCGGTGACGGCCAGCACGACCGCGCCCAACAGCGCGAACCCGCGCAGCGGTATTCGCCATAACAGGTGCAACCCGTAATACGGATTGAGCGCGAGGAGAATGTCGGGCTGGCGGGCAATCTCGATCCCGCCGAGCAGGCCGATGACGGCGAACCAAAGCAGCATGACCGGCCCGAAGAAACCGCCCACGCGCGCGGTGCCGCGGCGCTGCATCAGGAACAGGCCCAGCAGCACGCCGATGGTCAAGGGAATGACGTAAGGATCGAAGAGCGGCGTCGCCACCTTCAATCCCTCGATCGCGCTCAAGACCGAAATCGCCGGCGTGATCACGCCGTCGCCATAAAATAGCGCCGCGCCCAACAGGCCGGCGGCCAGAATCCACCAGTGCAACTTGGTGCCCGCGCGCGGCACGCGCAGCGCCAGCGCGGTCAGCGCGAGAATCCCACCCTCGCCGCGATTGTCGGCGCGCATGATCACGCAAATATATTTCAAGGTCACCACGGCGATGAGCGCCCAGGTGATGAGCGACAGGACGCCATAAACGGCGCCCGGCGTCACCCCGCCCAGCGCCTCGAAACATTGTCTGACGGTGTAAAGCGGCGACGTACCGATGTCGCCATAGACGACGCCCAGAGCACCGAGCATGAGATGCTGGCGCGCCTTGACGCGGCCTGCATCCGTGCGGTGGCCTACCGCGGCGGTTTGCGCCATCCCGGCACTCCCACAGAGCAGAACAGCGCCGTCTCTAGACCTTTTGATTGCGCACGGCAACCAAAAGGACCACCCCGGGACCCCGCCCCTGGCGCATAGCCCATTGAAATAACTGCCGGAATTATGATTCGCTTCGCCGCCGCCGGGACCCAGGCGCCCCCGATACCGTCCCTCGCGGGGAGCGGCGCTGCTATAGTCGCGCCCGCAAAATCTGGGGATCGAAGAGGGGAGAAATCCATGTGGAAGGAATTCCGTGACTTCGCCTTGCACGGCAACGTCGTCGATCTCGCGGTCGGATTCATCATGGGCGCCGCCTTCGGCAAGATCGTGACCTCGCTTGTCAACGACGTGCTGATGCCGCCCTTGGGGCTGGTCCTGGGCAAGGTCGATTTTTCCAACCTATTCATCAGCCTGTCGGGCACCCATTACGACTCTCTCGCCGATGCCAAGGCGGCGGGCGCCGCGACCATCAACTACGGTTCGTTCATCAATAACGTCATCGAGTTCATCATTGTCGCCTTTGCCGTCTTTCTGCTCATCAAGCAAATGAATCGTCTGATGCCCAAGCCGGCGCCCGCGGCGGCGGCGCCGGCGATGAAGGAATGCGCGTTTTGCTTGTCGTCCATTCCCGCCGCGGCAACGCGCTGCCCGCATTGCACCTCGCAGCTTCCCGCGGCGTGACCCGGCCGTGCTTTCGCGTCGTCTCGGAATTCCTCGCCGCGGATTTTTCCAGCGGCGTCTACCTCAAAGCGCGGTCGGGTCTGCCACGATCGCATTGCTGAGAACGCCGAGCCCGGTGATTTCGACCTCGCAGAGATCGCCCGGCTTCATCCGCGTGCGGCCCGGATTACGCGGCGAATCATAGGGGCCCAGCACATAGCCCGGCGGCTTCTTGAGCGCGCCCGGCGTACCCATGACGATGACGTCGCCCGGCTGGAGCGTATAGCCGGTCGATAGGTAATGGATCACCTGCTCGACCGGGAAGATCATCTTGGCAAGCGACTCGTTCTGCTTCTCGACGCCATTGAGGCGGGTGATGACGCGATGCGTCTTCGGATCTCCGAACTCGTCGGCGGTCATCAGCCAGGGCCCGAAGCTGCCCGAGCGCTCGAAATTCTTGCCCAGGCCGAATTGCCGGTTGTGGCCCTGGAACTCGCGTACCGACCCTTCGTTGTAGCAGGCATAGCCGGCGACATGGCTCAGCGCGCGCTCGACCGCAATGTGGCGGCCGGGCGTGCCGATGACGACGGCGAGCTCGCCCTCGTAGTCGAAGGTTTTCGCGACCTTCGGGTCGGGGCACCACAAGGCTTCGCGATGCCCGACCACGCTGATCGGCATGCGCTGGAAGATTTGCGGATAATCGGGCGAGGTGGTGAGGCTGGTCTCGTCGATATGCATCTGAAAATTAAGCGCCAGAGCCCAGGTCGCGTGCGGCTCGGGAATGACCGGATCGAGCTGAACCTGATCGAGCCGCAAATCGCCGTCATTGCCCTTGAGCGCATCGGCGATGCGTTTCAATGCGCCCGGCTGCTGCAGGATTTCCCGGAGGCTCGCCGGCAAATCCGGCAAGACGCGCCGGAGCGAAACGAAGCGCTCCTGATCGACCATCGCGCCGACGCCGGGCTGGCCCGCACTGCGGTATGAAATAAGCCTCATCCGACATTCTCCCCTTTCTTGGCGGTCATTACTGCGCCTTCGCCGCCGCGAGCGAGGGCCGCACGATGGTTTCCCGCGGCACCGGCAGGCCGTCGAACTAGGTGCCATTCCGAGAAACGGTTGACCCGAAAATTCGTCGGCCGCCACGCCTCGGTCACGAAATCCGGGTTCGAGAAATATTCGATCATGCCGCCCAGCGGATTGGCGAAATACCAGAAATAGGCCGACGAGATCGGGTGTCGTCCCGGCCCCACCGCGGTCTTCCAGCCGCGCTTGGCGAAATTCAAGCCGCCGCCGAACACCTCGTGGATGTCGTGGACCTCGAAGGCGATGTGATGGAGGTCGGCGATGCGGTTCGGCAGGCGCAGCAGGAACAGGTTGTGGTGGTCCGAGCGCGCGCGATAGCGCAGGAAGGTGGCGGCGCCGCCGGCATAGCGGTCGGACAGAAAAAAGCCTAGGCGCTGCGTGTAAAAACGCTCGGCGGCACGGACATCGGGCACCGCGAAGACGATATGGCCGATGCGGAACGGATGCGCGCGCTGATACATAGGGCTCGGCGCGTCGACGCGGCCACGCGCGCCCGGCGCGTTCAAGGGCAGGGTCGCGCGCTTGGGCTCCTTGCCGTGGCGCCAAGCGCGGATGCCGATGTTGATGCCGCCATCGTCGATCGAATGGAGGGTGCCGTCGCGGTCGGCGCGCACCGTCCGGTCGCGGCTCAATTCCTCGCCGATCCGCTCGACGTCGCGCGCGCCGGCGACGCCCCAGATCACTTCGCGGAATTCCGATCGGGGATTGATCTTGGGCGGAAGGTCTTCGGCGCCGCTCGGGCGAATCACGATCTCGCTGCCGATCTCGGTGGCGAAGACGAGGCCGGTCTTGCCGTCCTTGACCTTGGCCAAGCCGAAGTCGGCGAAGAATTTGCGTGGCACCGACATATTTTTCGCGCCGAACACCGCCGCGTCGATGCCGACGAAGACCGAGGATTTTTTCGCTTGCGCCGCCACGATCGGTGTCTCCTCATTCCGCCGCGTGCTTGGTCTTAGTCTCGGCGAGCGCGCGCCATACCTTCTCGGGCGTGCACGGCATCTGGACGTAAGGAGCGCCCGCCCGCGCGAGCGCATCGTTGATCGCGTTCATCGCCACGGCGAGGCCGCCCACCGTGCCGGCCTCGCCGCCGCCCTTGGCGCCCACCGGATTGGTCTTCGTCGGGATTTCGTTGCTCGCCAGCTCGATGGCGCACAGATTGTCGGCGCGCGGCATCGCGTAATCCATGAACGAGCCGGTCATCACCTGACCCGAATCCGGGTCGTAGGTCACGTCTTCCATGAGCGCCTGGCCGATGCCCTGCGCGATGCCGCCATGGAGCTGCCCCTCGAGCAGCAGCGGATTGATGACCCGTCCGCAATCATCGACCGCGACATAGCGCACCAGCTCGATCGCGCCCGTTGCCTCGTCGATCTCGACCTCGCAGATATGACAGCCATTGGGAAAGGTCGGCGCGCCGCCGTCATAGGTGCCGGTCTCGAAGAGGCCCATCTCGCTGCCGCGCGGCAGCCGGCCGGGCGTGAACGAGGCCTTGGCGACGTCGAGGAGGCCGATCGATTTGTCGGTGCCCGCAACGGCGAATTTGCCGCCTTCGAATACGAGATCGGCTTCCGCCGCCTCGAGCAGATGCGCCGCGATCTTCTTGCCGCGCGCGATCACCTTGTCGGCGGCGAGGGTCACGGCCGAGCCGCCGCAGGCGGTCGAGCGCGAGCCGAAGGTTCCGGTGCCGGTCAGCACCTCGTCGGTGTCGCCGTTGCGGAAGCGGACGAGGCCCGGGTCCAGCCCGAGCTTGTCGCACAGGATCTGCTTGAAGGTCGTCGCGTGGCCTTGGCCGTGATCATGCGTGCCCATCAGGAGGGTCAAGGTGCCGGTCATGTCGAAGCGGATTTCGGCGTGCTCCAGCATGCCGCCGGCGGTGCCCTCGATGGTATTGGTGACGCCGATGCCGCGGAGCTTGCCGCGCTTTTTCGACTCCGCGCGCCGGCCAGCGAACCCGTCATAGTCGGCGAGCTTTAAGGCGTCGCCGAGATTGCGGCCGAAATCGCCGCTGTTGACGACGAAGACGAGACCGGTTTTATAGGGCGCGACGATGGGCGGAACCGTGTTGCGCCGGCGCAGCTCCGCCGGGTCGAGCCCAAGCCGGCGCGCAGCCAGATCGATCATGGTCTCGACGACGTAGGACGCCTCGGGGCGCCCGGCGCCGCGGTAGTGCCCGGTCAGCATGGTATGCGTCAATACGCCCGAGACCTCGGCATGAAGCGCCGGCGTGGTATAGGTCCCGGCCAGCGAGCCGAGATTGGACAAGGGCGGTCCCGCCGCCCGGTCCGAGGTGTGATAGGCGCCGATATTGGCGAAAGTGCGCGTCCTCAGGGCGAGGAACCGGCCCTCCTGGTCGAGCGCCAATTCGGCTTCGGTGATGTTGTCGCGCGCCTGCTCGTCGGATAAGAGGCCTTCCGACCGGTCCGCCACCCACTTCACCGGGCGGCCCGTAAGCTTCGCGGCGAGCGCGGTCAACACGTATTCGGCGCCGAGCGAGCCCTTCATGCCGAAGCCGCCGCCGACATTCTCGCAAATGACGCGCACGCGCGTCTCAGGCACTTTGAGCAACTGCGCGAAGATCGCGCGGCTCCGGTGCGGCGCCTGCAGGGTGCAGCGCACGATGTAGCGATCCTCGTGGGTGTCGTATTGCGCCAGGGCGCCGCGCGGCTCCATGGTGTTGGCGGTGATGCGGTTGATCACCATCCGGTGCTTGACGACATGCGCGGCCTTGGCGAACTGCGCCTCGACCGCCGGCTTGTTGCCGACCTCGTGAAAGAAGGCGATGTTGTCGGGGCAAGTGTCCCAGACCGCGGGCGCCCCCGGCTCGATCGCCGCCGCGGTCGAGACGAGAGCGGGCAGCGCTTCGTAATCGACCGCGATCAGTTCGGCGGCGTCCTTGGCTTCATCGAGCGTCCTGGCCACGACGAAGGCGACCGGCTCGCCGATATAGCGCACGACGCCGCGCGCCAGATGCGGTTGCGCCGCGATCAAGCCGGGCGAGCCGTCGCGGCGCTTGCGCGGCATGCGCGGAATTTGCAGCCCGAGCGCCGTCACCTCGGGGCTTTCGCCGGTCAGCACCAAGAGCACGCCCGGCGCCGCCTTGGCGGCCGTGACCTCGATCGAACGGATGCGCGCGTGGGGCTGCGGCGAGCGCAGGCAGACGGCGCGCACCGCGTCGAGGAGTCTCACGTCGTCGACATAGCGCCCGGCGCCGCGCAGCAGATATGGGTCCTCCTCGCGCGGTACCGGCTGGCCAATTCCGAATTGCCCCATAAAGCGTCCCTCGTTGGCGGAAAATGAAATATCGCTCGCCCGACCGACTCTTGCCGCGCCGGGCGGCTCAGATCAAGCGATAGGCTTAGCCTTCGATGTTTCCGGCGCGCCCGGCCTATTCGGCGGCCTCGGGCGGCCGTGCGCGGAGCTTGTCAACCTCTTGCTGGTAGAGGACCTGCCAGTCGCCGGCCGCGGTCGTGGTGTAATGGCCGCCGCGGGCGTTCGCATAGACCGTCGCATCGTCGGCCGAGGGCGGTCGGACGCCTTTCTGGAACGCCTCGACCGTGTTGAGCAGCATGCGCCGGTTGCGCGCGATCGCGATGTCGGACGGCGCCAGGTTCTCGAACGAGTGATCGACGATGCCGCCCATGCTCTCGGTCACGCATTGGTCCTGCGTGTGGATGCCTTCGATGCCGGTGTAGGATTTCTCGCGCTGCTCGTCGCGCGAGACGAGATAGTCGTTCGCCTCGCACTCGACCATGCGGTAGCGCCCGAACCAGCCGGTCTCGTTCGGCAGCAGATTGTCGCGCAGATAGCCGCCGTCGCCGCGCTGCGCGGTGCGCTGGCGGTCGTTCTGGCGCATGAAGAGCGTCGATTCGAAGCCGACGAACATGCAGTGATCGTCGTCCATCGGGATGAAGGCGCGCACCATCACGTTGTTCTCGAGGGTCGAGACCGGCGGCATGATCCAGAACGGGAAGAGGAAATGCGCCATCCGCCAGTACGTGCCGCCCGGCTCGGTCGGCGACGGGCGATGCGCACCGTAGGTGAGGCCGTATTTCGTTTCCTGGATCTTGTATTCGGGTGCGCGGTTCACCGTGATGTCGAGGCGCGACTTATCGGTCTCCGTGCCGGGCTTCACGAAGCCGAAATGCAGGACGCCGACATGGCTCGTGTCGAGATCGCCCTCGACCGCCTGGAGCCAGTTGCAGCTGCGCTGCACGAACCGCATCTGCACGGCGCTCTCGGGGCCCGCGAGACATTCGAATTGCGGCAGATCTTTCGGCGCGCGCGCCCGGTCGCCCATGTAGACCCACACGACGCCGTTGTGCTCTTTCGTCAGGTACGCCTTGGTGTGGACCTTATCCAGGAACTGCTGGCGCGGGGGGATGTTCAACTGGTCGAGGCAATTGCCGTTGACGTCGTATTTCCAGCCGTGATAGATGCAGCGGATGCCGTTCTCCTCGTTGCGGCCATAGAACAGCGAAGCGCAGCGATGCGGGCAGCGCTGATCCATGATGCCGACGCGGCCCGACGAATCCCGGAACGCGATCATTTTTTCGCCGAGAAGCATGATCCGCACCGGCGAGCCATCGGGCTTCAGCTCGCTCGACAGCGCCGCTGGAATCCAATATTGCCGCATCAGCTCGCCCATCGGCGTGCCCGGACCGGTGCGAGTGATGGTTTCGAATTGATCGGCCATGGTCGTTGTCCTCCGCCGTTTCCGCCCTGGCACAAGCCTAAACCGGCGCGGATCAGGAAGCCAGTGCCACCCGACGGTAGGACAGCGCCTCGGCGATGTGGATGCGCCGCACCGCCTCGCTGGCGTCGAGGTCGGCGAGGCTGCGCGCCACCCGCAGCACCCGGTGGTACCCGCGCGCCGAGAGGCGCAGGCGCTCGGAGGCGTCGTTCAGGAGCTTCCTGCCCTCGGGGTCGGGCGACGCGATCTCGTCGAGGAGCATCCCGTCCGCCTCGGCATTGGTGCGGATGCGCCGGTCCGCCGGCAGCCGCGCAAAGCGCGCCCTTTGCCGCGCCCGCGCCGCGGCGACGCGGGCGGCGACCTGGTCCGAGCCCTCGGCGGGCGGCGGCAGGCTCAGATCCGAGGCCTTTACCGAGGGGACATCGATGTGGAGATCGATGCGGTCGAACAGCGGCCCCGAGATTTTCGATTGGTAATCCTGGGCACAGCGCGGCGCCCGGCCGCAACCCAGTCCGGGATCGTCGAGATAGCCGCAGCGGCATGGATTCATCGCCGCGATCAGCTGCACCCGCGCCGGGTAGGTGACGTGTGCGTTGGCGCGGGCGACCACGGCGCGGCCGGTTTCCATCGGCTGGCGCAAGGCCTCGAGGGTGGCGCGCTGGAACTCGGGCAGCTCGTCCAGAAACAGCACGCCGAGATGCGCCAGGGATAATTCCCGCGGCCGGGCGCGGGCTCCGCCGCCGACGAGCGCCGCCAGCGAGGCCGAATGATGCGGATCGCGGAATGGCCGTTGCCGCATCAGCTCGCCGTTGCGCAACAACCCGGCGACGGAATGGATCATGCTGACTTCCAGCGCCTCGCCCGGATCGAGCGGCGGCAGAATGCCCGGCATGCGCGCCGCCAGCATCGACTTCCCGGCGCCGGGCGGACCGATCATGAGGAGGTTGTGGCCGCCCGAGGCCGCGACTTCGAGCGCGCGCTTCGCCGTCTCCTGGCCCTTGATGTCCTTCAAGTCGAGCGCGCCGCCGGAATCCGGGGCAAGGCGCGGGGTGGGCGGCGACAGCACTTGGCTGCCCTTGAAATGATTGATGATGGCCAAGAGCGAGGGCGCGGCCAGCACTTCGAGCCCGGCTGCCCAGGCCGCCTCGCCGCCCGAAGCCGCCGGGCATATCAGGCCATAGCCGCGCGCCGAGGCGCCGACCGCGGCGGGCAGCACTCCGGCGACCGACAGCAGCGAGCCGTCGAGGGAAAGCTCGCCGAGCGCGACGTAATGCTCGATCTCGTCTTGCGGCAGAACCGCCATCGCCGCCAGCAACCCCAACGCGACCGGCAGGTCGAAATGGCTGCCTTCCTTGATGAGGTCGGCCGGGGCGAGATTGACGGTGATGCGCTTGGCAGGTAGCGCGAGGCCCATCGCGCTGAGCGCCGCGCGCACCCGCTCGCGCGATTCCGCCACCGCCTTGTCGGGCAGCCCGACGATGGTGAAGGCTGGCAGTCCGGCAGCGATCGTAACCTGCGCCTCAACCTCGAGCGCATCGATGCCGAGGAAGGCCACCGTGCGAACCCGTGCGACCACGCCCAGCTCCCTATCGTCGCGCTCGCGCCGGCACGTCGATTTCTATTTCGCGCTACCGGATTGAAGCAGAATGTAATTTTCGACGCCGGTCTTCTCGATCAGGCCGAGCTGGGTCTCGATGAAATCGACCGCGTGTTCCTCGGCCTCGAGAATCTCGCTCAGGAGATCGCGGCTCGCGAAGTCGTGCACGCCCTCGCAGTGGAGGATGGCGGCACGCAAATCGACGAGGGCTTTCAGCTCGAGCTTGAGGTCGCAGGCCAGGATCTCCGGCACGTCCTCGCCGATCAGCAGCTTGTCGAGATCCTGGAGGTTCGGCAGGCCGTCGAGAAAGAGGATCCGCTCGATCAGCCGATCGGCGTGCTTCATCTCGTCGATCAATTCCCCGTGTTCATGCGCGCCCAGCTTGGTGACGCCCCAATTCGTCAGCATCCGCGAATGCAGGAAATACTGGTTGATCGCGGTAAGCTCGTTCCGAAGGATCTTGTTGAGGTGCTGAAGCACCTTGCCGTCGCCCTGCATGCCGCTCTCCTGAGCTTTCGCCCAAGCGTAAGCCAAGGCGGAAACGAAAGCGAGCGGCGCGGGGATTTCAGGCCTCGACGAGGCCTTGCTTGCCTTCGGGGTGCGGCTCGTCCAGATCGCGCAGGATGCCCTCGACCGTCGAGATGCATTTACCGCATCGGGGGGCTCCGCCAAGCGAGCGGTAGATGGCACGGGCCGAACCTTCGCCGGCGGCGGCGGCGCGGCGGATTTGACGATCGGTAAAGCCGTTGCACAGGCAAACATACATGGCGGGACCCCGGAAGCGACGCGGACCATACCGCAAAACTATGACCTTGCAAATGCGAATCGTTTGCAGGCTATAAGTAGCTGATATTACGAGTAAATCTTCGTAATCCGGACGCGTTTGCGCGGTCAGGCGATCTCCGGGCGCAGACCGCAACCGTTGAGGAACAAGGCAACGCTCTGATGCTGCCACTCATCGAGCTCGGCCGCGCTCATCGGCGCGCCGAACCCCATGGCGCGGCGCATCGGCACCGACAAGATCATCTCCTGGAACTGTGTTGCGGCGAAGCGGCAATCGGCAAGGTCGAGCCGGCTGGCTTTTTTTTCGTCCTCGAGCAGCTTCGCAATGCGCTCGATGCCCCGCGCGCCGCCTTGCTCGATCGCGATCCGCGCCAGCTCGGGGAAGCGCTCTACCTCGGCGAGCAGCAGGCGGCGCAAAGCCAGCGTCTCCGGCAGCAACGCCACGGCCAGCATCCGCCGCGCGATCCGCTGAAGCGCCAGGTCGATCGGCGCCGGCTGCTCGAATTCCGCCTCGAAGGACGGCAACCAGCGCTGCAACAGGCGCTGGACGACAGCCCGAAACAATTCCGACTTATCGGCGAAGCGATGGTAGAAGGTCCGCTTCGAAATTCGGGCGCGCGCGGCGACCGCCTCGATGCTGGTGACGCCGAAGCCGCGATCGAGGAAGAGACCGGTCGCCGCGTCGATGATCTTGTCGGCCAGCTGGGCCGCCGCCGCCCGCGTCGGGCGTCCCCCGCGCCGCTTAGCGCCGCCCGGCATCAGCGAAAGTAGTGATAGCGGTAGCCTGGCCCTGGATACCCAGGATACGGGTAGACGACGCAGCCCGACACTGCGGCGGCGAGCGCCAGCGCTGCCGCAAGCCGCGCGATCCGGCGCGGTTTCGTCCAACGCATGAAAAGCCTCTCGATCATGGCAAGGGTCCTCTGCTGTTCCCGCCCGCGGTTATCGCGCGCGGGTATTGCCATGATATAGGCAGAGAAATAACGTAACGGTCCCGTTGCGTTTCATTAAATCCATGTCACGCCGAAGGCGCCGCCCCCGTCCACCTGGACCGGCGCGCGCCTTCGCCCGTCGCCGTTGCTCAGGGCGAGGTGTGCTCGATGAATTTCTGCGGAGCGGGCTCGCCCCACTGCGAGGTGAAGGCCTCCTGGGCCGGCAACAGATGCGGCTCGGCGTGAGAGTTAAGCACGTCGCTGTCGGTCCAATGCTCGTGGACACGGCCCCACGGATCGCACCAATAGTCGAACACCTGGCTGCCGAGAAGATGCCGGCCGATGCCCCACATGTGCTCGTATTTGCCCTTCTTGGCGAGATATTCGTGGCCCATCATCACGTCGTCGAAATCCTCGACCTCGAAGGAAAGATGGTTGAGCCCGGCTTTCTTGGACTGAATGCCGAAGAAGACGTGGTGATCGACGTAATTCTCGCCGCAGTCGCAACGGTTGAACGAGCCGATCAGATGGTCCTCGGCGCCGGCATAGACATCGTCCGAACAGACGAAGCCTAGCGTCTCGCGGAACCATTTGAGGGTGCCCTTGAGGTCCTTGCAGGTCAGCACGCCGTGCCCGATGCGCTTCACCTGGGATGGTCCCGCGGGCAGCCGGCACAGATCGCCCTTGCGGCGGAACTTTTCCGTGCCCCAATTGACCAAGTTGGGCCGCACCGGCAGCTTGTCAACCTTGTCCAAGCCCCAAACCACTTCGATCTGATAGCCATTGGGCTCTCTGAGCCGGACCCGCTTCCCGCCGCCCGGCTCGTCGATGTTCTCTATACCCGAGGCGCCGGGAATCCGCGCCAGCGTGTCGAGGTCGGCTTCTTTCGCGGCGTAGTAGGCGAGGCCGATGAAGCCGGGCGGGCCAAGCTCGGTGACGTGAAGATGATGGTTGGCATCGGTGCCGCGCATGAACAGCTTGTCCTTGGTGCGGCCCGCGCGGACCATGCCGAAATCGAGCAAGAACTGCTCTTCGGCGTCGAGGTCGGGCGAGCGCAGCCGACCCCAGGCGATATCGCGCACTTTAATGACCGGCATCTTATGTCTCCTCTCCAGAGATTTTGCTGGAGGCTAGCACAAAGCCGCGGCGGCCGGCTACTCGCCCATCGTTTTGATCGCTCCGCGCCAGCGGAGCAGCGCCGCGCCCAGGTCCTCGGCCAGGCTGCGCCGCTCGGCCGGACCCAGGAAAGCGCCGAGCACGAGGGATTGGCCGTGAGAAGCAACCAGCAACCGGTTCTGGCCGTCATCTCGCTCCTCGAACACGACCCGCAGCCAGAAGGGCTGGAACTGCCAGCGCCGGCGTTCCCCGCGGACGCTGATCCGCTCGATATCGAGCCGCGCTTGCGTGAGGCGCAGGATTTCGCGCTGGCGCGCGCCGCGATAGCTGACCCGGAAGGCGAGATAAACGAGCGCCACGTCGAGGCCGAAGAATCCCGTTACCGGCCACGCGCCGGCCAGCACGAAGCCGATCCCGGCGCTAAAGCCGATGGCCGACAGCGTCGCCATGATCCAAAAGAAGCCCCGTGACGGCAGGCTGCGATAAGGCGCGAGCGTCGCGTCGAAAAACACCGCCTCCACTGGCATCTCGCTCATGGCGTCAAGATTAGGCGAGGTCGGCGGCACGGGTAAAGTGCTAGCATAAGGGCCATGACCCGGGCCGATGCCGAAGAATTCTTTCGCCTGCTCGCCAAGGACCGGCCCGACCCCACTACCGAGCTCGAATACCTCAATCCCTATACGCTTCTCGTCGCCGTCGTCCTGTCGGCTCAAGCGACCGATGTCTCGGTGAACAAGGCGACCGAGAAGCTGTTCGAGATCGCCGACACGCCGGACAAGATGGTCGCGCTCGGCGAGGCAAGGTTGCGCGATTACATCAAGACGATCGGCCTCTTCAACACCAAGGCCAAGAACGTGATCGCGCTCAGCCGCATCCTCGTCGAGAAATACGGCGGCGCGGTGCCGCGCGATCGCGAGGCGCTCGAAGCCCTGCCCGGCGTCGGACGCAAGACCGCGAATGTGGTTCTCAACGTCGCCTTCGGCGAGCCGACCATCGCCGTCGATACGCATATCTTCCGCGTCGCCAATCGCACTGGCCTCGCCACCGGCAAGACCCCGCGCCAGGTCGAGGACAAGCTCGTCAAGCTCGTGCCGCAGCGCTATCTCCTCCACGCGCATCACTGGCTCATCCTGCATGGCCGCCATGTCTGCACCGCGCGCAAGCCGGACTGTCCGAACTGCGTCGTGCGAGCGCTCTGCGCCTATAAGGCGAAAACGGCGGCCTGATTTTTCGCTTCGCGGGCCCTTGAAGCGTCGATCGGCGGCCCTAAATCCTCGGTCACCAGGCACCGAACCGGCCCTGGGGCTAGGCGATTTCCCGATCTTGCTTTGGAGGAGGACGTAGCCATGACCGTCGAAGTTTCCCCGCTTTCGCCGTCCACGATTTGGTCCAGCCATGTGGCCCGCTGGCTCGGCGCCCAAACCGCCCAAAACCCGGAAAACCGCGAGCGCGCATCGCCGCAAGATGGCGGCGACCAGGCTGCTATCTTGGCACAGCCGCCTCGGCCGATCTGGCCTCGGGTCTTTCCGGGTCTTTAGCGCTGGTCGCCGGTTCAGCCCAGCCCGAGCACGTCCTTCATGCCGTAAAGGCCGGGTTTCCTGCCCGCGAGCCAGAGCGCCGCTGCGACCGCGCCGCGCGCGAAGATGCGCCGGCTACTGGCGCGGTGCACGAGCTCCAGCTGCTCGCCATCGGCTGCGAAGATGACATGGTGCTCGCCCGCGTTGTCCCCGCCTCTCAGCACGGCGAAGCCGATATCGCCGCGCTTTCTCGGACCGGTCAGCCCATCGCGCGCGCGCTGGCTCTTTTTCGCGAGATCGGTGCCGCGGCCCGCAGCGGCGGCCTGGCCTAGGGCGAGCGCCGTGCCCGAGGGCGCATCGACCTTATGGCGGTGATGCATCTCGAGAATCTCGATATCGTACTCGTCGCCCAGAAGCTGCGCCGTTTGCTCGACGAGCCTTAAGAGAACATTAACGCCGAGGCTCATATTGGGGGCCCACAAGATGGGCGCGGATCGCGCCGCCCGGCGCAGCGCGGCATGGCCCTCGTCGTCGAATCCGGTGGTGCCGATCACCAGCGCGGTCTTGGCCGCGGCGGCCAGCTTGGCATGGGCGAGGCTCGAGCTCGGCGTCGAGAAATCGATCACCACGTCCGACACCTTCAGCAATGCGGCGATGTCGGCATGGGCGGCCAGCCCGATCGCGCCGATGCCGGCAAGCTCGCCGATATCCTTGCCGAGATCATGGTTCGATGCGGCCTCGACGCCGCCCGACAGGCGGCACCGTGGCGTGGCCTTCACTTCGGCCACCAGCATGCGCCCCATGCGTCCGCCGCAGCCCGAGATCCCGATGCGCAACTCCGCCATCGCGTTACCTTGAGTCAGAGCATTTTCAGGCGAAGCGGATTCTGGCTCGCCGTCGAAAATGCGACCAAATCTGCCGCCTACGGCTCGTATATATAGCGAACCAGCGCGCGGCCGACACCGGTCATGGCCTGCTCGGCGCATTTATCGAGCGTGTCTTCGGTCGTGTTGAACCAGGGCTCGTATTCGAATCCGATGACGAGGAAACTTGGAATCTTCGCCTCGTCGAGCGCGATTTGATCGTCGAAAATCGGCGATGTCGTCGGCGTCGCGCTGAAGAAGGCGGGCGCGAAGGTGCGGCCGATGGTCCAGAATTTCCTCACCTCGTCGCCGGCATAGATCAGGGACGCCTGCTCGGGCCGGAGCTTTTCGTCACGTCCGCACACCATGTCGAAAATCGCCCCCTTGAGCGGCTTCGCGCCCGGGTAGAAATCGGCGAGGTGCTGGACGAAATAGGGCGAGCCCAGCGCCTGCCAGTTGGGATCGCCCGCGCCGAGCGAAATCGGACCTTCCTCGCCGTCGAAGAACACGAGATCGATGCCGAAGGGCGGCGCCGTCTTTGCCGCTTTGAGCATCCGCGCGGTCTCCAGCAACAAGGCGACCCCCGAGGCGGAGTTATTGGCGCCGGGCATCGGCGCTTCCGGCTGCGCCGCGTCGCGATAGGCGCGGATGATGCTGTCGTAATGGGTGCCAAGAAGGATGCGGCGCGGATTGGCCGGCGCGAAGCGCGCCACGATGTTGACGAGGCTATGCGTCGGCCCGCCCAGGGTCGAGGTCCAGCGCTGCTCATGGGGCTTGGCGCCGGATTTTGCGAGCTCGGCTTCGATATAATCGATCGTCTTGCGGTGGCCCGGCGTATCCATTGCGCGCACGCCGAAGCTGAGTTGCGTCGCGATGTCGGACAGGGCGCGCTTGCCCTGCCACAGCGACAGATCGGGGCCGGCGGTCTGCGCCCCGGCGTTCGCCGCGATCAGGCCCAGAACCGCGCCCGCGAGACCGGCGCGGCGAAGCATCGGCCTAAGCGGCACGGTCGGTCCGCGAGGCCAGCGCCATGCTCAGCGCCGATACCGCCAGCACCGCGGCATAGAGATACGTGATTTCGCGCGAGCCGATGGTCGGGATCAGCACGAAGGTCGTGAACAGCGTGCCGAAGATATTGCCGATCGTCGAAATGCCGTAAACGAGGCCGGCGATGCGTCCGGTTTGGGCTGTCGAGCTCAGCATCAGCCGCACCGCGACCGGCGAAAAGGTGCCGAGGAACGACAACGGCACCAGCAACAATGCCGAAGCGGCGATCAGGATTCCCGCGGGCCCGCCGCCCATCCGATCGAGGATGCCCTCCATCATCGGATCGGCGGCGCCCGGAACCAGCGCCAGATAGAGCGCCGCGAACGCACAGGCCCCGACGATCACCCGTGGGGTCGGGTGACGGTTGACGAAGACGCCGCCTGCGAAATAACCGATAGTGAGCGCGACAAGAACGGTCGAGATCAATCCCGCCCAGGTGTCGATACCGCCGCCGAAATAGGGAAAGAGATAGCGGCTGCCGAGCATTTCGAAGCCCATCAGCACCGCGCCGATGAGAAACGCGTTGGCGAAGATCGCCCCGAGCAGGCGGCGGTCCAGCTTCCGCTGGCTTACTTGTCCGGCCATTTGCGATTGTGGTTCTCGATCGCCTTCAAGGATTCGACCGGCGCGAAATCATCGGTCAGCACCTTGGCGTTGGGGTCGATCGTGCCGCCGACATCGTCGGGCGGCAACCGGCGGCGCTGTGCCAGCATCTGATCGAGGCTATAGCGCAGATGGAACGCGGCATCGCGGTCGGACGCGGATTTTTCGAGCTCGTCGGGCGGTCGCGGCGGCCCATCATAGGCGACGGTCACGACATTTCCTTCGGCGAGATAGAAATCTTCCTGCGGGAACACCGCGTGAATCGTCTTCACCGCGGAATCGAACAGCATGGTCGTCGGCTCGACGTTCTGGGCTACCACCCCGCCATCGGCGAGGTGATCCTTGACGATTTGATAAAATTCCTTGGTCAGGAGATGGAACGGCACGAAGGGTCCGCGGTAGGCGTCGATCAAAATGATGTCGTACTTATCCTTCGAATTCTTGAGGAAGATGCGCCCGTCCTGACTGACGAGGTGAAAATTGGGCTCGTCGCGGATACCGAAATATTTTTTCGCTAGCTCCTCGACGGTGGGATCGAGCTCGACCGAGGTGACCGAGACATCGGGCAGGAAGCGATGCAGATACCAGCTTGTCCGCCCGCCGCCGAAACCGATTTCCAGGATGGAATGAATGTTCTTCGCATAAATGAGCGTCGCAGTCATGTATTGCGTGTAAAGAACCGGCAAATCGCGGTCGTCGAGCGTATTGTAGACGCTCTCGGTGTAGATCGTCCGGTTGTAACCGAACGTCATGCTGAGATAATTGGCTTGGCGATAGACGTAGATGTTGTTGTAAAGCGATTCGCGCGACTCGACGAGCGTGCGCGCCTCTTGTGCCTGGACCGGCGCGGGCCCGAGCCAACCCAACCCAAGCAATCCGGCGAGAATCGCGCCGCGACCCCAAAGGGTCAATTGTTTCAATGCATTCATGATTCCGAGCGGCGACACTGGACCGCCGCGCCGCGACCGTCAAGCTGAGAGTGCGGCACAACCGCGTGATCGGAGCGGCGGCGGGCAAACAAATCCGCCGCGTCCGTACTTCCCAGGACTGTCCGGTTCCTCTACACCATCGAGCCCATGGCTCTGTTGCGCTCGGCAGCGACCGTCGGCGGCTATACCATGGCGAGCCGCATCCTCGGATTCATCCGCGACATCCTGATGGCGGCGTTCCTCGGCGCGGGGCCGGTGGCCGACGCATTCTTCGTGGCGCAGCGCCTGCCCAACCTCTTTCGCAGCCTCTTTTCCGAGGGCGCGTTCTCGGCCGCTTTCGTGCCGTCCTTCGCCGGCATGATCGCCGAGGACGGGTCCGCTCGCGCGAAGGAATTCGCCGAGGATGCGCTGGCGGTGCTGCTCGCGGCGCTGTGCGCCTTCGTGGTCGCGGGCGAATTCGCAACGCCCTGGCTGCTCGACATCTTGGCGCCGGGCTTCCGCGCCAATCCGGACAAATTCGCGCTCACTGTCGCGCTCACCCGCATCACCTTCCCGTATCTGCTGTTCATTTCGCTGACCGCGCTGCAAGGCGGGCGTGCTCAATTCGGTGGAACGCTTCGCGGCCACGGCGGCGACGCCGATGCTACTCAACATCTTCCTCATCGCCGCTCTGGTTTTCGTGCGGCCCTTGAGCGGCGCGGCGCTCTCCTGGGCGCTGTCGCTCTCGGGCTTCGCGCAATTCCTTTGGCTGATGGTGTCCTGCCACCAGGCCGGGTTGAGCCTGTCGCTGCCGCGCCCGCGCCTGACCCCCGAGGTGCGTCGCATGCTGCGCCTCATGGTGCCGGGAATTTTCGGCGCCGGCGTGACCCAGCTCAACCTGGTGGTTTCGACCGCGGTCGCGTCTTTGTTGCCGACGGGGGCGGTGTCCTATCTTTATTACGCCGACCGGCTCAATCAGCTCCCGCTGGCCGTCGTCGGCATCGCGGTCGGGACGGCGATCCTGCCATCGCTGTCGCGGCAGGTGCGCCTCGGCGATGACGCAGGCGCGCGCCACATTCAGAATCGCGGGCTGGAACTGGCGCTTTTTTTCACGCTGCCGGCGGCCGTAGGGCTGGCCATTGCGTCCTGGCCGATCATGACGGTGCTGTTTCAGCGCGGCGCCTTCGGCCCGACCGCGGCGCGGGCGACCGCCGCCGCGCTCGCCGCCTATGCCGGCGGCTTGCCGGCTTTCGTTTTGATCAAGGTGATGACCCCCGGCTTCTTCGCCCGGCGCGACACGGCGACGCCGGTGAAAATCGCCCTTGCGGCGATGGCGACCAATCTCGTCCTGACGGTCGTCCTCGGCCTGATGCTGCCTTTCGCGACTGTCGGCGTGGCGGCGGCGACCTCGATCGCCGGCTGGGTCAATGCGCTGTCGCTCATGGTGCTATTGCATCGGCGCGGGCATTTCATGCTCGATCCGCGCTCGCGCCGGGCGGTGCCGCGCATCGCGCTGGCCGCGTTCGGCATGGGGCTCGTGCTCTATGCGATGGATCAGTGGTGGGCGCCGCTCTTTGCCGCGGGCTTTGTCGTGCGTACGCTCGCCCTCACCCTGGCGCTCGGGGTGGCCGCTTGCAGTTACGGCGCGCTGGCCTTGGCAACGGGCGCGGCGCCGTGGCGCGAGATCAAGGAGCGTCTGACCCTGACCAGCCGCATGCCTTGACCTGCCACCCCGAAGACGGCGATAAACGCCCATGAATCGCATCTTCTCGGGCGTCCAGCCCACTGGCAACCTGCATCTCGGCAATTATCTCGGCGCCATCCGCAACTGGGTCGCGTTGCAGCGCGATTACGACTGCATCTTTTGCATTGTCGATCTCCACGCCATTACCCTGCCGCAGGACCCGGCGCAGCTCCGCGCCCAGACGCGCGAGGTGACCGCCGCCTATATCGCCGCCGGGATCGATCCCGGTCGCTGCATCATCTTCAACCAAAGCACGGTGCCCGCCCATGCCGAGCTGGCCTGGCTGCTCGGTTGCCTCACGCCCCTGGGCTGGCTCAACCGCATGACCCAGTTCAAGGAAAAGGCCGGCAAGCAGCGCGAAGAGGCGGGGCTCGGGCTCTACGCCTATCCGGTGCTGATGGCCGCTGACATCATCCTCTACAAGGCGACCCATGTCCCCGTGGGCGAGGACCAGAAGCAGCATCTCGAGCTCTCCCGCGACATCGCCGGCGCGTTCAACCGGCGCTACGGGGTTGACTTCTTTCCGCTGCCCGAGCCGCATGATTCTCGGCGCGGCGACAAGGGTGATGAGCCTGCGCGACGGGACCAAGAAAATGTCGAAATCCGATACTTCGGATTATTCCCGCATCAACATGACCGACGATGCCGAGGCCATCGCGCTGAAAATCCGGAAGGCCAAGACCGATCCGCTCCCGCTGCCCGCGACCGCGGCAGAAGCCGAGGCGCGGCCCGAGGCCGATAATCTGCTCGGCATCTATGCGGCGCTCGCTGGCACGACGCGCGAGGGGGCGATCGAGCGCTGGGCCGGGAAGAACTTTTCCGCCTTCAAGACCGAACTGGCCGATCTCGCCGCCGAAGTGCTCGGCAGGATCGGCGGCGAGATGCGGCGGCTTCTTGCCGAGCCGGGCTACGTCGACGGCATCCTGCGCCAGGGCGCCGAGCGCGCCGCCGCGGTCGCGGCGCCCCTTTTGCGCGAAGTCTACGAGATCGTGGGATTGCTCAGGCCTTAACCCCATTCCCCAAAGGGTTGACTTGGGCGCGGGTTCAACCAAATTTAGCCGCAGCAGCGAGGAAGAATCCCATGTTCATCGAAACCGAAACCACGCCCAACCCCGCGACGCTGAAATTCCTCCCCGGCCGGGCGGTGATGGAGCAGGGCACGGCGAATTTCACCGACGCCGACGCCGCGACGCGCTCGCCCTTGGCGATGCGCCTGTTCGCGCTCGAGGGGGTGACGGGCGTGTTCTTCGGCGCGGATTTTGTGTCGGTCAGCAAGGACGATGCCGCCTCCTGGCAACAGATGAAGCCTGGCGTGCTGGGCGCGATCATGGAGCATTTCACCTCGGGCCGGGCGTTGCTGACACGCGCCGAGGCGCCGCCGTCCGAGGCGGAAAGCGCCGCTGAGGAAGATGGCGAGGTCGTCGCCCAGATCAAGGAACTGATCGAGACGCGAGTCCGCCCCGCCGTGGCGCAGGATGGCGGCGATATCGTGTTCGAGAGCTACGCCGACGGCGTCGTCTATCTCCAGATGCACGGCTCGTGCTCGGGTTGTCCCAGCTCCACGGCGACGCTCAAGGCCGGCATCGAGAACATGCTGCGCCATTACATTCCGGAGGTGGTCGAGGTTCGCGCTGTTTAGGAGCTGCTCGCGCGCCCTGCCGCCCGCCAACCGAGGTCGCGCGAGCAGGGTTGGAGTGGCGGTTGCGAGCGCGACCTAACGAGTCCGACCTAAGCCATCATCCGCTGCGGCGCCTCGGCATCTCCCAGCAACGGATAGCGCTTTGCTTCGAATAGCTGGTAATGCCACCACTCCTTGCCGTAAAAATCCCAGCCGGCGGCGCTCATCAACCCCAACAGCAGGAAGCGGTTCCTCTGCGCGCGCGCCGGAATGGCGGTGCTGGCGTGATGCGACAAGGGACTGAACTCGTCGAACCCGGTTCCCATGTCGAGCGCTGCGCCATCGCGCGCGACGAGCGTCAGGTCGATGGCCGCGCCGCGCGAATGGGGCGAACCGCGTCGCGGATCGGCGAGAAAATTGGGATCGGGCGTGTGATTCCACAACAGCCATTGCGCCTCGCTCGGCCGGAAGGCGTCGAAGATCTTGAGCCGCAAATCCACCGCCCGGGCGAGCTCGATCGCGCACTCGAGGCGCCGCGCTGCGTCGGGATGGAGATAAGCGAGCGGCCGCGCATAGACCGGCTTTCCGGTGAAGTTGCGCGGCGTGGCGTACACGATATCGAGCACGACTTCGTGGCTTTCCTCGGTGATCGGTACCAGCGTCATGGCAATGTCCTAGCATGAAATCGCTGGAGCGCCATCGGTGAGCAAAGTCCTCGCTTTCGATTGCGCCGGCGGATCCTGCTCGGCCGCGGTTGTCGTCGACGGACTGGCCGTCGCGCGTCAGTTCAAGCTCATGGAACGCGGCCAGGCCGAGGCGCTCCTGCCGATGATCGCAGCCGTGCTCGACGAGGCGGCGGCGACGGTGTCCATGCTCGATCTCATCGCCGTCGCCACCGGCCCGGGCAGCTTCACCGGCTTGCGCATCGGGCTTGCCGCGGCTCGCGGCCTCGCCCTCGCCGGCGGCATGCCGGCGATCGGCGTCACCTCTTTTCAGGCGGTGCGCGACGGGACCGAGAATAGGCGCGACCTGCCCCTGGTCGTTGCTCTCGAAAGCAAGCGTGCCGAGTTGTACCTGCAAGTCTTCGCGCCGGACGGGAATGCGCCGGCGCTGGTCGCGCCAGACGAATGGGCGGCCTTCGTGCCCGAGGAAGGCTTCGTCCTGGCCGGCGACGGCGCGAGACGGCTCGCCGCCGCGCTCGCCCGGAAAGATATCGTCATGGCGCCGGGCCTCGGCCATCCCGATGCCGTGCATGTCGCGCGTATCGGCGCGGCGCTGTGGGAACGCGGCGCCCGCCAACCGCCCGTGCCGCTCTATTTGCGCCCGCCCGATACCACGGTCCCGGCAAGACGATGAGCGCGACGCTTGCCCCCGCGCGCGAAGCCGATATTGCGGTGCTCGCCCGGCTCCACGCGCTGTGCTTTCCCGAAGAAGCGTGGGATTCCGCCGCGCTCGCCACGATCCTCGCGATGCCCGGAGCGGATGGCCGTGTCGCCTGCGCCGGAAGTGGTGAGGCGTGCGGCTTGGTGCTCGATCAATGTCTCGGCGCGGACGCGGAAATCCTGACCCTCGGCGTCGCCCCGACGCGGCGGCGCAACGGCATCGCTCGCGCCTTGCTCACGGATTTCTTTCTGCGCGCGCGCGCGGCGGGTGCAAGGCGCATCCTGCTCGAAGTCGCGGCCGACAACGAGCCCGGGCTCGCACTGTATCACTCCTTGGGGTTTTACCGGCAAGGCCGGCGGCACGGCTATTACCTCCGCGCCGCGCGTCCCGCGGTCGATGCCTGGCGGCTGTGCCTCGATCTGCCGCCGCATGCGCTCTAATTCGGACAATTCATTCAGCTATACTTCGTCGAGCGTTGCACAATTCGAGAAATGATCATATATTCGCCTACTGGGTCCCGAGAGGAAATGCCGATCATGACTGATAATTCCACGCCGAAAGACCTGTTGACGCTCACGACCGAAATCGTGGCGGCCCATGTCTCGAATAACACGGTCGGCGTCGCCGATCTTCCGCAACTCATCAGCCAAGTTTATCAGTCGCTTGCGAATATCGGCAAGGCGCCGGCCGCCCCCGCCGAGCGGCTGCAGCCCGCGGTTCCGGTCAAGAAATCCATTCATCCTGACTATCTCGTTTGTCTCGAAGATGGCAAGAAACTCAAAATGCTGAAGCGCCACCTCAAGACCTCCTACAACACGACTCCCGAGCAATATCGCGAGCGTTGGGGCTTGGCGCCGGATTATCCGATGGTGGCGCCCAATTACGCCAAGCAGCGCAGCAAGCTCGCAAAGGATATCGGGCTTGGCACCCGCGGCCGCCGCGCCCGCGCGACGTGAAGGAGCCAACATCGATCCGACATCGCCCCGGAGCGAGGCTGGCAGGGATATAGGCTCGTTACCGGCTTTGGGGTATAGTGGCGATCGCGATCAATGAGCGTTGGGAGCAATGACGTCCCGGCTCGAGCAATTGTGCATCGACAAGGGTCTTAAGATGACCGAGCAGCGCCGCGTCATCGCGCGCGTCTTGTCCGATTCCGCCGATCATCCGGACGTCGAAGCGGTCTATCGCCGCGCCGCCGAGCTCGACCCCAAGATCAGCATCGCGACCGTCTACCGCACCGTGCGCCTGTTACAAGAGGCCAATATCCTGGCGCGGCACGATTTCGGCGACGGGCGCGCGCGCTACGAAGAGATGCCGTCCGATCACCACGACCACCTGATTGATATGAAATCAGGGCGCGTGATCGAGTTTCGCAACGAGGAAATCGAGAAGCTGCAGCGCGAGGTGGCGGCCCAACTCGGCTACAAGCTCGTGGACCACCGGCTCGAGCTGTTCGCCGTGCCGCTGGACGGGCCGGCACCGACTGGGAAGAAATGATCGAGATCGGCCGCGACGGACAACCCCCTGCGCCGCTTTGCGGCGCGCCCTTCGGGGCCGCTCGCGAAGCGACTGGAAGGGTTGTCTCTGCGCGCGATCGCGCGGATGCCGGATGAACGGCTTTCTGCTCCGCGCGAACCGGATCGCCGCCTATCTCGGGCTGACCCTGCCGATCATGCCGCTACAGGCGGTTCTGGTAGCGGTCAACAGCAAGTGGGCGCGCCGCCTGCCGGTCGCATATCATCGCTGCTGCTGCCGCATTTTCGGCGTCAGAATCGAGCTCTACGGCGCACCGAGCGCGCATCGCCCGACGCTCTTCGTTGCCAACCACACCTCCTATCTCGACATCGCCGTTCTCGGCGCCGCGCTGGGCGGCAGTTTCGTGGCCAAGGCCGAGGTCGCGCGCTGGCCGTTCTTCAATTGGCTCGCCCGGCTGCAGCGCACGGTTTTCGTCGAACGCACCGACCGCGCCGGTGTCGCGCGTCAGCGCGACGCGATCCGTCGCCGGCTCGCCAGCGGCGACAATCTCATTCTCTTTCCCGAAGGCACGAGCGGCGCCGGCATTCATTTGCTTCCTTTCAAGACCGCGCTGTTTTCGGCCGCCGCGGACGAGCGCGTGGTCATACAGCCGGTCTCGGTCGCTTATTGCCGTCTTGACGGCATCCCGCTCGGACGGTTCTATCGCCCGCTCTTTGCATGGTACGGCGAAATGACGATGGCGCCGCATCTGTGGACGGCGATCGGAATGGGACAATTGACGGTAGCGCTCATTTTTCACGAACCGGTGCGCTGGCGGGATTTCGGTTCGCGCAAGGCGCTCGCCGATCATTGCTCGCGCGAGATCGGGCACGGCCTGTCCGCGGCATTGTCCGGGAGGCCGGGCGAGATCGCGCCCAAGACGGATCGGCTACTCGCCGCGCAATGAGTAAAAAGCTCTATATCCGAACTTACGGCTGCCAAATGAACGTGTACGATTCCGCGCGCATGGCCGAGGTTTTGGCGCCTTTCGGCTACACCGCGGTCGCGGCGGCCGAAGATGCCGACATGGTCATCCTCAACACCTGCCATATTCGCGAGAAGGCGGCGGAAAAGCTGTTCTCCGATCTCGGCCGGCTGCGGCCGCTGAAGGCGAGGAAGGCGGAATCCGGCCAAAGGCTCGTTCTCGCGGTGGCGGGCTGCGTCGCGCAGGCCGAAGGCGCCGAAATTCTGGCGCGCGCGCCCTATGTCGATCTCGTGCTCGGGCCGCAGACCTATCATCGCCTGCCCGAGATGGTGGCGCGGCTCGCGCGCCAGCACGGTCCGGTCCTCGACACCGAGTTTCCGGCCGAGCCCAAATTCGATTTCCTGCCCGAGACCGCCGCGCCGCAAGGCGTCTCGGCGTTCCTCTCGGTGCAGGAGGGCTGCGACAAGTTCTGCACCTTCTGCGTCGTGCCCTATACCCGCGGCGCCGAATTCTCGCGTGCCCCGGCGGCGATCCTCGCCGAGGCGCGCCGTCTCCTCGCCAACGGCGCGCGCGAGATCACGCTCTTGGGCCAGAACGTCAATGCCTATCACGGCGCGGGTCCCAGCGGCGAAACGCACGGCCTCGGCCGGCTCATCCGCGATCTCGCCGAGCTGCCGGGCCTCCTGCGCCTGCGCTACACCACCTCGCACCCCGCCGACATGGACGACGATCTGATCGCCGCCCATCGCGACGTGCCGAGCCTGATGCCGTTCCTCCACCTGCCGGTGCAGTCCGGCTCGGACCGCGTGCTCGCGGCGATGAACCGCCGCCACAGCGCCGCCGATTACCGCCGCATCATCGACCGGCTCCGCGCGCGCGCGGCCCGACATCGCGCTGTCGTCCGATTTCATCGTCGGCTTTCCCGGCGAGAGCGACGCGGATTTCGCAGGCGACGCTGGCGCTCGTCCGCGCGGATCGGCTTCGCCCAAGCCTTCTCGTTCAAATACAGCCCGCGGCCCGGCACGCCGGCGGCCGCGCTGGCGGATCAGGTGCCCGACGACGATAAAAGTCGCGCGCCTCGAAATGCTGCAGGTCGCTCACCGCCGACGAGCAGCGCCGACTTCAATCGCAGCCTGCGTCGGCACGGTCATGCCGGTGCTGTTCGAGAAGCCGGGACGGCACCAAGGCCAGCTTGTCGGCCGCAGCCCGTACATGCAGGCGGTGCATGCCCAGGCTCCGGCGAACTGCCTCGGCGCGCCGTCTTGCCGATACGGATCGCGGGCATCGCGACCAACTCGCTCTCAGGCACGGTTGCCATGGCGGAGGCGGCGGCGTGACCGAGGGCGGCGAGCGCCGTGCACATGCAATTCGACGACAATTCGCTTGCTACCGCAGCTTTTGGCGAGCGCGACCGGAATCTCGACCGGATCGAGCGCGAGCTCGGCGTCTCGCTGGTATCGCGCGGCAACCGGCTTGCGATTCCGGCCCGCGGCCCAGCGCGGATGTCGCGCGTACCGCGCTCGCCAGCCTCTATCGAGCGCTTGCAGCGCGGACTCGAGGTCGATGCCGCGGCGGTCGATGCCGCGCTCAAGCATGCGAGCCACCGGGACGATGCGCGCCTGGGGCGAGAGCGAGGAAATCCGCACGCAAGAAACGCCGGATCGCACCGCGCGGCGCCAACCAGGCCGCTTATATCAAGGCGCTGCGGACGCATGAACTGGTCTTCGGCCTCGGCCCCGCCGGCACGGGCAAAACCTATCTCGCCGTCGCCATGGCGGTCGACATGCTGATGGGCGGCGCGGTCGAGCGCATCGTCCTGTCGCGTCCCGCGGTCGAGGCGGGCGAGCGGCTGGGCTTCCTGCCGGGCGATCTGCGCGAGAAGGTCGATCCCTATCTGCGGCCGCTTTACGACGCTCTCTACGACATGCTGCCCGGCGATCAGGTGTTGAAGCGGCTCGGCTCGGGCGAGATCGAGATCGCGCCGCTCGCCTTCATGCGCGGCCGCACGCTCGCCAACGCCTTCGTCATCCTCGACGAGGCGCAGAACACGACGCCGGTGCAGATGAAGATGTTCCTGACTCGCCTCGGCGAGCGCTCGCGCATGGCCGTGACCGGCGATCTGTCGCAGATCGACCTGCCGCCGCGGACGCGCTCGGGCCTGCAAGACGCGCTCGAAACCCTCGCCGACGAAAGCGACATCGCGGTGGTGAATTTCACCGATGCCGATATCGTCCGTCATCCGCTTGGTCTCGCGCATCGTGCGCGCCTATGACCGGCGCGACCGCAAGGCTCGCCGGAAACGAGACGATGAGCCGGGCTCATGAAGGATCGGGCGCCGTCGTGATCGACCTCGCGATGCCCTGCACGCGTTGGCGCCGCGCCTTGCCGGACGTCGAACGGGTCGCACGCGCAGCCGCCGCCGCCGCGCTGGCGCGCGCGCGAAAAGAGCGCAGCGCGGCCGAGCTGTCGCTGGTCCTGGCCGATGACGCGGCTGTCGCGGCCCTCAACGAACGGTGGCGGCATGTCGCTGGCCCAACCAATGTGCTCGCCTTCGCGAGCAACGAGCGCGCCTCGCCAGCGCTCCTCCTCGGCGATGTCGTGCTGGCTTATGAGACGGTCGCGCGCGAAGCCAAGGATCAGGGCAAGACGCTCGCCGATCATCTGCGCCATCTTGTCATTCACGGCGTGTTGCATCTTCTCGGCTACGACCACGACGCGAGCTTGTCGGCACGGCGCATGGAGGCGCTCGAGACCCGGATTCTCGCCTCGCTGGGGGTGCGCGATCCCTACCGCAGGCACCAGGCCGCCCATGGCTGACGCCGAGCCGCAACCGGAGCCGCCGCAGGAAGGCCGGCTTCAGGGCCTGCTGCATTGGTTGCGGCAATTGCGCGGCGAGCCCCAGAGCGCGCCGTCCTTACGCGCAACCCTCGCCGAGATGATCGAGGAACACCCCGGCGCGCCGCCGATCGACCCGCACGAACGCACCCTGCTCGTCAATATTCTCAAACTGCACGAGCGCACCGCGTCCGACGTGATGGTGCCGCGGATCGACATCGCCGCGCTCGATGTCGAGACGCCGTTCCCCGAGGTGGCCAAGCGGATGGTCGAATGGGGCCATTCGCGCGTGCCGGTCTATCGCGAGACGCTCGACGATGTCGCTCGGCATGGTCCACATCAAGGACTTGCTGCCCTATGCGGTCGATGGCAAGTCGGTCACGCTCGATCAGATCACGCGCAAGCTGCTGTTCGTGGCACCCACCATGCCGCTTCTCGATCTGCTATACCAAATGCGGCTCTCGCGCACCCATATGGCGATCGTCGTCGATGAATTCGGCGGCGCCGACGGTCTCGTCACCATCGAGGACGTGATCGAGGAGATCGTTGGCGAGATCGAGGACGAGCATGACGACGCCGACCAACCCAAGCTCGTCACCCGGCCGGACGGCACGCTGCTGGCGCCGGGGCGCACGAAGCTGGCGGCGCTCGAGGAACGCGTCGCCGGCCCGCTCGTGCCGGAAGGCATGGAAGAAGGCGTGACCACGTTGGGCGGATTGGTGGTCGCGCTGGCCGGGAGGGTGCCGGCGCGCGGCGAGATCGTTCGGCATCCGCTGGGTTTCGAGTTCGAGATCCTCGATGCCGATCCGCGGCGCGTCAAGCGCGTGCGCGTGCGCGGCCTGCCCCATGCCGCGGATCATGGCTGAAAGCACGGCGCTGGAATTACACGGTACCGCCGGCCCGGTCGCGCCGTTGCAGCATTATGCCTTGTGGCTCACCAGCCTGGGCGGCTGGCGGCGGCATGTCGTGGCACTGCTGCTGGGCGGGCTTGCCGTCGTCGCGCTGCCGCCGGTCGATTTGACGCCGATTCTGACACCCTACTTTCCGAATCTGGCTTCGGTCCTCGCGCATATCACGATCCTACGCGTGGCGGTGTTGCTGATTTCCTTCCCCGGCCTGGTATGGCTCGCCGATGGCAGCGTTGGATTCTTCGGCGCATTCGCCTTGGGCTGGAGCTTCGGCTTCGGATTTTTCGTCGCCGGCCTATATTGGATCGCGGTGTCGTTGTTCGTCGACATCGCCCGGTTCTGGTGGCTCCTGCCCTTCGCCGTCATAGGGCTACCGGCCGGGCTCGCGATCTTCACCGGTGCGGCCCTCGCCGGCAGCTACGCCGCCTGCCGCTGCCTTCGCCTCGCCGGCACCAGCCGGATCCTCGCCCTCGCGGTATTTTGGGCGGCGGCGGAATGGCTGCGCGGCCATGTGCTCACCGGCTTTCCCTGGAACCTAATCGGCTATGTCTGGTCGGGCGCTTCTCCTGGTGGCCTCGCCATGCTGCAGACGACCTCTCTAGTCGGGATCTACGGTTTGAGCTTCATTACCGTGCTGGCCGCCGCGCTGCCGGCGCGGCTCGGCGATTTCTCGGGCCAGCGCGCGCTAGCGGCACTCGCCGCGGTGCTGCTCCTCGTGATTCCGGCGTCATGGGGCGGGTATCGCCTCGCTAATGGTCATCCCGGCGACGTGCCCGGAATCCTGTTGCGTCTCGTCCAGCCCTCGATTCCCGAGACGCTCAAGAACGATCCCTCCGCCGAGCTCGCGAATTTTCGTCGTCTCTTCGCTTTGAGCGCCTCGCCCGGCTGGGAGAAGGCGACCGCCATCCTGTGGCCGGAGGCTGCGGCGCCACCTTTTCTCGACCGCGACGGCGGCGCGCGCACCGCGCTGGCGCAAGCGGCGCCGCTCGGCGGCTATGTCATTACCGGCACGGTGCGCACCGATCCCGCGCCGCAGGCGCCGGTCCACGTCTGGAACAGCCTAGTCGCGATCGATCGCGAGGGCACCATCCGCGCCGTTTACGATAAATTCCACCTCGTTCCGTTCGGGGAATACGTGCCGCTGCGCGGGGTTCTGCCGATGGACAAGATCACGCCAGGCGCCATCGATTTTTCCGCCGGACCGGGACCGCGCACGATCGCACTGCCGGACCTGCCGCCGTTCAGCCCTCTCATCTGCTACGAAGCGATCTTTCCCGACGCGGTGATCGAGAGGGCGCAGCATCCGGCCTGGCTGCTCAATGTCACCAATGATGCGTGGTATGGTTTCACCTCGGGTCCGTTCCAGCATTTCGCGATCGCGCGGGTGCGTGCGATCGAGGAAGGCCTGCCGTTGGTTCGCGTCGCCAATAATGGCATCTCGGCCGTCGTCGATCCCTATGGCCGCGTGCGTGGACAGCTCGATCTCGATGCCGTCGGCGTGCTCGACGAACCGCTTCCCGAAGCGCTGAGCCCGACGCTCTATAGTCGTCTTGGCGACATCCCCTATCTTGTCGTGCTATTCTTAACCATGGCGATTGTTGCGTCGGTCCAATTGAGTTTGCGACGATCTTAC
>CAWDLZ010000016.1:0-12741 GCA_963803265.1 uncultured Alphaproteobacteria bacterium | reverse complement strand
GTTAGCTTGCCGTAGTTCCTATTCCGTTCTAGGATGGCAATCATTAGGCGTAAGCAAAGTCGCGCCCGCAGCAGCACAACAACAGGAGCCTCCGATGGCCGGCAGCGTCAACAAAGTCATTCTCGTCGGCAATCTGGGGCGCGATCCCGAGATTCGCTCGACCCAGGACGGCACGCGCGTCGCCAACCTTTCGCTTGCGACCTCGGAATCGTGGCGCGACAAAGCGACCGGCGAGCGCAAGGAGCGCACCGAATGGCACCGCGTCGCCATCTTCAACGAGCGGCTCGTCGACATCGTCGAGAAATACGTCAAAAAAGGCTCGAAGCTCTATATCGAGGGACAGCTCCAGACGCGCAAATGGACCGACAATTCCGGCGCCGAGCGCTACACCACCGAGGTCGTGCTGCAGCGTTTCCGCGGCGAGCTGACCATGCTTGACGGCGGGCGCGGCGGCGCCGAGAGCGGTTTCGGCGGCGGCGAAGGTCCCGAGGAAGAAGCGCCACGCGCCACGGCCAGCGCCGGCGGCGCGCCACGGGCCTCACGCGCCAGCCCGGCGAAGGATCTCGACGACGAAATTCCGTTCTGACGCGTCGGTGATTACCGGTTTTGCCTTCTGGAAGCGGCTGCCGGGTTGCGCTACGTGCCGCGATATGAGTTAATCGAGACAACGCCCGGGCGAACCCAGGCGGGACGATCCATCCGAGGGGAGAGAACGATGTCGAAGCGTAAGGGCACTACCCAAGTCGGCCGCCGCGGTTTCCTGAAAGGCGCGGGTCTTGCCGGCGCCGCCGTCACCGTGGCCGCGCCGCTCACCGCGATGGCGCAGGGCCAAGCCGCGCCGCCCACGAATGCGAAACTGCCGCAAGGCATTTCCGCCATCCAAAAGGCGGCCGAAACCGCTACCCTTCCGGCGAATCTCCCGGCCGGCGCTGCCAATCTCGTCGAGGCGACGGCCGGCTCGGACTTCATGGTCGATGCCTTCAAGAGCCTGGGCATCGAATACATCGCGGCGATGCCGGGCTCGAGCTTCCGCGGCTTGCAGGAGTCCTTCATCAATTACGGCAAGAACACCGCGCCCGAATGGCTGACCTGCCTGCACGAGGAAATCTCGGTCGCGATGTCGCATGGCTATGCCAAAGTCGAGGGCAAGCCGATGCTGAACCTCGTCCACTCCACCGTCGGGCTCCAGCACGCCACGATGGCGATCTACAACGCCTATGCCGACCGCGTGCCGGTCTATGTGATGACCGCCAATGTCGCCGACGCGACCACGCGGGGTAACCTCGTCAAGGTTGACCACACGGTCCAGGATGGCGCGGCGATCGTGCGCGACTACACCAAATGGGACGACGCCCCGGCCTCGCTCCAAGCCTTCTCCGAATCCACGATCCGCGGTTACCAGATCGCGATGACTCCGCCGATGGGTCCGGTGCTCCTCGTTGCCGACGGGGACATGCAGGAAAACCCGATCCCCGAGGACGCGACGCTGTCGATCCCGAAACTGCCGCGCTTTTCCGCGGCGCAAGGCGATGCCGGAGCGGTCGCCGAGCTTGCCCAGATGCTGGTGAACGCCGAAGGTCCGGTGATCATGGCCGATCGGGGCGTGCCCGGCCCGAACGGGGTGCTGACGCATCTCGTCGAATTGGCGGAACTCCTGCAATGTGCCGTCGTCGATAACGGCGCCCGCACGAACTTCCCGAGCATGCACCCGCTCAATCAGAGCAGCCGCCGCGGTGCGGTGCTGAGCCAGGCGGATCTCGTCGTCGGGTTGGACATGACCGATTTCTATGGCACGGTTCACGCTACCCGCGATCAACTCCAGGTCACCACGCGCCCGATCCTGAAGCCGGGCACGAAGACGGTCGCCGTTACCTCGGCCGATCAATTCATCCGATCCAATTACCAGAACTTCCAGCGCTTCCCTGACGTGGATATCGAAATCAGTGGCGACGGCGCGGCCACGCTGCCCTTCTTGGTCGAGGCGGTGAAGAAGCTCATCACCGACGACAAGAAATCGGCTTATGACGGGCGCGGCAAGAAGCTCGCGGCGGCACACCAAGCGAGCTACGAGCAGGCGAAGAACGATGCCGCCTTGGGCTGGGATGCGACGCCGATCAGCACCGCGCGTCTTGTCATGGAGCTTTGGAATCAGATCAAGAACGAGGATTATTCGCTCGTCACGTCCGGCATCATCGGCGGCGTCTGGGCAAGTCGCCTGTGGAAGATGGAAAAGTACTACCACAACCTCGGCGATAGCGGCGCCTTCGGCGTTGGCTATGGCGGCGGCGGCGCCGTGGGCTCGGCTTTGGCCAATCGGAAATACGGGCGGCTGTCGGTCGCCATCATGGGCGACGGCGACTTGTTGGTTTCGCCGGGCTCGTTGTGGACGGCGGCCAAGCACAAGATTCCGATCCTTATGGTGATGCACAACAACCGCTATTATTTCCAGGAAGTGATGCAGGTGCAGGCCATGGCTTCGCGGCGGATGCGCGACCCCAAGAACGCGCATATCGGCACCGACATCGCCAATCCGAACATCGATTTGGCCAAGATGGCGCAAAGCATGGGCGTATACGGCGAAGGCCCGATCACGGATCCGGCCAAGCTCGGCCCGGCGCTGCAACGGGCGGTCGCCATCGTCAAAGGCGGCGAGCCGGCGCTCGTCGATGTCGTGGCGCAGGGACGGTGAGCGGCATGAGCATGCGTTTGTCGTTTGCCGTGGCGGCGGCCTTGGTATCCTTCGCCGCCGTCGCTTCGGCCCAGGATCAGGCCCCCGCCGGCGATGCCAAGGCCGGGGCCGCTCTTTTCAAGTCGATCGGCTGTTGGGAATGCCACGGCACGGTAGGGCAGGGCGGTGCGCTGGCGGGGCCGCGCATCGCCGATACCGCCTTGCCTTACGCGGCGTTTCTCCAGCAATTACGGGTGCCGCAAAACCAGATGCCGCCCTATGAAACGGCCAGCCTCACGGACGCGAACGCGGCCAACATCTACGCGTTCTTGAAGTCGATTCCGGCCTCGCCGGCGGCCAAGGATATCCCGCTGCTCAAGGACTGAGGAGGCGACTCGGTTTGACCGAGGCTGATACTCTGTAACCTATTGTTTATAAAGAGTATTTTTTAGGCTCGCGGGCGCGCCTAGCGGGCCGGGCCGGCATTGTTGCGAAGCGGCAAATCCGCTATCCTTGGGACTGCGCTTTCGCCGCCTTTTTCGCCCTTTCCGGACCCCCAATTTGGCTGACACTCCCGCGCCCTCGCCGCCGCTCGACATCACGCCCGTTGCCATCGAAGAGGAGATGAAACACTCCTACCTCGATTACGCGATGAGCGTGATCGTGGCGCGCGCCTTGCCGGATGTTCGCGACGGCTTGAAGCCGGTGCACCGTCGCATCCTCTTCGCGATGAAGCAGGCCGGCTATGACTGGAACCGTCCCTTTCGCAAATCCGCCACCAGCGTCGGCGAGGTGATGGGCAATTTCCACCCGCATGGCGACGCCCCCATCTACGAGGCGATGGTACGCATGGCGCAGGATTTCGCGATGCGCGTCAAGCTGATCGACGGGCAGGGTAATTTCGGCTCGATGGACGGCGATCCGCCCGCTGCCATGCGTTACACCGAATCCCGCCTGTCGCGCGCCGCGGATGCCCTGCTCGACGACATCGACAAGGAAACCGTCGAATTCCAGCCCAATTTCGACGGCAGCCGCCAGGAGCCCAAGGTCCTGCCCGCGCGCTTTCCCAACATTCTCGTCAATGGCGGCTCGGGCATTGCCGTCGGCATGGCGACCAACATCCCGACCCATAATCTCGGCGAGGTCGTCGATGCCTGCATCGCTTTCATCGACAATCCCGACATCACGCTCGATGAGCTGATGGAGATCGTGCCCGGCCCCGATTTCCCCACCGGCGGCATCATCCTGGGGCGCGCCGGCATCCATGCCGGCTACGCGCTCGGGCGCGGCTCCATCGTGGTGCGCGGGCGCGCACGCGTCGAGGAGATCCGCAAGGATCGCGAGGCGATCGTCATCACCGAGATTCCCTATCAGGTCAACAAGGCGCGCATGATCGAGCGCATGGCCGAGCTGGTGCAGGAAAAGACCATCGAGGGCATCGCCGATCTGCGCGACGAGAGCGATCGCGACGGCGTGCGCGTCGTCGTCGAGCTGAAGCGCGACGCCATGGCCGAGATCGTCCTCAACCAACTCTACCGCTACACCCCGCTGCAAACGAGCTTCGGCGTCAACATGCTGGCGCTCGATGGCGGTCGCCCGATCCTGATGAATCTGCGCGATATCGTCGCCGCCTTCGTCAATTTCCGCGAGGACGTGGTAACGAAGCGCACGGTCTTTCTGCTCAAGAAGGCGCGCGAGCGCGCGCATACCCTCTTGGGGCTCGCCGTCGCGGTCGCCAATATCGACGCGATGATCGCGCTCATTCGCCGCGCCGCCGATCCGGCGGTGGCGCGCGCAGAATTGATGGCGACGGTTTGGCCCGCCAAGGACGTGCTGCCGCTCATCGCCTTGATCGAGGAAGCCGGGCGCGGCGGGGCCGGGTCGGACGGCACTTATCACCTCAGCGAAGAGCAGGCCAAGGCGATCCTCGATCTGCGCCTTCAGCGCCTGACCGCATTGGAGCGCGACAAGATCGCCGAGGAGCTCGACAGCATCGTCGTCGAGATCAAGGGCTATCTCGAGATTCTGGGCTCGCGTCCGCGCCTCATGGAAGTGATCCGCGAGGAATTGGGCGCGGTCAAGGAGCAGTTTGCGACCCCGCGCCGCACCGTGATCGAGGACATCGAGTTCGAGACCGATATCGAGGCGCTTATCCAGCGCGAGGACATGGTGGTGACGGTCAGCCATGCCGGCTACATCAAGCGCGTGCCGCTCTCGACCTATCGCGCCCAGCGCCGCGGCGGCCGCGGCCGCGCGGGCATGGCGGTGCGCGAGGAAGATTTCCTGTCGCAGCTCTTCGTCGCCTCGACCCACGCGCCGGTGCTGTTCTTCACCTCGTCGGGCCGTGTCTACAAGCTCAAGGTCCATCGTCTGCCGGTGGGCACGCCGCAGGCGCGCGGGAAGGCGATGGTGAATTTGCTTCCGAATTTGGTGCCGGGCGAGACCATCTCGACCGTGATGCCGCTGCCCGACGACGAGGCGGCCTGGGGCGACCGCACGGTCGTCTTCGCTACCGCCAAGGGCAATGTTCGGCGCAACGCAATGTCCGATTTCGCCAGCGTCATGGCCAACGGCAAGATTGCGATGAAGTTCGAGGGCGCGGATGCCGACGACCGGCTGATCGCGGTGGCGATCTGCACCGATAAGGACGACATCCTGCTGGCGACGCGCAACGGCATCTGCGTCCGCTTCTTCGGCGCCGAGGTTCGCGTCTTCACCGGCCGCCATTCGGTCGGGGTGCGCGGCATAAAATTGGCACCGGGCGACGCCGTCATCTCGATGTCCATCTTGCGCCACGAGGACGTGCCGACCGGCCAGCGCTATGCCTATCTGCGCATGGCCGCCGAGCGCCGTCGCGCGGTGACGGCCGAGGAGATTGAGGCCGAGGAGGCCGAAGGCGAGGCCGAGAGCGTGGCCCCCGCGCAGCTCAGCGAGGAGCAATTCGCAGACCTCGCCGCGCGCGAGGAATTCGTGCTCGTCGTTACCGAGAAAGGCTATGGCAAGCGCAGCTCGGCCTATGATTACCCGATCACCGGACGCGGAGCCCGAGGGCGCGAGAACAACGACCCGCGCCGCGGCCAAGGCGCCACAGTCGCCGTATTTCCGGTGGCCGAGGGCGACCAGCTCATGCTGGTCGCGGACAGTGGCACGCTCATCCGCGTGCCGGTCGAGGACATCAGCATAAGGCGGCGGCGCAGCGGCGGCGTCACCGTGTTCAAGCTTGAAGAGGGCGAGCGCGTGGTGTCGGTCGCGCGCTTGCCCGAGACCGTCGAGGTGGCGGGCAACGGCAACGGCGCGGGCGGCGCCGAAGGGGGAACGGAAATATGACTACGCGCATTGGGGTCTATCCCGGAACATTCGATCCGATCACCAACGGCCATGCCGACATCATTCTGCGGGCGGTCAAGATCGTCGACCGGCTGGTGATCGGGGTTGCGCGCAACGATGGCAAGGGGCCGCTGTTCTCCACCGACGAGCGGGTCGCGATCGTGCGCGACGAGGTGCGCCGGCTCGATGGCGCGGCGGCGAAGCGCATCGAGGTGCGGCCGTTCGATACGCTGCTGATGAGCTTTGCCGAGTCGGTCGGCGCTTCGGTGATCATCCGCGGATTGCGCGCCGTCTCGGATTTCGAATACGAATTCCAGATGGCGGCGATGAACAATCGCCTCAATCCCCAGATCGAGACCGTGTTCCTGATGGCTTCCGACCGTTTCCAGTTCATCTCGTCGCGCTTCGTCAAGGAGATCGGTCATCTTGGCGGCGATGTCTCGCATTTCGTCAGCGCCTCCGTGGCGAGGCACCTCGCCCGACGCTTCAAAGAGAACGGCGCGCCGAAACCGCGCCGGCGGCGGTGAGCTATCGCTGCGCGAGTTTTGCAATCAAGTCCAGATCGAGCTTGCCGGCTGCGCCCCAACCGCCGACGCCAGCGGGCACGCTCGGGCGGAACTCCTCATAGAGCTTGTAGGCGATCGACGCGAGCTCGCGCGGCGGATACGCGCGCGACAGCTTTTCCATCGCCTTTCGCGCGTCGCCATACCGATCCTTGAACTTGCTTTCGAGATAGCGCTCGACGCTCTCCGGCTTGGCCGGCTTCTCCTTGTCCAACGCGCGCAAGCCCTCTGCCGTACGAACCGCCGGCACGGCTCGATGCAGCAGCTCGATCTTGATCGCCCCGCGTTGCGCTTTCGCCCGTTGTTCGCGCACCGCTTCGGGCGTCGGTTCGAACAGTCCCAGCGACACGCCCTTGCTGTAGGCGTTGAGGCCGGCGACGGCGCGGCCCAAGGTCAAGGCTTCGCTCCAATCGAAGCCGAGCCTCTCGGCCACAACGGCAGCCCACAGCGTCAGCACCGGCGCGCGATTGATGGCGATGCTGTCGGCCATAAGGGTTTGATCCTTCCTCTGAAGTCCCCGTCGCCTCGCTTAGCCGAGCTTTGCGGGGTGCCCGAGCCCTTACCGGCCCATCGGTCGTAGCTGCGCGACAACAGCTTTGTCGGGAAGCACGAGCTTCATGTCTTGGACGGCTTCAACCCCGTCCGCCGATCGATCGGCCACGGAACCGGAAATGCTTCCGGCCCAGGGGCCGGTGCCACCGATGAAGGCGATCGGACCCCCGCTAAGATCGAATGCCACGAACAGGTTTTCATTTGCCGCGATGGCGAAGGTCACCGCACCCGCTGCAACCGGTGCCGCTGCGCGTTCTTCCCAGGCAAAATTATAGCTTCCAGGCGGAAGATCGATGAACATGAACTGGTTCTTGCCGATGCCGCCGACATTCTCCCCGTTCACGAAAAAATTAGCGGGCGAGCCAACGTCGCGCTTCAGAAAACTGCGCTTCAGCAAAAGCGTGTCCATCCGACCCAGGTACGCGTAAACATGCGCATTGCCATCATAATACTGTCCCGATTTTACGGCTGCCGAAACCGTGTCAACGGTGAAATCAGGGAACTGCGATTGCGTCCCCCCTACCGCACAGCCCGCAAGCGACAGGCCAATAAAAAGCAACGCCGTCGCTGGTTTGGTCATTCCGGGTTTCATCACTTCCCCCTTTATCGCGTTGCGGGTCAAGTCGGTCTAATCCACATGCCGTGCCGCAGGACGGGCACGGGCGGCTTGTCTAGCATGATCCTTGACCAAGCCCCAGAGCCAAGCGTCGGACCCCGCGCAGCAAATCACCGCTTTACCCGTTCCGGCCTCGAGGCGTATTCTTGGCTGTCGCAACCAGCAAGGAGGGTGTCGCCGCGCATGACTCCACCGAAGAGGATGGGGGTCGCCGACCTGCTTGGCATCGACGACGGAAGCCCCTCGAAGTCCAAGATTTTGCCCGGATGCATTGCCGGGCGCGAAGATTAGACTTCGCAACCCGACCCCCGGCGCCTCGCGCGCGCGGGGGTCTTTGCCGAGCGGCCCCGCCGCAAATCTCCCGGACGCCGCCTTTCGGCTACCGAATATCCTCCGCAGAATGCTATCCTTTAAGCCGATCCCTGGTCATCCGGGAATCTCGGGCCAAAACAATGAAAGGGGAGGTGCTTCGATGCGCGCCATGGATGTGATGACGACCGAGGTGATCAGCGTCAACGCCGGCACCACGGTGCAGGCATTGGCGAAACTCCTGGCGGAGCGCCGCATCAGCGGAGTTCCGGTCCTTGACCCGGAAAGGCGGCTCATCGGCATCGTGAGCGAGGGCGACTTGCTACACCGCGCCGAAACCGGAACCGAGCGCCGCGCACAGCCGCGCCGCCGTTCCTGGTGGCTCGAGGACATGGCGGCGGAGCAGGAGCTTGCCCGCGACTACGTCAAGTCGCACGGCCGCACCGTCAACGAGATCATGACGCGCGACGTCGTCTCGGTCACCGAGACGACCGAGCTTGCCGACCTCGCCATGCTGCTCGAAACTCACCGGATCAAGCGCGTGCCGGTGCTGCGCGACGGCCGCGTCGTCGGTATCGTCAGCCGGGCGAATCTGGTGCGGGCCTTAGCGGCGACGCCGGATCGAACGGCGACCTCGGCCGCCGGCGAAGACCCGGCCATTCGGGCAAAGCTGCTCGCCGAGTTGAAGGGCAAGGCGTGGGCGAAGGTCTTCCCGGAGGACATCATTGTCACGGATCGCGTCGTTCATTTCTGGTTGACCGCCGATCAGCCGGACGAGACGCGGCAGGCGATCACTGTGGCCGCCCGTAACATCGCCGGCGTCCGCGGAGTCGAGGCGCATATCGCACCGGCCGCGCCGCCCCCTTCGATGTGAGGCGTAGCGGCCGAGAACCGGCGCGCCGAGACAGGACCAGGGACTGCAACGGTCGAGTTCCTTTTTGCGGTCCCGCGAGGCTTTAATGAAGATTTAACGGGGCAGCGCCATCTTAAACCCGAAATGGCGGACCCTTGCCATGCCCGAGACGGCCGCGAAGAAATCGTTTAGGAAAATTCTGCGGATGATTGACGGATTACGATCGAGAGCGGCACCGTTATAGGAACGCGACAGTCGGATGCGCCATCGCGGCAAGAGGAGCGGCGGCAAATGACGAGGAAAAGGGCCGAGTTAGCGTCCTTTGAGCGGCGCGCGCCGCGCTCGATGCCGCAAGTTGCGCGGACGCCGCGTCTCGGCTTCCAGCGGTCCGAGCGCAATGCTATCCTTGGCGCCGATCCCTGGTCATTTGGGCAAGGTCGCTTGAATTCAGAAATCTTCTAGCGCAAGAGGCGGTGATGTCTTACTCCCCAAGCACCAGCAATACGATTACCGGCGACGGGTCTAACGGTGGCTCCGGCAGTTCAGGGGAGCTACTTTTAAATGGCGATCTCGGCTTCTCCGTTTCCGTTGTCGGCAATATAGACCCGCTGAATTCGCCTTACGCCGGCGGCTCCGCCAACCTATTTCAACCGGACAACGGATTTGGCCAGGGTAACGGCGGAAGCTTTTTCGTGCCGACTGTTTTCCCGAGCGCCAGCTCGCACGGCTCATCGAGCGGGGGCAGTACGGGCGGAGGCACGGTTCAGACGGTTGTGGGCACCGCATCGGCAGGTCTGGTCATCGACATCGTTTATGACTCGAGCGTCACCAGCCTCGCTACGGCAACGAAGAACGCGCTCGAGGGCGCGGTCAACACCGCGGTCCAATATCTAGAAAGCATCTTTACCAACCACACGACGATTACGCTCGATATCGGCTACGGCGAAATCGCCGGGTCGGCGATGGCGTCCAACGCCCTCGGCGAGAGCGAGGCCTATTGGTACACCGAGAGCTACAGCCAGGTGAAAGGCATCCTTCAGGCCGAGAATGCCCCCGGCGCTTCCACCCTGCCAGCAACTTCGCCCTTCAAGGGCACGATCGTGACGAGCCTGGCCCAGGCGCAGGCCTTGGGGCTCGCTTCGAGCGGCGGTACCGATGGCTATATCGGGATCAGCAGCGCGTACCCGATGGACTACACGACCGCCACGCCGGCCTCGAACGCGTACTATCTGGTTGGCATTCTCGAGCATGAAATGACGGAAGATATGGGCCGCGTGTCGTGGCTCAATTATCAGCCGACCTATTATTCCATCGCCGATCTCTATCGCTATTCGTCGTCCGGCGTCCGCGATTTGACCACCGGCGGAACAGGCAGCACCGCCTATTTCTCGATCAATAACGGGGCGACGAATTTCGGCACCTGGAACAACCAGGTGAGCAACGGCGATCTCGCGGATTGGTACCCCGCGGGTCCGGCGCCGGGGGGCTATGACGCGTTCAACGACTATAGCAACTCTGGCGTGGTCAACGCCGTTTCGGCGAACGACATCACCCTGATGGAAGCGCTCGGTTGGACCGTCGCGCCGGCAGCGACCGGCCCGGCGATTATCTCGATTGCCGAATCGCCCTCGACCGGCGATCTCAGCCAGGGCAAGACGGTGACGATCACGCTCGGCCTAAACGAAACAATGACAGTAACCGGCGCGCCGACGCTGACCCTCAACAATGGGGCGATGGCGAGCTATACCAGCGGGTCCGGCAGCAGCTCGCTGGTCTTCACCTATGCGGTCGGGGCGAGCGATAACAATGTGTCCTCTCTGGCCGTGACCGCGATCAATCTCACTGGCGCGACAATAGAGGATAGCGGCAGCAACAGCCTCAATCCCTCGGTGAGCGGCCTGACCCAAACCGGGCCGCAGATCGACACCACGACCCCGGCGATTACGTCGATCGCCGAATCGCCGTCAACCGGCGACGTCGGGATCGGGAAGACGGTGACGATCACCCTCGACTTCAACGAGGCAGTGAACGTGACGGGCAAGCCGACGCTGGCGCTCAACGATGGCGGGACGGCGACCTATAGCAGCGGGTCGGGCAGCAGCGCGCTGGTCTTTACCTATACCGTCGTGGCGGGCAATTCCAACGTGTCCTCGCTGACGGTGAGCTCGGTCGATGGCGGGACGATCGAGGACGGCGCCGGCAACATTGCTACCCTCTCGCTGCCCGCTACCCAAACCGGGCCACTGATCGATGCGACAGTTCCGGTCGTAAGCTCGGTCGTGGCTGCGCCACCGAGCGGTGTCGAAGGGCTCGGAAAGACCATCGCCTTTACCGTCACCATGAGCGAAGCCGTAACCGTGACAGGCACGCCGACACTGACGCTCAGCGATGGAGCGGTCGCGACCTATGTATCGGGCTCGACAACGACGGCTCTCGTATTCGACTACACGGTGGCCACCGGTCAATATGCCCAAACTCTTGGAATTACCGGGGTTAATTTGAGTGGGGCGACAATCCACGATGTCGCTGGAAACGCGGCCGTTCTCACCGGTGCGGACACGAGCTTCGCCGGCTTGACGATCGACGCGACGATTCCCGTCGCGCCCGCCGTTCGCGCTCACGATACGCTCGGAGGCTCTCTCACAGCGCAACCGAGCGTGCTCGCGTCCGCCAGTGACGCGGACACTTCCGATCTGTTGACCGTCAGCGCCGTCGATGGAACAGTAGGCGATGTCGGCAAATCGGTTACCGGCAGCTACGGGTCGCTGACCTTGAATTCGGACGGCAGCTACAGCTACGCGAACTCGAATTCGACGGCGGTGACGGCGGCCGGCGGCGTGGCCGTGGACATCTTTTCCTACACGGTGAGCAACGGCGACGGCGGTACCGCTTCGTCGACACTCTCCGTTGTCATCACCAATTCCAGCGAAACCTATATCGGCGGAACTTCCGGCGTCAAGCTGACCGGCGGAACCGGCAGTTACGTCATCGATGGCGGAGCGGGAAGCGATACCCTGACCGCCGGCAAGGGGGCCCAGGTGCTGATCGGAGGCCCGGGCGATACGCTGACCGCAAATACCGCCAGCGGCTCCTCCGACATGTTCGTGTTTGCGTCAGGCTTTGGAAAAGACACGATTACGAATTTCAGCACTTCGGCGGACAAAATTCAGCTTTCTCACGCCGAATTCGCGAATTTCGCCGCTGTGCAGGCGGACGCTCACCAATCCAGCTCGCACGGCACCTACACCACGACGATTACCTACGATGCAAACGACATCATCACGCTGACCGGCGTGCAACTCAGTCATCTGACCAGCAGCGATTTCATTTTCGCGTAGCCGGCTTTGGCGCGGAGATGCTGCTGCGCGTCGCTGACCTGCAGCTCGTGACGCATCGAGAAGACGTTCTCGCCCGCAACAACAAAGTCTCGGTTCCAATCGGCAACGTAGCGCAAGAATGACAAGCATCGTCGACGGCGGCTTGCGGCGTTAGCGCGGCACGGGGGTTTCCAGAGCCGCCGATTGAAGCGTAACTTGGCGGTTATCGCTCAGGCGCCGAATGCTGAGACGGATTTGCGATTTTATGAAATTACTTTAACTTGGCTGGCGCAGTTCTTTCAGCCGTAATGGCGCTCGGCGGCATCGCCGCCATGCCCGCTCGTCCCCCCTTGCGGGCACAAGACCCTCGGGTCCGCTCCGCCTGCTTCCCCCCGTTCCTCCAGAAGGCAGGCGGGGCGCCTTGGGTCCGGCCTTCGGCGGTCTCTCGGATCGGAGATATCGATCGGCTATGTTCGGCTTAATTCCAAGCCGCGCCGGTAGCCGCCCGTCAGGCTAGTTGCCCGGCGCGGCTAGCT
>CAWDLZ010000015.1:0-325249 GCA_963803265.1 uncultured Alphaproteobacteria bacterium | reverse complement strand
GTTATGTCCTCTACTTCGTTCGGCGTATTGTATATGGCACGGGCCTACAGGGAACTGAGCGTGGAAGGTTTCTTTGAATCCAAGCGGGGGGAAGAGAACATAGTCTCCGCCCGCGCCTCCGGGCTGGCCGCGGCCGACGCCGAACCTCAGTTCCGGATCGGCGAAGTCCTGAGGGAGGCCCTCAGGAACGGCCTCACCTCCGCGGATATAGAAGGAATAATTAACCAGATAAAGAAGGGGTCCATATGAAAGACAATGCTACTATACTTTCAGTAAAGGGCCTGCGCAAAGCTTTCGGCGGCAGGACGGTGCTGGCGCGCCGCGCGCGGTTTTTCGATCTCGCGGTTCTCGGCCGATCGGAGCGCGTGATCGACCAGCCCCACAGCGACGCGGTGGAGCAGACCCTGATCTATTCGGGGCGCCCGGTTCTGCTGGCCCCGGCCAACGCGCCGGTCGAGGTCGGCAACGCCCCCGTCGTCGGGTGGAACGGCTCGCCCGAAGCCGTGCGCGCGCTGGTCGCGGCGCTGCCCTTCCTTGCCGCGGCACGCAGCGTCTCCATCGTCACCGTGGGCGACAAACACGGCGAGAGCGCCGCCTTCGCCCTCGACTACCTTCGCTGGCACGACATCGCGGCGAAGCACCGTCCCATGCCAATGGTCGAAAGCGTCGGCCCCGGCCAGCAATTGCTGTCGGCCGCGCGCGACGAGGGCGGCGATCTCCTGGTGATGGGGGCCTACAGCCATATGCCGTGGCGCGAATATCTCTTCGGCGGCGCGACCCGCGACGTGACGAGCGTGAGCTTGCTGCCGCTGCTGCTGTCGCATTGAGAAAGTGGGAAGAACGAAGCAATGACCTGGATGCGAGTGCGGTTCGAGCTGGCTCGGAGCCAGGAATTTCCCGAGGGAAGCCACCGCCACGGCTATGAATTCGTGCTCCCTCTCGACGCAACGGCGCATCTCGACCGCGCCGCCTATCGCCAGGCGCCCGAGCTTTGCACCGTCCATCGCTTCTGGGACGGCAGCGAGGATTTGATCGGCACGGTGCACCACGCCAGCCACGACCGGTGGATGTTCTCGTTCCATCCCGGCGAGATGGCCGACGAGCCGATCCCGCATTTCGCCGATCACCTCTTTCGCGAGGGCGAATACGCGACCGTGCGCGAAACCCTGGGCGGCGACCATACCTTCCGCATCGCCCTGGTCGAGCCGGCCCCCGGACTGGCAACGGCCAAGGAAGCTTCGCCGACCGGCGCGAAACAGCCCTAGCAGAGTATTGAAAAATTCGTCCAGGGACGGGCGCTGAAGTTAGCTTCATCGCCGTGGTCGAGCGGCGGGCAATTCGTCGAGCGGAATCCTTGATTCAGGTCATACTCAAGGCCGCCGCCTTGATCTAAGACCACTGGGCTTTCGCCAAGCCAACCGAGGAGGCCTGCCGCGATGCCCTATTCAGAAAACGAGGAACTGCCCGCGCCCGTCCGCGCGCATCTCCCGAGCCACGCCCAGGACATCTATCGCGCCGCCTTCAATAGCGCCTGGGCCGGTTATCGCAGCAGCTCACCGCAGGAGCGTGAGGAGAGGTGTCACCGGATTGCGTGGGCCGCGGTCAAGCACAGCTATCGCAAGGAAGGCAGGGATTGGGTACCGATCGAGGGCGACGATATCTAATTGCGGCGATGTCAAGCCCTCCGCCGCCGGCCAGCCGATCGAAACCGGGCTCGAGTTCGCGGCGAGCGCAGCCGCTTAAACCAATTTTCCGAACAAAACTCCAACGCCCGCGGTTATCGCCATGGCCAATGCGCCCCAGAAGGTGACGCGTAACGCACCAACCGCAATCGATGCGCCACCCGCGCGCGCGGCCGATGCGCCGAGAAGGGCGAGAAACACCAGCGAAGTTCCGGCGACGAGCGCGATCAGGCTCGCCGCGGGGGCTAAGGCAACGACCAAGAGAGGCAACGCTGCGCCGATGGCAAAACTGCCTGCGGAAGCAAGCGACGCCTCGATCGGATGCGCGCGCAGCGTCTCGGAAATGCCGAGTTCGTCGCGAGCATGCGCGCCGATCGCATCATAGGCCATGAGCTGCTGGGCTACTTGCCTAGCGAGCGAAGGATCGAGCCCGCGACCGACATAGATTGCTGTCAGCTCCTCGCGCTCCCCCTTCTCGTCGGCTGTGAGTTCCGCGCGCTCGCGCGCGAGCTCGGCCTGTTCGGTATCGGCCTGCGACTTCATCGACACGTACTCGCCGGCAGCCATCGACATCGCCCCAGCGACCAGGCCAGCGCCCCCGGCGATCAGGATGGTTCCGTGACTCGCCTCCGCCGCCGCGACGCCGAGCACCAAACTCGCCGTCGACACGATGCCATCGTTCGCGCCCAGCACCGCCGCGCGCAGCCAAGCGAGACGCCCGGTGCGGTGCCGCTCACCGTCATGAATTGGCATTTTCTAGGCCGCCTCGTGGAATAGCGCAGGTCCTTGCGATCGTAGCAGGGTCCGCGGCCCCACGCCGCCCGAATCCGGCGCCGATCGCGAACCGGTCAGTTGCAACCCGACCGGCTCGCTGTCTCGCCGGCGGCAAGTTCGATGATTTCCGCGGTGATCTCCTCCTGACGGACCCGCCGTTGCGTCGCCTCCAGCGTGGCAAGCCGACGCTCGATCTGGTTGCGCGCCGAGGCCATCGCTTCCATGCGCGCCTCGTTCTCGGCCGCGAAGGCATGGAGCGCGGCCTTGCAAAGCTGCGCGTGCAGGTAATCCGCGGTGAGTTCGCTCAAAAGCACATCAGGCGCCAGCTCCACGAGCGGCGCGTTGGCATCCGCAGGGCGGGGAAAGGCCGTCATATCGAAGGGGAACAGTTGGCGACGCTCGACATGAATAGCGTGGCCGGGCTGCCACGTGCTGAAGACGGCGTCGAGTCGGTCGATGGCCCCCGTGGCGATCCGGGTGTAAAGCGCTTCGGCAATGCGGTCGGCGAGCTTGGGGAGGCCGAGCGAATGCGAGGGCATGGCGCTTTTCCAGCGGGCAGCGACGCCTCTTTCGGCGGCGACAGAAACGCCCCGCGTTCCAATCAGGAACAACTCGGCGGCGGCGAGATCGGCGGCGGCCGCGTCGAGCACGCGCTCGCTAAAGGCGCCGGCGAATCCCTGTTCGGCACAGAACAGCACCAGGGCCGGCCGGGTCGATCTTCGGGTGCCATCGGCATCGGCGGAAGGCACCAGCGTGAGGGCGCGCCCAATGGCGGCCGCGATCGTCGCCGCGTAACTGTCGACCGCGACCAGCTGGCTGCGGGCCTGCTGAGCGCGCGCCGCCGCGATACCGCGCATTGCATTGACCACCGCGCCGAGCTGGCGCATGCCGTCGATGCGCGCGCTGATGTCTGCCAGGCGCTCGGTCATGGCTGGCTCGTCTTCGAGTCAGCCTTCTGCGACGGGGGCGCTGGCGTGACGGTCTGAACGTATTGCTGGAGCGCGTGCTGGAGCGCCTGCTTGCGTGCGTCGTCCAGCGTGCCGGTATCCTGTATTAGCCGGACGGCGTCCGAGGCGCTCCGATCGAGCGCTTCGCGCAGGCCTGCCCGGAACGCGATCAGGGTTGGCAGGGAAAGCGAGTCCAACAGACCGGACTGGACGGCGAGAACCAGGGCCACCTCGTCGGCGAGCCGTAGGGGCGCGTGCTGGGGTTGGTTGAGAATAGCACGGATCCGCGCCCCGCGGGTGAGCTGATGTCGAACGCGCGTGTCCGGCATGCCGCCGAATCGGGTGAACATCTCCAGTTCCAGGAACTGGGCGTAATCGAGGTGCAGCGTTTGCGCCGCGTCCCGCAGCGCTTGCGCCTGAGTCTTGCCGCCGACCCTGCTGACGCTGGTGCCGACATCCACGGCCGGCTTCTGCCCTTCGTAGAAGAGCTTGGCGTCCAGCACGATCTGGCCATCGGTGATCGAGATTAGATTGGTCGGAATGAAGGCGCTGAGATTGCCGGCATCGGTTTCGGCGATCGGCAGCGCCGTGAGGGAGCCGCCGCCCTTTTCCTTGGACAGCTTCGCGGAGCGTTCCAAAAGCCGGGCATGAACATAGAACACGTCGCCCGGATAGGCCTCGCGGCCCGGCGATTGGCGCGTCAGCAGCGCGATCTCGCGGTGACTGGCGGCGTGCTTGGTCAAATCGTCCACCACGACGAGCGCGTGCTGGCTGCGGTCGCGAAAATACTCCGCCATGGTGAAGCCCGCGAAGGGCGCGATCCATTGCAGGCCGCACGAACTCGCCGATCCCGCGACCACGAAGATGCAGCGCTCGGGCGCGCCTCCGGCTTCGATCGCGTCGATGGCGCGCCGGACGCTCGAACTCTTCTGGCCGACGGCAACATAGACGCAGACGATGTCGCTCGCCTTCTGACTGATGATCGTGTCGATCCCGATCGTTGACTTGCCGATGGCGCGGTCGCCGATGATGAGCTCACGCTGGCCGCGACCGAGGGCGAACAGCGTATCGACGACGACGAGGCCCGTCTGGACCGGTTGGGTGACGAGATCGCGGTCGACGATCGCCGGCGCCGGGCGCTCGATCGGCTCCAATGTTTCGCTCGCGATAGCCCCCTTCCGATCGAGCGGGCGGCCGAGAGGATCGACGACGCGGCCAAGGAGCCCCGGTCCCACCGGCACGCGCACCACGTCGCCGGTGCCGCGCACCGCGTCGCCGGCCTCGATCGCATCGACGGCGTCCAGCAAAACACAGCCCACCCGGTCGCGTTCGAGGACCTGGGCGAAGCCGAACTGTCCCTTGTCGAAACGCAGCAGCTCATCGAGCCGGACATCGGGCATTCCGGAGACGAGCGCGATGCCGTCGCCGACCTCCTCGACCCGGCCGATCTGCTCGGCCTTCGGCCCCAGAGCGGCGGCCCCGAGTTTTGCGCGGGCGTGGTCGAGCCAGGCATCCGCCCGGGTGTCAGGGTCGGTTGTCATGTGCGATATCCGCGAGGATTTGGTTGAGATCGGCACGCCAGCTATTGCTCACGACGAGATGCGGCCCGTGCAGCTCCAGCCCGGCGATGAGCGTGGGATCCGCTGTGAAGGCGATCTGGGGACGGCCGCCAAAGGCCTCCGCGATCCGGGTCCGGTAGCGCTCCTGGTCGGCGGGCTCGAGCGGTGCCGCGCTGACCGCTTCAAGCGCGACATTACTCGCCGCCATCGCCTGGCGCGCCGGTTCGGGCAAGCGCCGAATCTCGTTGACGAGCCAATCCAGGAAAGCGCCGCGCACCGCGGGCCCCTCGAGGCGCGCCGCCAGGCGCTCTGCGATTTCGACCGCGAGAAGGCTCGCCCGCTCCGACCATGCCTTGTCGGCAGCCTCCCTGTTCTTCTCGATTTGCGCCTTCGCGGCCGCTTCAAGCGAAGCCGCCTCCTTCGCGGCCACTTCCAAGCGCGCCGTCCGCGCCGCTTCCGCCGTGGTGTGGGCCGCGGCAAGAATCGCCTCTCTTTCCTGGGCGAAGCCGGCGCGGGTGCGCTCGATCTCGGCGAGGGCGGCGGTCGCCTCGTTGCGCTTCGCCTCTGCCTCGGCCAGCGTCCGCTGCGCGCTGGCCCGTCGGCGCTCGATCACCGAAGCGACGGGTCGCCAGAAGAACCGCCCGAGCAGCCAGACCAGGATGGCGACGTTGACGGTCTGGATGCCAAGCGTCCACCAGTCGATCGTCATCACATCAACCCTGGGGCTGTCATCTCAGCAGCGGGTTGGCGAACAGCAGCAGCAGCGCGATCACCAGGCAGTAGATCGCCATGGTCTCGATCATGGCCAAGCCGACGAACAGCGTGCGCGAGATGGTGTTGGCCGATTCCGGTTGGCGGGCGATGGCGTCCATGGCGGCCGCAACCGCCCGCCCTTCGGCGAGCGCCGGGCCGATCGCGCCGAACGAGACCGCCACGGCGGCGGATACGATGCTTGCGAATGCTAGCCAGTTCATGTGGGCGTCCTTTGGCTGGAGATGGTCGGAGCGGGTTTCGCCTCGCTGATGGCCCCGGCGATGAAGACCATCGCGAGGACCGCGAAAATGTAGGCCTGCACCGCTCCGGTCAACAGATCGAGCGCCATCAGCGGGATCGGCACGAGGAGGCCCGCGAGCGACAGGACGAGGCCGACGACGAAGACCCCGCTCATCACGTTGCCGAACAGTCGGACGAGTAGCGAGAAGGTGCGCGTGATGCTCTCGACGAAATTGAGCGGGATCATGATCGGGTTGGGCGAGGCGAAGGTGCCGAGATAGCCGCGCACGCCGCCCGCGCGGATTCCGAACCAGATCACCGCGATGAAGACGAGGAGCGCCAGCGCGGCATCCGTCTCGATGTGGGCCGTCGGCGGCTCGACGCCCGGAACGAGGGTGGACCAGTTGGAGACGAAGATGAAGGTGAACAACGTGCCGATGAAGGCGCGATAAGGCGCGGGCTCGGCTTGCATCGTGTCGCGGATCTGGCTGTCCACGGTGGCCACGATCAGTTCGAAGAACACCTGAGGCTTGGATGGAACGAGCGACAGCCGGCGCGAGACCAGGATGCCGCCGAGGACGAGGATCGCCATGATCGCCCAGGTCGCCGCCACGCCCTCGGTGATCGGCACCGGGCCCAGATGGAAGAGTGCCGTGCTGGCGAGCGGCGATCTCATCGTGCGACTTGCCCGTGTCTGCGCATGACCATCGGCCGGGCGATGAGAACCCCGAGCGCCATGGCGAGCAGGGGCAATGCGCCTTCGAGGCTCGCCAGCGTCAGGAGACCGCCCAGAAGGACGAAGCGGCCGCCGATCAGGGCGAGGGTCGTCGCTCGTGCGACAGCCCAGGGCGAACAGACGCGCGTTCCACCAGACCGCGCTGAAGTAGGCGATCCCGAGCCCGATCCCGGCGACGAGATGCGCCGCGAGACCGAAAGCCATCGCCCAGGCCGGCAGGGTTTGGAATGACCAAATATTCATGCACTCTTCATCCATTTCCAGGCGGACCAGCAGCCGAGGGCCAGCCCGAGCATCAGGAGCGGCGCGGTGAAGAACAGTCCGGAGTTGAACATCCGGTCGAGCCAGCGGCCGACGAAGATGCCGATCAGCATGGGCACGACGATGATCCAGCCGAGCACGCCGATCTGGGCGAGCCGGCGGGCCACCGATGGCTCGCCCTCGCGCTGCGAGCGCCGGTGGCGTTCCCCGCGCAGCCGGACGCCCTTGAGGAGCGGATCCTGGTCGCTCGGCTCGGTCATGCGAAGCTCCCCGCGCCACCGTGCCGATCCGGCCGCAGATGCCGCATGATCTGGCGGATGGCGTATAGCTGCAGGCGCGTGCTCTCGACGTGTTCCGTCCGCTCCGTCTCGAGATCGGCGCGGAAGCCCGCAAGAACCGTCTGGTCGAGGGTCGCGAGGTCGTCGCCGGTCACGGCTTCGCGGGTGGCGATAGCGATGTCGCGTCCGCCGGTGACGGAAAGGACGCCGTGGCGCACCGCACAGTAGCGCCGCTTGCCGCCGCCGGTCTTCCAGCCCACGACCGAAATCGCGAGGCTGGTGAGGAAGTCCGCATGATGCGGCAGGATCCCGAAGCCGCCGCTCGCGTCTTCGGCGCGGAGCGCCAGCACCCCGTCTTCATCGACGACGACCGCGAGCGGCGTGACGATGCGCAACCTCATGCGGGCGCGCCCGTCTTGGCAGCCGCGGCCTCCTTCTGGCGCGCGTCGTCGAGGGTGCCGACCATGTAAAGCGAGCTCTCGGCCCAGTCGTCGGCCTCGCCGTCGAGGATGGCGCGGCAGCCCGCGATAGTGTCGGCGCGGCGAACGCTGCGGCCTGGCGTGCCGGTGAAAGCCTCCGTCACCACGAAGGGTTGGCTGAGAAAGCGCTGGAGGCGGCGGGCGCGCTTCACGATCAGCCGGTCGGCCGCGCCGAGCTCCTCGACGCCGAGCAACGCGATGATGTCCTCGAGATCCTTGAAGCGCGCGAGCGCTTCGCGGGTGCGCTCGGCAATCTGATAATGCTCCTCGCCGACGACAAGGGGATCGAGCAGTACGGACGACGAGGCGAGCGGATCGACGGCCGGATAGAATCCTTCGGCTGCCAACCTACGCGTCAGCATGATGATGCTGTCCATATGACTGGAGATCGCGGTCACCGCTGGATCGGTGAAATCGTCGGCCGGGACGTAGACCGCCTGGATGGCGGTGACGGCCGCCCCGGCGACCGAAGCAATGCGCTCCTGCAGCGAGGCGACCTCGGTCGCGAGCGTCGGCTGGTAGCCCACCCGCGAGGGCAGGCGGCCCAGCAGGCTGGAGACTTCGCTGCCGGCCTGGACGAAGCGAAAGACGTTGTCCATCAAGAAGAGTACGTTCTGGTGCTTCTGGTCGCGAAAATACTCCGCGATCGTCAGCGCCGTCAGCGGCACCCGCCAGCGCGCGCCGGGAGGCTCGTTCATCTGGCCGTAGACGAGCACCGTGCGCGCCAGCACGCCCGATCCCTGCATGTCGGTCAGCAGCTCGTGACCTTCGCGGGAGCGCTCTCCGACGCCCGCGAAGACCGAGATCCCTTTGTATTTCTCGACCATGGCGTGGATCAGCTCCATGAGCAGCACGGTCTTGCCGACACCGGCACCGCCGAACATGGCGGCCTTGCCGCCTTGCGCGAGCGGTGCGAGCAGATCGATCACCTTGATGCCGGTCTCGAATACCGCGGTGGTCGAAGTCTCATCCTCGAGCGCCGGCGGCGGGTTGTGGATGCCGCGTCGCGGCGTGTCCGCCGGCAGCGCCGGCCCGCGGTCGCGCACCGTCCCGACCACGTCAAGCAGCCGCCCCAGAATCGCGTCGCCGACCGGAACCAAAATGGGCGCGCCGGTCGCGCGTACCTTTGTGCTGCGGGCGAGGCCGGCGGTCGCCTGCAGTGCGATACACCGGACGGTCGCGGAATCGACATGACTATGCACTTCGAGGACCAGCGATTCCGGCCGGTCCCACGCTACGACCAAGGCGGTATTGATCTGCGGGAGCACCTCGCCGGCGAAGCTCACGTCGACGACAGCGCCGCGAACCGCTACGACCGTACCCACTGACGCGACGAGATCCATAGCCACTCCAATGGATGGGGGGAAACTCGGGCAAGGATGCTTGCACTATATTCATAGGAAACGCCATGAAACCCGTGCCGGTGAATCCCCCTCGACCGCGAGCCAACTCGGCAGCGCGAAGGCGGTTGCGACTGCGGGGTCGGTGTGGTGGAAGGCGGCGTCGAAGCACACGATCTGCGGCAATCCAGGCTGAAGCTGCGAGAGGGCAGCGATAGCGGCAAGATTATCGCGTTGATCGAGCGGTGCCAGCGGCCTCGGCCACATATTCGAGCGGCTTCGCAAGCATATTTCCGGCTCGACCGCCGACAGGGTCGCAACCCGCGGCGCCGCAATCCCGAGCGCGTAGGCGAGAACGATCGCGATCTGCACGGCGGAGCGCTTGTCCTCGAGCGTGGGATAGATGCTCATCGCCGCGTCCGTGATGAAGAGCGGACGCGGAGATGGCCGCTGCGCGGCGGAACGCCCCACTCGAACCCAGCCTCAGCCCAGCCGGTCGCGTTCGCGCCACGCTCCCGACGAACCGGGATCCATCAGATCCGGCCGAGCTAAGGGGAGACTATTTGCGCAGACCGCGCTGGAACATCCGATCGGCCTCCTCCTTCGCGGCCTTGGCATCGGCGGCCGCTTGCGTGGCACTCGCCTGAGCCGCTTGCGAAGCGGCAAGCGCCTGCTGGGCGACCTGAGCGGCTTGAGCCGCTTGTTGCTTCGCCGCGTCGGCATTCTGGCTTGCGGATGTCAGCAGGGCGCGATCCTGATCGCTCAAGGTCGTGCAGGCGCCGAGCATCAGGATCGGAACGAGAGCGATAAAAAGTCTCTTCATCGAATGCATTTGCTTCTCCTCAGTGCTTCCCAAAGGCGATGATCTTCGCAATGAGCGGGCCGTAGCTTTTCAAACCAACGAGTTTGAATTTATAAGTTCGCCGCTCGGAGGTTTCCTTGATTCAGATCAAACGGACGGCGGCGATCTAAAGTCCGGCCATCTGCTTCGTTATCTGTACCGGTAACCCGTCCCGCCGCGCTTCCGCGGAATAAATCGCATACCAATCGAGTCGCCCGATGCTTGGTCCCGCGGCCGCGGCCACCAGATCGTCGGCATCGACGGCGCCGGAGGATCTCGGCGCCCCTTCCTCCTCAATCGCGTCGGCATCGTCCTGGCTCGGGTGGACCTCGAGATAAAGCTCGCCGCCCGACCAACCGACCTTGGCTTGCTGATTGACGACCGTCACCGGAGTGCCGATCTTGATGAGATTAAACAGCGTGAGAATGTCCTCCGGATAGAGGCGAATGCAGCCGTGGCTGTCGCGGCGGCCGATACTATACGCCCGATTTGTCCCGTGGATCGCATAACCGGTCCAGCCGAGATAGAGCGCATAATCGCCCATAGGGTTGTCGGGCCCCGGCTCGATTTCATCGGGAAGATCCGGCTCCGCTTCATGCTCCGACTTGGTGGGAATCCAGACCGGATGAATCCGCTTGCGGACAATTTCGGTGCGGCCCGTCGGCGTCTCCTTGCCCCCACCGCCGATGCCGATGGGAAAGCTGAGCGGCTCGCTGCCGTCGCCGGGGAAGTAGTAGAGCCGCAACTCGGGCAAGTTGATGACGATCCCGCGTCGCGGCGCATCGGGCAAAATATGTTGCGTCGGGACGGAAATCTCTTTTCCGCCGCCCGGCAGCCACGGATCGATGCCGGGATTCGAGGCCCGGATCTCGACATAGCCGACATCGTAATCATGCGCGATATCGAGGAGCGTGTCCCGTTGTTCCGTGACGACGATCGTTGGAATGCCGATTAGATCAGAAGGCGGGCCGGCGAATGTCACCCCCATGCCCGACAGAGCGGTCAAGGCGGCAGCGATGACATGGACTACAAGTCGCAGCCCCCGCCTCGCGACTGACCGCCTAGGGACCTGCGATGGCTGACGGATCACGCTTGGCCTCACTACCCAACGAGATTCCCTCGAGTTATGGAAGCACGGTCTCATTGGCGCCCTATTGATCGAGATCAAGGACATTTCCGTCGGCGTGATGCGATTATATTCCACAATTTAGAGGACAGGATGTCGTCATCGTTCTGGTTACGATTTCGGCATGCCGTGATCTCCTTCGTCCTTGTTGCGATCGGCGCGGTCGCGCTTCCTGGGCCGTTGTCCGCCGCTTCCCTGCCCCTGGCGGACCGTATCCTCGTGCTCAAAGGCTTGCGTCAACTCGAGCTTCTTCACGCCGGCGCCGTGATCAAATCCTACCCGATCGCGTTGGGACGTCATCCTGTCGGGCCTAAGCGGCGCCTGAACGATGGACGAACGCCCGAAGGGGTTTACGTGATCGATGCGCGGACAATTCGCACGCGCTTCCACCGTGCTCTCCATATTTCCTACCCGAGTAACACCGATCGCGGGCGCGCCGAGAAGGCACATGTGAACCCGGGTGCGGGAATCTTCATCCACGGCATGCCGGCTCGGTTCGGTCAAACCGATCCGATCCGTTTTTTCCGGGATTGGACAGATGGCTGCATTTCAGTCGGGAATATCGCAATCGAGGAGATTTGGGATGCAGTTGCCAACGGCACCCCGATCGAGATCAGACCGTGAGCTGCCAGAATGCCGGAGCGGGCGGACTCGAGCAACCGGTGGCGAGCAGCGCGCCTGCCGCCCTGAAGAAAGCGCTATAGCGCCGCTTTTGCTTTCGGAAGGCGGACGGGAAAAAGCTCTGCTCGACGCATAAGCTGCCGAAGGCGGGACGGTTGAGCCGCCGGACAGGTCCAGGGACAGGTCCAGGGAATCCGGCCGACGCGGCAGTCTTTTCGTCCCGCTCCTGGCTTTTTTCGATCGTGATTGATCTGGGTCATAGCCCGAGGCGTGCGTATCCGGTAACGATATCATTGTCAGGGGCTTCCCGGCGTGAAGCTCGGGCCCGTGGCGCGCTCGAAACAAAGGGCGCGGGCCGGACGAGAAAGGATCTGCGATGAAAGAGCATGAGATCTACGACGCGATACACGGCCGTTGACGGGTGCGGTTCTGGTACCGCGGCGGCATCCGGACGGTCGAGCCCTATGCTTACGGCATCGGCGACGGCGGCCACCCGATCCTTCGGGCGTATCAAGTATCCGGGTATAGCCGCTCGCGCGAACAGGGCTGGAAACTGTTTCACGTGGTAGAGTTTCGCGAATTCACCGTGCTGGACGAGACGTTCGAGACCCCGAAAGAAGGCTATCTGCGCAACGATCCGACCATGACGAAGATCTATTGCGAGCTTTGATCGCCGGCGCCGGCCGAGCTATGAATACGTCCATGGAGACGCGATTCGTCTCAACTAGTTACAGGATTTGACCATGCAGCTGCCTCTCCAGATCACCTTTCGTCACATGGATTCCTCGCCCGCCGTGGAAGCCGCGATCCGCAAGCGCGCCGAAAAGCTCGACCGGTTTTCCGACCGCATCATGGCCTGTCGGGTCGTTGTCGAGGCGCCGCATCAGCATCAGCGAAAGGGCAAGCTTTACAGCGTTCGGATCGACCTCAGTGTGCCTGGCGAGGAAATCCCGGTCACGCATGAAGGACCGGAAAATCACGCGCACGAGGACATTTACGTGGCGATCCGCGACGCTTTCAATAGCGCATCCCGCTTACTCGAGGATCACGTGCGCAGGTTTCGCGGAGATGTCAAAGCCCATGAGGCTCCTTTGCACGGCAAGGTCGTTCGACTCTTTCCTTATGAAGGATACGGCTTCATCGAAACCTCGGACCATCGCGAAATCTATTTCCACAAGAACAGCGTGGCGAATTCCGGCTTCGATAAACTGGAAACCGGTGCCGAAGTACGATTGGTCTTGGCCGAAGGCGAAAGCGCCCAGGGCCCTCAGGCCACAACGGTAATGCCGCTTGGCAAACACCACATCGTGGAGTGAGCGAATCGGCGCCGGCCGATCGGTATCCTTTTGATTTGCGTCAAGGAAGAAACGGGATTGCCGGCTCATTACTTAAGTCGAGATCTTGATCATGTCCGTAGCCTTTGAAGGATAGCAGTATGAGCCCTTCCCATGTCCCGCCCGACCGCCCGCCAGCGCCGGATAAATCCGGCCGCCGCCGCACGGGACGCGCTCAGGATAGCCATCTCATCGACCCCTATAAACAGACGGACAAGCCTCATGAACCGATGTTTTGCACTCAGTGCGGCGCGGTCTCTGATCGGGGTCGATGGCGGTGGCCGAAAGCCGGGACGCCGAGTAGCACTAGCCCCGCCGGAGGGCGATCGCGATCGTCACTACGCTCGGAAGCCATGCAGCCTACGATTTGCCAAGCATGTCACCGCATTAATGACCACTTCCCAGCCGGCATCATCACATTGACGGGTGCGATTGTCGGCACGCACAAGGATGAGATCGTTCGCCTGATTCGCGATGTCGAACAAGCGGAAAAAGCCGACCACCCGCTCAATCGAGTCATGGATATCGAGGACAAGCTGCCGGACCGTCTCGAGATCTCGACCACCGACATTCATCTCCCACACCGCATCGCGGACGCCATCAGGCGCGCGTATAAAGGAGACGTTACCGAGCATTACGACGAAGGCGGGTATTTCGTCCGGGTGAATTGGCACCGCGAGGAGTGAGGATCGCTGCAGCGAACTCGGTTGGAGCCCCGGCTTGCGCCGCTACAAAATAGCGATGCGTCAAAAGATCCCGAGCGACTTGTCGAGCAGCTTTCGTCGTAGCTGATCGAGCTCGGCGAGGTGACGCGGCACGATGCCCTCGATTCGCAGGGCATAGTCAGCCGGGCCCGCGCCGGCATGGGTCGTGACCCGAACATGGGCAAGCTGGGGTTCCTTGACGGGTTGGCCGATGCGGCTCACCAGGTAGCATTCCGCGGCTCTAATCTCGGGAATCTCGAGAATGACGGCTTCGGCGATCGCGGGAGCCACGAGATTGTAGATCTTGCCGACATGGGAGACCGTATTCTTACCGGCCACGGCCTCCATCGTCATCGGCCGGGATGGCGTGATCAAGCCGTTCGCGCGGTTGCCGCGTCCAGTCTGGCCGTCATCCCCCGATTCGGCCGAGGTACCCGTGACCGTGAGATAAATCGAGCCATGTTCCGGAGCATCGGCGGCGTTGACGGCAATTGCAACGCCGGCGCCGGCAATTTGCCCAAGGATCGACTGAAGCTCCGATTTCTCGTGAATGTATTCTTCGAGCCCGGCGACATATCGATCGCAGAAGGCGCAAGCGACGGTGATCTCCGTCTTGCCATGGTGCCGGAGCGCGAGAAGCTTTGTGTCCGCACCGAAGGCCGGATGGGTAGCGCGCAAGGCTGGGTCGGATAACGCGCGATCGATTCGGAGAACATGTCGCTCGAGCTGACTCAAAGGCGCAAAGCCCACGCCGATCGAGCTGTCATTGGCGAGCCAGATGCCGGTGCCTCTTGCCCGCTCGAACAGCTCGACAAGGTCCTGTGAACCCGGACGCACGAGGCAGTGGATCTTGAGGTGCCGCTCGGGATCAAAAGTGTGAAATATTCGCCGAAAGACCTCGCGGCTACTCTCGACAGCCAAGGTCTCGACTGGAACCGGAACTCCCTTGAAATTCGTTGTCGCGCGGCCGGCGAGAAATACCTCGATCGGCTTCGTCACTTCGCCGCCGCCAAAATTCGGCACCGCTTCGCCGCCGAGCACGAGAACCTTGTCGACATTGTGATGGAGGATGAAGCCGAATCGATCCAGATAGAAGCGGCTGAGCGCGACCGAGAAGTGCTCGGCCAGCGCGTCGGCGATCGTATCGGGATGGCCGGCGCCTTTACGCTCGACGATCTCGAAGGTTTGCATTCCAGGTAGGGTTAGTGGGGAGGTATCGATGGCGAGCTTCACGGGAAAGCCTCCCTGACAAGGGAGAGCTCACCGACCGGCCCAAATTGCAGGGGATAGCCGTGTAGCGTTCTCATGGATTTGGCTCGCTTCCCGCGTAATGCTCACGACACTCGGTCTCACGGCCACGGACCACGCGTCGCCCGGCGATCTGACCGCGTGTTTCAGTGACCACGGTGCGTTGCCCCTCATCGCCGTGATCCGATGAAAAATACACGACGACCCAATCCTTCGAGCGCCCGAGCTCGTGGGCGCGCGCCGTGTTCGAGAACATCGCCGTCAAATGCCACTTGTCGCGTTCCGTATGAAGGATCGGTAGCCATGCTTCCTTGGTCGGATTGAACCGCTTCGGGGCTATGGTCGCCAGCTCGCCCGTGACCGCCTTGTCGCGATACTCACGATCAACGTCGAGCAAGAGCCCGACCGAAGGCTCTTCTCGTGCCACGCCGCGTGGCGGGCGAGTCCGCGACAGAATTTGGGCTACCGCCGTGCGGACGAGCTCGGCGCGGCGCTCGCCGACGCCGGGAATTGCGGCGAGACGGCCGTCATGAGCGGCAGCCTCGAGTTCTTCCAGGGTTTCAACGCCAAGCGCTTCGTGGAACCGCCGGGCGAGCTTTGGACCGATTCCCGGAATGGCTTGAAATAACTGCTCGGGATCGAGCGTCCCGCGCAGGTGCTCGAGGAAAGGCCATCGGGCGGTATGAATCATTTGAGCGATCGACGCGGCGATCGAGCGGCCGACGCCGGGAATCTTCTCGAGTCCGGACACGCCCTCGCGATCGTATAGCTCAGCGATGTCGCATTTGAGCGCGGATACGGCCTCGCCCGCTTGCCGATAGGCGCTCACGCGGAAAGGGTTGGCGCCCTGCCGCGAGAGAATCTCGGCGGCCTGCCGAAGCTTTGCGCCAATTTGCCCATTGAACGACCAGAATTCCCGCGCGGTCGATCCTGCCCCGTTCGTCGGGCTCTCCGGCACGGCAATCGTCGCCAGCCGCCTGGCTCGGTCATGGCTCCTTGACCTGCTATCCTTGGTCTTGAGCGACAATTCCCGGTTCATCGAATCCAGTCCCGTCCATTTCTTCGATCGCCCAGAACCGACCGTATCGCTGGCGAAGATTGGTCGTCCGCACCATGTCGATCGCCTCCCCCATAGGCCTCAATAGCAGAAATCTGGGTTGCGGGAACCGCGATTCAAAGGTTCATTTCTTGTCCCATCCACCATGGAGAGGGGCTGCGGTCGTTTCAGCCTTGTGAAGCGTGCGCGGCGATAGCCGACTTCGTGGCGCCCAAAGCCATGTCGGCTACAGATCGTACCGCAAATCAAAAAACGATCGCCGAGCGGATACCGAAGATTACCGCATCAGAAATGCGGCTCGGGCTCGATGGATTGCCCAGTGGCGCCGCGCCGCCGCCCGGATGAATGACGAACTGGAGATCGGGCTGCAGCGCCCACCATAGCGAAGCTTGATAGCGGTAGGTCACTTCGATCGAGGTCTCGCCGTCGCGGATCGGATTGGCGCTGCCGGCAAGGCGCTGCATATCCGCATCGAGCGCATGGGCGGCTTCGCTGATCCTAGCCTCGGCCAACGCGATGCCGACAACGTCGTCGCCACGAGCGGCGAAGGGTCCTTTCAAGGAAAGGCCGATATCGCCGTAGAAAGAAACGAGATTGCGGTCGGGCGGCGCCGCGCCGAGGCGGAGAAACGCCCCGAGCCCTTGATCGGCGGTGCCATCCTTGTGCCACAGCATCCGGTTGACCACGCCGTAGACGCCGTAATCGCCGCTATGCAGTTCCGCGACCCCGGTGCTCGTCGGCGCGGCCAGCGATTGTCCGGAATTATCGAAGCGTTGGTCGGAGAAACTCCCCGAATGGTACCAGACGCCGAGCTTATAGGTCGCCGGCAAGCCGGCGGAAGGGATGTCCTGGTTGGTCGCAAAACTGGCCTCGAGAATGGCCAATGCGCCGTCATTCACCCGAAAGCTTGTCCCGCTGGGGTCGCGCGCCTGCGGGTCGCCGCTTCCCGCCCCGGCCGGATCGCCGTTGAAGACCGCGCCCTGAACCGAGAGTTGATTGCTCACGGCATATTTGAGGCGCGCGCCGGGCGTCGCCAGCGGATAGGCCGGGCCCCCGCTCGGCAAATCGGCAGATAGGATGGCCGGCCAGCCGAAGGTCGCGTTGATGAAGTTCGACGCGTATTGACTGACGAAGAATTCGTCGTCGGCCGCGATCTGCCCCGCGCGGAGCGAGAGAACGCCGCCAAAAAACAATTGCTCCACCCAGAGGTCGAAGAGCCGCGTCGAACGCGTCGCCTCGATGTTGCTCGCGGTCAGCAGATTGTTCCCGAGCTTGTTGGCCGAGAGGCCCCGGCCATCGATTTGATAGGCGTTTGCATGAAACGTCGCTTGCGGCTAGGACACGAGCTTGTCGAGATCGAGCGTCAAAAGCAATTCGAGCCGGCCGTCGTAAATTGCGCCGCGGCGAACCCCGCCCGACGCGTTGTCGAGCGTCTCGTCGATCGAATCCGCGCCGAGCAGCACACCGGCATTTTCGAGCGTGTCGCGCCAGCCGTCCCAATCGCCAGTCAACGCGTCGCGCTCCCACAGGCCCCCGCCATGCGGCGAGGGCAGCGGATCGGCGGCGGCAGCCTCATCCTGGGCGCGGGCGAAACCGGCGCCGCCGATCAGCAGGATCGCCGCGGCGGCAGCGGCGCGAGCGAAGCCGCGCTGCACGGCTCGGCTCACCCCACGGGGTTCTCGAGGCTGAACATCTGCGCTTCGTCGTCGTAAGCGAAGATCTCCGCGTAGCGGCCCCAGTTTGTTACCGTATCGAGCGTCTCCTCGGCGGCGCTGTCGCTCAAATGGTCCTCGAGCTCCTGCTCGAAACGAACGCGCGGCGCGCTGTGGCCGGGGCGTTCGTCGAGCACGCGCCGGATGTGCTGCGCCAGCGGCACCGCCGCCAGCAGGCGCTCCGCGAACATCTTCTTGCGCGCTTCGGTGTCGAGCTGCGCGAAGCTGCGCGCCGGCGGGGTAAGGACAATATCGCCGTCCTTGATCTCGGCGAAGCCGAGATGATTGAGAATCTCGACGACGGGAAACAGCTCGTCCACCTCGAACTGCAATTCGTGCGCGATCTCGGGCAAATTGGCAGTGCCGTCGTAAGGGGGCGCGGCCACGGTTTCGATCAGGCCCGACATCCGGTTGGTCGAAACCCGCGGCACCCAGCTGTAGAGCCCGAGGCCGGCCGCTTTCTCCTTGGCGATCGCGCGCGCGGTCATCTTCGCGTAGATGTCGTCGACCAAATCGCGAAAGGCCGGATCGAGGCGGTCGCGCGGATGCGGAAACGGCACCGCGATCTCCGCCGCGACGCGCCCCGGATTGGACGAGAACACGAGGATGCGGTCGCACATGAAGACCGCCTCCTCGATATTATGGGTGACCAGCAGCACCGATTTAGTCGGCAGCTTGTGCTCGATCCAAAGATCGAGAAGATCGGTGCGCAGCGTCTCGGCGGTCAGCACGTCGAGCGCCGAAAACGGCTCGTCCATCAGCAGAATTGTCGGTTCGACGACGAGCGCTCGGGCGAAGCCGACGCGCTGCCGCATCCCGCCCGACAATTCGCGCGGATAGGCGGATTCGAAACCGTCGAGGCCGATGAGGTCGATCCCGGCCAGCGCGCGCCGCCGGCTCTCCTTGGGCGGAACCGCCAGCGCTTCGAGCCCCGCCTCGACATTCTGCATGACGGTGAGCCACGGGAAGAGCGCGAAGGTCTGGAACACCATCGCGATGCCTTCGGCGGGCCCGTTGACCGGCTGGTTGCGATACGTGACCTCACCCCCGCTGGGGGTGATGAGGCCGGCGATGATGCGCAGAAGCGTCGATTTGCCCGAGCCGGACCGTCCCAAGAGGCCGACGATCTCGCCCGTGTGCAGCGTGAGATTGACGTCGGACAAGACGCGCAGCTCGCCGGTGGCGCGCGCGAAGCCGTGGTTTACCCCGCGCACCGCGAGGACCGGCTCTCCCAGCTTCGCTTCGCTCAGCGTATCCATGAGGGCCCTTTCCGTTTCTCAGTCGAGGCGGAGCCGGCTTTCCGCGTAGGCGTAGAGCCGCCGCCAGAGCAGGCGATTGAAGACGGTGACGTAGAGCGACATCACAGCGATGCCAAGCACGATCTTCGGATAATCGCCGTCAGCAGTGGTCTCGGCGATGTAAGCGCCGAGGCCATGGGCGCTGACATGGAGATCGCCCCAGGAAACCACCTCGGCGACGATGCTGGCGTTCCAGGCGCCACCAGAGGCGGTAATGGCGCCGGTGATGAAATAGGGAAATATCCCGGGCAGGATAACATCGCGCCACCACTGCCAGCCGCGGATGCGGAAGTTGCTCGCCGCCTCGCGAAAATCGGTCGGGTAGGCGGCGGTGCCGGCGATCACGTTGAACAGGATGTACCACTGCGTCCCGAGGATGATGAGCGGGCTGAGCCAGATGTCGGGGTTCAAGTCGAAATGGACGATCGTGACGACGAAGATCGGAAAGAGGAGATTAGCGGGAAACGCCGCGAGGAACTGCGCGACCGGCTGAATCTTCTCGGCGAGGCGCGGCCTAAGGCCGATGGCGACGCCAATGGGGACCCAGATCGCCGAGGCCAGCGCGATCAAGATCGCGACGCGCGCCAGGGTGAAGAAGCCGAGCTTGAAGACCAGCAGAACCTCGTCCCAACCGAGTTCCGACGCGATGAAAGCGGCGATCTGCCAGGCCGCGAAGGCGGCGGCGGCAGCGACGATCGCCAGCCAGATCCTATCGACCACCGGCGAGCCCGCCGACGATCGGCGCGGCGCGGCGGGGTGGAGCCCGGCGAAGCGCTGGCGCGCGAGGCTGTGGAGCGCCAGGCCGCCGGGGCGGCCGATGGCGCGCAACAGCCGGCTGCGCTGCATCAGGTCGAGCAGCCAGGATTGAGGCGTGGACACGGCGCCCGTTTGCTCGAAACGGAACTTGTCGGCCCAGGCGACGAGCGGCCGGAACAGGATCTGGTCGTAGAGGGCGATCACCACGATCATGGCGAGAACCGCCCAGCTCACCGCACCGAGACTTCGATCCTCGATCGCCCGCGCGAGATAGGAGCCGATGCCGGGCAGAACGATGGTCTTGTCGCCGACGGTGATGGCCTCGCTGGCCACGACGAAGAACCATCCGCCGGACATGCTCATCATCATGTTCCAAACGAGGCCCGGCATCGCAAAAGGCACTTCGAGCCGCCAGAAGCGCTGCCAGGACGAAAACCGGAAGCAGCGCGACGCCTCTGTCAGATCGCGCGGCGCGGTGCGCAGGGACTGGTAGAAGCTGAACGTCATATTCCAGGCTTGGCTCGTGAAGATCGCGAAAATGACGGCGGCTTCGGCGCCAGCGACCCGGCCCGGGAACAACGACATGAAGAAGACGACGGTGAAGGAGATGTAGCCGAGCACCGGAACGGATTGCAGGATATCGAGGAGCGGAACGAGAACGAGCTCGGCGCGCCGGCTCTTCGCCGCGAGCGTGCCGTAGGTGAAGGTGAAAAGCAGCGACACGGCCATCGCCGCAAGCATGCGCAACGTCGTTCGCAGCGCGTATTCCGGAAGATTGGACGGATCGAGCGAGACGACGGGTTGGGGAAGCGAGGACAGCGGCGCCAGCGTCTGGTGCGCGCCCAGCCCCGCCAGCAGGAGCAGGCCGAAAACGAGCGGAAACGCGAGAAGATCCCACCGGTTCGGGATCAGGCCGCGCGCCGTCAAGCTCGCGTAATGACCGGCGCCTGCCTTCACCTTCGCTCTCCTCTCGGCGCATGCGCCGAGTGCGACGCGGCAAAGCCATAGCTAAGATTTGTTACAGTTTGATGACGCGGATTTCGAGCGGACGCGACCGCGGAAACGATCAGGAACTTGCCGGAAGATCGGGGTCGCGGCGTTGCCCGCGGGGCGTCGTGTCGAGCAGCGGATAGGCCATGAGGTCGCGCGTCAGCCGGGCCACCGCCGCGTCGAGGTCTTGATCCTGCGGGCCGCCGGTCACGGTCACCTGGTCGAAAGCGAGGGTCTGATATTCGCCGTTCAAGTAGAGTTGCGCCTCGATCGTGACCGAGTGGTGGGTATTGAGCAGCCGTTCCATGGTCGCGCGCGAGAACCCATAGGTTCGGACGCTGCCCGCGGCATAGGGATTGGCCTTGAACGACAATTCGATACGGTTCGGGGACGGCGTCGCGCCGGGAGACGCCGGCGCGAAGCGCCAAGCCGACAATCCCACCGAATTCATTTCCGCCGCGAAATAAGCCGGCAAATCGCTCTCTTTGAAGCCCGGCAGGTCGCCCTTCGTCGCGACATCCACCGCTACCGCCGCACTCGAGACGGCTACATCCGCCGACGCTGCCGTGGCCGCGCCAATGGCGGAGGCCGTCACCGCGGCTGCCGCGATCGCGGCCATGCGCGCGGCGCGCAGTCCATCGCCAGCGCATCGTTTCCAACGCGCCATTCCGAAACGCGCGAGAGCCTGCAAGAGACGATTCATTGCATGAGAGAATAGCGTGATCATCCATCCCCAGCAATCCGTGAAACAAGTCGTGCTTCGCTAATCGGATGCGGAAGTTCAAACACTTCGAGACTGCTTGCCCCTCGGGCCCTATCCCACTGCGTGGACTGCCTGGTTTCGTGGATCGAAAGGATCAACCATACTCGTGTATATCGCGGTTTTCCTCGGATCGTGTCGATGCGAGCATTCGCACATGTCTCGATATGAATTTGTCTCCGTCCCACACCTCGACGGCACGGTGGTGGCGCCGTTCGGTAAGCGATCTAATGGCTAGATCGACGGCCTCGGCGTCATCCGCGTGATCCATCAGGCTTTCGGCCGCGTTAACCTGATCTTGGTCATCGAGGAAAAAGCAGCGATAGTCGGACATTGGGTTCTTGAGCCCTCGATGAGTGGAGATCGACGAAGGGTCGCTGGATAGGATGGCCGATCTCGGTTGATGCGTGATGACAGAACTAGGGCATCAATGCGGCATTTTGCCGTCCGCATCCGAGCTAAGGAGTTGGCCGTGAAGAACCCGGACGGTCGAGGTAATTCCGGTCAATGCGGCGCTCGGCCTTGATGCGGCCGATGACGGGCTCGACGGCGGCGCGGCGCTTCATCTCGTGCGTCAAGGCCGCCGTGGTGCCGCGGATCTGACGATCATCCCGTGGTCTCGATATCGTGCTTCTCCACCCGGGAATTCCCGTCGAGAGAATCAGGAACCGCTCCAAAACCGAATCACAAAACGCAGGAAAGCAGGGGTCGAACCACGCCCTTCTTGCAAATCCGATTACTCGGTCGCGCCGACTTAGCCGCCGCTATCGGAGGGTTCCGTGTCATCCATGGACGACCAAGTATTTGGTAATAGTGGTAGCGGGGGTCGGCCGAATTTATGATCCCTTAGTCACTCGCCCGGTCCATCGTTCAAAAAAGAGGGTCCGCGCATCTGTCGCGCTCGCTGTAAGGCACGTTTGAGACCAAAGCTTTCGTAGTCGTTGCGTCCCGTTTCGGCCTGAAGGCGGGCTCTGTAAAACAGCCCGCCTTGGGCGCCGATGACCGGCCGCGTCGGAACGCGCCTACTCAGAGATCGGCTTGCCCACGAGCTCCCAGCGCGTGCCGTCGTAACGCTTCATCTGCGTGATGCGCATCGGGAAGAGGTTGTCGGGCGAAGTATTGAGGGCGATGCCCGGCAAGAATAGCGGGAACGACCAATCCTTGATGTTCGACACGATCTTCATCACGTTGGCGCGCGTCAGATCGTTGCCGGCCCTCTTGAGCACCTCGACCATCGCCTGCGCCCCCACATAGCCTCCGGCGGACGAGGCGTCGCTCTCCTGATCTTGCGGCGGCGTGTATTTCTTGAGGAAGGCGAGATAGTCCTTGACGGCCGGATCGTTCGCCCAGCTGGGATCGGCCGCGTCCTTGGCGCTGTCCGTGGACATCACGCCCTTGAGCTTCTCGTCGCCGACCGCGCCGAGGACGCTCTTCGCGCTCGCGACGTAGGGAACGAAGATGAGCGCGTTCGGGCCAGCCTGGTCGCGGGCGTCGGAGATCGCCTGTGCCGCAGACCGGCTTTGGGCGAAAAGAACAAAAGTATCGGCGCCAGCGCCGACGAGCGAGATGATCTGCGAGGTGACGGTCGGATCATTCACCTGGTAGCTCGCCTTCGCCACCACCATTGTCTGCGCCTTGTCGCCCAGCGTGGCGAGGAATGGGCCCATGTGGTCGCTGCCGAAATCGTCCTGCTGATAGAGGATGCCGATCTTGGCGGCGGGGCGCGTTGCGAGAATGTATTTCGCCCAGACGATCCCCTCGAACCCGTAGCTCGATCCCACCGCGACCGTATACGGGTATTTCTTCGGGTTGATGAGGCTGTTCGAGCCGGTGAAGACAAAGAGCTGCGGCACTTTGTGCTCGTTGAGATAGGGCTGCACCGCGACCTGCGTCGGCGTCCCTTCCGAGCCGAACATCGCCAGCACCTGGTCCTCTTCGACAAGCCGGCGGGTCGCCTCCACGGTCTTGGGCGGCAGATAGCCGTCGTCGAGGGTGACGAAATCGATCTTGCGCCCGTTGATCCCGCCCTGATCGTTGATCATGTTGAAATAGCCGACCATCTGGCGCGCTTGCGGGCTCGTGACCGAGACCGGGCCGGAATAGGGGAAGGTGTTGCCGAGCTTGATCGTCGTGTCGGAAGCGCCCGGATCGTAGGTGCCGGCGGCCGAAACCGGACCGCTCGCGAGCAAGAGCAAGGCGAGCGCTACCGCAACGTCTATGAATGAGCGATTCATGGCACCCTCTCTTGCCAATGCATGAGCCGCGCCAGCGCGCTCTCATGCCCGTCGATGTCGATAATCGGAGCTTGGTCTTCCCTCTTATTCCGCTGCCTCGATCGCGCCCGGGCCGCCCGGCGATCCCACTTGCAGATGATAGACGTCGGGCCAGGCGCGGGTCTCGGGTGCCAGGAAATAGCCGCCGCGCATCCGCCCATAGGCGTCGCCCGAGCCGGCGCCCGGCGGCGGGGTGCCGTTCTCGGCCAAGGCCCGCGCCGCGTCGAGAAGGCGCCGGCGCGTCGCCACCAGCATCCGGTCGCTCGCTGCGAGGTTCTCGAAACTATGATCGGTGATCGGGCCCATGCTCTCGGTCGCGGCCTGGTCCTGCTGGTGGATGCCCTCGATGCCGGTGAAGGAGCGCGTGCGCTGCAGGTCGCGGTCGAGGAGATAATCGTTCTCGCTGTTCTGCACCATGCGGAAGCGGCCGAGCCAGTCGCTGCTGTTCGGCCGCAGCGGGCCCACTTCGTGCTGGGCGCCAGGGCCGTGCTTGGGGCCGATCACCACGAACATCATATGCGTGTCGTCGAGCGGAACCCAGGCGCGCGCGATGCGGTAGTGCTCGAACGCGATATAGGGCGGGAGTGTCCAGCAGGGAAACAGGAAATGCGCGATTCGCCAATAGAGATTTCCGTTCTCGGCCGGGCGATAGGCGCCGTACATGGTGCCAAGATCGGTTTGCGCGATCTTGTATTCGGGGTCGCGGTGAATGGCGCCGAAACGAGTTCGGATCGGTCGGCGTGAAATCGCCGCCGCCCATGGAGCCGAAATGCAGGAAATTGAGGTGCGAGGTGTCGATGTCGCCCTCGAGGCCCTGGAGCCAGTTGCATTCGCGTAGAACGAAGCTGACCGTGGCCTGATCCTCCGGAATGTGCGTCGCCGCGATGTCGGGAAGCGCCGGCACCTTCGCAGCGGAGCCCATATAAACGTAGACGATGCCGTTGCGCTCGGCCGCGCGGTAGGCCTTGGCGCTCGCCTTGTCCTTGAACTGCTTTTGCGGCGGCAGATTCGGCTGATCGACGCAGCGGCCTTCGACATCGAACTTCCAGCCGTGATAGATGCACCGAACGCCGTTTTCCTCGTTGCGACCAAAGAACAGCGAGACACAGCGGTGTGGGCACCGTTGATCGAGGACGCCGACCCGCCCCGCGCTGTCGCGAAAGGCAACGAGCCGCTCGCCCAATAGCAGTAGCCTCACCGGACTGCCGTCCTCCACGAGTTCGGAGGATTTGAGCGCCGGAAGCCAGTAATGGCGGAAAACGTTGCCCATCGGCGTGCCAGGACCGACGCGGGTCAAGATCTCGGATTCTTGCGACGATGTCATGGCGGCTCCCCAAGAGTTCGTTGTCGCAACATTTGAGCCAGGCTTCCCCGGCCGACTACCGATGTGGCGTGAATATTCGCGCTTCTTCCGCCTTCCTGCAAGCCAAACGCGAGGTGCGGGCGGCGACGACGTACGGCTTCGCCATCAATCTTAAGACTGCTAGGGCCCTCAGCCTGACCTTCGCGTCCGGGCTGCTCGCCACCGCCGATCAAGTGATCGAATAAGGCTGGTCATTTCTTCTTTTGGCAAGATCTCCGTCGTTTGCGGCGCTGCAACATCACGGCAGCTATCTGGGGTCAACCGGACCTATCCGAGCCATCGCGAAACCGGCGCTGTTAACCCAACTCTTTGGACGGATACGCGCGGAAATCCGCATAGCTGCCGCTGCGGACGGAGAGCTAGCGACGCTCAAGGCTTGCCGAAAATCTCGAACCAGAAACTCTGCATTGCATCCCAAGAGCGCGCATCGGCCGCGGCCTGGTAACCGAGCCCGGGGCGTCCCGCCTTGTCGGCCTCGGGATTGGTGAAGGCGTGCTTCGCTCCACCATAGGTGATTACCTGCCAGTCCACCCTCGCTTTAGTCATTTCGGCAGCGAAGGCAGCGACCTGTTCGGGGGGGACCAGTGGATCATCGGCGCCGGTACAGGCGAGCACCTTACCCTTGATGCTCTTCGCATCCTCCGGCGTCCGCGTGCCGAGAATGCCATGAAAGCTGACAGTACCGGCAACGGGCGCGCCTGACCGCGCGAGTTCCAGCACTGCAAGCCCGCCGAAGCAGTACCCCATCGCGCCGAGACGCTTGCCATCAACCTGGGGCAAATTCGCGAGGGCGTCGAGCGCCGCACGTACCCGCCGTCTTAGACGTAGAGGATCCTCACGCAGCGGGCCCATCAATTGATTGGTTTCTTCCGGCTTCTGCGCGACCCGGCCATCGCCATAGAGGTCAGCGGCGAGTGCGACATAGCCTAACTCTGCAATCATTCGCGCGCGGCGCTTCGGGTGCTCGTTCAATCCCGGTGCCTCGTGCGCGATGACGACGCCAGGTCGCCTGCCGCTGCCCTCGGGATCCGCAAGATAGCCTATGAAATTCGTCTCGCCGTCGCTGTAACTCAGCTTCTCGATTTTCATCGCTTCCTCCAGTCCCAACGTTCACGGCAGTATTACGAACTCACCAAGAACCCGCACGAAACGCTAGCGTACTGCTCGGATAACGGAAAGCGAACGACCGTCGTTCGACACCGCGCTGTCCGATCCGGTCCGGCGCCGAGCTTTGAGCCGCTGCCGGTTCAAGCCGGCGGAGCCGATCCGTCAAGCGTAGCGGCGAAAAGGCAGCGCTCGAAAGATAGCAGCGAAGCTCTGACGCAGCCGCCTGTCGAGCCAGTTGAGAACGTGAGGCATTCTGACGCACCTAGTCTAATTTGATCTAGATCATATCTGGTCGGCAGTCCTGGTGATGTGATCGGTCGTGCTTCGCGGAGCCGCCGGATCGCAAGCGTCTTACGCGGGTCACTCGGAGAAGTGACATCATGATCCCATCCCCGCAACATATCGCACCTAGCGCGCCGGATCTGGCCCAACGCGTAACGATGCCTGCGGCCGACGACTTCTTAAAGAACTACCAGTGCGCCCGCGTGCCGGTTTGACGCATACGAAGACCAGCACCGCAAAAAAGGGCGCGGCGTTGGTCGCATAGGATCATCGAGAGGAATCGAGCCATGGACGATCTGAGTCTTGCCAGCCAGACCAAGTTCGACGTCGGCGGCGTTTTGCGCGACCGCCCATTCAAGATATTGCGCCTCGGCCATTTTGGTTTCGATGTGCACGATACCGAGGGCGCTTCCACGTTCTACGCCAGTCTTCTCGGCCTGCGTATCATCGATACGCTCGATCTGCGCGACCTGGTGCCGGACAAGTCGGTGCTGGATGGGGTGACGCAGACCAAAGCGATCTTCATGAACTACGGCGGCGACCATCACTCCTTCGTGCTGTTTCCGAAGCGAGCCATCGACGCGGCGGGGCGAAAGCCCGAGCGCACCGATATGTTCGTCAACCAAGTGAGTTGGCAGGTCGGAAGCTTGAAGGAGGTGCGCGACGCGCTCGACTGGTTCAACTCGATTGGCCATCCCATCCACCGCATCGGCCGCGACATGCCCGGGTCGAATTGGCACAGTTACCCCTACGACGTCGAAGGCCATATCAACGAGATTTACTACGGCATGGAGCAGATCGGCTGGAACCTGAGGTCCAAGCCCAAGGCCATGTACGAGCGAGGGTTCCGGACGCGGCCCGACCTGCCGCAGATTCCCGAATACCAGGAGATCGAGGAGAGCGAGGCGCGCGGCGTCGATCTCAACTCAGGCATGCGAATCGTCGAGCACCGGCCGTTCAAATACGACGTCGACGGAATCCTGTTAGCGCGGCCGTTCAAGATCACTAAATTGGGCCCGGTGCGTCTTTGGGTAAAGAACATGGACAGCGAGGTCGATTTCTATACCCGCCTGTTCGGCCTTCGCATTACCGAGGAGGTGACATGGCAGGGTCATCGCTGTGTCTTTCTCCGCGCCAATACCGAGCATCATTCGCTTGCGTTGTATCCGGAGACCTTACGTCCGACCTTGGGCCTTTCGGACAGGACGTCGTGCTTTTCCATCGGCTTCCGAGTCGCCAATTACCGCCAGCTGCGCAATGCGGTGGCCTTCCTGGAGACGGAAGGCGTTCGGGTTCGCCATTTGCCGGCAGAGCTGTTTCCCGGCATGGACTACACGGCGTTCGCCTTCGACCCGCAGGGCCACGCCGTTCAGCTTTACGCCTACATGGAGCAGATCGGATGGGACGGTGTTCCGCGGCCGAAGCATCTGCGCCGCAAGATCAACGAGGGTGCGATCTGGCCCGAGGTCCTGGAGCCGCTCTCGGACGACAACGATGGAGAGGTCTTCCAGGGTCCGCTGAGTTGAAACGCCAAAGCACGTCGAGGATGGAGCGATGCGATGACCACCCTTCAGGATAGGTTTGAAGCGGCCAATGTCGGAGCGCTGTGGGAGCAAGAGCCGCGGCGTAATCGCCCGCCCACGGCGCCTCATCTGTGGCGCTGGGAGACCATGAACCCTCTCATCGACGACGCCGCGTCCGCGACCAACATGGACGATGCCGAGCGCCGGGTGCTGATCCTCAAGAACCCCGCGCTGGCAAGCGGCGCTGGCGACCGCGCGGCGCCGAACCTCTCCGTCAATCTGCAAGTGCTGATGCCCGGCGAGCGGGCGCGGCCGCATCGCCATACGATGCACGCGCTGCGCTTCGTGCTCGAAGGCAGCGGCACGACCACCACCGTCGAAGGCAAGATCTGCCCGATGCTGCCGGGCGATCTGGTGCTCACTCCCGGCATGACCTGGCACCAGCACGCCAATGACGGGAACGAGCGCGCGGTATGGGTCGATGCGCTCGACGTGCCCGTTCACGGCTATCTCGACAACCGCGTCTTCGAGCCCGGGCCGGTGCATGGCGCGCTCGAGGTGCCGCCCGACGCCGTCTTCGCCGCCGGCCTCGCGCCCGACCGGCCAAGCTCGAGCTGGGCTTATTCGCCCAAGTTCCGTTATCCCTGGGAAGCGACCGCCGCCGCGCTCGAAGCGTTGAAGCCGGCGGCGGACGGCCTGCGCCGCTTGCGCTATGTCAATCCCGCGACCGGCGGCGCGATTCTGTCGACCATCGACTGCTATGTCCTCGGTCTCGCCAAGGGCGTTGAAACGGCAGCCTATCGAACCAACAGCAATGCGGTCTGCGTCGTCGTCGAGGGCGACGGGCAATCGCGCATCGGCGACGATACCGTGAGCTGGGGACCCAAGGACATTTTCACCCTCCCGCACGGGCAATGGATCAGCCACAAGGCGTCGAACGCGAGAACGCGGCTGTTCCAGATCACCGACCGCGAGCTGTTCCGCCGGCTCGACTTTTTGCGCGACGAGACTCGCCCGTAGGATAAAGTTGAACCCAAACCTTGCGGTTGCAAATTCGGGTTCCACAGATATCCGCCGACGGGCACTCATTGGACCGGTCAATGACGGACACCGCATCCAATGGAACATTGCTCTGGCGCGGAAGCACTCTTGCGCCGATCATGACTCCATACTGCCAAGAAGCGCTCGCCTGTGCTGCGGAGATGGGTGGGACATAGCATAAGAAAAACCCGGCGCGAAGGCCGGGTTTCTTTCATAAGGGTCTGATTTATAGAGATAATTTGGTAGCGGGGGAGGGAGTTGAACCCCCGACCTTGGGATTATGATTTTATTTATAATTACTTGATTCCAATAGATTATTACTCTATGTCGCAGCCTTGTCGCAATGCGCAAGTCGTTGACTCAACTACTGAGGATCGTCATGTATCAAACAATACCTGGAATTACCAACTTTTACAAGGCTCTCGTTCTCGGGTGAATTTACGATCCCCTAGTCACTCCCCCCCCTCCAGCATTAAAAAAAGGGCCTCGTGTCCGCCAAACTCACTGTAAGCAGCATTTCTTGAATTTCTTTCCGCTGCCGCACGGACACGGATCGTTACGGCCGACGCCCTTGAAGGGATTCGCGTAAGGCTGGCTCTGGACGGCCAACTCGCGCTCTGCGTCGGCTTGACGCTTCCGCCTCGCCCGATCCTCTTCGTATTGGTCGGAGAAGCCATACCAGGTTGAAAATTCGTCGATCGCATCGCCAAAGAGCGTGTATGGCCCATCGTTCGAGTTTGAAAACTCATCCGGATGTTCGATCGCGTTTTTCAGGTCCTGCTGGAAATCATCGAATCCCAGCCAACTCTCGTCGATGAAGCCCTGATCAAAGGCTTTCCTGACTAAAGGCACCAAATTGCTCTGCCCAAGCATGGCGATCGCGCTTTGCCACCCTTGCCATACGTAACAACAGGCTTGAGGCACGAGATCGAAGAATGCGTCGCGGAGAAAGCGCTCCGCCTCGCTTCGATCGAGGTCGCCCCGCAAGGCGAGCATTGCCAGAGTCTCGCACATCCTCGACCGGGCAAAATCGTCTGCGTTCGAGTCGAGAATGATTTCATAGAGTGGTTCCGGATCGCCATCGAACACGGCCGCCATGACGCGGTGACTGGTTGTCGTAATGGCGTCGCCGAGAATGGCATCGAGTTCTTGGTCGGAACACCGCATAAGCCGCGCAAGCGGCCTGTAGGCTGCTTTCTCCCGCCATGCTCCGAGCAGATGAAAAATGAAAAAGAGCGGGGTCGGCTTCGCCCGTGCCGCAGACTCCAAGCCGAGATAATCTTCGATTTCCTTGAGGAAAAGCGGAACCATCCCGGCACGATGTTCAGACGCTGCCTTGAGGGCTTCCCGTGGCAGGGCATCGGCCTCTGTCAGAGTGCGCAGAATCGTGCCGACATCCATTGCTGTCACCGCGCTATTCTTCGCCGCCAATCGGTAACGGACGGACGCGAATACGCGAATCTTCAAGCACCGCGACGCAGCCTTTTTTCAAAGCCTCTGCCACGGCCGGCAAATTCGCCAACAGCAGTGCCGCCTGACGCTCGGGCCGCCGGTCGCGTTCCTGTCTAAAAAGAACCACGGATGGGCTGCGTTCCTGCCTCAGGGCGAGAATCGCGCCAAAATCGGTATCGGCCGACACGATGACGCGGTCTTCGCTCTTGGCGCGCGCGAAAATCTCGTCATCGGAAGCAGCCTGCAAGCCGTAATCGCGGACATGGATGGCGTCATGCCCGCCCTGCCGCAGCCGTTCCGCAAGGACCGGCGACAGCGCGTTGTCCACGAGAAACCTCACGGGACGGCTAGAGGCAGTCCACGCTCGCGCACCGCGTCCGCCGCATAGCGCAACGCCTCATGGATATCGCCGTCACGAAGATCGGGAAAGGCAGCGAGGATTTCCGCCTCGGCCATGCCATCGGCCACCATGCCAACGACCGTTGCGACGGGTATACGCAAGCCGCGAATGCACGGCACCCCGCCCATTTGCTTCGCATCGACCGTAATGCGCGTGAATTTCATGCCGACCTCCAACTGTCTCCTACTTCGCTTTGCCCTGAAATCGCCCTATCCGACCAGCGCTATTTCTCCAGCGGCCATTTTTTCGTGGTCATCCTCGAGGCTGGGGAAAAGGTGGCCATATACGTCGAATGTCATTTGGATGGAACTATGGCCAAGCAGCTCTTGCACTTTTTTCGGCGAGAATTTCTGTTCGATCAGCCAGCTTGCAAAAAAATGGCGCAGGGTATGCATGCCATATTTCGCTCGCAAAATTGGCCTTCCTTCTTTGTCCTCGCCGATTTTGTCGCCAATTTTGCCCGCGATCTGAAGCGGATAAAATCCGCGATTGGCGATATTGGCATGATTTTCGGGCCGTCCGTCGCCGTTCGGAAATACCAGTCGAAAATCGCCCTTCGGACATTCCAGCTTCCATTCCTTGAGCGCGTTGGCAACCATCGGCGTCATGGGAATGGCGCGTTCGCCGGCCTCCGATTTCGGTGGCCCCATTTTGCCCCACGCGTCGGCACGCTGCCGCACGTGAATGACCTTGATATCGAAATCGATATCGTCCCAGCGCAACCCGCGCAATTCGGACGAACGCAATCCGGTAAATATCGCCGTGATAACAAACGGACGCCACCGCCCGGAAACGGCCCGCAAAATGCCATTGATCTCCTCTTTGCTCGGAAAATCGCGACCGGCATGAATCTTTCGTGTGCCGCGTCTCGGTATTTTGATCGTCACAGGTTCTGCGGGATTCTTGGCAATCTGCCCCTGCCGCTGCGCTTCTTTGATAATTCCTTTGAGGCTCGAGAGAATCTTTTTCGCCATCGCTCGCGATAGCTTTTGTTTCGGATCATCGGAATAAGATCGAGATAACAAATCCGCCGCAAATTTTTCGATCATTGGCGCGGTGAGCGCAGAAAGCTTTACGCGACCAAGCAGCGGATTGATATGGTGCGTGACGTGATTTTCGTATTGCTTGACGGTTGCCCGTTCGAGCTTGTTGAGTTCCGCGCGTCGCAGCCACATTTCCGCCGCCTCGGCAACCGTGATGCTTGCGTTAGCAGCGGTATAAGTCCCTTCCCTCACCTCGTGCCGGGCGCCGACAAGAAACGCGTCGGCAGCCTTCTTCGTCGAGAATGTCTTGAGGTGCCGCTTGCCATGCTGGTCGAAATAATCGGCGACCCAAGCGGCTTTCGCATCCGGGCCAATATTCCATGTACGCTTTCGAACGGATGCCATCGCGGCCACCAAGTTCACTGCGGTCGATCGAAAGTATGTCGCATTGAATTCCCATGGTCAACTTCGGCTTTTTGGCAGGAAATCCGCGATAGGTGCTATTTTGGTCGCCGACGCGGTAAATGCGAAGCGCCGCGGGACACAATGTCTGTCGCTTGGAAAGGCCGGTCGATACAAGCCGAGAGCGGTCGCTCGGTAATGAGCGACCTACACAGTTGGGGCATCATTGAAGATGATGATCACCGCGGCCGATGTCTTCGATCGTGAATTCGCGACGTTGATGGGCGCCAAGCCGTTTTTGTGGCAACGGCGCCTATTCGAGCGTTTTGCGAAAGGGGATTTGCCGGCAGCACTCGACCTTCCGACCGGCCTCGGCAAGACCTCAGTAATAGCGATCTGGTTGATTGCGCGGGCGCATGGCGCGAAGCTCCCGCGCCGCCTTATCTATGTGGTCGATCGGCGCGCAGTCGTCGATCAGGCGACAGCAGAGGCCGAGAGGCTGCGCAGTTGCCTCAATAGTAGGCCAGACCTCAAGACGGCGCTCGAACTCGGCGACCGCTCTCTACCGATCTCCACCCTTCGCGGCCAGTTCGTTGATAATCGCGACTGGCTTGCAGACCCGGTGACGCCTGCGATCGTCATTGGCACCGTCGATATGGTCGGCTCGCGACTATTATTTTCGGGCTATGGCGTCTCACCGAAGATGCGTCCCTACCACGCGGGATTCCTGGGGGCCGACACGATTGTTGTGCTCGACGAGGCGCATTTGGTCCCACCCTTCGAAATGCTTCTGGATGCAGTCCAGGACGGCGCGGAGATTTTTGGCGCCCGGTCCGAAGCCGATCGAGAGATTGTGCCAATGTTCCGACTGTTACCCTTGTCAGCGACCGGGCGCCAGCGCGAGGCCGGTCAATCAGCAAGGTCGGTGGTATTTCATCTTGAAGCACAGGACCGAGAAGACGAACTGATCGCCGCGCAACTCACGGCGCGCAAGGCATTGACGATCGCCAAAGCGGAGACCGCGAAATTGGCGGAGCAGCTCGCGGACGAGGCGTGGGCGCTGATGCAGAACTGCGCCACGCCACCCAGGATCGTCATCTATTGCAACCGACGCGAAGATGCGGAGAAAACGAAGGCGAACCTGGACAGGCTTGCGGCCCCGGACAATAAGAATGGACCGGTCAAGGCGGATACGGAACTGTTCGTTGGCGCGCGTCGGGTTAAGGAGCGTGTCGAAGCAAACAACTGGCTCAAGTGCCACGGTTTCGTCGCCGGCTCGGATGCACCGCGTGAACGGCCAGCATTCCTGATCGCCACTTCCGCAGGCGAGGTCGGCGTCGATCTCGACGCAGATCACATGGTGTGCGATCTCGTCCCCTGGGAGCGCATGGTGCAGCGACTTGGCCGCGTCAACCGACGCGGAGAACAAGACGATACCAAGGTTCTCGTAATCGTCGGAACCGACACGGCAGAAGAAGAAAAGGACGAACGGCTCGGCAAGACACAGGCTTTGTTAGCGAAGTTGCCCGAAACCGACGGTGCTCGAAACGCCAGCCCCAGCGCCCTTCTGGCACTTCGGGAAGAGGTCGGATCGGAGGCGATCATGGCCGCCTCGACGCCGACGCCCTTGCGCCCCGCGCTGACCCGCGCGCTTGTCGATGCCTGGTCGATGACCTCGCTGGCACAGCATACCGGCCGGCCGGAGATAGGCCCATGGTTGCGCGGCTGGATCGAAGACGACAAACCGCAAACCTCTGTCGTGTGGCGGACCTATCTTCCCGTACGCGCGAAAGGTGGCGATGCCTCGCCAACTGAGATTGAGGATTTCTTCGAGGCCGCGCCGCCGCACGTAAGCGAGGAACTCGAAACAGATACCTACCGCGTCGCCAATTGGCTGATGGCCAGGGCGTCGGCGGTCTTGAAGTCCGGGCGCCAGAAGACGGAGCGCGATGAGCAAGCGGATATCGATGAGACTGATGAGCCCGCTTTAGAGGAGGCAGCGAGCCCGTCACCACAGCCTCCCGCGGCGAACGATATCGTCACATTCGCGCTCTCACCCGCCGATGGCGTCCGCAAGAACTACCGATTGAGCGAGCTTGCTGGAGATGCCGATAAAAAGCTTAAGGAGCAACTCAATCGCGAGCTTGCCGGCTTAACGCTTGTCGTCGATGCGCGGCTGGGAGGCATAGTCGATGGCCTTCTGAAGGAAGAAGAAAAAATGGCGCCTCGAACCGCCGATGATGGCGGCGAATGGCTTCAGCCCATAGATGGACGCCCCATCGTGCTGTTCCGCGTCCATCCGCGCACCAAGCCCGAAGTGACGAAGACGACTGCGCATGAAACCTATGAGTTCGCGACCAAGCGATCAGGTGACGGCGAGAACGAGGAGGTTCTCATCGTCGAAACATGGACGACGGAAGAAAGTCGTGCCGCGTCGAGCAATCCACAACTGCTGACGGAACATCAAACGTGGACGGAGCAACGGGCGCTCGCGATCGCTGAGGCGGTCGGCCTGACCGGCGATCACAAGAAGGCTCTCGCGATCGCCGCACGGCTCCATGATGAGGGCAAGCGGGCGAAAGCCTGGCAGTCTGCGTTCAATGCGCCGCACGACGGGAACGTCTATGCCAAGACGAGAGGCCCGATCAACTATGGCATCCTCGATAATTATCGACATGAGTTCGGTTCGCTCCCGTATGCCCAAAAGGATGCGCCGTTCAAAGCATTACCTTCGGGCCTCCAAGACCTCGTCCAGCACATCATCGCGGCGCATCATGGACGCGCGCGTCCACTGATCGACACGACGGGCTGCGAAGACGCGCCGCCTTCGGCCCTCCAAGGGCGCGCACGCGATATCGCGCTGCGATTTGCTCGCCTTCAGAAGCATTGGGGTCCCTGGGGACTGGCCTGGTGGGAGGCATTGCTTCGCGCCGCAGACCAACAGGCATCGCGCGACAATGACGCGCGCAAAGATGCCAAGAGCGGGGAGGTCACTTGATGGCCGAAGCCTCGATCCCCGTCGATCTCTTCAATCCTGGCCAGGTCTTTGCCTGCCTCGGCTTTCTTGAAGCTGCCGATGTGCTGTTGGGAGACGCCGAGGGTGGCTTCGACTGGAGCGACGAAGCGGATGTGAGATTTCGTCTGCGGGTGGCGAACAGGGAAAACCCCGTCGCGGTGGTGTTGAAATTCTTGGCGACAGCGAAAGTGAAATCTATCGCCCCAATCCATTCGGATCAATCTACTGAGAAATGGCACGTACCAACGGTATCCCTCCAAGAGGAGGGTCATTTTCCATTCCCCGATCCGTCAAGTCCTGCCACTCTTCCTGCTTTGCTGGAAGTGGCGAACGAGCCACCTATTATCATCGATCATTGGGGAGAAGCGCGCCAAACTGGCCGCGATGCCGTCAAGTTCTGGGCTGGTTCGGGAGGTTACCCTGGAGCGGCGCTGGTGCGGGATGCACTCGATCTTGCTCGCGATCGCATGATCACCGCGGTCAATGATCCGTTCTCGCTTTCCGTGCCTCAGAGCAGCAGTTTTCGCTTTGATTGGCGCCGTGACTACATTCCGATGGATATCGGATTTTCACCGAACGACCACGCCGAATTGACAATGATCGGATTTCCATTGGTCGAGATACTCGCTGCCATTGGTCTTGGGAACGCCCGGCCCGAGCGGCTCGACAAACTCCACTATCGGTATGGCACGATCGGAGCCTCACCAACGGAAGCCTTCTTCAGTCCCATTTTTCTTCGCGCCGCTCTTGGAGGCGCGAAGCTACCGTTCTCACAGCGCATCTTTCAGATGCGCCTTGGTTGGCCAGGACAGGAGAACCAAGCACGCTGCATCGCAGACGTCACCGAGGAGACACGTCTATGACCGCTCCACTCACTTTGACATCCGACATCATCAATTCCTGGGCCGACGATCCGAAAGGCCCCGTCGCGCTTCACTTACAACAGAAGCTTCTGCCCATCGAGGGTGAAGGCGGCGTCATCTTCCCGCCGACCTATGCTGGGGAAAGATCGAATGATGGGCCAATTTATAACATTGATACGCTCTCCGACGGGACCAAGGTTGCCGTCATCGATAGCGTTGGCGCCCAGGCGAACCGAATGGAGCCGATCTTCAAGGCCGCAAAGCCGGGACAGCCCGACAACCCGCTCGCCAAGCTCGTTCCGCAGATCGATATTGCCTATGGAAACGAAAAGATCGTTTCGATCTTTGATGCGGGACACCGGCTCGGCGATGCGATCATTCGTTCGTCTGAGCTTAAGGATGACGCAAAAAAATCATTTGAGCTTTTCCGTGATTCAGGAGACGCCTCGGCACTCGCGAAGCTCGCACCGACCTCGCTGGTCTTCGGCGTTTGGGACTCACGCGACACACAAGCAAAGCTGCCGCGGATCATCCAAGCTGTGATTCGCGCCTGGGATGTCAACGTGCTGAAGCGTTCAGCGCAGTATAATCCACCGATCGATTACTCAGCGCTTGACGTGTTCAGCGAGGAGGAAAAAGCCAAGCAGGAAGGCGATCCTAAAAGCCCGCTGGCCAAGAGGGGCTTCGTCCATGTTCCAGCCGGCGAAGCCTTGGGTGGTGTAGTCGCTCGGGGCGCAATTGAACGCCACGTGACTGTAAATCTCGTCGCCCTTCGGAGACTCGACGGAGAGAACGCAACGGCACTCCGACGGTATTTGCTCGGCCTCGCTCTTGTCGCTGCCGCAGAACCACTCGACGGGTTTCTTCGTCAAGGGTGCCTTCTAACGGCAGATACCTACGACGCCCAGCCAATGGATGACGGTCTCACGTGACGGCAGCCGCATTTCTGTTGGACTTACGGATGCCGTTGCGTTGGACTACGCGATAAAGGCCACTAAAGCGTTTGGCCTTAGCCCCAGCCGTCGGGTCGAATTCAAGAAGACATTGGCGCAAGCCGATCTGAAAGAAATCGACAAGAAGAAGATGGGCAAGAAGGCACAGAGTATCGTCTGAATCATGCCCCGCGCGCTTGTCCTTTCCGTCCGATTCCACGACGGGCGCTATCATGGCGTGGGCGACTGGCCGCCCTCGCCGGCCCGGCTGTTCCAGGCACTGACAGCCGGCGCCGCGTGCGGTCACGCGCTGACGGAAGATGACACGGCGGCACTCACTTGGCTCGAAACGCTGCACGCGCCGGTGATCGCCGCGCCGGCTGACCGAATTGGACAAGGCTTCAGGAACTACGTTCCGAACAACGATCTCGATGCGGTCGGCGGCGACCCAAGCCGAATCGGTAAAATCCGCGCTCCAAAAATAATCAAGCCGCGCCTGTTCGATGCCGTAAGCGCGTTTCTTTACGCCTGGAGCTTCGAGCCCGGCGACGCGGCCGAAAAGCACGCGCAAGCTATTTGCAACATCGCCGGTCGGCTTTACCAGCTCGGGCGAGGGGTCGATATGGCTTGGGCCTGGGCCGAGCTTCTGGCTGAAGACGAAATCGAGGAACGCCTCGCATGCCATGGCGGCGTTCAGTATCGCCCCACCCAGAGCGGGATGGGCATAGCGCTTCTTTGTCCCGAAAAAGGGTCGCTGGCGAGCCTTGAGGCTCGGTTCGCCGCAAACCGGAAACGGTTCACCAGTTTGGGAACAGGCAAGAAGGGTCAGCAGCTCTTCTCTCAGCCGCCGAAGCCCCGCTTTGCCTCGCTCGCGTACGACTGCCCACCGCGACGAATTGTATACGATTTGCGCGCCACCACCGCTGAGGCTCCGTTCGCGCCGTGGCCGTTCACACGGACAGTTAAACTCGTCGAGAGCGTGCGCGATGCGGCCGCCGCGCGGCTGAAGAGCGCGCTGCCCGAGAACGCGGCGTCGGTCGATCGCGTCCTCACCGGGCGCAATTCGACTGACGCTGACAAACCCGCCCGCGTACGGATCGTGCCGCTTCCTTCGATCGGCAGCCCGAATACCGACCCGTCAATCCGGCGCATGCTGATCGAAGTTCCGCCTGACTGCCCGATTCTCGCGGATGATATAGCCTGGGGTTTCTCCGGCATCGATCTTGGCATTGACTATGAGACAGGCGAGGTCCTGCGTCTGCTGACGCGCACCGATGATCGCACAATGCTTGCCCACTATGGCATCGAAGAGCCCGAAGGGATGCGCCTCTGGCGTACCGTCACGCCCGCGGTCCTGCCGCAAGGGGCGGCCCGCCGCCGGATCGACCCTCATCGGATTCGCGAACCTAACGAACAGAAAGGTGGACGCGAGCGCACGCAAGAACAGAACCGGGCTGCCGGTGCGGTTCTCCAGGCTCTCCGCCATGCGGGAATCGCGACCAAAGTGGAGACTATGCGGGTGCAGCGCGAACCGTTTGCGCGGAAGGGTGCGCGTGCCGAAGCATTCGCACCTGAAACGCGATTTGCAAAGGAACGGCTCTGGCATGTCGAACTCGCCTTTGCAAAGGCCGTGCGCGGCCCCCTTGTCCTTGGCGACGGACGCTATCTGGGGCTCGGCCTGATGGCGCCGGTCAAAGATGCCTGGCGCGACGTGATGATCTTTTCCGTGCCGCCGGAGACAAGGGTCGCGGTCACCGATGTGACCGCATTGCTGCGCGCGGTTCGACGTGCCCTCATGGCGCTGTCGCGGAACAGCGATGGCAGCGTACCTCGGCTTTTTTCGGGGCACGAAGCCGGCGGCGCTCCTGCGAACTCGGGGCGGCACGAGCACGTCTTCCTCTCTGGTGCCGATCTGGATGGCGATGGATACATTGAGCGGCTGATCGTGGCCGCGCATTGGGCCTGCGACCGTTCGGTGCAACCTCGTCGAGGAGACCCGGCCTGTTTTGATCGCGTTGTCTCTTCGCTTGAAGTGGTGCGCGCAGGCAGGCTCGGCGTCATCCCCCTCGTCCTGCGCGCCGCATCTTCGACGGATAGCGCGCTAATTGGCCCGGCCCGTGAATGGGAGAGCCATACCCGATACTGTCCGACGCGGCACGCGAGCCGAGGTAAGGACCTCGCCAGCGCCATCGTGCAAGACGTGACTACGGAATGCGAGCGCCGAGGCTTGCCGAGGCCTGAAGCTGAGTTGCAGGAACTGACGGCTGGCCCGAATGGTGGCGGTATTACCGCTCGCGCGCGCCTTCGCTTCGCCGTTGCGGTCGAAGGACCGATCATGCTCGGCCGCGATAGCCATATGGGCGGTGGATTGTTCGGAGCGCACCCGGTGGTGAACGGCTAGAAAGCCGGAAGGAACCAAGGCCAAGCGTCCGAAGCTCAACTTGGAGTACGCTTGTTATGCCTAGCGAGGAGCAACTTCATTTCGATCTTCCCGCCCCGCCCGTCGCGGAGGATACGCCGCTCATTCCGGCGCGGATGGTCAACGAGTTCGCCTATTGCCCCCGTCTTGCCTACCTTATGTGGACCCAGGCCGAATGGGCGGAAACCAGCGATACCGTAGAAGGGCAGCGCGTTCATACCCGCGTCGATCGCCCAAATGCGCCATTGCCATCACCCGAAGTGCTCGAAACGACCGAGCCTAAGCTCGCCAGCCGATCACTGACACTCTCGTCACCTACACTCGGCGTCATTGCAAGAATCGACGTGGCAGAAGCAAAAGATGGCGTGGTGATGCCGATCGATTACAAGCGCGGGAAACGCCCGCACATCGCGCAAGGCGTCTATGAGCCGGAGCGCATACAGGTGTGCCTTCAAGCGCTCTTGCTTGAGGAACAAGGATACAAGGTGGAGGAAGGCGCTATCTACTATGCAGAGAGCCGCGAGCGCGTGCGCGTCGTACTCGACGATGACTTGCGCGCCGCGGCGCGGTCGGCGGTCAATGGGTTGCGGCTTCTTGTCTCGCAAGGGCGGATTCCGCCGCCGCTCCATGACAGCCCGAAATGCCCCCGTTGTGCGCTGGTGGGAATCTGCCTGCCGGACGAAGTGAGCGCGCTCAATGGATCGGCCCTTGCACCGCGGCCTATTGCGGTCCCTGCCGATGAAGCCTTGCCCCTCATCGTCCAATCCCAGCACGCAAGGATTTCGAAGGAAGGAGAAACGCTCAAGATCACGGACGAAGAGCAGGGCGAGACGACGGTCCGTCTGATCGAGGTTTCGGATGTCGCGCTCTTCGGCAATGTCGCGATCACCACACCTGCCCTGACGACCTTATTGGAAAAGCAAATTCCCGTTCTCTTCCATAGTTATGGCGGATGGTTTCGAGGGATGGCCCAGGGCGTTGGCCATCGCAACGTCGAAGTGCGAACCGCCCAATATCGCGCGAGTTTTGAGGAAGCCTTTTGCCTTCGATTCTCCCGCGATCTTGTGGCCGCCAAGATTACGAACCAGCGGACGATCCTGAGGCGGAATTGGCGAGGCGAGGAAAACGCGCGGCAGGTGGTTCTGGAGCGACTTTCGGCGTCGCGAAAGGCGGCGAATGGCGTAGCCGGCACGCCGGAACTTCTCGGCGTCGAAGGCGATGCGGCAGCGACCTATTTTCGCGCCTTCGCCGGCCTGCTGGCCCCTGCGGGCGCCGACGGAACTGCCAGTGATCTCGCCGCCTTCCGGTTCGACGCGCGAAACCGGCGCCCGCCGACCGATCCGGTCAACGCCATGTTGTCGCTCGCCTATGCGATGCTGACCCGCCATCTGACGATCGCGTTGGCTGCGGTCGGGCTCGATCCGTATCGCGGCTTCTATCACGCGCCGCGTTACGGGCGGCCGGCGCTCGCACTCGATCTTATGGAGCCATTCCGTTCGATCATTGCCGATTCCGTTGTCCTATCCGCCGTGAACACGGGCGAAGTTGGCCCAGGCGATTTTGTCGTGGCCACGACCGGAACCGCCCTCACAACGGCCGGACGGCGACGTTTTGTCGAAGCATTCGAGCGACGCCTCTCGCAGGAAACGACGCATCCTGTCTTCGGCTATCGACTGAGCATGCGCCGGCTCATCCTGGTACAGGCGCGGCTGCTGACTCGATTCCTTCTCGGCGAGTTGCCAAATTATCCCCATTACCTGCCGCGATGACAAAGAATGAGCGACGACCATCTGTATATTGTCGCGTATGACATCGGCAACGATCGGCGATGGCGTCGCGTATTCAAGACGATGAACGGATATGGCGAGTGGATTCAGCTCTCGGTCTTCCAGTGCCGACTTTCGCAGCGACGCCGCGCCGAGCTTGAGACGCGTCTGCGCGAGTTGGTGAAGGCCGGCGAAGATCATGTGCTCCTGATCGACGTGGGACTCGCGGATAAGACCGCGGTGGCAGTCGAGAGCATCGGCAAAACATTCGCGACAATCGAACGTCGCGCCACTGTGATATAATTCGCCCGATCCGACGCCGCGCTTTGTTCATCCGCCTAAGGGTCCGATGTCCCGACCTCTACGACTTAAACTGCCGAGCCATTTCGAGCGGTGCAATGATGCAGAACTGGCAGGACCCGCTCGAATCGTGATAAGGTGCTGATATGCCATCGTTCTTTGACAATGTGAATCACGCATCATCGACTTTGCAACAGCCGTCACCGGCCAACGTGGCATACCTCTCGCACTTGTCTCGAAATCGCCTTGACCCACAAGAACATGGAAAGTGCCTGCATCCGAGGCGCGCGCGCCTCGGCCTCATTGAAGCGCGCTGTCGAGCTTGTTGATCATGCCCGTGAGCTCGGCATCCGAGGCGCGCGCGCCTCGGCCTCATTGAAGCATAGCCCATGCCGTAGGGCGGATCGGTCACGACGAGGTCGCATCCGAGGCGCGCGCGCCTCGGCCTCATTGAAGCAGAAAGGACGGCTTCACCGTCCCGACCCAGGCCGGGCAGCGCATCCGAGGCGCGCGCGCCTCGGCCTCATTGAAGCAGATCGACGTCCTGCAGCGAGGGCGTGCCGAGCACCGGGCATCCGAGGCGCGCGCGCCTCGGCCTCATTGAAGCATGTGGCGCCCGGCCTCGTCGTGGCCGATCCAAGCATGCATCCGAGGCGCGCGCGCCTCGGCCTCATTGAAGCCCGGCAATGCAGGCATCGAAGACATGGGTGTCGAGGGTGCATCCGAGGCGCGCGCGCCTCGGCCTCATTGAAGCTGCGAAATGGGACGTAGGCGCCGACCGAGCCCACCGTGCATCCGAGGCGCGCGCGCCTCGGCCTCATTGAAGCAACGGGGCGGGGAACGGCGCCGGCGGGATGGACACCGGCATCCGAGGCGCGCGCGCCTCGGCCTCATTGAAGCGCGGCCTCCGGGACCGGATTCCCGGGGCACCGACCCCGAGCATCCGAGGCGCGCGCGCCTCGGCCTCATTGAAGCGCGACCGTCGTCCTCCCTCCTACCCTATGACCCGCCGCATCCGAGGCGCGCGCGCCTCGGCCTCATTGAAGCGGAGAGCAGGTTGCGAGCAGGGATGGCCGCCTATGGCTGCATCCGAGGCGCGCGCGCCTCGGCCTCATTGAAGCGCCGGCGCGCGGGATCGAGAGCAAGTTGACTTCCGTCGCATCCGAGGCGCGCGCGCCTCGGCCTCATTGAAGCACGATCTTGGGCCTCGCTTCGGCCTGCTATCTGTGGAGCATCCGAGGCGCGCGCGCCTCGGCCTCATTGAAGCTCACGTCATTGAGGCTGATCGGGGTGACGAGGATGCGAAGCATCCGAGGCGCGCGCGCCTCGGCCTCATTGAAGCGCTGGGCAGTCCTGGGGCAGCGCCATGATGATCGGGCGGCATCCGAGGCGCGCGCGCCTCGGCCTCATTGAAGCAAGATCGTTCAGAAGGGATCGCCCTCCGCGAAGCCGAGCATCCGAGGCGCGCGCGCCTCGGCCTCATTGAAGCTCGGCCGCTGCGGGCCTCATCCAGACCGCGCTCAACGCGGGCATCCGAGGCGCGCGCGCCTCGGCCTCATTGAAGCAATTTTCCGGCTGCGAAGTCGAAAGCTGAATTCAGCTTCATCGGACGCGCAAACGACCATAAATATCTCTACGCCAGGTCGCCAACCCCCTCGTCAAATCAATTTGAATCGTTTTGGCCGCGCCAGCGATGTTGTCGCATTCTTGGCCTCGGTCGCAGCTCCATCCCGAGCCCGCATTATCGGCGCAGCCGCTTGCTTCTTGCGCGCGCCACGCTTCGATTTTGAGGATTCCGTCTGAATTCTTTCAATTCCACGATAGACTTGTAAATCCGGATCAACGACGGCGATATATCCCTCCGGCACCTGCGGAGGTTCTTCAGTTTCCTTCGCTTGATCTCTGTTCAATTCTTCGTCGCTTCCGTCTTCATCGGCAACGCATCTGTCGCGGACAAAATTAATATCGAGCATGATAGCCAGCAACGAATTCATGCGATTGCGTAGCCTCCGAGTTCCGGCTTGTAGCGGTCCCGAATTCTGAACGACGGAATCCACCGCCGTCGCAAAAATAATTTGCATCGCTTCTTTTATTGCGATTTCAGGTTGCTCAGATTCGAGGCGCGTTGATACAAGGGCGGTGGCGCACTGCAAAACCGTCGCTTGATATTCCTTGAGGGGTTGAAGAGCCTGAGGCCTTGTCGTGCCAAGCTTAATTGCGGCGCGGACGACGCCCGCGGTGCGACGATTTCCTGTCCGCTGGACGACTTCTTGGGCGATCGCGCGGATTACGCCTTCGGTCGTGGCATCGACCCAACGCTCGGCCGCCAATTCGTCCTTTACAGACCTCGTGGCACTACCGAGCGTTTCGGCGATCGTTGCCTCAAGAAAATCCTCCTTGCTCGGAAACCGCAGGTAAAAAGCGCCTGTTGAGCATCCGGCTTCTTTCGTCACCCGCGCAATCGAGAGTTCGTCGTAATCCATCCTGGCCAAGAGCTGGGTCGCGGTATCGATAAGATGCCAGCGTCGGCCATCAGCTCTCTTTCGCCTGATCTTGATTCGCTCAGCTTTGGCTTGGCGATCGAGGGTCTTGATCCATTTGCGCACGAAGCTCGGCATTTGGGGCCTGTGCGCTTACGGCACGGAATCCATGGTCGCCGCCGCTTCAAGCTTTTCCAGATGCGCAAGATAGGTGCTCTTGCGCATATGCCATTGCCCACCGAGCTTGAAGCCCGGAATTAAGCGCTGCTCAAGAAGATAATAAGTTTGGCGTCGGCTCTTCCCGATGTAGCCACCGATCGCGGTCACGCCTTGGAGCGTGTCTTCGGCCGCGGTGATGGCGATTCCCGGTGACATCGAAAATCACGCTCGCGGCTTGAGCTTGGAAAAGATTTCCGTGAGGCGGAGCAGATAGGCGCTTTGGTATTCCGATGAATCTAGATCATGCTCTATATCGGCCATCACCTTTCGCTGACTGGCGTCATAAAGCCCGGCAAAGGCCGATTCGTAAGAGCTGGCATCGTCCGTGATCCGAAGGCCGACGATTGCTACCACGGCGAGCTTACCTGCGATGGCGGATTGCCAGAGCGCCTTGCCACGCCCGAACCGGCCGCGGATATGGCTTCTTAGCGCCGTCGAGATTCCGATCAGGCCGCCGACCGCGATCCCCATTGCCGCTGCGCGCGACAGAACAGCGGCGAAATAAATTTCTGCCTCGGCATAGCGGCGATGGACGCCGGTGCCGGTGTAAACCCCTTCCAGCGGATGAAGCGCCTGTACCAGTGTCCAATACCGGATTTGCCGCACAAGCCGCGCGATTGTCTCCGCGTCATCGGACACGGAAATCCGCTCAGCAATCTCCGAAACTGACAGGCCATCTTCCGGCATAGACCGTATAATAAGGACAAAGCACGTCCTTTGTCAAAAACGAGTCCTGTGTCGCATCCATGTCGCAAGGATTTTCCCGCACTTTTTGCAAGTCCTTGAAATTCAACGAAACATGTTGCAAGGATTTGCAACATGACAACGGTCCCATCTGAACCTTATAGTCGAAATAACTATTTGATTTTACTTGAAGAAATTTGGTAGCGGGGGAGGGAGTTGAACCCCCGACCTTGGGATTATGATTCCCCTGCTCTAACCAACTGAGCTACCCCGCCCCAACCGGCATGCGGTATAGGGAGCGAGGCCACGCCCGTCAAGCCGAGCCTCCCGATCGATGCCATGGCGGGCGGAAACCCCGCGCGATATCATCCTCCGACCGAAGGGGAAACTATGCCGGCACGAGCGGCGATGCGATCGGCGATCCTAGGTGCGGCGCTCCTCTGCGGCGGAGCGCCGGCCTTCGCCGAGCCGGTTACCGTTCGCACCGGCTTCACCGTCATCACCAGCGGCTATTCTCCGATGCTCCTCGAAAAGAAGGAGCTGCTGACGCATCTCGGCAGCTCCTACCGGTTCGAGCCGCACCATTTCCAGAGCACCTCGCTCGAGCTGACCGCGCTCGCCGAGGGCGAGGCCGATATCGTCTCGATCGGTTATTCCACCTTCGCCCTCGCCGTGCTCAACGCGCATATGGACGATATCCGCATCGTCGCCGACAATTTGCAGGACGGCGTCGCCGGCCATAAATCGGTCCCCTATCTGGTGCGAAACGATGGCGGCATCGATCGAATCGAGGATTTGAAAGGCAAGGTGGTGGCGACCAACGGCGCCGGCGGCGCGTTCGACGTGGCCATGCGCTGGATGCTTCTGCAGCATCATCTCGAGGACAAGAAGGACTACACCACCGTCGAAACCGACTACGCCAATATGGGGCCGATGCTGCTCGAGCGGAAAGCCGCGCTCATCATCGGCGCGAACCCATGGGCGATGAACCCGGATTTGCGGGCGAATTCGCATATCCTCTTCACCGCCCAGGACGCGATGGGACGCTCGCAGGCAACCATGCAAGCCGCGCGCGCCGGTTTCCTCGCGGCGAACCGCGCCGCGCTCATCGATTTCTTCGCCGACATGATGACCGGCATCCGCTGGTTCCACGATCCGGCCAACCACAAGGAGGTGGTGGGCATTGTCGCGCGCCTCACCAAGCAAGATCCGGCGAGCCTCGACGCTTATCTCTTCACCGCGGACGATGCCTACAGCGATCCGAATCTGCTGCCCGATCTCGACGCGCTGCAGAAAAGCATCGGCGTGATGCGCGCGCTCGGCTTCATCAAGGAGGATGTCGAGGTCAAGAACTACGCCGATCTCAGCCTCGTCACCGCCGCCGCGCAGCAAATCAAATGAGCGCTGCGTTCATGATACGGGTTCGCGCGTGATCCAGCCGCCGCCGAGGACGCGCGCGCCATCATAGACGACGCAGGCCTGGCCGGGCGCGACGGCCAGCGCCGGCTCGTCGAGGGTCACCATGCCGCCGCCCTTTTCGTCGAGCTCGATGGCGCCCGCCACCGGGGCTTGCGCCGAGCGCAGCTTGACGGCGACGGGCAAAGGGCCGGCGGGCGCCGGCCCCAGCCAATTCACGTCGCGTAAGGCTACAAGCTGCGATCCCAGCGACGCGCGCGGGCCGACGACGACGCGTCGCGCCTCGGGCTCGATCCGTAGGACATAGAGCGGCGCGGCGCTCGCGATGCCCAGGCCCTTGCGCTGCCCGACGGTGAAATGGATGATCCCGTCGTGAGGCCCGAGCACATTGCCCGCCTCGTCGACCACCTCGCCGGGCTCGATCGTGCCGGGCTTGAGCTTCGCGATGAGATCGCGGTAGTCGCCCGTCGGCACGAAGCAGATATCCTGGCTGTCGGGCTTGGCCGCGACCGGAAGATCGAAACGCCGCGCCAGCGCCCGGGTTTCGTCCTTGGTCAAGGCCCCGACTGGAAAGCGCAGGTAATCGAGCTGCGCGCCTGTGGTCGCGAACAGGAAATAGGTCTGGTCGCGCGCACTCTCGGCGGCGCGATGAAGCTCGGGACCGGAAGCGCCCTCGATGCGGCGGGCATAATGCCCGGTCGCCAGCGCGTCGGCGCCCAGTTCCTGCGCGGTCGCCAGAAGATCGCGGAACTTGACGGTGCGGTTGCAGGTCACGCAAGGGATCGGGGTCTCGCCGCGCCGATAGGATTCGGCGAAAGTTTCGATCACCTCGGCGCGGAAGCGGTCCTCGTAATCGAGCGACGTAATGTGGAATCCCGAGCCGCTCCGCCACGCGCTGGGCGTCGTTGATGTCCCGACCGGCACAGCACGCGCCCTTTTTGCCCATCGCCGCGCCGTGATCGTAGAGCTGTAGCGTGACGCCGACGACCTCGCAGCCCGCCTCGACGAGGAGCGCTGCGGCGGTCGCGCTATCGACGCCGCCTGACAGGGCGACGACGACGCGGCAGGCCTTCGCGGGCTTGGGCAGGTCGAATGCATGCGCCAGCACGCGGCACCTCGGCCTAAAGGTTCATCATGTTGCGCGTCGCCTGCGGCAGGCGCACGATCAACCCGTCGAGCTCCTCGGTCATGATGATCTGGCAGCCGAGCCGCGAGGTCTGGGTGAGGCCGAAGGCGAGATCGAGCATGTCTTCCTCGTCCTCGCTGGCATCCTTCAACAGCTCGTACCAATCCGGCTCGATGATGACGTGGCAGGTCGAGCAGGCGAGCGACCCTTCGCACGCGCCTTCGATATCGATGTCGTTGCGGTGCGCGATCTCGAGCACGGAGAGGCCGATCGGCGCCTCCACCTCGCGGCGCGTGCCGTCGCGTTCGATGAAGGTCATTTTGGTCGTCACGTCGCTCACCCCGCGCGCGGCGCCAGCGTCTCGGCGAGCTCCGCCGCCGCCAGCGCGGCGGCGACCGTCCCTTCCGCGGCGTCGCAGACGCTGAGGAGCACCGAGGCCCGCGGCATCGGCGGCGCGCGCCAACGCGGCATCGTCGCGCGGCGTCGCGGCAACCACCGCATGCGTCACTGGCCGCGCCAATTGCTTTTCCGCCCGCGACCGCAAGGCCAGCAGCAGCGCCGCGAGATCGGGTTCTTGGAGCAGGTCCTCGCCGTCCGCATCGGGCAGGATTTCGGCATTGCCGCCGACCGAGCATGCCACCGCCGCGCCCGCCGCGCCCAGGGCGATGCCGATTGCGGCGCCGGGCCCCGAGGCGTCGAGCGGTGGGCCTTCCGGCTCCTCGATCTGGAAAAGCTTCATCGCGCGAGGATCAAACGTGGAAGGATTTGCCGCAGCCGCAACGGCCCTTTTCATTCGGATTGCGGAAGGTGAAGCCGGATTGCAGCTTGTCCTCGACGTAATCCATCTCGGTGCCGATTATGAACATGGTCGCCTTGGGATCGATCAGGATGGTGACGCCCTTGGCCTCGACCACCTCGTCGAACTTGCCCTTCTCGTCGGCATATTCGAGCGTATAGGTCAGGCCAGAGCAGCCACGCGAGCGCACGCCGACGCGAATCCCGGCGGACGGCTTGCCGCGCTTGGCCAACATGCCCTGGATACGTTGGGCCGCCGCGTCCGTCACACTCATCGCCTGCTTCAATGCCATCGCCATCTCCGCTTGATACCATCCTTATGTGGTCCCCGCCAGGGCGCTTGTCACCCCGGCGACGCCCAAGCGCTTGGCCGCCGCCGCCAGGGTCTCGACCGCGAAATCGACCTCCTCCGCCGTGGTGAAGCGGCCCAGCCCGATCCGCAGCGACGAGGATGCGAGATCGTCCGACAGGCCCAGCGCCCGCAACACGAAGGACGGCTCGATCTCGCCCGCGGTGCAGGCCGAGCCGCTGGACAACGCCAAACCCGGGCACGCCGCCATCAGCGCCGCTGCCGGAATCCCGGGAAAGCTCAGATTGAGATTGCCGGGCAAGCGCGCAGCCGGATCGCCGTTGAGATGAACCTCTCTCACGCTCCGCTCGATCCCGGCGAGAAAGCGCCGCCGCAAGCCGAGGAGACGCTCTGCTTCCCCGGTCATCTCGCGTTGCGCCAGGGCAGCGGCTTCGCCCAAGCCGATGCAAAGCGGCGTCGGCAGCGTGCCCGAGCGCATGCCCCGCTCCTGCCCGCCGCCATCGATGAGCGGCGCGATCCGCGCCCGCGGCCGGCGGCGGACATAGAGCGCGCCTACCCCCTTGGGGCCGTAAATCTTGTGCCCCGAAATCGAGAGGAGATCGAGGTTCATCGCCTCGACATCGACCGCGATCTTGCCGACCGCCTGCGCCGCGTCGGAATGGAACAGGACGCCGCGCCGCCGGCACAGCGCGCCCAATTCGGCGAGCGGCTGGATGACGCCGATCTCGTTATGCGCGGCCATCACCGAGACGAGCGCCGTCTTGTCCTCGATCGCCGCGTCGAGAAGCGCCGGATCGACCAATCCATTCGCCGCGACCGGCAGATAGGTCGCGCGGAAACCCGCTTCCTCCATCGCGCGGCAGCTCTCGATCACGCATTTATGCTCGGTGACCAGGGTGACGACATGGTCCTTGCCGAATTGCCGGTGGAAGCGCAACGCGCCCTTCACCGCGAGATTGTTCGATTCGGTGGCGCCCGAGGTGAAGACGATCTCGCGCGGATCGGCGCCGATGAGGGCAGCAAGCTGCGCGCGCGCGCGCTCGACCGCGGCCGCGGCCTCGCGGCCGTAAGAATGCGTCGCCGAACTCGGATTGCCGAACTTCTCGGTGAACCAGGGCAGCATCGCCTGCACGACGCGAGGATCGCACGGCGTGGTCGCCTGATTGTCGAGATAGACGGGTGGCCGTATTGCCCCTGCTCGCGATGGCGGCGGTCATGCGGCGCTCGCTCTCGCGCGAGCATAGAGCGCGGCCCAGGCCGCAACGAGACGATCGATGTCGCCGGCGCCGGTGCTCCAACCCAAGCTGATGCGGATCGCGCACTCGGCGACCTCGCGGGCGACGCCCATGGCATCGAGCACATGGCTGCGCGCGACCTTGCCCGAGGAGCAGGCCGACCCCGCGCTGACCATCACGCCGGCGAGATCGAGCGCGATCACCTGCGTCGTCGCGGCGACACGCGGCATCGCGATGCAGAGCGTATTGGGCAAACGCGGCGCGGCGCCAGCGAACACGATCGCATCCGGCGCCACCGCCAGCAGCCGGCGCTCGGCCTCATCGCGCTTCCTCGCCACGTCGCCATAGCTCGCGAGGCCTGCGGCAGCGAGCCTCGCCGCAACGCCGAAGCCGACAATGCCCGGCAGATTTTCGGTGCCGGCGCGAAGCCGGCGCTCTTGGCCGCCGCCGAGAACGAGCGGCCGCGCCTCGACCCCGCCGCGCAGGATCATGGCGCCGACGCCCATCGCGCCGCCGATCTTGTGCGCCGACAGCGTCATCGCATCCACGCCCAACGCGCGGAAATCCACCGCGATCTTGCCCGCGGCCTGGATCGCGTCGCTATGGATGAGCGCGCCGGCCCGATGCGCCACGCGCGCCGCCGCGGCGAGATTCTGAATGGCGCCGGTCTCGTTGTTCGCCAGCATCAGCGACACCAGCGCCGGACGCCCGAGCGCGGCGAGCATCCGTTCGAGCGCGTCGAGATCGGCAAGACCATCGCGGTCGACCGCCAGCACCGCAGCCTCGGGCGCGGCCGCGCGCACCGAATCATGCTCGATCGCCGACACGACGACGCGCCGGCCGGGAAAGGCTCGGAGCGCGAAATTATTCGCCTCGGTGCCGCCGCTGGTAAAGACGACCTCGTCGGGCGCGGCATTGACGAGGCGCGCCACCGCGGCGCGCGCGGTGTTGAGCGCTTGGCGCGCGGCGCGGCCGCTGGCATGGACCGAGGATGGATTGCCGCCCAATTCCAGCGCATCCGCCACCGCCGCCGCGACCTCGGGCCGCACCGGGGCGGTTGCATTCCAGTCGAGATAGGACGCGCGCATCGCCGTCATGGCCGAGGACGAAAGCTCGATCTATTGGGCGGCGACGACGCGAGCGCGAATTTCGCGGGTCTGCGCCTCGCGCGCTTGCATCTCGCTGTGCAGCGCGCCGCTCCGCCCCAGCACCCGTTGCTCGCATACATCGGCAAGCGTGACCGAACTGAGATAAAGATGAATCTGGTTGCCGAGCTCTTCCCACAGATCATGCGTGAGGCAGCGGCTCTTATTGCCGCTGCAGCCGGTGGGCGCGCCGGGCGTGCAGCGCGTGGCGCGGATCGGCTCGTCGACCGCGAGAATGATGTCGGAAATGCGAGTCTCATCGGCGCCATAAGCGAGCAGGTAGCCGCCGCCGGGTCCGCGCACGCTTTTCACGAGATTCCCCGCGCGCAGCTTGGCGAAGAGCTGTTCGAGATAGGACAGCGAGATCTCCTGGCGCTCGGCGATTTCGGCGAGCGAAATCGGCTCGCCGCTGCCATTCTTGGCGAGATCGACCATGGCCATGACCGCATAGCGTCCCTTGGTGCTGAGCCTCACTCGTTGACGCTCCTTATTTCTTGCGGGAAGGCGCCAGGCACCGCGGCGCCGAGCCGTTCCTCCTCGAGAGCGGCCAGCCGCGCGCGAAGCCGCGCGACCTCGCCATGGAGGCACGCTCAATTGACAGGCGATCGGATCGGGGGTGTCGTCGCACGGCGTGCCATAGGGCAGAAATTCGGGCGCGGCTTCGGGCTTGGGCCGCTCGCCGACGATTTTTGCCGGGATGCCAGCCACGCTGACCCCCGCCGGCACCTCGGCGAGCACCACGGCATTGGCGCCGATGCGCGCGCCCTTGCCGACCGTGAAGGCGCCCAAAACCTTGGCTCCGGCTCCGACGATGACGCCGTCTTCGAGCGTGGGATGACGCTTGCCGCGCTGGAGCGAGGTGCCACCCAGGGTCACGCCCTGATAAAGCGTCACGTCGTCGCCGATCTCGGTGGTCTCGCCGATGACGACGCCAACACCGTGATCGATGAACAGCCGGTGGCCGATCTTGGCGCCGGGATGGATCTCGATGCCGGTCAGGTTGCGGGCGATCGACGACACGAAGCGCCCTAGAACCAGCCAACCATGACGCCACAGCAGATGCGACAGACGATGGATCACCACGGCGTGGAAGCCCGGGTAGCACAGCCAGACTTCCAGCCCCGACCGCGCGGCCGGATCGAGCCTCAGAACATTGGCGACGTCATCGCGCAGGTTGTTGAAAAACATCGAACTCACTGTGCTATGATTGCCTCGGCGTCGGAGTCTCCCAGGCGCCGAGGCCAACCGCCTGAACCGGAATATAGCTTTCCCTACTATTCTGATCAAGTATAGCCGACAAGCGGTGCAGGACAGGCTGGGTAAAGGCCCACCACTCAGATCGGATTTGCTCGCATGCCCGAGGTAACTGTGAACGGCCCGGTTGGGCGCCTCGAAGGCCGCTACCATCATTCGACCGAGGAGACCGCGCCGCTGGCGCTGTTGCTGCATCCCCACCCGCAGCACGGCGGCACAATGAACAACAAGGTGGTCTATACCCTCTACCATTCCTTCGTGCGGCGAGGCTTTTCGGCCCTGCGCTTCAATTTCCGCGGCGTCGGCCGCAGCCAAGGTTATTTCGACCGCGGCGAGGGCGAACTGGCCGATGCCGCCGCGGCGCTGGACTGGTTGCAGACCTACAACCCCAACGCAAGGGCATGCTGGATCGGCGGGTTCTCCTTCGGCGCCTGGATCGCCATGCAGCTCTTGATGCGGCGGCCGGAGATCGCGGCCTTCGTCGCCGTGGCACCGCCCGCCAATCTGTTCGATTTCAGCTTCCTCGCGCCGTGCCCGGCCTCGGGTCTTCGTCATTCGCGGCAGCGAGGACCAGATCGTGCCGCAAGAAGCGATGCGGAAGCTAGTCGCCAAGCTCATGCTACAGCGCGACATCAAGATCGATTATCGCATCATCGCGGGCGCCGATCATTTCTTCCAGAATGCGCTCGACGAGCTTGGCGCGATAGTCGAGGCCTATGTGGCCGGCGCCCAGCCGCAACCCGCCGCTCGCGGCGATTAGGCGACCGGCAACAGTGGAACGAAACCAGGAGGAGCATAATGCCCGAGCTTGAAATCGTCGGCGTACCGCAGAGCAACTATGTCTGGACCTGCCGCATCGCGTGCGTCGAAAAGGGCGTGCCGTATGTCCATGTCTCCGCTCCGCCGCATTCGCCCGAGGTCGCCGCCATCCATCCCTTCGGCAAGATTCCGGTGATGCGCCATGCCGAGGTGAAGCTCTTCGAATCGCGCGCCATATGCGCCTATATCGATGGCGGCTTCGCGGGGCCGGCGCTGGTGCCCGCGCCGAACCATTTGGCCGCGCAAGTCGAGCAATGGATCTCGCTCATCAACACCGAGATCGATCCGCTACTGATGCGACAATACCTCTCGGGCTATTTCTTCCCCGGCACGCCCGACGGCCAGCCCAACCGCGCCCGGATCGACGCGGCGCTGCCAAAAATGCCGGCGCATTTCGCAGTCCTCGATCGCGGCGTTGGCAAGACTGGCTTCCTGGTTGGCGACGGCTTCTCGCTCGCCGACGCCTTCCTGCTGCCGATCCTCTTCTATATGAGCCGGCTGCCCGAGAGCAAAGCGATGATCGATGAGACGCGCAACCTCAACGCCTATCTCGGCAAGCAGATGGAGCGGAAATCGGTCAAGGAAACGACGCCCCCGCCCCCGCCGGGACGGAATTAAGCCGCTTCAATCCGCGAACGGGTCGCGCACGAGGACGGTGTCGTCGCGCTCGGGGCTCGTAGAGAACAGCGCCACCGGCGCCTCGATCAACTCCTCGATCCGGCGGATGTATTTGATCGCGAGCGCCGGTAGCCTGGCCCAGGAGCGCGCGCCGCGCGTCGTCTCGCTCCAGCCTTCGACGGTTTCGTAAATCGGCTGGACCGCTTCCTGCGCCTCGGCGCTGGGGGGAAGACGATCGATGGTCGCGGCCCCGAGCCGATAGCCGACGCAGACCTTGATCTCTGCGAAGCCGTCGAGCACGTCGAGCTTCGTCAGCGCGATGCCGTCGATGCCCGCCACCTTCACCGCCTGGCGCACCATCACCGCGTCGAACCAGCCGCAGCGGCGCTTCCTTCCGGTGACGACGCCGAATTCCTTGCCGCGCTGGCCCAACAGCTCGCCGGTATCGTCCTTCAGTTCGGTAGGAAACGGGCCGCTGCCGACGCGCGTCGTATAGGCCTTGGTGATGCCGAGCACATAGCCCACCGCGCCCGGCCCCACTCCGGCGCCCGAAGCGGCCTCGCCGGGATGGGTGTGCGAGGAGGTGACGTAGGGATAGGTGCCGTGGTCGACGTCGAGCATGATGCCCTGCGCGCCCTCGAACAATACACGCTTGCCGTTCTTCTTCGCCTCGTCGAGCAGGCGCCACGCCGGCTCGGCATAGGGCAGCACCTGCGGCGCGATCTCGAGAAGGGCCGCGAGCAAGGGCGCGCGCTCGACTTCCTTGGCACCGAGGCCGCGCAGCAGCGCGTTGTGGTGCAGCAAGAGCTGATCGAGCTTTGTCGGCAGGCTGACGGGATCGGCCAGGTCGCAAACCCGGATCGCGCGGCGCCCGACTTTGTCCTCATAAGCCGGTCCGATGCCGCGCCCGGTGGTGCCGATCTTGGCGGCGCCGCGCGCCGCCTCGCGCGCGCGATCGATCTCGCCATGCAAGGGCAGGATGAGGGTCGCGTTCTCGGCGAGCTTCAAATTCGCGGGCGAGACGGCGATGCCCTTCAAGCGGATCGCCTCGATCTCGCGAATGAGCGCCCAGGGATCGACGACGACGCCGCTGCCGATGATCGACAGCTTTTCCGGCCGCACGATGCCCGAGGGCAAGAGGCTCAGCCGGAACTCCACGCCGTCGATCACGAGGGTGTGGCCGGCATTGTGGCCACCTTGAAAGCGCACCACCACATCGGCACGCTGGGACAGCCAGTCCACGATCTTGCCTTTGCCTTCGTCGCCCCATTGGGCGCCGATCACCGCGACATTGGCCATTGACAGGACTCTCCTAGCTCAGCGCGACGATCGCGGCGCCATCGAGCACATAGCCGCAACCGAGCCGGTGCGCTTCGGCGGCCGCGTCGGCCACCGGCGCTAGCCCCGCCACCGTCGCGTAGCCGCCCTCGCGCCAGCGCTTAGCCGCCGCCTCATCGCCACCCGCGGGCACATAGAGCCGCGGCGCGGGGCTGGCTGCCGGCGCCGCCTCTAATACCGTGTCGGTATAGAGCGTGAAGCCGGTCGCGTCCTCGCCGTCGCCGTTGCCGGTGCGATAGCGCCCGCCGCGTCCCAGCTCGGCCGAGACGCCGCGCGCGAAGAACGAGAAGCTGACACCGGTGTGATACTCGAAGCCGCGATTCTCCACGGGATCGATGGTGATCGCGAGGCCGGGTACCGCCTTGGCGAGACGCGCGGCCACCACGGCGAGGCGCGCCCGCTCGGCCGCGGCCTCGCTCGGCAGATCGATCGCCTCGAGCGCCTTGAGGCCCGTCTCCGCGGCGCCCGCTGCCGCGAGCAGCTTTTGCAGCACCGGCGCGGCGCTCCCGCCCGAAGCCGCGACGCCCGCCGCGTCCTTGTGATCGAGCGCGCGGCGCAAATGCGCGAGCGCCGCGCCGCCCAGCCCGTGGGCGCGGGTGAGCGCCGGGACCAGCGTCGGCAGGCTGAGATCGACCGAGAGCCCGGCGACGCCGAGCGCGGTCAACGCCTCGGCTGCGACCGCGATCACCTCGATATCGGCAGCGATCTCGGCGCTCCCGATGCAGCTCGGCGCCGACTTGGCCGACCTGACGCTCGGGGCGCATGTCGCTGCCTTTGACGCGCATTACCTGGCCGGCATAGCACAGGCGCAACGGGCGCGGCGCACGACCAAGCCTGGTCGCCGCGATCCGCGCCACTTGCGGCGTCATGTCGGCGCGCAGGCCGATCATGCGCTGCGAGATCGGATCCATCAGGCGGAAGGTCTCGGGCGCCATCGCGGCCCCCGCGCCCGAGAGCAGATTATCCTCGAACTCGACGAGCGGCGGCTTCACCCGCTCGTAGCCGTGGCGCACCAGCACCTGAACAAGGCGCGCGACCGCCGCGGCCTCCGCTTCGGCGGCGGGCGGCAGCAGGTCGCGCAGGCCTTGCGGCAGCAGCGCCTTGTGCAGCTTGTCGTTCACGGGGGCCGGGATAGCGGTTTTGCGCCGCTCCGGCAAACGGAAAAGCTAGAAATGCAGCTGTCTGACCTGCAGCACATTGGGGATGGCGCAGACATGGGCCAGCACCGCCTCGTCGAGGTCTTGATCCACCTGCGCGAGGCAGATCGCGTCCTCGCCCGGCGCCGCGCGCCCCAAGTGCAGCGTCGCGATGTTGATGCCGGCCTCGGCCAGCGCGCGGCCGAAATTTCCGATGAAGCCGGGCAGGTCCTTGTTGCGCACGAACAGCATGTGCGGGCCGCAGCTCGGCCTCCATCACGATGTCCTCGATCTTGACGATGCGCGGCTTGTCGCCGCCGAACAGCGTGCCGGCGACGCTGCGCTTCCGCCCCTGCGAGGTGACGGTGAGCCGGATCAGGGTCTGGTAATCGGTCGGCTCGGTGCTGCGGGTCTCGCTGATCGCGATGTTGCGCTCTTTGCACACGACCGGCACGTTCACCACGTTGACGGTGTCGAACTGGGGCGCCAGCAAGGCGGCGAGCGCGATCGCGGTCAAGGGCTTCACGTTGAGATCGGCGGCATGGCCGGCATATTCGATCTCGACGGCGCTCATTCCAACATCGCTAAGCTGGCCCGCGAAGCCGCCGAGCTCCTCGGCCAGCCTCATATAGGGCCTGAGCCGCGCCGAATCCTCGGCCGACAGCGAGGGCATGTTGAGCGCGTTCACGACCGCGCCGGTGAGGAGAAAATCCGCGATCTGCTCGGCGATCTGAAGCGCCACGTTCTCTTGCGCCTCGACGGTCGAGGCGCCGAGATGCGGCGTTGCGATGATTTTTGGGTGGCCGAACAGGATATTCTCCTTGGCGGGCTCGACCGGAAAGACGTCGATCGCGGCCCCCCCGACCTGGCCGGAATCGAGCGCGGCCTTCAAGTCCGCCTCGACGATCAGGCCGCCGCGCGCGCAATTGATGATGCGCACGCCCTTCTTCATCTTGGCGATGGCCTTGGCGTCGATGATGTTCTTGGTGGTGTCGGTCAGGGGCGTATGAAGGGTAATGAAATCGGCGCGGGCGAAGAGCTCGTCGAGCTCGGCGCGCTCGACGCCCAAGGCGAGAGCGCGCTCCGCCGACAGGAAAGGGTCGTAGGCGACCACCTTCATCTTGAGGCCGAGCGCGCGGTCGGCCACGATCGAGCCGACATTGCCGCAACCGATGACGCCGAGCGTCTTGCCGGTGAGCTCGACGCCCATGAAGCGGGACTTTTCCCACTTGCCGGCCTGGGTCGAGCGGTCGGCGGCGGGAATTTCGCGCGCCAGCGCCATCGTTAGCGCGATCGCGTGCTCCGCCGTCGTGATCGAATTGCCGAAGGGCGTGTTCATCACGACGATGCCGCGTTGGGTCGCCGCCGCCACGTCGATGTTATCGACGCCGATGCCCGCGCGGCCGATGACTTTGAGGTTGGTCGCCTGCTCCAGCACCGCCTTGGTCACTTTCGTGTTCGAGCGCACCGCCAGCGCATCGAAGCGCGGAATCGCCTTCTTCAAATCGTCGGGCGTGAGCTTGGTGTTGACCTCGACCTCGATGCCGCGCTCACGGAAGATCGCGACGGCGCGCGGACTCAACTCGTCGGAAATCAAGACTCTCGGCATGGCGAGATCCCGTCTCTAAAAAGGTTGCGGAGTAGAAGGCTTAAGCCGCGGCGGCTTGGGCTTGTGCTTGCAAGAAGGCCCAATCGAGCCAGGGCAGCAACGCCTCGACATCGCCGCGCTCGACCGTCGCGCCGCACCAGATGCGCAAGCCCGGGACTGCGTCGCGGTGCCCCGCGATGTCGTAGGCCACGCCCTCTTCGTCCAGGACCAGACTCGATCTTCTTGACCTGCGCCCATTGCCGATCGGCGGTCAAGCGATCGAAACCCTCGGCGACGATCTTCAAGCACACCGAGGTGCAGGAGCGGATCTTCGGATCGGCGACCAGGAAATCGATCCAGTCGGTGCGCGCGACCCATTGGGCGATGGCGGCGAGATTGGCCTCGCTGCGCGCCTTCAACGCCGGGAGGCCGCCCACCTCTTCCGCCCATTTGAGGCTGTCGATCGCATCCTCGACCACGAGCAGCGACGGCGTGTTGATGGTTTCCTCGTTGAAGATGCCTTCGCTGAACTTGCCCTTCGAGGTGAGCCGAAAGATTTTCGGCAGCGGCCAGGGCGGCGTGTAGCTTTCCAGCCGCTCGATCGCGCGCGGGCTCAAGGCCAGCATGCCATGCGCCGCTTCGCCGCCCAGCACCTTCTGCCAGGACCAGGTGACGACATCGAGCTTGTCCCAAGGCAGGTCCATGGCGAACACCGCCGAGGTCGCGTCGCAAATCGTGAGGCCCTTGCGGTCGGGCTTGATCCAATCGCCGTTGGGAATGCGCGCGCCCGAGGTGGTGCCGTTCCAGGGAAACACCACGTCGCGGTCGCAATCGACCTGGGCAAGATCGGGAATCTCGCCGTAAGGAGCGCGGATAAGGCGCAGATCGGCGAGCTTTAGTTGCGCTTTGGCATCGGTCGCCCAGCCCTCGCCGAAACTCTCCCAGGACAGCACATCGACGCCGCGCGGGCCGAGCAGCGACCACAGCGCCATCTCGACGGCGCCGGTATCGGAGGCCGGCACGATGCCGAGTCGGTAATCGGCGGGAATGCCGAGAAGCGCGCGCGAGCGCTGCACCACCTCTTTGAGCTTGGCCTTGCCCGGCTTCGAGCGGTGCGAGCGGCCGACGAGCGCGCTGTTCAGAGCTTCGAGCGACCAACCAGGGCGCTTCGCGCAAGGACCAGACGAGAAATTCGGGGTAGCGGGCCGGCGTGGCGGCTTCATGGCGCTATTCCTTGCAGAATAGATGCGACCCGTTGGGGGGCCGTGTCCCGCCGACGAAAATAGGCATCGCGGGGTCTCGCGTCAACAGGGGAAAAGGATTCACCGTGCGGCGGAGGGACGCAGGGACGCGGAGCCTCACTTCACGAATTCGTTGTCGATGAGATCATCGTAGTGGGCGAGCTTGTCCTCGGCCTTCATGAAGCCCGCGGCGATGTTCATGTTGTCGCCGTTCTCCAAATCCGGGACGGTCGTCACAGGCGGATCGGGCGACAGCGACCTCACCGTCTCGTAGGCCGCCGCCAGCACCTTGCCGTCATAGCTGCCGAAATGCGCCTTCATCACGGCGATCGCGCCGTCCCGGTTGTCGCGGATGAAATTGATCGCCTCGACGACGCCATGCACCATCTTGACGCAGATCGAGTGATGATCGGCGCAGAAATTGCCGCGCGCGAGCAGCAACGCCGCCGACACCGGCGAGAAATCCACGGGCTCGCCCTTGCGCGCATCGGTGATTGCTACCCCCGTCCCGTCGAGCACGACCTGCTCGACGAAGGGCGGGCTGTTCGAGAATCCGTCGATCGATTTCCGCGCGAAAGCGGCCATGAACTCGGGCGGCTGCATCGGCGTCGCGATCACCTGGTCGGGCGCAATGCCGCCCTCCTTGGCGACGACCTTGAGGACGATGTCGGGAATGGCGCCGACGCCGCCCATCGCAATGGTCTTGCCCTTGAGGATTTGCCCGCGCACCGAGAGCGGCGCGGCCGGGTCGAAATGGCCCGCTTCGGCCACATCCTTACGCAGCACGATCGACTGGCCGGTCTGGCCGATCGCGGTGGCGAGAGCCACGAGCTTTTGTCCGCGCGCGGCGGCGCGCGTGATGGTCGCGCCCGAGGACATCGAGAAATCCGCCGAGCCGGCGATCACCGCGTTCATCGCGCCGATGCCGGTGATGTTGATGATCTTCACGTCGAGACCCTGCTGCTCCCAGAAATGCTGGTCCGCCGCGACGTATTGAACGAGAAACAGCACATTCACGCCGGGAATGGCGAGAATCGTATGCTCGGTCTGGGCGCGTGCCGGCACTGCGCCGAGGGCGAGAGCGGCAAGGCCGAGACCGGCGAGCTTCATCGTCCCGGTGCGGCGGCGAAAGCCGAGATCGATCATGGTCCTTGTCCCTCCCTAAATCCGGCGCGGTTCGCCGGCGCATCGAGCGGCAGTGTCCGATTTTCGGCGGCACGGGTCAATCCGCACGCGCCGGCGCGAGTGCGATGCCTAGCGCTCGAGCCGCCACGCATGGTTGAGCGGCCCGTGGCCATGCCCGAGGCCAGGAGCGGCGCGGATCGCGCCTTGCACGAAAGCGTGCGCGCGCTCGATCGCCGCTTTCAGCGTCATGCCCTGGGCGAGGCCAACGGCGATGGCGGAGGCAAGGGTGCAGCCGGTGCCGTGGGTGTGAAGCGTCGCGATGCGCTCGGCCTCGAGCACGAAGCTGCCCGAACCGGTGCAGACGAGATCGCGCAGCACCGCGCCTTCGAGATGCCCGCCCTTCACCATCACCGCCTTGGCGCCGGTGCGCAGCAGGATGTCCGCGGCGCGGCGCATGTCATCGAGGTCGGCGACACGCACGCCGGTCAAGGCCTCGGCCTCGGGCGCGTTCGGGGTGACGATCGCGGCGCGGGCGATGAGGCGGTCGATGAGCGCGCCGATCGCGCGCTCGTCGAGGAGCCGCGCGCCCGAGCTCGCGACCATGACCGGATCGACCACCAGCGAAGCGTCGGGGGCGCCAGCCTCGATCGCGTCCGCGGCGACTTCGATAACCGCATGGTCGAGCAGCATCCCGGTCTTGATGCTGTCGGCGCCGATGTCGGAAAGGACACTGTCGATCTGCTGCTTCACGAAGCCGGTGGACACCGGCAGGATCGCCTGGACGCCGACCGTGTTTTGCGCGGTGAGCGCCGTCACCGCCGTGGCGGCATAGCCGCCCAATGCCGTGACCGTCTTGATGTCCGCTTGCAGTCCCGCGCCGCCGCCCGAATCCGAGCCCGCGATGATGAGCACGCGGCCCTTCATTCGGCCGCGCTTTCCTCCGCGATCCCGGCCTCGGACACGGCCGCGGCGATCTCGGCGACGATGGCGGCCAGCAGGGCCTCGTCCTCGCCCTCGGCCATGATGCGGATCAGCGGCTCGGTGCCCGATTCGCGCACGAGGAGCCTGCCGGCGGCGCCGAGGCGCTTCTCGCCCGCGCCAATCGCGGCCTTGACGGCATCCGCCTGCAGCGCAGCGGCGCGATTGCTGCGGACATTGTGCAAGAGTTGCGGAATCGGCGAGAACACCGTGCCGACCGCGCTCGCCGGCGCGGCGGTCTCGACGATCGCGGCCAGCACTTGCAGCGCCGCGATGAGGCCGTCGCCGGTGGTGGAATAATCGCCAAGGATGATGTGGCCCGATTGCTCGCCTCCGAGATTGCTCCCCAGGCGGCGCATCGCCTCGACGACATAGCGGTCGCCGACTTGGGCGCGGGTCAGCGGGATGCCCTTTCCGGCGAGGCAACGCTCGAAGCCGAGATTGGACATGACGGTCGCGACGACGCCGGCGCGCGATAGCCGCCCGACGCGGTGCCAGCGCAAGGCGATCAAGGCCATGAGCTGATCGCCATCGAGGATCTGCCCGTTCTCGTCGGCGACGAGCAGGCGATCGGCATCGCCGTCGAGCGCGAGGCCGAGATCGGCGCCTTGCGCCACGACTTCGCGCTGCATTGCCATGGTCGCGACGGTGCCGCAATCGCGGTTGATGTTGAGCCCATCGGGCTGCACGCCGAGAGAAATGACCTCGGCGCCCAGTTCCCAGAGCACGGTCGGCGCCACCTTGTAGGCCGCGCCATGGGCGCAATCGACGACGACCTTCAGGCCATCGAGGCGAAGCCCGCGCGGAAACGTGTTCTTCACGAATTCGATGTAGCGGCCGCCGGCATCGTCGAGCCGCTTGGCGCGGCCCAGTGCGTGGGCCGGCGCGCGGCCCGCGGCGGCGTGCCCGATCTCGGCCTCGATCGCGGCCTCGATCTGGTCGGAAAGCTTGTAGCCGTCGGGGCCGAAGAACTTGATGCCGTTATCCTCGAAGGGATTGTGCGAGGCCGAGATCATCACGCCGAGATCGGCGCGCAAGCTCCGCGTCAGCATGGCGATGGCGGGCGTCGGCAAGGGCCCGACCAGCACCACATCCATCCCCATCGCGATGAAGCCGGCGGTCAACGCCGGCTCGACCATGTAGCCCGACAGCCGCGTATCCTTGCCGATGACCACGAGATGGCGGTGATCGCCGCGGCGCAGGACGAGGCCCGCGGCCATCGCGATCCTCAAGACCGTCTCGGCGGTGATCGGCTCGCTATTGGCGGCGCCGCGGACGCCATCGGTGCCGAACAGCTTGCGCGTCTTCGAGGGCTTCACGCCGCTCCCCTGTCAAGGTGCATGATTCTACACCCTAAATTGGCCCGAGAACGGTCAAAAATCGCTTAAGTCGCGGCGCGGCCGCGCTCAAGCCCCGGGCTGGGGCTCGGGCTCGAAGCCGCCGGCAGGCTTGTCGCGGCCCGCGGGTGGAACCGAGGAGCGTCGTCCGGGCGTCGGCGGCGGGGTCTCGACCGGGCCGCCCGTGTCGCGCACGATCTTCTCGCCGCGGATGACGCGCCTGATCTCGTCGGCCGACAGCGTCTCGAACTCCAAGAGGCCCTTGGCGATCGCGTGCAGCTCGTCGATATGCTCGGTGAGAATGCGGCGCGCCGTGGCCTCGCCGATTTCGACGATGCGACGGATCTCCTCGTCGATCACCTTGGCGGTCGCCTCGGAGACGTTCTTGCGCTGCGTCACCGAATGGCCGAGGAACACCTCTTCTTCGTTCTCGCTGTAGCGCAGCGGTCCGAGCTTTTCGCTGAAGCCGAATTCCGTGACCATGCGGCGCGCGAGCGAGGTCGCGCGGCGGATGTCGTCGGAAGCGCCGGTCGTGATCTTCTCGAGGCCGAAGATCAGCTCCTCGGCGACCCGGCCGCCGAACAAGCTCGCGAGCATCGCCTCGAGCTCCATCTTCGATTGGCTGTACTTGTCGCGCTCGGGCAGGTACATGGTGACGCCGAGCGCGCGGCCGCGTGGAATGATCGTGACCTTGTGCAGCGGCTCGTGGCCTTCGGCGTAGAGCATGACGAGAGCGTGGCCGCCCTCGTGATAGGCGGTGAGTTTTTTCTCGTCCTCGGTCATCACCATCGAGCGCCGTTCGGCGCCCATCAGCACCTTATCCTTGGCGAACTCGAAATCCGACATGACGACCGAGCGCCTGCCCTTGCGCGCCGCCATCAGCGCAGCCTCGTTGACGAGGTTGGCGAGATCGGCGCCGGAGAAACCAGGCGTGCCGCGCGCGATGATCCGAGGGTCGACATCCGACCCCAACGGCACCTTGCGCATATGGACTTTCAAGATCTTCTCGCGGCCGACGACATCCGGGTTCGGCACCACCACCTGGCGGTCGAAGCGACCGGGCCGCAGCAGCGCCGGGTCGAGCACGTCGGGACGATTGGTCGCGGCGATCAGGATGACGCCCTCATTGGCCTCGAACCCGTCCATTTCGACCAGCAACTGATTGAGGGTTTGCTCGCGCTCGTCGTTGCCGCCGCCGAGCCCGGCGCCGCGATGCCGCCCGACCGCGTCGATCTCGTCGATGAAGATGATGCAGGGCGCGTTCTTCTTGCCTTGCTCGAACATGTCGCGCACACGGCTGGCGCCGACGCCGACGAACATCTCGACGAAGTCCGAGCCCGAGATGGTGAAGAACGGCACGTTGGCCTCGCCCGCGATAGCGCGCGCGAGCAGCGTCTTGCCGGTGCCGGGAGGCCCGACCAGCAGCACGCCTTTCGGAATCTTGCCGCCGAGGCGCTGGAATTTCTGGGGGTCCTTGAGGTATTCGACGATCTCCTCGAGCTCTTGCTTGGCCTCGTCGATGCCGGCGACGTCGTCGAAGGTGATGCGCCCGACCTTTTCGGTCAGCAGCCGCGCGCGGCTCTTGCCGAAGCCCATGGCGCGGCCGCCGCCGCCCTGCATCTGGCGCATGAAGAAAATCCACACGCCGATCAGCAGCAGCATCGGGAACCACGAGATCAGGATGCCGAACAGCGACGGCACATTGTCGTCGGAGGGCGCGGCATGAATCTGCACGCCCTTGTCGATCAGGCGGTTGACGAGATCAGGATCGTTCGGAATGTAGGTAGAGAAGCTGCGTCCGTCGGAGAATTTTCCGGTGACGGTGTTGCCCTGAATCGTGACCTCGCGGACCTGGCCTTTGTTCACATCCGCGATCAGGTCCGAATAGGCGAGGCTGTTCTGCGGCACGCGCGTGGTCGAGCTCTGGAACAGGTTGAAGAGCGCGACCAGCAGCAACCCGATGATGATCCAAAGCGCGAGATTCTTGCCGAAACTGTTCACGTCCAAGGCCTTTCCGCGCCGAGCCTTGCGACCCACTCAAGGGTGGCGACCGATCCCGGTCGCCGCTCCGCACCTCAATAGATAAGCAGCCCGCCGGGTTAAACAATTGTAAACCTTGCGCCGGTCAGCGGACGAACCGGGCGAAACACCAAGCTCCCGGCAGCGGCCGCGGCGAACGGCCGCCGCGAACAAAAATACCCCAGCGCGGGCACCGCGACTACCCCCATCGCGTCCCGAATGGCGGGCAAAGCGGGCCGCGCGGCCGGCGGCACGGTCGCGAGCCGAGCCGCAGAGGCTTCGGCGAGCACGGAAGCGACCGAATCGCCCAACGCGCCGAGGCTGAGACCGGCCGGCGCCGCGCGATCGAGATCGAGGGTAAAGCGCCCGTCCCAGCGCGCTCGGACGCCCGGCACGGCCGAAACCGGCGGCGCCGCCGCCGCCGGCTCGCGGCAAACGAGGAGCCTGCCGCGGCATGGCCGGATCAGGCAACCGCCGAGCGTCCGCCCGCCGGCGAGCCCGGAGGCGAGAAATCGATGGAGCCGCGTCAGCCGCTCGAGCCGCGGCGGGTAGTCGCTCCCCGAGACGGTAGCGAGCAAGGCGCCGAGCGCCGCGACACCCAATTCCCCGGGCGCGGAGACGAGCGCCATGCCATCGAGCCAGGCAAAACCCGCCGGCGCGATCGTCACGCAGCGCGCCAACAGCGACGCGCACTCGGCTTCGCGCGCGGCCCGCGACCGGCCGAACCCGGCGGCGATGGCGGTCAGCCGCTCGCTCGGAAAGCCGCGCGCGGCGAGGCCGCCCATCGCGGCGCGCAGCCGCGGCCGCAGATAGGCGGGATTGCGGTTGCTCGGGTCGTCGATCCAACCCTGTCCGGCGGCTTCGAGCGTGGCCGCAAGCCGCGCGCGCGGCACGCCGAGGACCGGGCGCAACACGCGGACCGAGGCGCCCTCGCGAAGGGCTGCCATGCCGGCGAGCCCCGTCGCGCCGCTGCCGCGCATCAGGCGCATCAGCAGGGTCTCGGCCTGATCCTCGCGCTGATGCGCGACCAGGAGGTGGAGCACGCAGCGGGCGCGGCACCACTCTTCGAGCAAGCGATAGCGTGCCGCGCGCGCGGCGGCCTGGATGCCGCTCGTCAGCGGCGCAGCCTCGCGGCGCATCGTGTCATGGGCGATGCCGCGCTGGGCGCACCAGCGTGCGACTTGCGCCGCCTCGTCCGCTGCTTCGGGTCGCAGCCCATGATCGACGGTAAGCGCCGTGAAAAATCCGCCGCGTGCCCGCGCCCAATCCTGCGTGAGCAGCGCCAGGGCCATGCTGTCGATGCCGCCCGAAACCGCCGCGGCGACATGCGGCGCGTCCTCGAACGGCGCGAATCTCTCCATCAGGGCCGCGAACTCGGCCGCTCCGACCGGTTCGGCGGGAACATCGACGAGATCGGCGCGCGCAAGGCCAGGCTGCGCAAGATCCATCGCTTGGTCAGCAGCCGGCGCGCTTCTTTTCCGTTGCGATCCGTTCCTTGACGGTCGGCGGCTCGTTCGGAAAATCGCGTTCGAGGCGCGCATAGGCGCGGCAGGCATCCTGCTTCTGATTGAGATTGGCGAGCGACATGCCGAGCTTCAGGAGATCGTCCGAGGCTTTCGCGCCCTTGGGATATTTTTCATAGCCCTGCGCGAAGGCGGTCGCCGCGCTGGCGTAGTCCTTGCGCACATAGAACGTCTCGCCCAGCCAGTATTGCGCGTTGCCGGCGAGGGGATCCTTGGGGAAATGCTGGACGAAGTCACGCATCGCCTGTTCCGCTGCCGGGTAATTGGCCTGGGTCAGCAGGCCCATCGCATAATTATACTGGTCCTCCGAGCTGCCGGTGGCAGCGCCAGCCACTGTGGCGGCCGCTGCCGTCCGTCGCCCCGGAGACGGTTCAACGAGCGTCCCCAGCGTGCCAGGGCTCGGTGGGGGCGGAGGTGGGGGCGGCGCGCCGGCGGCGCTCGCCGGCGGCGGCGCAGTGGCCGCGCTCGCGGGCGGCGGCGCCTGGAGCTGGCTGAACCGTTGATCGACGTCGCTCGAAACGCGCTCCAGCTGCTCCTTCAGCTGGGCGACGCTGTTGCTCAGCTCCTCGATCCGGCCGTTGAGCTGGCGCATCTCGTCTTCCATCCTGCTCAGCCGCATTTCGGTATTGAGCTCGGCTTGAGCAGAGCCGGTCTGCGCATGGGCGGGCGCGGCCACAGCCATGCCGCCCAAGACGAAGACCATGCAAAGGCAAGCGGGTCGAGCCATCGAACGGTGCCTTTCCGTGCCCTGCCGCGCGCGCGCCATCATTCGAGGTTGCCGGCGCCGCCCAGCATGTTCGGTCGAATCTGTTCCGACATTCGGGCAAAACAAGGGCCGAGCGCGCTGGGGTTGCAGGCAAGAAACAGCAAGACGGCGCCACCCCAGCCACGGCAATCGCTCATTGCCGAGGTCCGGGGCGGGCGCCTGTCGTCTGGCCGAACGGCGCCGCCGGTCAGTTGATGACGGTGATACCGACGCGATTCTGCGCCCAAGCCTGTTCGTTGTCGCCCGGCACGATCGGCCGATCCTTGCCGTAGCTGATGACCTTGACGCGGTTGGCCGAGACGCCGAGGGTCGTCAGGGCGTTGCGCACCGCGGTCGCGCGCCGCTCGCCCAGAGCGAGGTTGTACTCGCGGGTGCCGCGATCGTCGCAGTGACCTTCGATCGTCACGGTCACGCTGGCGTATTTCTTCAGCCAATCCGCCTGGCGCTCGAGTGTCGTCTGGCCCTCGGGCTTGATCACGGATTTATCGAAATCGAAAAACACGCGATCGCCGACATTCTGGACGAAGTCCTGCGGCGAGCCGGGAACGATGGACGAGGCCATCGGCGCTGGCGGCGGGGCTTGACCGCCTCCGCTGGTCGTGGCGGTGGTGGCGGGAGTTTGGGAGCAGGCCGCCAACAGCAGCAAACCCGCGATCAAGCTCAGTGGCCGAAAATTCATTTTGGACTCCCTTTTTTAAAGCATCTCGTACGCCACGCGGCCGAGCTGGACAGGTCAGCCATGCCTTCCGGGAGCACTGCCCGTGACAGGTTTTTGGCAGCGCGGAGGCCCTTCCATGCCCCTCGGAAACCGAAGCGACTATACGAAGTGTTGCCTAGGGAATCAAGGGGGACCAGGCGGGGTCGGAGGCGTCCAGCGGCGTCACCACCTCGCGCTCGTTATAGCCGGTCAGATCGATCGTGTAGAGTCGCGAGTTGCTGCCATTGCCCTTGCTGTCGGCGGGCTGCTCCCGGAAAAAGATCAAGACGCGCCCATTGGGCGCCCAGCTCGGGCCTTCGACCAGGAAGCCTTGCGTGAGCAGGCGCTCGCCACTGCCGTCGGGGTGCATGACCCCGATGTAGAACTGGGCTGCGTCGAATTTCGTGAAGGCGATGAGATCGCCGCGGGGCGACCATACCGGCGTACCGTAGCGGCCATTGCCGAAGCTGATGCGGTGGATGTTGCTGCCGTTGGAATTCATGGCGTAGAGCTGCTGCGAGCCGCCGCGATCCGAATTGAACACGATCTGCGACGCGTCCGGCGAATAGCACGGCGAGGTATCGATCGAATCGGTGCTGGTGACCTGCGTCGCCTTCCGGGTTCTGAGATCGAGACTGTAGATCTGGCTCGCCCCGTTCACGGCGATACTCATGATCACGCTGTTGCCATCGGGCGCGAAGTGCGGCGCGAACGTCATGCCCGGAAAGTCGCCCAGCACTTCCTGCCGGCCGGAATCAATGTTGAACAGATAGACCCGCGGGGTTCCGCTGGCATAAGAGAGATAGGTAATCTCTTGCGCCGTCGGCGAGAAGCGAGGCGTCAGCACCAGCGCCTTGCCGTCGGTCAGGTAATGATGATTGGCGCTGTCCTGATCCATGATGGCGAGACGCTTCACGCGCGCTTGCTGCGGCCCGCTTTCCGAGATGTAGACGATGCGGGTGTCGAAATAGCCGTCCTCGCCGGTGATGCGCTTGTAGATCGTGTCGGCGACGATATGGGCGACGCGCCGCCACGTCTCCGGCGCGGCGGTGTAGCGCAGGCCGGTCAGTTGCTGCTCGGCGAACACGTCCCACAAGCGGAATTCCACCTGCAGCCTGCCGTCGGGCTGCACGGCCACGTCGCCGGTGACGAGCGCCTGCGCGTTGATGACGCGCCAATCGTTGTATTGCGGCGGGATATGCGAGGCCGCATCCTGATCGATGAAGGCTTTGGCGTCGATCGGTTGAAACAATCCGGAGCGCTCGAGATCGGCGGACAGCACCTGGACGATGTCCTGCGCCTGGGTACCCGTCCCGCCGCTGAAGGCCGGTATGGCGATCGGCAGCGGCTCGATCTTTCCTTGCGTGATATCGAGATGAAGCTCGGCGCGCGCCGGGGTCGCGGACAATGCGAGCGGCGCGAGCGCAAGGCCGAGCGTGGCGTGACGGCGCGTGATCCTGATCATGTGATGTCCTTCGGATCGAATGTGATGGTGAAGGTTTGCCACTGGTCGTACTTGTCGGGCGGCAGCTTCAGCGGCTGGCAGCGCGGATTGAGCAGCGCACGGCGTGCGCTGTCGGCGGCGGCCTGGAAGAACGGATCGTTGAGCTGGCCGGAATTTTGGAGCTGAGCGTCGCGCACGGTGCCGTCGGCATTCATCCAGACCCGGAACTGGGGCTGGAGATTGCCGGCATCGCGCGCGCCCGCCGGCACGTTCCAGCACGCCTCGATCTGTTGCCGCACGAGATCGATCTCGCTGGTGCTGAGCGCCGCCGCCAGCGGCGCCACCGGCTGCGAGCGTCTTCTGCTCCGGTCCCGGCGCCGGCTGCTGCACCGAAGCGGTCTGGCGGGTGGCGAGGTTTTTGAGCAGCTGATCGAAGGACGCATCGTCGGGCTGCTTTTGCGGCGGCTTGGGCTGAGGCGGCTGTGGCGGCGCCTCGGGCCGAGGCGGTTGCGGCTTTTGCTCGGGCGGCGGCGGTGATGGCGTTGCCGCCTCGGGTGCCGGCGGCGGCGGTGGCGGGGGTGGGGGCGGCGGCGGCGGCGGTTCCGGCGGCGGCGGCTCGGGCTTCGGCGGCTCGGGCTTCGGCGGCTCCGCTTGGGCAAGCTCCGGCTTGGCGTGCGGTACCGGCGGAGCCGGGTTCACCTGGGTTGCGCGCGTCACCGGCGCGAGGTTCACCAGCTCGACGGCAATTGGCTCATCCTCGGGAATCTTCGGCTCGAACAGCGACGGCAGGCCGAGCAAGGCCACCATCGCCACTGCGGCGTGCAGTACCCCCGAGCCGATGAGGCTACCCTTGCCGAGCATGGCCTCAACGCGGTTTCGCGCCGTCGGCGCGGGGCTGCTCCGCCACCAGCGAGACCTTGTTGAAGCCCGCGGCGCTGATCAGCCCCATCACCTCGAGCACGCGGCCATAATTGACGTTACGATCGCCGCGCACATAGATGCTGGCGGTCGGATTGTTGTGGGTGATGGCTTGCAGGCGCGGCACGAGCTGATCGCCGTCGATCTCGCTGTTCTGGAGATAGGTCTTGCCCGCGGCGTCGATCGTGATGACGAGCGGTTCCTCGGGCTGATTGAGCTGCTGCGCCTTGGTCTGCGGCAGATCGACCGGCACGCCGACGGTGAGGAGCGGCGCCGTCACCATGAAGACGACGAGCAGCACCAGCATCACGTCGACCATCGGCGTGACGTTGATGTCGGCCATCAGCCGATGGCGCTGCATCGGGCCGCCGTTGCGGTGGAGGAGAGGCCCCGCCATGGCTCACGCCTTCTCGTCGAGCTGGCGCGACAGGATGGCGCTGAATTCGGCGCCGAACGCCTCGAGCCGCCCGGCATAGCGGCCGAAATCGGTCGAGAACTTGTTGTAGAAGATGACCGCGGGGATCGCGGCGACAAGGCCCAAGGCGGTGGCGAATAGCGCTTCGGCGATGCCCGGCGCGACCACCGCGAGGCTCGTGTTCTTGGCGGCTGCGATCGACTGGAAGCTGTTCATGATGCCCCAGACCGTGCCGAACAGGCCGACGAAGGGCGCGGTCGATCCGACCGTGGCGAGGAACGACATGTAGCGCTCGATCCGCGCCATCTCGCGCGACCCGGTCACCTGCATAACGCGCTCGATGCGCTCCTGCAGCGTCATGCGCGTCGTCGTCGTGGCGGCGAGGCCCTTGGCCATGCTGCGTCGCCATTCGCGCATCGCCGCGGCGAACACCGAGGACATCGGGTCTTCCGGACGGTTGCCGATGCGGTCGTAGAGATCGTCGAGCGCGCCGCCCGACCAGAAGCTCTCCTCGAAGCTGTCGGCGTCGCGCCGCAGCCGCCGCAGCTTGACGAATTTGTCGAAGATGATCGCCCACGACCAGAACGAGGCAAAGAGCAGCAGCAAAAGCACGAGCTTGACGAGCGTGTCCGCCTGCATGAACAGCGTGACGACCGAGAGATCGTGCGGAATCGAGCCCGCCAGGGCGGCTTGATCGACGGCGTTATCGGGCATGTGCGGTGACCATCCGGGTGTTTTCGTGGTGGGACTGAAGCGCCGCCCGCAAGGGAGGCGGCAGACGCACCGGCCTCCCGTTGCGGCCGACGCAGGCGATGAGGACCGTCGCGCGGACGAGAACCGATTCGCCCTGCGCGATATCCTGAGCGAGTAGAATTGTCGCGGCGCCAAACTCTTTGACCCGAGTCTCGACGACCAGTTCGTCGTCAAGCCGAGCCGGCGCCTCGAACTCGATCTCGGCGCGGCGCACGATGAAAACGCTGCCCTCGGCCTGGCGCGATTTTTCGTGCTCGACGCCGAGGCCGCGCATCATCTCGGTGCGCGCGCGCTCCGCGAATTTCAGGTAATTCGCGTAATAGACGATGCCGGCGGCATCGGTGTCCTCGTAATAGACGCGCACCGGAAAGCGGTGGACGCCGTCGGCGAAGGCGCCCGCGCGCGGGAGCGGGCGTCATGACCGTGCGCTCTCCTCATCCGCCTCGTCGATCAGATCGAGCTGCCGGGGCAAAGGGCGCAGCGGCTTCAAGCCGAGATGCCCATAGGCCGCCTCGGTCAGCACCCGGCCGCGCGAGGTCCGTTGCACGAAACCCTGCTGGATGAGATAGGGCTCGATCACTTCCTCGATGACGTCGCGCTCGTCGCCCAGCACCGCGGCCACGGTTTCGACCCCGACCGGCCCACCGCCATAATTCTGGACGATGCACAGGAGATAGCGCCGGTCCATCGCATCGAGTCCGCTGGCATCGACCTCGAGCCGCCGCAGCGCCGCGTCCGCCGCCTCGGCGTCGATCCGCTTGGCGCCGGCGACCGCGGCGAAGTCGCGTACGCGGCGCAACAAGCGCACCGCGACCCGGGGCGTGCCGCGCGCGCGCCGCGCGATCTCGGCGGCGCCGTCGCGCTCGAGCGCCATGCCGAGCACCCGCGCGCCGCGCTCGACGATCTGCTCGAGCTCGGCGGCGTCGTAAAAGACGAGGCGCATCGGGATGCCGAAGCGCTCGCGCAGCGGCCGCGTGATGAGGCCCGAGCGCGTCGTCGCGCCGATCAGCGTGAAGGGCGGCAGGTCGATCCTGACCGAGCGCGCCGCCGGGCCCTCGCCGATCATGAGATCGAGCTGAAAATCCTCCATCGCCGGATAGAGGATTTCTTCCACCGCCGGCGCCAAGCGATGGATCTCGTCGATGAACAGAACGTCGCGCGCCTCGAGATTGGTCAAGAGCGCGGCGAGATCGCCCGCGCGTTGAATGACCGGGCCGGAGGTGGCGCGGAACTGGACTCCCAACTCGCGCGCGATGATCTGGGCCAGCGTCGTCTTGCCGAGACCGGGCGGGCCCGCGAGCAGCACGTGATCGAGCGCCTCGCCACGCTGCTGGGCCGCCGCGATGAAGACTCGCAAATTGTCGCGCACTTGCCTTTGGCCGACGAACTCATCGAAGCGCAGCGGCCGGAACGACAGCTCTGCGGCGTCCTCGTCCTTGCGCTCGCCCGCGACCATGCGCGGCTCGGTCATCGCGCCAGATCCTTGAGCCCAGAGCGCACGAGCGCATCGAGCGAGGCCGCGGCACCGAGCCGGCGCGACGCCGCCGCGACCGCGCCATAGGCATCGGCGCGCGGATAGCCGAGATTGACGAGCGCCGACACCGCTTCCGACGCCGGGCCCGAGGCTTGCGCCGCGGCGGGGCCGAGGCTCAACCCGCCGAGCTTGTCCTTCAGCTCGTTGACGATGCGCTGGCCGAGCTTGGGGCCGACGCCCTCGGCCGTCGTCAGCGCGGCCCTGTCCTGCGCCGCGATCGCGGCGGCAAGGCCCTCGGGCGCGAGCACGCTCAGGATCGCGAGCGCGAGCTTGGCGCCGACCCCTTGGACGGTCATCAGCAGGCGAAACCACTCGCGCTCGGCCTCGTCGGCGAAACCATAGAGGTGGATGTGATCCTCGCGAACATGGGTCTCGACGAGAAGCCGCGCCGGCTCGCCCCGACCCGGCGCCTTGCCGAGCGTGCGCGCCGAGGCAAAGAGCAGATAGCCGACGCCATTCACGTCGAGAACGATGGCATCGGCGGCCACCTGATCGACGACGCCCGCGAGCATGGCGATCACGCCGCGCCTCCCGCCAGCGCCACGGCGCGCGCGGTCGCGGCATGGTGGGCGTGACAGATCGCGACCGCGAGCGCATCGGCGGCGTCGGCCCCGCTCGTCCCGCTGCCGGGCAGCAGCCGGCGCACCATCGATTGGACCTGGGCTTTCTCGGCATGGCCGATTCCGACCACCGATTTCTTGACGAGGTTGGTCGAATATTCGAACACCGGTATGCCGCGCTCGGCCGGGGCCAGCAGCACGACGCCGCGCGCCATGCCGAGCTTGAGCGTCGAGCCCGGATTCTTGTTGACGAAAGTTTCCTCGACCGCGGCCGCCGCGGGCTGGAAGCGGTCGAGCAGCTCGCCAAGCTGGCGGTAAAGCTCGGAGAGGCGTACGGCGAGCGCCGCGCCGGCGCGCGAATGCACCGCGCCATCGGCGACATGCACGAGCCGGTTGCCGGCGACGTCGATGACGCCCCAGCCGGTGTGGCGCAACCCCGGATCGAGACCGATGAGCCGCTTGAATGGCCCGGTCACGCGCTCAACCGCGCCATGACATCGTCGGAAACCTCGAAATTGGCGAACACGTTCTGGACGTCGTCGCTGTCTTCGAGCGTCTCCAGCAGCTTGAACAAGGCATCGGCCGCGGCATCTCCGACGGCGACGAGCGTCTTGGGCTTCCACACGATCTTTGCCGAGGACGGCGCTCCGAAGCGCTTCTCCAGTGCGTCGCGCACGGCGTTCAGGGCGTCGGGAGCGCAGGTGATGCTGTGCTCGTCGGCGCCGCTCTCGACATCGTCGGCGCCGGCCTCGACCGCAGCCTCGAACATCGCGTCGCCGGTCGCGGTCGCGGCCGGGTAGAGGATCTGCCCGATGCGCTCGAACAGGAAGCTCACGCTGTTGGTCTCGCCGAGATTGCCGCCCGACTTGGTGAAGGCCGCGCGCACCTCGCTGGCGGTGCGGTTGCGGTTATCGGTGAGACATTCGACCATCACCGCGACGCCGCCGGGGCCGTAGCCCTCATAGCGCACCTCTTCATAATTCTCGGCGTCAACGCCGCCGGCGCCGCGTTTGATCGCGCGGTCCAGCGTGTCCTTGGACATGTTGGCCTGGCGCGCCGCGATCATCGCCGCCCGAAGCCGCGGATTGGCCGCCGGATCGGGCAGGCCGGTGCGCGCCGCGGTCGTCAGCTCGCGGATCAGCTTGGTGAACACCTTGGCGCGCTTTTTGTCCTGCGCGCCCTTGCGGTACATGATGTTCTTGAATTGAGAATGACCCGACATGAGCACCGCTAGCTAATGAGTTTCGCCGCGTCAACCATACCATATCTTGTGGAGGCGTCGCCATTCACCATTCGCGGCCCCGGTTCCCCCAACGCGGCTGCATAGCGGGCCAATATGGCGGATTTGCGGCGCGTCGGCCGAGCGGCCGAGCAGCGGATCACGAACCGATAGCGGAGCGACGAGGCGAGACGGCTTACCGCCGCATCGCGGCGGCCGGCGGGAGCGCGGGAGCGAGCTTGCCGCCAAGGCGCAGCGGCCAGATCGCGATTGCCAAGCCGGTGGCGTCGTCGGTCTCGACCACCGCGCCGCACACCGTCGCCTCGCCGGAAGCGGCCTCGAGCCGGTCGCCCGGCAATTTGGTGACGAAGCGCGCGACCGCCGGCGCCGTGGCCATGCCGATCACGGATTCATAGTCGCCGCACATCCCGACATCGGTCATGTAGGCCGTCCCCTTGGCGAGGATCCGATGATCCGCGGTCGGGACATGGCAGTGCGTGCCGAGCCACGGCGGAAACCCGGCCGTCGCAGAAATGTCCCATCGCGGTTTTTTCCGAGCTCGCCTCACCGTGGAAATCCAGCAGGATGGCGGCGACGGAGCCGAGCGGATGCGCGCCGAGCAACTTGTCCAGGGCGGCGAAGGGATCGTCGATCGCGTCCATGAACAGCCGCGCCATCGCGTTGACGACCATCACCGTGCGACCATCGCCGAGCGGATAGATGCCGAATCCGGCGCCGGGCGCGGCGGGCGGAAAATTCAGCGGCCGCAGCAGGCGCGGATCGCCGCCGATATAGGCCATGATCTCGCGCCGATCCCAGGCGTGGTTGCCCGTGGTGATGACATCGACCCCGCCAGCATAAAGCTCGGCGCAGTTCGCCGCGGTGATGCCAAAGCCATGCGCGGCGTTCTCGCCATTGGCGACGACGAAATCGAGCGCGAGCTCGCGCCTCAGGCGCGGGACGGCGGAAGCGACGGCTGCGCGCGCGCCGCGTCCGACGATGTCACCGCAGAGCAGAAGCCGCATCGTCGGTCACCGCGCTCGCTGGGAAAGATATGAAGGGAAATGAGAGGATGGAGCCGCCGCAGCCGTCGGCATTGCGTAACCCTCGCGGCCCGCTTACGCAGGTGGGAACCATGTGACGAAACCAGGGCTTCGCCAGGGACGGTCCCCTGGAGGTACATATCGGCCCCGGGGTATTGCGTCCTAACGCACCGTGCAGCCCCACCCTCTCAATTCATATGTGGGACGATTCGAGCTGGGCCGCAACCGCTTCAATGCGGGCGGCAAGCTTTTCCACCCCGGCCGCTAACGCGGCCTCTTCCGGCGCCGGCACGGGCGGGCGGGAACTTACGTTGCGCAAGGCCTCGGTGACCTCGGCGACCTCGTCCGCGAGCACCAGGGCCGCGAGCACCAGCAACCGCGCCTCGCCCGCTTGGCCGACTTGGCGGGCAAAGGCGCTCACCTTGCTGTCGATGTTGCGCGCCAATTCGCGAATTCGGACCTCTTCGCCCTCGTCGCATGCGACTGGGTAGGATCGGCCGTTGATTGTGATCGAAACCTGCGCCATCAGCCTTCCAGGAGCCGGTCGATGCGGAGGATCGCTTCGTCGAGCCGCGCGGCCACCACCGCGGTATTGTCGCTCGATCCCGATTTGGATTTCGCGGCCCGGTTGCCGTCGCCCAGCCGCCGGGATGCGGCTTCGAGCTTTGCCACCGCTTGGTCAAGACGCTCGGCCGCCTGTTTCAGGTCACTCATGCTTCTTCGTCCTCGAATCGAAGAATCGACTGTATTCCGGGTACTGCCAAATCGTCAACGCCCGGCGGTTTTTTGCCGTCAGCGTCAATCATTCGTTAACCCATCGCGAATTATGGTCAACCGCGAGTGAATGCTCGGCCGGTCCCGAGTTGCCGGCACTGGCCAATGGTTCGGGGGCAAAAAACCAGATAACCTCTTCTTTGCTGGCGTAAGGAGCATGGTGCGATGATGTCCTCGGCTGCCAACTGGCAGCTTGATCGCCTCTCGGCTGGCGCACGCGAAGCGGCCGAGATCGCGTCTCTCGGCGCAGGCTTGTCCCTGTCCGCGTGGCTGACCCGCATGATCGGCGAAACTTGTGCCGCCGAAGGCGTCGCGCCGCCCAGCGACCCGCCGAAAATTCTCGAATTCACCAGGGAAATCCGAGAGCGCGCGGCGCCCGTCGCAGCGCGCCCGCCGGCGACCGAGGCGGCCGAGTTGCCGCACATCGTCGTACCGCCGCCGCAACCCCAGTCCACGCCGCCCCGACCCGCCGCGCCCGTCGCAGTGCCGCCGGCAGCGTCGGCGGTTGCGATGCCGCCGGTGGCACGGCCCGTCCTGCCATTCGTCAACCCGATTCGCGCGGCGATTCCGCCGGCCCCGCCACGGCCGCCCAAACCCGCCCCCGTGACCAAGCAATCGGCGCCACAAAGCCCGCCCGCCGCCGCCGCGGCCGCCATGCTGCCGATCGCCGCGATCGCACCGGCCAATCTCGGCACGCGCCGCAGCGAGGACGTCCCCGAAGCGCTGCTCGCCGATATCGCGACGCGCGGCGTGCGCCAGGCGATCCTAGTGCGCCGCGCCGCCGGCGACGCCGAGGGTTATGAGATCGTGTGCGGTCACCGCCGTTGGCGCGCCGCCCAGCGCGTCGGCTTGTCGCAAATTCCCGCCACGGTCGGCAGCTACGACGACGCCCGGGCCATTCTCACCTCGCTCACCGAGAATCTTCAGCTCGGCGATCTTTCGCCCATCGACGAGGCGCAAGCCTATCTGCGCTTGCTGACGCAATGCGCGGTCAACGTTTCAGTTGTCACCGCCGCGACCGGCCGCGACCGGCCCTATATCGTGCGCAGCATGCGTCTGTTGGGCCTCCCGCCGCTCGTACGCCATCTCATCGGCGCCGGGCTGATCACGCGAGACCACGCTTATGTACTGCTCGATGCGCCCAATCCCGACGCGCTGGCCGACACCATCATCGCCGAGCATTTGAGCGTCGAGGCCGCGCGTCAACGCATCCCCGTCGGCCCGAGCCGGGAGGTCACGCCGTGATTCGGGATATCCCGCCGCTCGCCGTCGAAGGCATCGATCCCTGGGAAAAGGTCCAGATCGAGCCCGCGACGCGCCGCCTGGTCGAGCACGCCGCCGCGGCCGCCGGAATCTCGATCGACGAGTGGCTCGAGCGCGCGATCCGGCGCGCCTGTCCGAGCGCGTTCCGAACCGCGCCCGTCACGGTGCCGGCGATGCCGCTATCGCCGCCGCCGAGCGCCTCGCCGGCCGCGTCCATCACGCCGCTGACGCCGCGGCCCGCGCTCACGCCGCAAGCCGCGCCAACGGCGGCGCCGACGATTCCGCCGCGCGACATCGAAGCTTCGCTCGCCGCGTTATTGGCGATGGCCCAACGCGGGACCGACACTCGACAAGATCCCGCGCCGGTGGCGATGCCGCCGGCCCCACTGTCTCCGCCGCCGCAAACTCAAGCGAGCGGCGTTGCCCGGCCCGCGCCGGCGCGCCCGGCACCGGCCGCGGCAGCTCCGTTGCCGGCCGCCCTGCGGCCCGGCCCGACCCTCGCCGAACGCCTGGCGCAGCAGCGGCTCGACCAGCCCGAGACCGAGTCCCCGATCGGGGACGATGACAAGGCCGACGAGAGCCCGACGCGGCGCGTGGAGCTAAAGCCCCGCTCTAAGCTCTGGGCGGGGCGCGGCGAGCCCGATCTCGGGGACGAAACCGTTGACCCCGCTACGGCCGCCATGGGCATGGCGCACCCGGGCTCACGCGGGAGCGCCCTGCGTTGGGGACTGATCGCGGTCGGCATCGCGCTTGCGATCGCAGCGGGTGCGTTCAGCGCGCAGCGTCTTATCCCGAGTCGCCCGATTGCCTCGCAAGTTCCGCTCGCGCCCTCGGCTGCGACCAACGATGCACCATTGCTCGCGCCGGCGCCGACCAATACGCCAGCGTTGCCGTCTTTCAACAACGATGGCGAAGAGAGCATACCCGGCCTGCCGCCGATGTCTGGGCAACAGGCGATGCCGCCGCCGATCGCCACGCAGCCGGCGATGCCGGCGCCGGCCAGCCTGGGCGACGCCGCCAGCAACCCGGTCGCCAATCTTCCGCCAGTTCCCGGCCTGCCGATTTCTGACGCCCGCGAAATCCACCCCGCCCGCCTCGGGCGTCGCTGCGCCACCCCCCGCGCCGTCGCCGCCGGCGCGCACCAGCCGAGCCGCGCCGCCGCCGCCCGCGCGAATCTCCGCGCCGACCGCGAGCACCAAGACCGCGTTGGCGCTGCCGCCGCCTGCTCCGCTCGGCCCCGCGACGCGGCACAGCACACCGGCCGCGCCGGCCGCCAAGCCGCCAGGCAAGAGCGCCGCGCCGGCCGGCGGCGACGCGCCAACCAACCCGGCGCAGCTCGCGCCTTGGCTCGAGCAACGCGCCAAGAATGGCGACGCGATCGCGCAGTATCGGCTCGGCGTGCTCTACGCGTTGGGTCAGGGCGTGACGCAGGATTATCAACACGCCGCTCAGCTCTTCAAATCTTCGGCCGATGCCGGCGTCGCCGAGGCCGAATACAACGTCGCCGTGATGTACAGCGAAGGCTTGGGCATCGGCCGCGACCCGGATCAGGCCGTGGCCTGGTATCGCAAGGCCGCAGCGCAAGGCAACGCCAATGCCGCGTTCAACCTCGGCGTCGCCTACTCGAACGGCGTCGGAGTGCCGCAGAGCATGGATCAGGCGGCGCAGTGGTTCCGCCACGCCGCCAGCTCGGGCGTTGTCAACGCGCAGTTCAATCTCGGCCTGCTCTATGAGCGGGGCGACGGCGTGCCGGTGTCGCAGGTCGAAGCCTATGCGTGGTATTCGGCGGCCGCCGCGCGCGGCGATGCCGGCGCCGCGCAGCGCCGCGACCGGCTCGCCAGCACGCTCGCGCCTTCCGCGCTCAAGGAAGCCCAGGAGCGCGCGCAGCAGATCGAAAACACCCTCAAGAGCAGCGGCACACCCGGCGCGGCGACCCATGCCGCCACTCCGGCCGCGCTCAGCCGCTAGGCCCGATCTCGATCCTCGCGAGCCGGCCCGCCGCCAGCCACCAGCCCGGCTCGCTTTCGCGCAATGTCATCGCGGCGGCCCCGGCCGCCTCGGCATTCGCGAACACGGCGAAACAGGTGGCGCCGCTGCCGCTCATGCGCGCGAGGAGCGCGCCATCGCACGCCGCGAGACGCTTCAGCACGGCCGCGATCGCCGGAACCTGCGCGATCGCCGCATCGGTCAAGTCGTTGCGCCGCGCGGCGAGCAACGCGGCGAGCGCCGCCGCATCGGCCGGCGCCGCGTCGAAACGCGCCGGCGCCGAGAACGAACCGACGCGCGCCCCGAACACCGCCGCCGTCGGCAACGCGACGCCCGGATTGGCGAGCACGAGCGCGACCGGCGGCAGCGCGGGAGCGGGCTCGACCCGTTCGCCGACACCGCTCACCCAGGATGGCACCGCCGCCAGGCAGACCGGCACATCGGCGCCAAGTCGCGCGGCGATTTGGAAGAGCTCGCGGGCATCGAGCTTGGCCTGCCACAAATCGCACAGCGCCTTGAGCGTTGCGGCGGCATCGCTCGATCCGCCGCCGATGCCCGAAGCGACCGGCAGATTTTTCTCGAGCGTCAACGCAGCTTCCGGTATGCGGCCGAGCCGCCTGGCCAGCGCCTCCGCGGCGCGCCAGACGAGGTTGTCGCGCTCGTCGCCCGCCAAGGCGCGCGCGAACGGCCCGACGATCGTGAGGCCGAGATGCCCGCGGGCGGGCGCGACTGCCACGCGGTCGGCAATATCGGCGAACGCGACCAGGCTATCGAGCAGGTGTTGGCCGTCGGCGCGGCGGCCGACGACATGGAGATAGAGGTTGAGCTTCGCTTGCGCCGGCCACCAACACGGCATCGATCAGCCGCCGCTCACCGTCGCCGTGGGCGCGCCGAGGCCATGGGTAAGCTTGGCTTGGATGCCTTTCACCTCATCGGCCTCGGGTTGGAACTGCAAGGCGCGCTGCCACTGGCTACGCGCCTCGCTCGCCCGGCCGGTCCGCCAATAGGCGTCGCCGAGATGATCGTTGATGGTCGGATCCTCGGGCAGGAGCTCGATCGCGCGCTCTAGATATTGGCTCGCTTGATCGTAATCACCGAGCTTGAAATAGGCCCAACCCAAGCTGTCGACGATATAGCCGTCATTCGGGCTGAGCTGAACCGCGCGCTTGATCATGCCGAGCGCATCGTGCAGGTTCACGCCCTTGTCGATCCAGGAATATCCCAGATAGTTGAGCGCCAGCGGCTGATCGGGTTGCAGTTCGAGCGCGTGCTTCAAATCCGCCTCGGCGCGCGGCCACGCGCCCGAGCGTTCGAGCGCGACGCCGCGGCTGTAAAACAGGTGCCAATCGCGCGCTTGCGGATTGGGCGTGCGCGCGATCGCGCCGTCATAAGCGGTGACGGCCTCGGCGAAGCGGCTATGGGAGCGCAGCACGTCGCCAAGCACCACCATCGGCTCGGCATCGCCCGGCCGCTCCGCCGCCATGGCCTTGAGTTGCGCCACCGCCTCGTCGGTACGGCCGAGCGCGTCGAGATCGAGCGCGGCGCGCAACCGCGCCAGCCAGGCGTAAGGCGATTTCGGATCGACGGCCCGATAGAGCGCGAGCGCGTCGGACGGCCGGTCCTGGTCCTCGCGAATTTCGCCGACCAACATCTGCGCGAGCGGGAAATTGGGCGACAGGTTGACCGCGAGACGGGCATAGACCAGCGCGGCATCGGCTGTCTCGGGCTGATTGAGCAAACTGGCGAGGTCAAAGAGCCCCTCGGCCGCACCGGCTGCGGGCGACGCGATGATCGGCGCCGGCACCATCCCTTGGTCGATTTGCGCGATTCCGGCGGCGGCCACGGCGGCAAACTCCGGCTGGTCGGCGCCGCGCTGGTAAAGCTTGCGCGCGTCCGCGCCACGGCCGTGGCGTTCGAGAAAATTGCCCGCCAGCTCGATGCCGCGCAAGGTTCCGGATTGCGGGCCGGCCAGCAGCTTGTCGTACGCGGCGGCCGCGTCGTTGACGCGGCCGTCATAATCGGCGATGAGCGCGGCATGGAGGTTGCGCAAGGGCTCCACGCCATTGGTCCCGCCGATGCTGTCGAGCGCCTGAAGCGCCGGCGCCGGGCGTCCTCGTCCGGCCTCGGCCCAAGCCTGCAGCAACGGCACGGCGAAGCGCTGACCGCCTTCGCGCGGCATCGTCGTGGCTTCGGCCACGACCTGATCGTATTTGCCGGCCTTGAGGTCCTGCTCGAGCAGCACCATCCCGGCCAGGCCCGAGCGGCCGTCGATATCGACGATGCGTTGCGCGAGAGGCACGGCGTCGGCAACGCGTCCATCGGACAGCCTGAGCAAGAAGGTGCGGCGCACGAGATCGTAATTGCCGCCGTCGCTGGCGAGGGCGTGGTCGAGGAAGCGCGCCGCATCGGCGTAATCATGGACGCCCTGCGCGTGGCGGGCGGCAAGATAGCTGCCGAGCGCGCTTTCCGGGACGAGCGGCGGCGCGGCCGGCGGGTTGGCGGCGACACAGCCCGACACCAGGATCAGCACGCAACCGGCCGTCAACGGACGCCATGCCCGCATTCCGGCCCCCATTGGCTCGATTTTCATAGCGCTCACCTTAGGCGCAAAATTTCCGCGATGAAATTACATATTGGGATAATTCGGGCCGCCGCCCCCTTCCGGCACCACCCAATCGATATTCTGCGTCGGATCCTTGATGTCGCAAGTCTTGCAATGCAGGCAGTTCTGCGCGTTGATCTGGAGCCGCGGGTTCCGGCCCGCCGAATCAGTCACGATCTCATAGACCCCCGCTGGGCAATAGCGCTGCTCGGGCAAATCATAGAACGCGTAATTGACCGCGATCGCGAGCTGGGGATCGCGCAAACGGAGATGCGCCGGCTGGTTCTCTTCGTGATTGGTGTTGGAGATGAACACCGAGGACAGGCGATCGAAGCTGACGATGCCGTCGGGCTTCGGATAGGCGATCGGCCGGGCCGCAGCCGCGCGCTTCATGTGAAAATGGTCGGCAGTGTGGCGCAGCGTCCAGGGCGCCTTGCCGCGCAACACATAGGTGTCGAGCGCGGCATGAGCTAGGCCCGCCGCCAAGCCCCAGCGAAAGCCGGGCCTGAGATTGCGCGCGGCATGAAGCTCGGGCCACACCCACGAGGCCGCGAGCGCGGCGGCGTAATCCGCCCGCGCGTCGCCCGATAGCAGCCGGAACGTGGTTTCCGCCGCGACCATGCCGGACTTCATCGCGGTATGGCTGCCCTTGATCTTGGCCACGTTGAGGAACCCGGCAGCGCAGCCGATGATGAGGCCGCCTGGGAAGCTCAAGCGCGGGATCGCCTGGAACCCGCCTTCGTTGAGCGCCCTTGCGCCGTAAGCGATCCGCCTTCCGCCGCTGAAAGTCGGCCGGATCGCGGGGTGAGTCTTGAAGCGTTGGAATTCCTCGAATGGGTTGAGGAACGGATTGTCGTAGTCGAGGCCGACCACGAAGCCCACCGCCACCTGCCGATTCTCGAGGTGATAGAGGAACGAGCCGCCATAGGTCGCGGCATCGAGTGGCCAGCCGACGGTGTGGACGACTAGGCCGGGGCGGTGCTGGGCGGGATCGACCTCCCACAGCTCCTTAAGGCCAATGCCGTAGGTTTGCGGCCCGCTGTCGCGGCGCAGATCGAAGCGCTGCTCGAGCATCTTGGTCAGCGAGCCGCGGCAACCTTCGGCGAATAGCGTCTCCTTGGCGAGAAGCTCGACGCCTGGCTGCAGACGTGTCGTCGGCCGCCCGTCCTTGTCGATGCCTTGCGCGGCAGTCGCGACGCCGCGCACGCGTCCCGTCTCGTCATAGAGTACTTCGGCGCCGGGAAAGCCAGGGTAAATCTCGACCCCTAGCGCTTCCGCCTGCTGGGCGAGAAAGCGACACAGATTGCCGAGGCTGATAATGTAATTGCCGCGGTTATGCATTGGCGGCGGCGTCGGCAGCCGGAAGGCATGGGCGCGGGTGAGCAGGAGGAAGCGGTCCGCAGTGGCCGGCGTGATAAGCGGCGCGCCAAGCGCCTGCCAGTCCGGCAGCAACTCGGCGAGCGCGCGCGGCTCGAACACCGCGCCGGAGAGGACGTGCGCGCCGACCTCGGAACCTTTTTCGATGATGCAGACCGATAGCTCGCGCGCCGCCGCCGCCGCGAGCTGTTTCAGGCGGATCGCCGCCGCCAGGCCCGCGGGACCGGCACCGACGATGACGACGTCATACTCCATCCGGTCGCGGTCCATGATCCCTTCCCCTTGCCGGCGTCACTATAGAGAAAGGCGATGGCGCTTAAAGAGCAGCCTACGCCCTGCTAGGCTCGCACGATGCGAGAAGTCGGGGACATTGCGGGAATGCTGCGCTGGTACGTGGCGATGGGTATCGACGAGGCGATCGGCGACGCTCCTCAGGACCGGCTGGCGCAGCCCCTCGCCCCCCCTGTCATTGCGGTAACCGCAGCCGCGACGGTGACCGCGACCGGCGCGGACGCGAGCCCCGCCGCTGGCACAGCCGGTACGGCGCGGCGGCTCGCCGATGGCGCCACGACCCTCGCCGAGCTCGAGGCGGCAGTCGCCGGATTCGACGGTTGTGCATTGCGGCGAACCGCGACCCACACGGTCTTCGCCGACGGCACGCCGCACAGCAAGGTGATGATCATCGGCGAGGCGCCAGGGGCCGACGAAGACCGGCTCGGCCGGCCTTTCGTCGGACGAAGCGGTCAACTGCTCGACCGGATGCTGGCCGCGATCGGCCTCGACCGGGGGCACAACGTCTATATTACCAATGTTCTGTTCTGGCGGCCGCCGGGCAACCGCAAGCCGACCGACGAGGAGATCGCCGCCTGTCTGCCTTTCGTTTGGCGTCACATCGCGCTGAATGCCCCACAGCTAGTGGTTCTATGCGGCGGGACCGCTACTAGCGCGATGCTCGATCGAGCCGAGGGCATTACCAAATTGCGCGGGCGATGGTTCGACCTGGCGGTCCCCGGCCTCGCTCAGCCGGTGCCGGCCTTGACTACATATCACCCTTCGTTTTTGTTGCGCGCGCCGGCTCGCAAAAGTAAATCCTGGCACGATTTCCTAGAGCTACAGTCAAAACTCCAAGAAAGTTAAGACTGGCAAGTATTTAATACAAGACCTGGTTAGTCGCCAAAAAATGATTGGTCCGGGTGCAATTCTTTCTTGCCAAACCGGTGGGAGATAGTTATTGGGATCGGCATGATCGGTGCCATGACGCTCCCGAGATCGCGCAGCACTTTAACAGGGCTGTGCATTATTGCCGGGTTTGCCGCGTTTTTTTCCATCGCAACGCGCGCGACTGCTCAGGATGAGCGAACCGCGGCGCTGACACCCGGAACGGAGACGCTGCACCAGACCGACCTGCCGCCGTCCTTGTCGTCAGCCGATATCGCGCGGTATCGCCGTATCTTCGCATTGCAACAATCCGGCAAGTTTTCCGATGCCGACCGCGAGATCGCGGAACTCGACGACAGGCTGCTCCTGGGCGTGGTGCTCGCCCAGCGCTATCGCAGCGAATCCTACCGCGCGAGCTACGCCGAGCTGGCGCAGTGGCTGCGAAACTATGCTGACGAGCCGGACGCCAAGGCGATCTACGCCCTGGCGGTGAAGCGCCATCCTGCCGGTACGCCGCTGCCGCCCAAGCCGATCGCGCCGACCGCGCCGACCCAAGCGGGCGACGCTTCCGAGCTGGAGCCAAGCCCGGCCGACAATACGAGCGGGCACGAATTCAAGGTTGTCGCCCCCGGCGTTGAACGCCGTGCCGACGCGCTGCGGCAGCAAATCAGCGACCTCGCCTCAAAGCAGCCGCGCAGCGCCGAATTGTTGCTGGCTGGCCGCGAAGCCAAGCAGTTGATCGACACCGGGACGCGCGACGAGCTGCGCTCGGCCATCGCCGAGGGTTACCTCGCCCAGGGCGAAGCGCAGGAAGCGCTGTCGCTGAGCGCCGCCACGGAAAGCGCCGCCTATGCCCCAATCGCGAATTGGAATGCCGGGCTTGCCGCTTGGCGGCTCGGGCGGCTCGACGAGGCGCGCGGTCATTTCGACGCGCTGGCGCGTAGCCCCGGCCAGTCGCCCTGGGTCAAATCGGCGGCGGCGTTCTGGGCGGCGCGAGTCGAGTTGAAGGCGGGCCGGCCCGAGAATTATTCCTATTGGCTGCGGATGGCGGCCGAGAATCCGCGCACTTTTTACGGCCTCTTGGCGCGCAGCCTCCTGGGCGTCGAGCAGCCGCTGAGCTTCGACGCCGATCCATTCACCGATTCCGATCTCGAGACCTTGAGCGGTGTCGCCGCCGGCCAACGGATCCTCGCCCTGATCGAGGTTGACGAGCGCGAGGCGGCCGCCGCCGAGCTGCGTCAGCTCGCGACCCATGGATCGACTACCCTATTGCATTCGCTCGTGGCCCTCGCCAACCGCGCCAATCTACCGGCGGCGAGTTTTCAGCTCGCGGCGATCCTCGGCAACGGCGACGGGCGCGCGCACGATCCGGCGCTTTACCCGGTGCCGCGCTGGGAGCCGCTGGGCGGCTTCACCGTGGACCGGGCGCTGATTTTCGCGCTGATGCGCCAGGAATTGCAATTCGTGCCGCAGGCGCGCAATCAATCGGGCGCGACCGGATTGATGCAGCTGATGCCGGCGACGGCGCGCTCGATGGCCCGGCGGACCGGCACGCCGCTGGCGGCCGCCGAAAGCAGCACGGAGCGCAAACAGCTCAGCGATCCCGAATACAACCTGATGCTGGCGCAGGAATATGTTCAGCTGCTGCTCAGGGACGACCGCATCAAGGGCAACCTGATCCTGTTTGCAGCCGCCTATAATCATGGGCCCGGCGCGGCCGATCGCTGGCTTGGCGCGCGGCCGGAATACAGCGACGATCCGCTGCTCTTCCTCGAGAGCATCCCGTCGGAGGAATCGCGAGTCTTCACCTTGCGCGTGCTGACGAATTATTGGATCTACCGGCTACGCCTCAACCAGCCGAGCCCGGATCTCGACGCTCTTGCCGCCGGCCATTGGCCGATCTACACCGCGTTCGACACCCCTGCCCCCGCGACGGACCGTCGCCATGCCCAAAATTGACGAGACGCGCCCCTTCCTAGCCGTCAACATCGCCGTGCTGACCGTCTCCGACACCAGGACCGAGGCCGACGACAAATCCGGCCACACCCTCGCCGAGCTCGTCGCCCAAGCCGGCCATCACGTGATCGCGCGCAAGATCGTGCGCGACGACAAGGATTTCGATCGCGGCCCAGCTCAGGGCTTGGATCGCCGACCCTGCCGTTGACGTCGTGATCTCGACCGGGGGCACCGGCGTCACTGGCCGCGACGTGACGCCCGAGGCGTTTCATTCGGTCTACGAGAAAGAGATCGCGGGCTTCGGCGAGCTGTTCCGCGCCCTGTCGTATCAGAAAGTCGGAACCTCGACGATTCAGAGCCGCGCCACTGCGGGCGTCGCCGGAGGCACTTACCTCTTCGCGCTGCCAGGCTCGCCCAGCGCCTGCCGCGACGGCTGGGACGACATTATCCGCCACCAGCTCGACAACCGCTATCGCCCGTGCAACCTCGTCGAGCTGATGCCGCGCCTGCAAGAACATCTGAAGGCCTAGCACAGGCGCAGCAGCCTCGCCGCCGCGATGCGCGCCGGAATCTCGTTCTTGCTTTGTTCGTTCGTTGCGCGCATAGTTTTCTTATGGACGAGCCGATCCCGTCACAGCCCCGCAAGGGCAGGGGCGCGGTCAGCAACGCTTCCGGCCGCTACGAGAAGGCGGTACGCGTCATGATCGACGATGGCTGGGACGCCGGCGCCGAAGACGCGCCGCGCCTCGACACCGTCTATCTGCGCGACAGCGCCAAGACGATCATCGCCCGCAACGACTCGCCCGACATACCGTTCGACCGCTCGATCAATCCTTATCGCGGCTGCGAGCATGGCTGCATCTATTGCTTCGCGCGGCCGAGCCATGCCTATCTCGGGCTGTCGCCGGGGCTCGATTTCGAGACCCGGATTTTCGTGAAACACGACGCGCCCGAGTTGTTGCGCGCCGAGCTCGGCAAGCCGTCTTACCGCTGCGCGCCAATGACGCTTGGCGCCAACACCGATCCCTATCAGCCGATCGAGCGCAAGACCCAGCTCACCCGCCGCATCATCGAGGTGCTGAAGGAGTTCCGGCATCCGCTGTGCATCGTCACCAAATCGGCGCTGGTGCGACGCGACATCGAGCTCTTGGCGGCGATGGCCCGAGACCGGCTCGCCAGCGTTGCGGTCTCGGTGACGACGCTCGACGGCGCCCTCGCGCGGGCGCTCGAGCCGCGCGCGGCGACGCCGGAGCGCCGGCTCGATACCATCGCGGCGCTGGCCAAGGCTGGCATTCCGGTCGCGGTCCTCGCCTCGCCGATGATCCCGGCGCTGAACGATATGGAATTGGAGCGCATTCTCGAGGCCGCCGCCGCGCGCGGCGCGGGCGCCGCGGGCTATATCCTTTTGCGCCTGCCGCTGGAATTGGCGCCGCTGTTCGAGGAATGGCTGCAGGCCCATGTGCCGGGCAAGGCCAAGCACGTGATGTCGCTTATTCGCCAGGCCCGGGGCGGCAAGGCCTACCGCTCGGAATGGGGCACGCGCATGCGCGGCACCGGCCCCTATGCCGAGATGCTGCGCATCCGCTACGAGGCCGCGTGCCACCGCTTGGGGCTGGACCGCAAGCGCGAGGCCTGGCGTCTCGATGTCTCGTCCTTCCGCGCGCCGGGCAAGCGCGAGGCGCAGCTCTCGCTGTTCTGAGCCCAGCGCTTGTCGGCGGCGGGACAAGCGGCGCATACTTCGTCGATGCCGGATTTCGCGCTCGAGCGGGAAAGCGACGGGATCGTCTGCGGGGTGGACGAGGCGGGGCGCGGACCGCTGGCCGGGCCGGTGCTCGCCGCCGCGGTTGTTCTCGATCGGCGGACGCTGCCCCGGCGGCTGCGCCGCGAGCTCGACGATTCGAAGAAGCTCTCGGCCGGCCAGCGCGCGGAATTTGCCGCGCTGCTTAGGGCCTCGGCACGGATCGGCATCGGCGCGGCCAGCGCCGCCGAGATCGACCGCTACAACATCCTGCAAGCGACGCTCCTCGCGATGCGCCGCGCGGTGGCGCGGCTCGGCGTCCTCCCCGACCTCGCCCTCGTTGATGGCGACCGCGCGCCGAGCTTGCCTTGCCCGATACGCCTCGTCGTGGGCGGCGACGGCCTGTCGCTGTCGATCGCGGCGGCATCGGTCATGGCGAAGGTGACGCGCGACCGTATCATGTCCGCCCTCGCCCCGCGCTATCCGGGCTTCGGCTGGGAAACCAATTTCGGCTATCCGACCGAGGCGCACCGCCGGGCGCTCGAGACGCTGGCGCCGACCCGCCATCATCGCCGCACCTTCGAGCCGGTTCGGCTAAGCCTCGGATTCGACTCCAAAAATATTTCTCTAAATAACTGACTCTGCAATCTTATTGACGCCGCGACTCGGCGCGCGCATCCTGTGGACATTATGGGGGAAACCATCGAGCTCGACGGCTCGGTGCTGCGCGGCGATTGCGTCGAGATGATGGCGCACCTGCCCGAGGCATCGGTCGATCTCGTCTTCGCCGATCCGCCCTACAACCTGCAGCTTGCCGGCGAGCTTCACCGTCCCGACAATAGCCGCGTCGAGGGCGTCGAAGAGGCCTGGGACAAATTCGCCGATTTCGCCGCCTATGATCGTTTCACGCGCGACTGGCTGGCCGCGGCGCGGCGCGTTCTCAAGCCCGATGGCACGCTGTGGGTGATCGGCTCCTATCACAACATCTATCGTGTCGGCGCGATCCTGCAGGATCTCGGCTTCTGGATCCTGAACGACATCGTCTGGCGCAAGACCAATCCGATGCCGAATTTCCGCGGCCGGCGCTTCACCAACGCGCATGAGACGCTGCTGTGGTGCGCGCGCTCGCGCGAGGCGCGCTACACCTTCAACTATCAGACGATGAAGTCGCTGAATGACGACGTGCAGATGCGCAGCGATTGGCTGCTGCCCTTGTGCGGCGGCCCCGAGCGCCTGAAGCGCGACGGCAGGAAGGCGCACCCGACGCAAAAGCCCGAGGGGCTGCTGCACCGCGTTCTGCTCGCGTCCTCGAAGCCTGGCGATCTGGTGCTCGATCCGTTTTTCGGCACCGGCACGACGGGCGCGGTGGCGCGCCGTCTTGGCCGGCGCTGGATCGGCATCGAGCGCGAGGCCGAGTATGCGAAACTGGCGCAAGAGCGCATCGCTGCGACCGAGCCGACCGCGCCCGCCGACCTCGCGACCACGCAAGAGAAGAGCGAGTTGCCGCGCATTCCCTTCGGCGCGCTGGTCGAGCGCGGCCTTGTCAGGCCCGGCGAGGTGCTGTTCGATGCCCGCCGTCGCTGGTCCGCGAAAGTGCGCGCCGACGGCACCGTGATCTCGGCCGATACGCGCGGCTCCATCCACAAGGTCGCGGCCGAGGTGCAGGGCGCAGCCGCCTGCAATGGCTGGGATTTTTGGTTTGTCGAGCGCAAGGGGCTGCCGGTGCCGATCGATCTCCTGCGTCAGCAGATCAGAGCCGAGATGAATTAGGAACCGCGTAGCACGGGCGAGGCGTGAATTTTCGGCGCCGAACCGTCGTGCGAAGCAAACCAGTATTATTCCGGCTTCCAGCCCGCTTGCTTGAGCTCGGCGGCGGCCTGCTCGATGAAATGAAAATCGAACACGGCCGCGGCGGGCGGGATCTGGTCCTTGGGCACGCCCAGCATGTCGGCGCGCAGATGCAATTCGTTGTCCTGCACATCGCGCGGAACCGTGCCGGCGGGCAACATGCGCGGCACGAAGGATCGCGCCGAAAATTCCGCCGCGCCCTTCTCCAACCCGTGCTTCGCCATGCTGTCGGCGGCGGCCTCGGGCGTCGCCTTGACCTGCGAGAGGCCCTTGAATATGGCGCGCATGGTGCGGCGGACGAGATCGGGATTTTTCGCGATCAGCGCGTCGGAGGTGGCAAAGCCGCTCAGCACCATGCGGACCTCGTCATGCATGTCGATGAGGAGGCGCAGCTTGCCGGATTTTTGCAGCGCGTCGATGTCGGTGCTCTCGCCGCCGTCGATGACCGCGGCGGGAAAGGTGCCTGAGGTCAGCGCGGCGATGCGCGCCGCCGTCGCGCCCAACGGGGTGAAAGAGATGAAGTCGGCGGGCAGGTGGCGTTGCGCCAGCACGTAGCGAAGGCTGATCTCGGTGGTGTCGCCGCGGCTGATGATTCCGACCTGTTGGCCCTTGAGCGCTTCGAGCGAGGTGATGTCAGGCCGGACCCAGAGCTGGTAGGCGGAGCGATCCTCGCCGACGAACAGAACCTTCAGATGCGCGCCTTTGAGGATCGCGCTGATGGCGGCCGAAGACGAGCCGCTGAAATCGAGATCGCCCGAGATGAGGGCGGGAGTTGCGATGCCGCCAGCCGCTTGCACGAGCTCGACTTCGATGCCTTCCTCGGCGAAATAGCCGCGGTCGATGGCGACGAGAAGCGGCGTGTAATCGATGGTGGGCACGACATAGCTGAACCGGATCGCATCGAGCGCGAGGGCGGGCGCGGCCGATCCCAGGGCGGCGATGGCGACGGCCAACAGGCAGGCGATCCGCCGCATCGATCCCTCCCTCAACGCGATACCGCCAGGGCGTCGCGCATCTCGTCGGCGAGCTGCGCCAGTTTCAGCTTCGTGCGCTCGTCGATGATGCGGCCGTGCTCGACATCGACGGCGCCGCGAATGGGACCGATCGGCGCCGTCGCAGGCACGACATAGCCGCGCAAGGCATAAACGATCTGCTCCATGGCGTTGATCGCCTGCACGGCCGCGATCGGCCCCGACGAGGCCGCGATCAGCCCGACCAGCCTGCCGCCGAGATAGGGCGGGTCGTCGTCCTCCAGCAACTCGAAATAATCGAGCGCGTTCTTGAAGCTGCCGCTGATGCTGTAGTGATAGGCCGGCGTGCACCACACGAAGGCGCGGGCGCGCCGATAGGCGGCGATGAGATGGTCGGCCGCAGGCGCGCTCTTGGCATGGGTGTCCGGGTTGTAGAAGGGGAGTTGGGCGAAGGCTTCGGCGCCGAGCAGCTCGCAGACGAAGCCGCGCTCCCTCAAGAGCGCCTCGGTATGCTTCATCAGCACCGCGGTGGCGGATCGGCGGCCGAGGCTGCCGCCCAGAATGAGGACCGGCGCCGTCGCGTCGTTGCGGCTCATGCGAGTGCTTTCATCGTCACTGTCTAGGCTGCCAATGCTCGGCCTGCAACTCGGCCGCGGCTTCCTCGGCGAAATGAAAATCGAACACGGCCGAAATGGGCGGCACCTTGTCCTTCGGGACATCGAGCATGTCGGCGCGAAGCCCGTCGTCGAAGGCTTGATCTTCCGGCGCGACGATGCCCGTCGCGGTGATGGAATCGACGATCGCGTCGTATTCGATCCCGATCGATCGGGCGCTCGATTGGCCGTGCTTCAACAAGGTCGCGATCGTGTCGGCGCGCGAGGCGCGGACGTGGCGCACGCCTTTCAATATCGCGCGGACCATGCGGCGCACGAGATCGGGATTCGACGCGATGAGCGCGTCCGAGGTCGCAAGCGCGTTATAGACCATCGTGATCTCGTGACGGAGATCGACGAGCTCGTGCAGCTCGCCGAGCTTCCCCGCCGCGCGCATGTCCTCGATCTCGCTCGCGTTGATGAGCGAGGCCGGGTAGGAGCCCGAGGCGATAGCGGCGAACCGCGCGAGACCGGTGCCGAGTGACGTGAAGGCGACGTAATCGGCGGGCAAGCCGTGCTTGGCGAGGTAATAGCGGATGGCGATCTCGGTCGTGTCGCCGCGGCTGATGATGCCGATCTGCTTGCCCTTCAAATCGGCGAAGCTCTGGATCGCGGGCAGCGCCCAAATCTGCATCGCCGGATGCGCGTCCACCACGAACAATACCTTGAGCTTCGCGCCCTTCAATATCGCGCTGATCGCCACCGACCCCGAGGTGGTGAAATCGAGATCGCCGGCGATGAGCGCCGGCACGGCGACACCGCCGCCCGCCTGCTGCAGCTCGGGGTCGATCCCTTCCTCGGCGAAATAGCCGCGGTCGAGGGCGAGAAAGAGATCGGCGTATTCGACCGAGCTCAGCACGTAGCTGAGCTTGACCTTTTGGGCGGCAGCGGAGGCGGTAGCCGTCAGAGCGAGGAAGGCGGCAAGCGCCGCGCCGGCGAGACCTCGCTCCTGCCGCGTCATCAGAGCTTCGGCTTCCAGCCCTCGGCCTTCAATTCCGCCGCGGCCTTCTTCACGAAGCTGAAATCGAAGAAATAGGAGGGCGGCGGGACCTTGGCCGGATCGACATCGAGCATCTGGGCCCTGAGCTTCAATTCGAAGGCCTGGTCCTCGTCCGATACGACCGAGGTCGGCGACAAGGTGTCCGCGAAGAGGTCGTAACTTTCGGCGGCGGCGTCCTCGCTCGATCCGTGGTTGACGAGCGCGGCAATCGTCACGGCGCGCGACGCGCGGTTGACCGCCAGGCCTTTCATGAGCGCGCGCACCGTGCGCTGCACCAGCTCCGGATTCGACTTGATCAAGGCGTCCGACGTCGCGTAGCCGCCGAAGGCCATGTGCACTTCCTTGTTCAGGTCGATGAGAAGATGCAGCTTGCCGAGCTGATCTGCTTTCTGCATGTCCTTGACCTGTCCGGCGTCTATGAGCGCGCCCGGGAAATCGCCGGAGACGAGCGCTGCCACCCGCGCGGTGCCGGGCCCCATGGGAGTATAGGCGATGAAGTCGCCGGGCAAGTTGCGCTTGGCGAGGATGTAGCGCATCCCGATCTCGGTGGTGTCGCCCCGGCTGATGATGGCGACCTGCTTGTCCTTCAAATCCTCGAGCGTCTTGATATCGGGCTGAACCCAGAGCTGGAACCCGGACTGATCGGAGCCGACAAAAATGGCCTTTAGGTGCGCCCCTTTCAAATCGGCGCTAATCGCCACAGAGGGCGAACCCGAGAATTGCAGATCTCCGGAAATGAGCGCGGGCGTCGCCACGCCGCCCCCGGCCTGGACCGGCTCGACTTCGATCCCTTCCTCGGCGAAATAGCCCTCGTCCATGGCGACGAAAAGAGCGCCATAATTGATCGCCGGCACGACATAGGAAATCTTGATCTTGTCGGCGGCCAAGGCGGGCGCGGCGGCGACGGCAAGGACGAGTGTGACCAATAGACGGATCATCGGGCCTCCCTCCCGTTTTCGCCACCATACTAACCCCGTAAAGCGAAGGCAGCGATTTTCTTCATCACGGTCGGCAGCGCATGGTCGCCGAACGCGTCTCGCGCGACCCACATCCCTTCGCCGCCGCTGGCACGCGCCTGGCCGACCAGCACCTGCAGCTCCAAATGGAAATGGGTGAAGCTGTGCCGCACCACGCCGGGCATGAGCCGCCAGCGCGCCGCCACCGGCGCCGCCTTTTTGGCCTCGCTCACGCTCCACGCTGCCGCGCGCCATGGCGTCGAGGGCACTTCGATCATGCCGCCGAGCAGTCCCTCGCGCCGGCGACGGCGCAGCAGCACGGCGCCGTCTCGCCGCACCGCCCAGAACGCGATGCCGCGCCGCGTCGGCTTGGGCGGCTTCGCGCGCCGCGCCGGCAGGCTCTCGGCGATCCCCGCGCGCCGCGCGCGGCAAGCCTCGCGCCACGGGCACAGCTCGCATTTCGGCTGTTTCGGCGTGCAGATGGTGGCGCCGAGATCCATCGCGGCTTGCGCGAAATCGCCCGGCCGCCCGGCCGGCACGAGCGCGGCGGCGCGCCGCCGCAGTTCCGGCTTGGCTTGGGGCAAGGGCTCGCGCACGAGATAGAGCCGCGCCATCACGCGCTCGATATTGCCGTTCGACCGGCGCGGCGCGGCGCCCGAACGCGATCGCGGCAATCGCCGCGGCGGTGTAGGCGCCAATGCCGGGCAACGCTTGGAGCGCGGCCTCGGTCGCGGGAAACCGCCCGCCCTCGAGCCCCGCGACCGCGCGCGCGCAAGCGTGGAGGTTGCGCGCCCGCGCGTAATAGCCGAGGCCCTGCCAGGCATGGAGCACCTCGTCGAGATCGGCAGCGGCGAGCGCCGCGAGACTCGGCCAGCGCGCGAGGAAGCGCTCGAAATACGGCCCGACCGTGGCCACGCCGGTTTGCTGCAACATGATTTCGCTGAGCCAGACGCGGTAGGGATCGGCAGGCTCGCCGGGAGCGGCGCGCCACGGCAGCCGGCGGCGGTGGCGGTCGTACCAGGCGAGAAGGCGCGAAGCGAGATCGCCGGCGGCTTGTGGCGCGGCGGCTCGGGTCTTGGCGGTGGCGGGGAGCAAACGCGGCATTCGACGGATCGCTGGCGGCAAGCTAGCATCGCATGATCGAAATCACGAGACCAGGAGGAGATCGGTGGAGGAACGGCGCGGCAGGCTGCGCGCGATCGCCGCCGAAATTCCGCGAATTGCCGGCAAGGCGCTGGGCACGCGCGGCTTCGGCGAGGCCCAGCTGGTGACGCAGTGGGACGCGGTCATGGGGCCCGAGCTGGCGGCGCGGCTGTCGCCGGACCGGCTCACCTTCCCGCGCGGCGAGCGGCGCGGCGGCACGTTGCGTCTGCGGGTCGCCTCGGCCTTCGCGCTCGAGGCGCAGCATCTCGAGCCCGCGATCATCGAGCGCATCAACGGCTTCTTCGGCTATGGCGCGGTGGCGCGCCTCGTGCTGGTGCAGGGACCGCCCAAGTACGCCGGCCAGCAGGCCGCGCCCCAACCGCGCCGCCTGAGCGCCGCCGAAGCGGACGCGCTCGAGACGCGGCTCGCCGCGATAGCGAACCCCGCGCTGCGCCAAGCGCTGGCGCGACTCGGTGCCGCGGTGATCGGGTCGAAGCGGGGTTGAATTGGCCTTAGACCCGCCGTAGCATCAATACGTAGTGGGTTGGAGAGAATCGATGCAGAAGATTTGGTTAACACTCGTCGGTTTCGCGCTGCTGTCCGTGGCCCTCGCCACGGCGCCGGCCCGCGCCGACGAGGTGCCGTCGGCGACGCCCGACGACCGGGTGCTCGGCAAGGCCGACGCGCCCATCACCATCTTCGAATTCTTCTCGCTGACCTGCCCGCATTGCGCGGATTTCGCCGAGAACACCTTTCCCAAGGTGAAAGCCGAATGGATCGACACCGGCAAGGCAAAGCTCGTTTATCGCGACTATCCGCTCGACCGCAACGCGCTCAAAGCCGCAGTGCTCGCGCGCTGCGCGCCGGCTGAGCAATACCCCGCCTTCGTCGCGACGCTGTTCCAGCAGCAGATGGCATGGGGGGTGATGAGCGATCCGACCGACGGGCTGCGCCGCATCGCGCGTTTGGGCGGCATGAGCGACGATCAGTTCGACAAATGCATGGCGAACGACGCGCTCTCGCAGCAGATCGTCAACGGCGAATACGAAGCGAAGCAGAAATACGGCGTCGATTCGACGCCGACCTTCTTCATCAACGGCAAGAAACTCGTCGGCGCGCTGCCCTATGACGATTTCGAGAAGGAATTGGGAAAGGTGAGCGCCGCCATTCCCGCGCGCCAACAAACCGCATCGGCCCAATAGCAATCCGGCGATAGAAACGTGCAGTTCGCCAAGCTCCGCCTCAGCGGCTTCAAATCCTTCGTCGATCCGGCCGAGCTCGTCATCCAGCCGGGCCTGACCGGCATTGTCGGCCCCAATGGCTGCGGCAAGTCGAATCTCGTCGAGGCGCTGCGCTGGGCGATGGGCGAGAACTCGGCCAAGCGCATGCGCGGCGGCGAGATGGACGACGTGATCTTCGGCGGCACCAGCGCGCGGCCCGCGCGCAACGTCGCCGAGGTCGCGCTGTCGCTCGACAATCCCGGCCGCGCCGCGCCCAAGCCCTATGACGAGATTCCCGAGATCGAGGTCTTGCGCCGCATCGAGCGCGGCATCGGCTCGGATTTTCGCATCAATGGCCACGAGGTGCGCGCGCGCGACGTGCAGTTGCTGTTCGCCGACGCGGCCTCGGGCGCGCATTCCGCCGCCCTCGTAAGCCAGGGCCGAGTCGAGCGCGATCATCGCGGCTAGGCCCGCCGAGCGGCGCGCCCTGCTCGAGGAAGCCTCGGGCATTACCGGCCTTCATTCGCGCCGGCACGAGGCCGAGCTGCGTCTGAAGGCGGCCGAGGCCAATCTGACGCGGCTCGACGACGTGCTGCGCGCGCTTGAGGCCCAGCTCGACGGCTTGCGCAAGCAGGCGCGCCAGGCCGGGCGCTATCGCCGCCTGTCCGAGCATATCCGCCGCGCCGAGGCGGTGGTGCTGCATCTGCGCTGGCGGCACGCCACGGCCGAGCACGAGGCCGCCTCCGCGCGCCTCGGCGCCGCCGAGATCGCGGTCGCCGACCGCACCGCGGTTCGCTCGCCTTGGCAAGAAAGCGCGAAGCGGCGCAAGACGCGCTGCCGGCCTTGCGCCAGTCCGAGGTCGCGGCCGGCGCCGAGTTGCAAAGACTGGTCATCGCGCGCCAGGCGCTCGAGGAGGAAGAGCACCGCATCGCCGCGCGGCGCAAGAGCGCCGTGGCGCGGCTCGACCAGATGGCATCCGACATCGCGCGCGAGGAAGAGCTCGCCGCCGATGCACGCGCGGCGCTCGAGCGGCTGGAGGCCGAGCGCGAGGTCGTCCTCGCGGCGCAGGCCCAGGAAGGCGCGGCGCGGGAAACCGCCGAGGCCGCGCTCGCCGCGCTCGAGGAGGAGGTGGCCGCGCGCGAGACCGAGCGAACGCTCTTGACCGAGCAGATCGCGGCCGACGAGGCGCAACGCGCGGCGCTGACCCGGCGCCTCGATGAAGCCGCCGAGCGCGCTGCCCGCCTGGCCGAGCGCCAAACCGAGATGTCGCGCGAAGCCGCCGCGATCGAGGCCGAAAAGGTCGCGGCCTCGGTGGCCGCCGAGGCGACGAGCGCCTTGCGCGAAGCCGAAGCCGAGGTCGCGCGCGCCGCTGCCGCGTCGGAGGCCGCGGCCGAGGCGCTGGCCCAGGCCCAGGCCGACGAGGATGCCGCGCGCGCGCCCAAGGACGCGGCCGAGACCGCGCTGACGAAGCTCAACGCCGAGCGCCAGGCGCTCGCCGAGCTACTGGCCGCGATGGGCGACAAGCGCTATTCCCCGGTGCTCGATTCGCTGACCGTCGAGAGCGGCTTTGAGACCGCGCTCGGCGCGGCGCTGGGCGACGATTTGACCGCGCCGCTCGACACTGCCGCGCCGGCGCATTGGTTTGCGCTGCCCAATTATAGCGTGGCGCAAGCCCTGCCTGCGGGCACCACGCTGCTCGCCGCGCATGTCACGGCCCCGGCGGCGCTGGCGCGCCGGCTCGCCCAGATCGGCGTCGTCGCCGACCGCGAAATCGGCGAGATGCTGCAAACCCAATTACTGCCTGGACAGCGCCTCGTCAGCCGCGACGGCGGGTTGTGGCGCTGGGACGGGTTCCGCCGCGCGGCTGGGACGCCGACCGCGGCGGCGCAGCGCTTGCGCCAACGCAATCGCATCGCCGAGATCGAGGGAATTCTGGATGCAGCCGAGGTCGAGCTCGCGGGCCGCGCCGCCGCGCTCGACGGCGCGCAAGGCAAGGTGCGGCGGCTGGCGGAGGAGGAGCGCGCCGCGCGCGAGACCGCGCGTCGGACGCTCGAGATTCTTGCCGCCGCGCGCGACCGCGAGGCCGGTCTGGCCCGGGAGGCGGCGGGCATCGCCTCGCGGCTCGCGGCGCTGGCCGAGGCCGGCGAGCGCCTCGCGCGCGACCTCGCCGAGACCCGATCGATCGAGCGCGAGGCCGGCGAGGCGCTGGCGAGCCTCCCCGATTCCATGCGCGCGCGCGAGGACGCTGCCGCCTTGCGCAATCTTCTCGCCGAGCGCCGCGCGGTGCTGCTGCAACGTCGGAGCGAGCACGAGGCGCTGCTGCGCGAGGCGGCAAGCCGCCGCGAGCGCGCCGGCGCGATCGCGAGCGAGCTCCACTCATGGCGCGGGCGCGCCGAAGCCGCCGCCAAGCAACATGCCGCCTTCCTCGCTCGGCGCGACGATCTCCACCGCGAGCTCGAGGAATTGCAGCGCCAGCCGGCCGAGATCGCGGCGCGGCGCGAGCGCCTCGCCGAAACCATCGCCCAATCGACGGCGCGGCGCAACCACGCGGCCGACGCCCTGGCCGAGGGCGAGACCAGGCTGGCCGAGGCCGAGAAGGAAGCGAAGGCCGCCGATGCCGAGCTCGGGCTCGCGCGCGAAGAGCGCGTCCGCGCCGAGGGCACGCGCGACCAAACGAGGGACGCGCAAGAAGCGCTGGCGCGGCACGTCGAGGAGCGGCTCGAATGCGCGCCCGAGCAAGCGCTCGCCACGGTCGGCATCGCGGGCGCGGAGGAGCTGCCCTCGCAAGAGGACGCGCAGTCCCGCTTCGATCGGCTGGTGCGCGAGCGCGACAATATGGGACCGGTCAATCTCGTTGCCGAGAGCGAGGCGGCCGAGATCGAGCTGCGTCTCGCCGGCCTGGTGCATGAACGCGAGGATTTGACGGGCGCGATCGCGCGCCTGCGGCAAGGCATCGCCGCGCTCAACCGAGAGGGACGCGAGCGGCTCCTCGCCGCCTTCGCCCAAGTCAATCGAGCACTTCACCAAGCTCTTCGTACAGCTCTTCGGCGGCGGGCGGGCCCATCTCTCGCTCGACCGGGCCGAGGGCGAAACCGAGGGCGCGACCGGGGATCCGCTCGAGGCCGGGCTCGAGATCATGGCGAGCCCGCCGGGCAAGAAGCTTCAGGCATTGTCGCTCCTGTCGGGCGGCGAGCAAGCCTTGACCGCGCTCGCCTTGCTGTTCGCCGTGTTCCTCACCAACCCGGCGCCGATCTGCGTCCTCGACGAGGTCGACGCGCCGTTGGACGACGCCAATGTCGACCGCTTCTGCCACCTCGTCGCCGAGATCGCGCGGACCGCCGAGACCCGCTTCCTCATCATCACCCATCACCGGCTGACCATGTCGCGGGTCGATCGGCTCTTCGGCGTGACCATGGCCGAGCAAGGCGTGTCGCAACTGGTCTCGGTCGATCTCCAGAACGTCGAGCAACTCCGCCGCGCGGGGTGAGGCGGGGCGCCCCGCGTCACCTTATGACGGCGATCTCGGCGCCGATTTCCAGCTTGCTCCAGGCCCGGTCCGCCGTGACGGCCGGCGCTTTCAGAGATAAGGCCAGCGCGAGGCAGGCGCGATCGCCCAGGGACAGGCCGGCCGGCCTGGTCGCTTTCCATAACAACGCCGCGCCGAGCGCTTGATCCTCGTCGAAGGGCAGCACGCGGAATTGGAGCGCGGATGTCGCTTCGTCGGCCTCCGCGGGCGTCAAGCCGCCCGAAATCACCTTCGCCAGAACTTCCGAGAAATTCACGGCGCTGATGATCGCGCCGACCCAGCTCGCCACGCTGTCGCGCTACGAGGCCGCGATCGACCACGCGCTGCGCCGCGCGCAGATGGCGCTGGAGCGCCGCCAGGCGCGCCGCCGCGGCGAGAGCGTGCCGGCGCCCATTGCCATCGAGATCGGCGGGTTGGACGAGGCCATGGCCGGCGCGCTGGCCGGACAAGCCGAAATCGAAAATTACGAAACAAAGCCAATTTCCTCCGAGCCGGAAGGCGGCGCAACCTTGACATTGCCCCTCGCTGGCCCGTAAGTTGCGCGCCGCTTCCCGAAGGGGATTTGTTCAAGCTTTGCGGGCAGTTCGCCGATGGACGAACGCGACAAAGTCGATCCCTTGAGGGAACTCGGCGAGCGGCTCGACCGGGCGCGCGAGGCGCAGCGCCCCGCCTCGGCCCCCGCCGATCGGGGCACGAATGCGGCGCTGGCGCAGGGCTGGCGCGTGGGTCTCGAGCTGGTCGTCGCCATCGCCGTCGCGGTTTTCATCGGCTGGGCGGTGGACAAAGCGCTCGGCACGCGGCCATGGGGGATGATCGTGTTCTTCTTCCTCGGCATCGCGGCGGGGATGTGGAACGTCTACCGCACCGTGACCGGCATGGGGCAGGCGATAGGCCATCGGCGGGACGGGCCGGCTAAGCCGCCGCCGGATTGGGACGAGGACAAAGACTGACGTGGCAATCGAGCTTCATCCGCTGCAGCAATTTACCATCGAGCGCTGGATTCCGATTCGTCTCGGCGGTCTCGACGTCTCCTTCACCAATTCGGCGCTGTTCATGTGCGCCGCCGTGGCGGTGGCGTCGGCGCTCGTCATCCTGGGCTCGCGGCGCCGCGAGCAGGTGCCGGGACGCTGGCAATCCCTGGCCGAGCTGTCTTACGAATTCGTCGCCGGCATGATCGACCAGAATGTCGGGCACGAGGGGCAGGAATATTTCACGTTCATCTTCACGCTCTTCATGTTCATCCTGTTCGGCAATCTCTTGGGCATGATCCCCTACGGCTTCACCTTCACCAGCCATATCGTCGTCACCTTCGCGATGGCCGCGGTGGTGTTCATCGGCGTGACGATCATCGGCTTCGCGCGCCACGGCCTTCATTTCCTGACCCTCTTCGTGCCGCCGGGCGTGCCCAAGGTCTTGCTCCTTCTGCTGGTGCCGATCGAGTTGCTCAGCTATTTCATCCGCCCGTTCACGCTGTCGATCCGGCTTTTCGCCAACATGCTGGCCGGGCACACGATGCTGGCGATCTTCGGTGGCTTCGTCGTCGCCCTGGGGCTCCTCGGCATCGTGCCGCTGACGGTCGATTTCGCGCTCATCTTCCTCGAATTGCTGGTGGCGGTGCTGCAGGCCTACGTCTTCGCCATCCTCACCTGCCTCTATCTGCGCGACGCCATTCATCTGCATTAATCCAACGCAACGCTACTTCAGGGGAAAAGACATGGATCTCGCTGCCGCCAAAATGATCGGTGCCGGCCTCGCTTGCATCGCCCTCGTCGGCGCCGGTATCGGCATCGGCAACGTGTTCGCGGCGCTGATTTCGGCGCTGGCGCGCAACCCGGCGGCGCAGGTGACGCCGTTCGCGTTCCTCGGCTTCGCGCTCGCCGAGGCGACCGGCCTGTTCGGCCTCGCGATCGCGTTCCTGATCCTCTTCGTGTTCTAAATCGCGCGCGATGCCGCAGCTCGACTTCGCCACGTTTCCGAGCCAGCTCGTCTGGCTCGCGATCACCTTCATCGTGCTCTATGCGGTGATGGCCAAGGCGGGCCTGCCGCGCGTCGGGGCGATCATCGCCGCGCGCAGGAGCCGGATCGAGGGCGATCTCGAAAAGGCCGCGCAGATGAAAAGCGAGGCCGAGGCCGTGATCGCGGCCTACGAGAAGGCGCTCGCCGAGGCGCGAATGGAGGCCCAGATCACGCTGCGCGAGACCGCCGAGCGCCTCCAGGCAGAGTTGGCCTTGCGCCAGCGCCAGGTCGCCGAGGAGCTGGCGCGCGAGACCGGCGCCGCGGAGCGCCGGATCGAGGCCGCCAAGCGCGCGGCGTTGGGCTCTTTGCGCGAGGTCGCGCTCGAGGTCGCTCTCGATGCGGCAGAGAAGCTCACCGGCCGCGCCGCCGACGCGACGCGCGCCGCCGCCGCAGTCGATCAGGCGATGCAGGAGGCCGGTTGATGCCCGACTTCATGCGCGAGGCGGAGTTCTGGGTTCTCGTCGCCTTCGTCCTCGCGATCGCGCTCCTTGTCTACAAGGTCGGCGCGCCCATTCTCGCCATGCTCGACGCGCGCGCCGCCAAGATCAAGGCCGAGCTGGACGAGGCGTCGCGCCTACGCGAGGAAGCCCAGTCGCGCCTCGCCGAGTTTCAGCGCAAGCAGCGGGACGCGGCGAAGGAAGTCGCGGGGATTGCCGCGCTGGCACGGGCCGAGGCCGAGCGCGCGGCGGCGCAAGGCGCGCGCGATCTCGAAGCTGCGATCGAGCGCCGCAAGCGGGTGGCGCTGGAAAAGATCGCGCTGGCCGAAGCGAAGGCTACGGCCGAGCTGCGCAACCGCGCGGTCGATGTCGCGGTCGCTGCACTCGGCGCGATGCTCGCGCACGACCTCGACGCGACGCGACGCAGCACGCTCATCGACGAAGCGATCGCCGCCCTGCCGCCGAGGCTGAATTAGGGAATTGAGCGATGCCAGCGAGCGCCGGAACGGTTTCGACCACGCCGTTCGGGGTTCGTCGCATGAGCCGCCGCATAGTCGATTGATCCAGATCAATGCGCTTCGGCGTGCCAGTGATAGAAGCGATTGCGTTGGCCGGTCGGATAGGAGTTGCGAGTTGCGCGCCATCGGCATTGCGAACACCCATCGGTCAGAACGCGGCGGCCGGGATAGGAATGCCAAGCCGATACCGGCAGTGGCGGCCATCCTGGCTCTCCTCCTCATCCTCTCCCATGCGGCGTGGTCGCAGGTCGTGCCGCCGACGGCGCCGACGCCGGCCGCGCAGGTGTTTTCCGAGCAGCAGCTCGATCAGATGCTCGCGCCCGTCGCGCTCTATCCGGATCCGTTGCTTGGCCAAATCCTCACGGCGGCGACCTACCCGCTTGAGGTGGTCGAGGCGGACCGCTGGCTGCAAATCGCCTCCAACGCCGCGCTCGCGGGCGATCAATTGGCGGCCGCGCTCCAGCAGCAGCCGTGGGATCCGAGCGTGAAGTCGCTGGTTCCGTTCCCGCAGATCTTGCGGATGATGGACAACAACCTCGACTGGACCGAGGAGCTGGGCGATGCCTTCTTGGCGCAGCAAGCGGCGGTCATGGATTCGGTGCAACGCCTTCGTCAGAGAGCCAAAGCCTCGGGAGCGCTCCTCTCGACACCGCAGCAAGTCGTCACCGACCAGAACGACATCATTGCGATCGAGCCCGCCAACCCTGAGATCGTCTATGTTCCAACATATAATCCGGAACTGGTCTACGACGCATGGCTGTGGCCCGAATACCCGCCCTACTTGCTTTATCCCTGGCCGGAATTCACGATCGGGTTCGGCATCGGCATTCCCATCATCTACCCGTTTTGGGGGTGGTGCCAATGGCACTGGAGCGAGGCACCGACTGGGCATCGATATCGGCCGCTACAACGCGATCAACGCCGGCCGTCCGGCTGTGACGTCCGCGATTTGGCAGCATGACGTGGCTCACCGCCACGACGTTCCCTACCGCGACGCCGGCACGCGGGCGCGCTTCCAGGGGCAGGGTGCCGCCGCACCCGAGGCCAGCCGCGTTTTCCGCGGCTACGGTATCGCGAGGCCCCCGGTCGTACATGCGCCGCCGCCGGCCTTCGAATCCTTTGGGCGCGGGGCCGAGGTGCGAGGCGAAGCGGCTCGCGGCGCCGCGAGCCGTGCGACCGCGCCGGTGGGCCGTGGCTTCGGAGGTGGAGGCCGCAGCGGTGGCTTCGGAGGCGGTGGCCGCAGCGGTGGCTTCGGAGGCGGTGGCCGCAGCGGCGGCGGCGGGGGGCACCGCTGAAGACTGGTCCGATCTCAAGGAGAGGCTGCAGTGACATCATGACGAGACCAAGTCGGAGCGGATCGCGAGCCAGGTCGTGGCTCGGCATTGCGGCATTGACGGTCGCGGCGATGCTGTCGCTGGCGCGCGCACCCGTTCTCGCTGCCGGTGCGCAGCAGCAGACATTCTCCGCGCCTGAGCGGGCGGTCGATGCGCTCATCGCGGCAAGCCGCGCCGGCAAGACGGCCGAGCTTCTGAATATCCTCGGGCCGGAATCGGAGAAGCTGATCAGCTCCGGCGATGCCATCGCCGACAGGGCGGGGAGAAAGCATTTCGTGACGGACTACGACGCTTCGCACAAGCTCGACAGCCAAGGCGTTGACAAGGCGGTCCTTGTCGTCGGCGAGGAGGATTGGCCCTTTCCCATCCCGCTCGTGCGCGAAGGGTCGGTTTGGCGCTTCGATACCAAGGCTGGCGAGAGCGAGATCCTAAATCGGCGAATTGGCCGCGACGAGCTGGACGTGATCGCGGTCTCCCGCGCCTATGTCGAGGCACAGCGCGAATACGCCGCCCAGGATCGCCTCGGTAGCAGAAAGCTCGAATATGCGCAGCATTTCCTGAGCAGCCCGCACAAACATGACGGGCTATATTGGCCGGCGCGTTCCGGCGAGGAAAGTCCGCTGGGTCCGCTGATGGCGAGCGCTCGGGCCGAGGGCTACGACGGCAAGGCCGCACATAGCAAGCCCCGGCCCTATCACGGCTACTTCTACAGGATTCTCACGCGGCAAGGGCCGAGCTGCACCCGGCGGCGCCAAGAACTACGTCAGCGACGGCCACATGACGGGCGGATTTGCGCTGGTCGCCTTTCCGGCGCGATACGGCGATTCCGGCGTCATGACATTCATCGTCAATCAGGACGGCATCGTCTACGAAAAGAACCTCGGGCCCGACACGGCGACGACGGCAGGCAATATGACGGAATTCAATCCGGACGAGACCTGGACGACGCCCTGAACCGGCGAACAGGTTGCCACGACGGACAGAGCGACCTCGGCTGCCGGCAGATCCCGGAAGCACCAGCGGCCGCCACCGAAGCCGGCTATTGGCACCAAAGCCGACTGGGGCAAGCCATGCGCGCGCGGGGTTTTGCGATCGCGCTCTAATTCCCGATCGCTTGATCGGCCGGCAAAAGCGGCAGCCCCAGGGCGCGCGCGACCGCGTCGCATGGGGGCGAATCTCACCGAGCAAGGCCGGAAATGGCGGGCCGCGACTTGCGCTCGTTGCCGAAGAGAAGACTTTACATGCTTGGCGCTCCTGATCCCAAAATGACCAGAACCAACTGCTAGGATCAAACCGATCCACCAAAACGGAGATGAATATGTCAAGCATAGAGATCGCACCGCCATCAGGGAGGCGCTTTTTTTCGGCCCGTGAATTTCAGGCGGTCCAGCGCATCGCTCATCGCCAGGTCGCGCGATATGACATCTATCATCATTTGCGGCGCATAGGGTGGTTGCCGTTTTTCGCGTTGCTGGCGGCGGCTTATCTCGTCTTGAACTTGATCTTTGGGCTGCTCTATTTCGTCCAACCGGAAAGCGTCGCTAACCTGCGGCCCGGCATATTCATGGACGCCTTCTTCTTCAGCACGGCGACGGTCGCCGGAATCGGCTCCGGCACCATGCATACGGCGACACTTTACGGGAACGTGATCCAGATGAGCGAAGTCATGCTCCGCATCGGTCTCATCCCGATCGTGATTGCGCTTATCATGGCGCGCTTTTCACGGCCCGTTTCGGGAGTCTTGTTCAGCAATGTCGCGGTCGTGGCCCCGCAAGATGGCGTGGCGAAGCTGATCTTCCGCGTGGTCAGCCAGCGCAGAAACGTCATGATCAACGGTCAGGCCAACGCAATGCTCGTTCGCACCGAGCGTTCGAAGGAAGGCACGCTGATGCGTCGTTTTGTCGATTTGAAGCTCGAACGCAGTCACCTCCCGATGTGGCTTTTGACTTGGACGGTGACGCATCGGATCGACGAGACAAGTCCACTTTACGGCCTCACGCGAGACGACCTCATTGCTCAACAGGCAGAGATCGCTATTGCTGTTGGTGGCATCGATGAAACACTGGCGCAATCGGTCCATGCCTATCACTGCTATGAGGCGGAAGAGATCATTTGGGATCGTCGCTTCTCCGACGTGTTCGTTCGAACCCCGGACGGCAGGTTCAGCATCGATTTCGGCCGCTTGAACGAGACCCTGCCGCTCTCGGACGCGGCGTGAGTGCAATGCCACTCGTTCGAGAGAAGGCACCGCAGCCTATCGGCTCGATCGCGCTCTAATTAGCGATCGCCCGATCGGCCGGCAACAGCGGCAGCCCGAGAGCGCGCGCGACCGCGTCATGGGTGACGCGGCCGCCCGCGAGGTTGAGGCCGGCCCTCAGATGCGGATCCTCGGCGAGGGCCTTGCGCCAGCCTTTTTCGGCCAGGGCCAGGGCGAAGGGCAAGGTCGCGTTGTTAAGGGCGAAGGTCGAGGTGCGCGCCACGGCGCCGGGCATGTTGGTCACGCAATAATGAATGACACTGCTCTCGACATAGGTGGGGTCGGCATGGGTGGTCGGGCGGCTGGTCTCGAAGCAGCCGCCCTGGTCGATCGAGATATCCACGAGCACCGAGCCCGGACGCATCGCCGCGACCATAGCGCGCGTCACCAGCTTGGGCGCGGCAGCACCCGGCACCAACACCGCGCCGATGACGAGATCGGCCTCGAGAACCTCTTTCTCGATGTTGGCCACGGTGGCGAAGAGCGTATGAAGCTGCGAGCCGAATTGCAGATCGAGCTCGTAAAGCCGGGGCAGCGACTTGTCGATCACCGTGACATAGGCTTCCATTCCCATCGCGACGCGCGCGGCATTGGTGCCGGCGACGCCGCCGCCTAGGATCAGCACCTTGGCCGCGGCCACGCCCGGCACGCCGCCGAGCAGAATCCCCTGCCCGCCCTGCTCTTTCTCGAGGCAATGCGCGCCGACCTGGATCGCCATGCGGCCGGCGACCTCGCTCATCGGCGCGAGCAAGGGCAAGCCGCCGCGCGCATCGGTCACGGTCTCATAGGCGATGCAGATGGCGCCCGCGCGCATCAGCCCTTCGGCCTGCGGCTTGTCGGCGGCGAGATGGAGATAGGTGAAGAGCACCTGGCCCTCGCGCAACAGCGCGATTTCTTGCGGCTGCGGCTCCTTGACCTTCACGATCAGCTCGGCCGCGCGAAATAGCTCGGCGGCCGAGCTGGCGATGGTCGCGCCGGCACGGGCGTAGGCGTCGTCGCCGAAACCGCTGCCGGCGCCGGCTCCGCGTTCGACCAGCACGGACGCGCCGTGATGAACGAGCTCGCGCACGCTGCCGGGAACGAGGCCGACGCGGTATTCGTTGTTTTTGACTTCCTTGGGGACGCCGATCAGCATGTCTTCAGCACCTCTGCCAAGAGCCCGAACATCTCGTCGATCTGCGCTTTCTCGACGATGAGCGGCGGCGACAACGCGATGATGTCGCCGGTCTGACGGACCAGGAGGCCGCGCTCGAAGCATTTGCGATAGGCATCGAAGGCGCGCGCGCCGGGCTTGCCTGGGATGGGCGCGAGCTCCAGCCCCGCGATCAAGCCGAGATTGCGGATGTCGATGACGTTGGGCGCGCCATTGAGGCTGTGGGCCGCAGCCTCCCAGTAGGAGCTAAGCGATTTGGCGCGGTTGAACAAATCCTCGCGTGCATAGATGTCGAGCGTCGCCAGCGCCGCCGCCACCGCGACCGGATGCCCCGAATAGGTATAGCCATGCGCGAACTCGATAGCGCTCTCCGGTCCGATCATGAACGCATCGTAGATGGGCTTGCGAACGATCACGCCGCCCATCGGCACCGTGCCGTTGGTCAGCCCCTTGGCGCAGCACAGGAGGTCGGGAACGATGCCGAAGAGATCCGCGCCGAAGGAAGCGCCGAGCCGCCCGAAGCCGGTGATGACCTCGTCGAAGATCAGCAGGATGCCGTGCTTGTCGCAAATGGCTCGAAGGCGCTCGAGATAGCCCTTTGGGGGCACTAATACGCCGGTCGAACCCGCCAGCGGCTCGACGATCACGGCGGCGATGGTCGATGCGTCGTGCAAGGCGACGATGCGCTCCAATTCATCCGCCAGATGTGCGCCCCATTCGGGCTGACCGCGCGAGAAGGCCTGGTGCGCGAGGTCGAAAGTATGCGGCAGATAATCGACGCCCGGCATTCCGACATAGAGCTTGCGGTTGCCCGCGATGCCGCCGACCGACATGCCGCCGAAGCCGACGCCGTGATAGCCGCGCTCGCGCCCGATCAGTCTGGTGCGCCCGCTATCGCCCTTCATGCGGTGATAGGCGAGCGCGATCTTGAGCGCGGTATCGACCGCCTCGGAGCCGGAATTGACGAAGAACACGTGATCGAGATCGGGCGGCGTCAGCGCCGCGACGCGCGACGCCGCCTCGAAGACCGCTGGGTAGCCCATCTGGAAGGCCGGCGAGTAATCGAGGGTCAGAACCTGCTTGCGAACGGCATCGGCGATCTCGCGCCGCGCGTGGCCCGCATTGACGCACCACAAACCCGCGGTGCCGTCGAGAATCTTGCGCCCGTCGCTGCTGCGATAATACATGCCCTCGGCCGACACCATGAGGCGCGGCTGCGCCTTGAACTGGCGGTTCGCCGTGAACGGCATCCAATAGGTTTCGAGATCGTTGGGCCGCGCTGTCTCGTCCATCCCGCACTCGCCTGTCTCGGGGTGGCGGTATCATAATCGCGCACCGGCCAGCCTGGGAAGCGGCGTTCGGTCGTTGCGTCGGGGCGGCCCCTGCGCTTACATGCGCGCAAGATGAAACGCCGGTGGTTGTTGCTGACGCCCCTGTCGCTCGCCGTCGCGCAAGGGACGCGGGCCGGTCCCGCCAAGCTCGCCGCCATCGCGATCACGCATCCTTGGGCGGCGCCCTCGGTAACCGAGGCCGCGGCGCTGTTCTTGGGGCTACGCAATGACGGCCCGCGCGCCGACCGCCTCATCGCGGGGGCGACGCCGATCGCCGACAGGGTGATCTTCCGCGCCGAGGACGGCTCGCCGCTCGACTATTTCGATCTCTTGCCTGGGCGGCCGGTCGATCTTCGGCCCGGCCGGCGCTACATCGCCCTGCGCGATCTGAGGGCGCCGCTCGCGCTCGACGACACTTTCCCAATCACTCTGCGCTTTGCCGAGGTGGGCAGCATCACCGTGACCGCCGTGGTCGAAGCCGGGCCCGAGGACGACGGCGGATCCGAATAGCCAGCCGCGCCGGTGGAGCAGCGACTGGCCGATATCAGTTGCGATAGCTCGGGACTTTCGCGTCGAGCAGGGAAGCGACGCGATCGGCGATGGCGAGCGAGGCGGTGATGCCGGGCAATTCGATGCCGAAAAGATTGACGAGGCCGGGAACGCCATGCGTCTCGGGGCCGGCGATCGAGAAATCGGCGCCCGGCTCATTGGGGCCGTTGATCTTGGGCCGGATGCCGGCATAGCCCGGCTGTAGCGCGCCGTCGGGCAGGCCGGGCCAATAGCGGCGTATCGCGCCATAGAAGCGGTCGCCACGCCGAGGGTCGACGGTGTAGTCGATGCCGTCGATCCATTCCGTGTCGGGGCCAAAGCGCGCCGCTCCGGCCATGTCGAGCGTCAGATGGACGCCGAGCCCGGCCGCCTCGGGCACGGGATAAACCAGGCGCCGGAAGGGCGTTCGCCCGGCAAGCGTGAAATACACGCCGCGGCAGTAATGATCGCGCGGGATCGTCGCGGGCGGGAGCCCTGCGATCCGGCGCGCCAGCGCCGGCGCATAAAGCCCTGCGCTGTTGACGAGGATTTTGCACGCGAGCGTCATGCTTTCGCTGCCGCCGACGCTAAGCGCGAAGCCCTTCGGCGTCACGCGGCCCTCGAGCACCGGCGCGCGCAGCACCACGGCGGCGCCCGCATTCTCGGCATCGGTCTCATAGGCCAGCATCAGCGCGTGACTGTCGACGATGCCGGTCGAGGGCGAATGGAACGCGGCGACGCAGGAGAGCTGGGGCTCCAGCGCGCGCGCCGCCGCGCCATCGAGCCATTGGAGGTCGTCGACGCCGTTGGCCGTGGCGCGTTCGACGACATGGCGGAGGGTCGCGGCCTCTTCGTCGTCAACGGCGACGACGAGCTTGCCGACCCGGCGGTGCGGCACGTTGCGCTCGGCGCAATAATCATAGAGTTGCCGGCGGCCGGCCACGCAGAGGCGCGCCTTGAGGCTGCCTTGCGGATAATAGAGCCCGGCATGGATCACCTCGCTCGAGCGCGAGGAAGTGTCCTGGCCGATCCAGCGCTCTTTCTCCAGGACAAGAACCTCGCGGCCGGCGCGGGCCATGGCCCGCGCCACCGCCAGTCCGATAATGCCGCCGCCGACCACCACGCATTCGACGGCATCGGCCATTGGTCAGGTCCTTTCCAGGATCTCCAGACCCCGCACACGGTCGATGAGATAGATGAGGCCGCGATCGTCCATGAAGACGTCGTTGCTCTGGCAGCGCTTCGCGCCCGGCGCCGGATCGGGCACGTAATGAGCGACCTCGCGCGGCGTATGCGGCTTCGAGATATCGACGATCCGCAAGCCCTGAGCGAACCAAGCGAAGGGCACTTCGGCGCTTTTGATCTTCTCGACCGGCTGGTGGCAACCGCTGTTGTTGGGGTGATTGCCATGATCCAGTCCTTCGACCTGGAAGGTGGCGACTGGAACCGGATTTTCCTCGACGGTGATATCGACCATCCACATGAAGGCGGGCAGCGCGGTCTCCGGGCGCTGCACGTCCTCGTCCGCCACGATGAGGAATTGCCGGCCGTGAATATCGAACGGCACGCGCACGGCCGAATGGGTCGGGCAGGCAAAGGGCGGGCTCCAATCGAGGCCCGAGACCAGCTTGGGCTTCGACATGTCGTCGATGTTGAGGATGTAGAACCCGCCCAGCCAATAACTGGTATACAGCCGGTTGCCGTAGCGCAACGGGTGATGACAGCGTGTGTCGGCGCCTTTCCAGCTCGGTGTCTCGCCGCCCGCGATCCATTGCCCCGGCGCCCACCAGCGGCCGACCTCTTCCGGCTTTTCCGGATTCTTGAGGTCGAGGATCATCATGATGTTGCCGCGATAGCCCTCGACCGTCGGCGAGATATAGGCATAGCGCCCGTCGAAATCGTAGCGGTGCACGCCTCTTCCGGCGGTTACCCAGTCGGTGATGTGGCGCGGCTTGGCGGGATTCGTCACATCGTAAATGCCGAGGCCGCCCTTGAAGTTCGAGGTATCGGCTTGGGCGACCGGATCGACTTCGTGGTTGATCACCATGATCCCGTTGCCGACTTGCGCCTTGTGCGAATGCGTGCCCGGCGGCATCTCGAAATAGGCGAGCTGCTTCGCGTTCTTCGGGTCGCTCACATCGACGATGCTGGTGCCGCCCGGCGCGTGAATATGGCCGATATAGGCGATGCCGTTCTCGACGACGACCTGCCCGCCGCCGCCGCAATCGAAGAAGCCGGCGCGCTTGACGCCCTTTGCCGAAACCATGCTGATGACCTCCCTGAAATTGCCTCAATCCTACCGTAAATTCCGGTTTCGCCAAGCCTCGGTAGTGTCCTAATTTGAATTTAGGGCTTTCATAAGGACCGTCATCGCTCCGCCGATTTGCGGCTGAATGTGTGGTGAGACGTACCAGCCGATAACGCCGATGAACACCCAAAATAAAGGCCCCCAGACCCACGCTCCCCCGCCAGTAAGCTTCTCAACGCCAACTGCCGCGTACACGCATCCCAAAAGCATTGCGAACACGGGCGCAAGGAACAATAGAACTATCAGAGCAAGGGCCGTGAGTTGTCCCACCAATCGGCCAATTGCCTGTAACGCATGATCAAGCGCGAGCAACGCCCACATTTTGTCCCCTCGAACTTTGCTACTTAGAAATTCTCTCCACCAATTCCTCTAGCGACCATAGCCGGTTTTCGATCCCCGCCGCCATCGCCGGGGTGGTCCTGAGCGTCTTGTGAAGGCGCACGAAATTGTAGTGGCAGAAGTGCAAGGCCACTGCAGCCTTTAGGTTTTCGATCTTCTTGCTAAAGGCATTGGTCAACCGCGTGAACCGGCGCATGGACATGCGCATGGTCAAGTTCTGCCGCTCCACAAGGCTCGTAGAGATATGGGCTTGATCGGGATTGCCGGTAATCACTGTGCGCTGCGCTGAGGTGACGTGCGGCGGCGCATACCGGCCCGGCCCGATTGGTTCTGCATCGTAAAATTTTATCTCTTGGCCGTAGTCAACATCGTCGCCGAAGGCCCGTTCGACCGCGTCAACATAGGTGCTGAGCGCATCGGATGAGAGTTGAACCCGGTTCGCCAGTCGGAGCGAAAGATCGCTCATAAAAGCCACGGCGTTTGAGCGGTTCCGCTTGCCAACGCGGTAGCCCGGGATGAGCTTGCTTTCCGGGTCTATCGCAACAAACGTCCATTGATCGCCGACGCGGAGCCGGTTATCGCCGGGCTTTAGGTGCGCTTGCTTCTTTCCGACATAGGACCAGATTTCATCGACTTGGACGCGGCGGCAGGAAAGTTCCCGCATCCGTTCATCCATGATCTTGTGGCAGCCTTCGCCGACCTCGACCAATAGCCGCATAATCGTATCCCGGTGCGTATCGGTCATGCGCTCGGTTGAGCGGATCGAATTGCCTTCGATCAAGGCGTTGATGATCTGGGTGCGACGGGCAAGCGGGGTGCGGTTCATGATCGGCTCCTATGCCAGTATTGTGGCCACAATAGGTACACAAGTCAAGATAAAAATTGACTCCGTGGCCACATTGGGGGTACATTCAGAGCATGAAAACCGAATTGATCAAGGTGCGTCTCCACCCAAAAGAGAAAGAAGCCTTTGAAATTGCTGCGCAATTGTCTGGGCTGGGTCTTTCAGCGTGGGTCCGTGAGCGTTTGCGGCGCTCTGCCGTCCGAGAATTGGAAGAATTGGGAAGGCAAATCCCGTTTCTCCAGTTGACCGAAGAAGAGACCGCCGATGGCCGGTAAGGGCTTAGGGCTCAACGTAACGGACGCGGGCATCGCCGCGACGCTGAATCAGCATCTACTGATGGTTCCTCCCAACCAACGCTCCTACGCATGGGAGGACTCCCACGTCCAAACGCTATTTGAAGATCTTTCGGTCGCGATATCGAATAACAGCCAAACTTATTTTCTTGGTACGGTCGTTCTTACGCAGGGCGGAGCAGACCGTTTGGAAGTGGCTGACGGCCAGCAACGCCTCGCTACTACTTCGATCTTGATCGCCGCGATCCGAGATTATCTCGAATCATTGGGGCCGAATGAACGCAAGGCCGCCGAAAAATATACGTCAGAATATCTGTTGATCTACGATGAAATGAGCGGCGAACACACGCCGAAGCTACAGATGAACTATGAGGACAATGATTTTTTCCTGAATCACATCCTGATTTCGGCGAAGGATATTAAGCGTCCGCCATTCGATTCCGCTGTGCCGTCGCACCAGAGACTTTATCGCGCTGCCGAACTCGCGAAGTCGCATGTGGAAAATGTCGTCGCGCAATTCTCAAAACCAGTAGACAAGGCAAAGGCACTCTATACCTGGATTAAATTTCTTCGCGAATCCGCGATGGTCATCGCCATTCGCGTTCCTGATCACATAAACGCCTATACGATGTTTGAGACGTTGAATGACCGGGGCCTTCGTGCCTCCCAGACGGACATCTTAAAAAACTTTCTCTTTGGGAAAGCCCAAGATCGTTTGGCAGAGATTCAAGCCAAGTGGGCATCTATGGTCGCGACCATTGAAACGGTCGGCGATGAAGATTTGCTTCTAACTTACCTCCGGCACTATTGGACGCTCGGACATGGTTATACCCCGGAACGCGAGCTTGCATCGCTGGTGAAGGATGAAGTAACAGGGCGAGCGCACGCTCTCTCGATGGCTATCGGTCTTGATGACTATGCCGCCGATTACACGGGGCTCTTGGCTCCGCTCGAATATATGGGCTGGCCATCCATCGACAAACAATCACGAGCGCATATTTACATCATCTCGCGCATTCTGGCGATTGAACAGGTCCAGCCGCTGCTACTCGCTGTCCTCCGAAAGTTTGAACCCGCGCAAGCAAAGATCGCCACTCGTATATTCTTGGATTGGTCCGTTCGTTTTCTCGTCGCTGGCTCTGGCGGGGGCGGCCCGCTTGACCGTGCTTACGGCCAGCTCTCCAAGGACGTAATGGATGGCATCGTAAAAACGGTTGCCGATCTAAAAACGAGAGTTAGCGCTGGCATCTTGCGGACAGATGCAGAATTCAAGCAGGCATTCTCTAAAGCGCGCGTGTCTAAGACAAATTTGGCGCGGTATTATCTTCGAGCCCTTGAACTTCACAGAAAGGGAGAAAAGAGCCCCGAACTTGGTGGCATTCTCGACGACACCATTCACTTCAACGTCGAACACGTTTTGCCACAAAGCGAATCATCGGAATGGCCCATCCCTGAGCAGACCGCACTTCAATTCCGTAAGCGTCTCGGGAATATGGTTCTGCTCAACCCCGAAGTAAATGCGAAGATCGGCAACAAGAGCTTTTTGGAAAAGAAGAAAGTTTTTGCTGGGAGTCCACTCTTGCTGACGCAGGCGATCAGTAAATTCGCTAAGTGGGGGCCGAACGAAATTGATGAACGGCAGGAATTGCTTGCGGAGCTTGCGGTGAAGGTATGGCCAGCGCCGAAGTAGCACTCGACCAGCTAAAACAGGCGGTCGAAGCCCAACATGGCGGCACGGCAACGCTTGTCCAGTCAGTGCCGGTCAAAGAGACATTTGAGGGCGCGACGGTCTGGGAAGGCGTCGTCAGCGTGTTTGACCTAGCCGGGAACCCCAAGGCCACCCGCGCCTATGCTTGGTCCAGCCCGATAGAGGGCAGCACCAAGCGCCGGTTCTTTGCCGTGCTGCATACCGCGCGGATCAATTCGCCGGCCGAGGCAGTAAGGGCGGCTATCGTGGCGGAGCAAAAAACGTTTAAGGGAGAAAATCGATGAGCAAATGTCGATATTGCGGATCGACATCATATGGTAGCGGCTGTCTTTATAGCCCACACAAGAGACATGAACATACGGATGACGAAAAAAAATGCGAGTTTTGCGGCTCTTCTGCATATGGTTCGGGCTGTCTTTACAGTCCAACCCAGCATCATCGGCACGGGAATGGTTCGAAATGTCGATGGTGCGGCAGTTCCTCTGTCGGGTTAGCCGTTTGTATTCACGAGCGTAGCGCGATTTTCGGCGCACCACGATTCTTTTGAAGTGTGACAAGGCTGATCCATCGCGTTCGTTACGACGCTGATCGGGATTTTATTGGGTCGAGGGCTGGAGGTTGCGGGAAGGGTTCGGCGGGGCACATCGCCCCGTGGGTCATGGTCCCGCAGCGGCGAAGCGGCCGGCGAGCAGCCGGAAGATCGCTGCGTCCGGGCAAGCTGTCGGCAGCCAGAGGCGAATTCGAGCGGCGCCCTCGACGACGCGGGCGGCGATCTTGATCAGCCGCAATCGCAGCGTCGTGAACTCGGCCGTTCTCCAAGAGGAACGCTTGGGCGCGGCAGCGCGCAGAGTGAGAAGCAGCCAATAAGCCGCCGTGTGCAGGATGAGGCGCATCTGATTGGCCCGCGGGTCACGGCACGACGTACGATCCGAGGCGAGCTGGGCCTTGTGTAGCTTGATGAAGTTCTCCGCTTGGCCGCGGCCACAGTAGACTGTCTCATAGAGATGCTTGGCGCTGCCCTTGAGCGAGGTGACGACGTAACGGACATCGAGGCCGAGCTTCGTCGCCTCGATCCGGGCGACGACACGGCGCTGTCTTTGCCAACTCTTGGCGCCGTAACGCAGCGTGCTCCAGCGGCGCAGCTTCTCGGTTCCGGTCACCGCGCGCTCGACGCACACCGCGTCGGCAACCGACCGGATCATGCCGGCGAGCACCGGGTTGCCGCCGAAGCCGAAGATGTAGCCAATCCCATTGGCTTCGCACCAATCCATCGCCTTGACTCGACCGTAGTGGCTGTCACCGCGCACCAGGATGTTAACCTTCGGCCAGTGCCGGCGAATGCGGGCAATGACATGCTTCAGGATCGTGCGCACTTCGATCCCGCCCGGCGTCTTGCCGCTGCGCAGGATGACGGCAACGGGCTTGCCGCTCGTCCCCTCGTAGATATGGATCGGCAGGAAGCAGCGTTCGTCGTAATGCGCGTTGAACAGCGATAACTGCTGCCGGCCATGCACCGCGTCGAAGGTGTCGTCGATGTCGAGAATAATCGAAGCCGGCGCCCGCGCGTAACTGGCACAGAACTGATCCACCAGCGCCAGCATCAGTCGCGCGATCTCGATCCGCGACGGCGCATTCTCCAACCGCGACATGGTCGGTTGCGAGCACAGCGCCTCGCCGCTTCCCGGTGCTCGGCCCACCGCCATCTTGAATACCGGGTCGTCCCGCAGTTTGTTGCAGTCGTTGGCGTCCTCGTACCCCGCCGCGATCGCAAACATCCGAAGCCGCAGCATCTCCTCGACCGTGTGATCGATGCGATCGGAATCACGGCGATCCTTCAGGCAGGTCGCGAGGCGCGCTGCAACGCCCAGATGCCGCTCGACCCCGCGCAGCAGCAGCACGCCCGCATCCGACGACAGCATCCCGCCGTCGAAAGCTACGCTCACTTTCTTGCGGCAAATCGCTGGCAGGGAAAACGGCAGGAGGTTATCTTTGTTCATGGCGGATGTGGCGCTCCGTGATCGCGGCTTCGACTCTGTCCTGACAACAGAATCATGCTCGCAATCAGCGGCTTACGCTACATCCGCCAGCCTACAATCGCTCCCGTCGTGAATAAGGCGGGTTAGGCTGCCTTTATAGTCCGACGAAATCCCACGAGCGTTAGCCAGACCAAATTAGGACACTACCCAAGCCTCTACCGTGGCCCCCCGGGTCGGGCCCAGGCTGCGGCGGTGGTGAGACGAAGCGCCCGATTGACTTTCCCGGCAGCATGGGGAGGCTAGCGCCCATGACCGATGCTTCCGTCACGGCAAATCGCGCCCGCGGGTTCTGGAACGAGCAGCCTCCCGGCCCAGTGCGCCCGGGCAGCGACCGGCACAAGGCCATGTTCTGCCGGATGCTGCTCGACACCTTCAATCCCTATAAGCCTGCGATCATCGACTGGCCGAAGCTCGACGAAGCGGTGCGCCAGCGCCTCGTCGGCCTGCCGATCTGGGACATCGCGGTCCAGACCGAGGGCAAGGCGAAGCTCCGCGTCCTGAGCTATGGCGAGACCGTCGCCGATCCGCTGCTGCGCGAGGCCATCGCGTTGAACGGTTTCGAAGAGGGCCGCCACAAGACCGTGCTCGCCAACATGGTCGAGGCTTATGGCATCAAGCTCGAAGCCGAGCCGCCTTATCGGACTCCGCGCGATCCCGAATGGGCCTTCATGGTCACCGGCTATAGCGAGTGCATCGACAGTTTCTTCGCCTTCGGCCTGTTCGAGACCGCCAAGCGCTCGGGCTTTTTCCCACCTGAGCTGCGTCGACACCTTCGAGCCGGTGATGCAGGAGGAAGGCCGGCACATCCTATTCTTCGTCAATTGGGTCGCGTGGCACCGGCGCAATCTGCCGTGGTGGCGGCGGCCCTGGTTCATGGCGAAGATCCTGGGCGTCTGGGCGTTCCTGGTCTGGGAGCGCATCGGCATTGCGCGCGGCATGAATGGCCGGCCACAAGACAATAACTTCACCGTCACCGGCAGCAGATCGGTGGGCGTCGAGATCGTACCGCGCGAGCTCATGGCGCTCTGCCTTGCCGAGAACGACCGGCGTCTGGGCGGCTACGATCCGCGGCTGCTGCGGCCAAGGGCCGTACCGCGACTGGTGCGCCTGGCAAGGGTTTTGATGGCGCGCAAGCCAAGCGCCGTGCCGATCGGCTCGGAAGCGCACAAGAACATGTTCTGCAAGCATTTCCACGATACCTACCAGGACTACGATCCCGCGACGCTGCCGTGGCCCGAGCTTGACGAGGAGGCCTTAGCAAGACTGCGCTCGGTGCCGTTCTGGCAGGAGGTGCTGCACACCGAGCAGCGCGCCGGCGCCATCGTCAACGCCTTCACGGCGACGATCGAGGACCCGGTCCTCAAAGCGGCGGTGGAGCTTCAGGGCTTCGAGGAAGCGCGGCACGCCGAATTGATCCGCGAGATGATCCGGCGCTACCGGATCGACGCCGTGGAGACGCCGCTCGATGCGCTTCCCGCCGATATCGAGACCGCGTTCAAGGATTTCGGCTACGGCGAATGCGTCGATTCGTTTCTCGGCTTCGGCGTCTTCAAGATCGCGCAGCAATCGGGCTTTCTACCGGAATCGATGTTCCGGATCTTCGACCGGCTGATGTACGAGGAGACGCGGCACATTGTGTTCTTCGTCAATTGGATGGCTTATCGCCAGGTGCAGCGGCGGCGCGGTCGGATGTGGTGGCGCGCCGCCGCCTCATTGCGTTTTTACGCCCGCGCGCTGAAGCGGCTCGTCGGCACCGCGCGCCGCGGCGCCCAAGTGAATGACGGCAAGAATTTCTCCGCCACCCAGGCGAGCATGTTCCTCGACGGCTTCACCTTCCGCCGCTTCCTCGAGGATTGCTACGGCGAGAATGCGCGGCGGATGAAGGAATTCGATGCCGAATTGCTGCGCCCGAGCTTCCTTCCCGCGCTCGCCGATGTCGCGCTGACGAGCCTCAGGCTGTGGAACTTCCGCCGCCGCCGCGCGGACGAGCCGGCGTGATGCCAGCGCCGGCACGGCGCGCGTAATACGCCGGAATGAAGCTCGCCTCCATCCTCGCGGCGATCGCGGGGCTCGTTTTAGGGACCGCGATCGTCGGCTATTTCGGCTTCGGCGCCGTCTTGAGCGCGCTCGGCGCCATAGGCTGGGGTGGGTTCCTGGCGATCACGGCCTACCATCTCGCCCTGATTGCGGTGCTTGGCCTCGCTTGGTGGGTCATTATGCCGCCGCCGGCCGGGCGCTTGCGCGCCTATGTGTGGGGCCGGATCGTGCGCGATTCGGGCTCCGAGGTTCTGCCGTTGTCGCAGATCGGCGGCTTCATCATGGGCGCGCGGGCGGCATCGTTGTTCGACGTGCCGATGACGCTCGCCTTTGCCTCGACCGTGGCCGACGTCACGGTCGAGGTCATGGCTCAGCTCGGTTATACCGCGCTCGGCCTCGCCCTGCTCGCGCGGCTTCACCCGGAGGCGGAACTCATCTATCCCATCGCCTTAGGGCTGGCGCTAGGCATCGTCGGCGTTCTCGGTTTCGTCCTGGTGCAGCGGCGCGGCGCGGCCATGCTCGAGACGCTGAGCCAGCGCATGGCGTCGCGCTGGCTGCCCGATGCCGCCGCCCGTGCGCAGCCGATACAGCGGGCGCTCGATACCATTTACGCGGGTCGCCCTAGCCTCGCCGCCGGCTTCGCGCTGCACCTCGCCGCCTGGATCGCGAGCGCCTTCGAAGCCTGGCTCGCGCTTCACCTGATGGGCGTCGATCTCGGCGTCGCGGCGATCCTCACGATCGAGAGCCTGCTCTACGCGATCCGCAGCGTCGCCTTCGCCATCCCCAACGCGGTGGGCGTACAGGAAGGCGCCTATGTCATGCTCGGCGCGCTGTTCGGCCTGCCGCCCGAAACCGCGCTGGCGCTGTCGCTATTGAAGCGCGGCCGCGACCTGGCGATCGGCGTGCCGGCGCTGCTCGCCTGGCAGGCTTTGGAGGGCGGCGTGCTGTTCCGCCCTAATTTGAGAAAATAGCGCGCGGAGCGCCAATCCGGCGACGGCTCATCATCGGCGCGAGCGATTTTTTCCCGAACCTCGCCGACCCGCTCAGACGACGTAACGCCGTCCGAGCGATGTGGCGCCGATCTCGCCATAGGATGTCTTCAAGTCCCGCGCATGCTCGGCGAACATCTCTGCGGCGTCGAGCTGGCGGCGAGCCACGCCGTGCTCGAAAGCATAGCGCGTGAACGCATCGAGCGTCGGCCGGTTGGAATCGACCCCGTAAGGCCAGAAATCCGCACCGAAGATCGCGGTCGAGCGGGCGGCATATTCGCTGCCCCACGGCAGGGGATAGCGCGACATTCCCGGAAATTTCAGGCGCTCGATGCTATTGCGCTTCAATTCCTCGAAGGCGCGCAGCAGGTTCATCGGCAACCAAGGATGTTCCTCGGCAAGCGCGCGCCGCATGCAGACGACATGCATGATCGGAAAGATACTAGGGCGTGTACTCACATAATTTCTTGAAAAATTAGGCGGATCGTGATTCGCCGTCCTTGGAGGTGGATCATGCGGTTTGATCTGAGCGACGAGGAATGGGCTCTTCTTGAGCCGCTGATGCCGAGCAGTCGGAAGAGCGGGCGTGTGGATGATCGCCGGGTGATGAACGCGATCTTCTACGTGCTGCGCACGGGGATGCCGTGGCGGGATTTGCCCGAGCGCTACGGGCCGTACACGACGGCTTACAATCGGTTCAATCGTTGGTCGCGACGCGGGTATCTGGAAGCGGATTTTCGACACGCTGGCATCGAAATCGCGCGACAGTCTTTATCTGATCGACAGCACGATCGTGAAAGCCCATCGCGCGGCCAGCGGCGCAAAAGGGGGGAGAAAAATCAGGCGATCGGCGTTAGCCGTGGTGGCCGGTCCACGAAAATCCACGCGCTCGTCGACGGCAAAGGCCGCCCGCTGAACTTCGTCGTCACGGGCGGACAGGTCCACGACAATCAAGTCGTCGCAGATGTTCTGGACACGCCCAAGCCGCCGCTGGCCGTCACCGCCGACAAGGCATATGACAGCCAAGGCGTGCGTCAGGAGATCAAGGATGAAGGGGACTTGCCCGTTATCCCCAGCCGCAGCAACGCGCTCAAGAATGCCTTTTGCCCCAAGCGCATCTATCGGCGACGCCACAAGATCGAGAACTACTTCTGCCGTACCAAGGATTGGCGCCGCATCGCCACCCGCTACGACAAGCTTGCCCGAAACTTCCTTGCCGCCACAGCCCTCGGCGGCGCACTCTACTGGATCAAGTTGTGAGTCCAGACCCTAGTCAGTCGATTGGCTTCCGTGATTTGACTTCGGCCATGCATCGAAAGTCCGCGCGCACGTCGAACGTTTCGTTCGCGACGATGCGCGAGCCGTTGATCCAATTCAAATCAAGGACGCGAGCGCTTCGTTGCGGCCGAATGCCGACCGATTCAACACGAAAACGGCGCTTGCCGGATTTGTGGGGCTCCTCGTTGCGATTGCGCGCGCGACCTTCGTTAGCGGCACATGGGATTACGAGCGCGGCATCGACATCTAGGCTGCGAGCCCCGCCTTTAGGGCCGCCTACGTCAACTCATCGGTGCGCTTCTCTGGCTTTTCTTCGGCACCCATCGCGTCGGGCTTCAGCCGATTGATAAACTCTTCAGCGGCGGCGGCGGCGTTGCCCGCCATTTCAATGTGCCATGGTTTTTTCTGCTGGTCTCTTACTTCGCGCTGCGAATTTGGTGGATCAGGTCGTGCGAGGCGCGCAGGTCTTCGACCGACGACTCCCGCTGCGGCTCGATATATTTGACTCCGGCAACGGGCTGCTCGTCCGCCGGCAGCTGCGATGGGATGTCCACGCGCATGGAATCCTGGTTCTGGGCCTTGGCTAGCCGCTTCGCGATGTCCTTCGACAGCATCCAGTTCACGAACACTTTGACGCCGTTCGGGTGAGGCGCGTCCTTCAATACAATCAGGTTCGACCCGCCGGAGTTGGAATAGGCGCCGTATTCCGGCATGTTGCCGAGTGGACGAATGTCGAAATCGAGCCCCGCGTCCTTGTAGCGCTGGAGCAGCGCCGTCATGCTCGGGCCCAGCGACATCGCATACTGGCCGCGCGCCATTTTATCTACGAGGTCCATCATGTTGGCGATGAACACGGCTTGTTGGGTCACGAAACTTTTGAGTTCATCGTCTCCCAGGAGCTTGCGCATGACGAGTGCGAAAGTCTCGCCCGAGCCGGGCATTAGCGGATCGTTCCAGATGATCTTCCCTTTGAGCGTCGGGTCGAGGAAAACCTTCGTGCCCTCCGCCTTCACCTTGTCGGGGCTCAAGAGCTTTGCGTTGTAGAACGGCATCTTGAGGAAATACTGGGTCGCCATGACATATTTGTGCTCATTGTCGAAGAACACGCGGTCCCAACCGCCCCAAGTCTTCGGGTCCTTGACGTCGGGAAGGATCAGCTCCGGAACCAGTGGCACGGTAATCCCGTCGTTCTTCAACGTGAATGTCGTCACGGACCCCGCCATCGCGGCGTCCCAAAGGTACTTGCCAGCGCTGCGCTCGAGCCGCACCCGCGCGATAAAAGTTGCCTCGTCGATCGCGTTCAACGCGAGCGAGATATTCGGAAATGATTTCGGCCACTCCGTTTGCAGAAAATCGTGCAAGGTATTGCCCGGCGGCGTGTCAATGACGACCGAGCCTTCCTTCTCCGCCGCCGCTACCGTTTGGTCCCATTCCGGCGACCCATCCTGGGCGAAGGATGGGCGCGGCGATACCGCGAACAGCGCCGCTCCGACGAACGCGAGACACCCGATGACCTGAATTCGCATTAGCCCTGCCCTCCCCGGCGCGATGGATTTTGACTCGTTACCGGACCGCGCACGATTCGAATCTGCGACCTCTCCCTTCGGAGATCACGACGCAAGACGGTGGGTCAACCATTAATCTCACCCTAGCAAAACTTAGCTCTCACACGATCCACATTTGTGGATTGAATTACATGCGCCGCGCGACCGCCGCCCGTTCACCCCCCTGGAACATGTAGTACTGCGCCCACTTTAGCAGCGGCTCGTCGGACATCGAAAAGATCTGCGCGTCGGCCTCGATATGGTGCTCGATCCAGCGCCAGGTGGGCGCGACGAAGATGTCGCCGAAGCCCCATTCGATCTTCTCGCCGTCGATGAAAGAAACCCCATTGCCGCCCATGACACAGAATGAGGTGTTGGCGTTGGTGCGCCAGCGCCGCGTCTTCTGCCCTGCCTCCAGCCGCTGCACGGTGAGGCCCAGGGTCGGCATGGTCGGCGCCTCGAGGCAGATGCGCTTGCCGAAATACCCGTCGGGGTCGAGCGTGGCTTTGTCCAGCCGTCGCTGGATAGCTGCGTGGGAAAAGCGCATCGGCGTGTCCTCGACGACTGCCTTGACCTCCTCGTAGCGGTTGGGATGCGGCTCCCAGGTCGCGATTTGCAAGGCGCTGACCAGCGGCACGTCGAGCCCGTCGATCCAGCATGCGGTTTCGTCGCCGTCATGGACATGGCTATGCCACATGCCGCCCGGCGTCAGGACCACGTCGCCGGTCTCCATCAAGGTCTTCTCGCCGTTGACGACCGAGTACATCTTCCTGCCGTCGAGAATGACGCGAAGCGCATGCGCGGTGTGGCGGTGCGACGGCGCAGTCTCGCCCGGAAGCACAAGCTGATAGGCATGGAGCAGTGTTCGCGCCACACCGAGCTGGTTGCCCGGCGTCGGGTTGCGGAAGTTGAGGATGCGCCGCCCCGCCTCTTCCGAGCTGATCAGCTTCGAAGCGGCTTCGAGAGCCGCGCGGCATTCTTTGTAGCGCCAGACATAGGTCAAGTAGGGCGAGCTCGGCTCCGCCGAGCGCGCGTGCGGGCCGTGACCCCAGCCGGTGACGACGTTGAGCGGCTCGATCAGTTTCTGCAGTTCGTCGAGCGTCTCGGCCCGGCCAAAGTGGGCCGCGTAGTCCTGCGCCTTAGGTTCGGCGAGCTCGGCCATCCTCGTTTCCTCCGCAAGAGTTTTCCGATGAGACTAAATCTAGCGGGGCAAAGGCCCACCCGCCAGCACACGCAAAGCGCCGACACGGCGGCCATCCGGCGCTAATAGCGGGAAGCCGCTATGACGATTGAAAGACACAATAGGCTCCGGAACCTCACTTACCGAGAGCGGTTCTAATCCATCATCATTGCAAGCCTCGCTCCGTCGTTGACGACGGGTTTTCTACTTGAACGCCGGGACGACTTCCTTGCCCATGAGCCGGATCGAGTTGCGTACCAATTCTGGCGGCATATGCCCGATCTCGTGGTTGGTGCAGAAGATGTCGTAGCCGATGCGTTGCTTGCTGTCCTTGAGCGCGCGGATCACCGTGTCGGGACTGCCGACCACAGCAAGCCCGTTCTCGATATTGTACTCGTAGCTCTTGGCCGCCTTTGCGATCACCTCGCCGCGCTCCTTGTCGCTGGGCCGTTCGCTGTCGGCCCCCATGCCGCGGGCATGCGTGCCCCATCCGATCCGGGTCTTCTCCAACGGGCCGCCGCCAACCGGAACTGCCCCGCCCTCACGGGAAGCTAAGAATTGCCGCGCCTCATCGTGGGCTTTGGCATCGGTCTCCGCAACATGCACCTGTCGCTGCAAAAATAGCCGCGGCATCGGCCCAGCATGGCCGCACCCGCGCCAGATATCGCGATAGAGCTCGAACTTCCGCGCCACGACCGCGTCGGTATCTAGATTCTGCGAGACGTGAAAATTGTTCCGCGCGGCAAATTCGATCGCGGCTTCGGAGTGAACCGCGGCCCAGATCGGCGGGTGCGGTTTCTGATAGGGCTTGGGCTGTGGCAGCGCCTCGTCGAACCGGAAATACTTGCCATCGAACGTCACCTCGTCCTGGGTCCAGGCCATCTTGACGAGCCGCAGCACCTCGCCCGAGATCGCGGCGCGCTGATAGAAATCGACGCTCCAGCGAATGAATTCGTGCTCGTGGACGCCGATGCCGGTGCCAAATTCGACGCGCCCGCGCGAGAGCTGGTCGAGCATCGCCACTTCTTGCGCCAAGCGCATCGGGTGATAGAACGGCAATTGCCACATCATGGCGCCGATCCGCAGGGTGCTGGTCGCCCGCGCCACCGCGGTCAGAAACACCGTCGGCGCGGTGATCCGGCCGATCGGAGAATTCTGATGCTCGATGACGAAGTAGGAATGCCAGCCCGCCGCCTCGATTTCCTGAGCGAGGCTGATGTGTTCGTCGTAGATATCGGCCATCGGACGATCGGCCGCCGCGTAACCGCCTACCGCGTCCCATAGCGCAAAGTCAATTTTAGGCATGATCAAACCTGCGCAAGATTGAAGGGCGAAAATCTACCATATCACGGGCGCCGCCCAATCTCATGCGGAGCTTCGGTTTGCCGGATGCGTTATCGCGACGGAAGGAGTGCGTCCAAATGACCAGCAAGAGGGCGAAGTCGGCCATTTGGGAACAGTTCGGGCCGCCCAAAGTGTCGGTAGCCATCTGCACCTCACCTTTGGCTTATAGGAAGGCCGGAAAAGCAAGAATATTCACGCCCGATCGGGGGACCGGCCGACGTGAAAGGCATCTCGAAGCAGCGTCGTCAACAGATGAGGAGCGGTGCCGAGGAAATTGTTCGGGGAAATTCCGTGGCCGATTGGGGTTATTGTAGAAAGATGACGGTGTCGCGATTCTTCTTTCGTTAGGTGGCTTCGCGCCGGATGCCAGGACGATGGCCCGCAGTTCGCACGTTTACGTCGAGCTAATTGACTTCGACCGATTTATTTCGCTATAGCAGGAATACTACGGAAGGCTAGCCGACGAGGATAAATCTCTGCTCCCCCTGGTACCAATATCCTCTTACCCGCCGTCAGTGAAACCGGTAGCACTCGCCCAAGACGACGCTGGTACGCCACGGCTCGCTCAAGCAGCCACGGCTCGGACCTGATGCATCCGCTGACCCGCACAGTTTGAGTGCCTGAGCGAGATTTGGAGAGTGTATTGCGTTTAGTGCGTCCAAGCGAGTGCTCGATCATTGGGAATAGAACCGGCCGAGGGATAGTGGTTCTATTGCTCGTGCTAAGGATGGTGGCAACGACTGGCGCGAGCATCGCCGAGACGCGCTGGGATTCGATTCTCACGAGCGAGACTTGCGCAAGTGCTTCAAGCTCAGTCCAGGAGCTTGCAAAGATTGTAAATACCAGGGACGAAACCTATCAGTGTCTTGGTGTGAGCGTCGATAGCCGAGAGGCCATCACCGGAATTCGTTTCGAGATGCACGGATTTGATGTCGATCCTGCTAGCGGAAAACAGATCGCACGCAACGTGCGGATACGAGAGTTCGCCCCTGCCCAACTCGCGAGCGAGCAAGGAGCCCTGCTCGATGGCATTCCGGGGCATGACGCCGTGATGCTACGAGGCGACATCGACGCAGAAAAGACGACAGCCTCCCTCGTCGTCAAATTTCTCTATAACGGACTAACCGATGAATTTCGTGCGTGCAAGGCCATGCTGGTTCGGGGACAGGGCGGTGATTGGCATCTCGTGGACACTTACCATCGCCCGGTATCTCTCGTCGTCGTGAAGACTTGGGGCCTACCGGTTATTGGCACCATCGGCATCGAAGCGCTTCCCGGTATCTGCGCGAGCGGGCAAGCTGCCTCTTGAGGCTATCCTTGCAACCGAATAAGGCCAGTCGTCCGCCGAGCTTAATCTCGGCGCTGCGACGAGGTCGGGGCTTTCGTATCATGCCCGCGCTGCCTCGTGGGGAGGACTTTTCTTATTTACTTGCCGGTGGAAGCCGCCAAGATTTGCAGTCCTACTTCCGATCGGATTCGCGTTTGGGATAAGCAAGCTTCTGAAGGGTCAAGCGATCGGGTTCGCCGCCGAAGAATTTTTGCAACGCATCTACGAAGACCGCATTATCCGATGTGACAGTTGCGAACAGCGTCATCGAAGAGTGAAACTTCACATCGTCAGGGGATCCGAAAATCTGACGCGCTGATAAACCCTCGATGAGATTTACCAGCCGACTGCACTCTCGTAGCCGGAGTCCAAGAATGGGATGCATCAAATATGCCTCGGCTTCCTCTTGCGAGGATATCGCGAACTTGCGCGCCGTTTCACTCCGCCCTAGCCCTTCGATCTGAGGGAAGACAAACCACATCCAGTGCCCACTCTTGTGGCCCTGTCGGAAGCTCCGCACGGACCTGCTCGAAGACCGGGTTTTGAGCGTCAACAAAACGCTGGAGATTGTGGGGGTCGTTCATATCAATTCCTATACCGTCGATTGAAACGCCTAGGTCTCCTCCCCATTCGAGGGCGCTAGAAAGGGGACTCCATCGCCGTGAGACCGAGCAAAAAGGCGAGACGCTACTTCATCGGACGTTGCAACGCAGGCAGGAGTTCATCTCGGACGTAAGCTTCAGGCTGGTTGCCGCGCAACGCGCCTTCGACGAAGCTTGTCCCTTTTTGGCCAGCGGCCGACCGGAGGCGCTGCCTCGATTGCTCTTCAACGCCACCACTAATGATGAGGCCCGCGATCTCGTCCGATTCCAATCGCATGATCGCGGGATCCTCGACGGTAAGGACGGGTACGACATCGGGGACGTGGATTCGGTCGTGCCGCCCGGCGCGATCACGCTCGTCTATGCCTTCACCAGGTCCTGGGCGAAGCAAAATGCCGAGCCGGTCAAATCATTTCGAGCCGCGCTCGGTGAGGCGAGATCATTCATTTACGATGCGGGGCATGCCGAGGTGGTCCGCGCAACGATGGCCAAGTACACGAAGCTTCCAGCGGCAGCGGCGGCGACCCTCGCGATTCCGGATGGTCTTGATACTCGCGTGAAGCCCGAGGGTTTCGACTTCTGGATCAAAGCATCCCGCGAGCAGGGTCTCATCAAGGGCAATCCCGATCTGGCGAGCCTGATCGCGCCGTAGCTTGATCGACGCTCTTATGCTCGGGAAAGGCTATTTCAGCTGATCGCTGATCTTGGCAAGGCCAGCGAGGGCACAAGACTCGTCCTTGTCGCCGCCAGGTGCACCGGCGGCAGCGATCGCGCCGATGGTTTCATTACCGACCTTGATTGGCACGCCACCGGGTCCCGAGGTCATTTGCGGATCGTAGGCCATGGGATTGAAGGCGCTCGGGTTGGCTAGGCGCTTTGCGAATTCTCCCGTCGAAATCCCGAGTAAGGCCGAAGTGTAGGCCTTGCGTCGGGTGACCTCGCGGCTCACGCCCCCCGCGCCATCGCCAATGAGCACGAGCTTGGGCAAGCCGCTACGGTCGGCGACAGTGACCGAGACGTTCCAGCCTTGTGCTTTGCACGAAGCGATGGCCGCCTGGGCCGCCTCCACGGCAAGATCGGCCGTCAGGACTTTATGGGTCTCGGTTGGCAGAGAATTGGCTGCGCGGGCGCTGGTGGCGGCGAAAGATGCGAGACATATCGCTGCGGTGAGCGTGTAAGAACGGATCATCGTTTTCCTCCTGTCAATTATCGACGTCACGCGTTGGACCTTCGTCTGCCCGGTAAAGCAACTCATCGCACTCCGATCTCGCTTCGGCCACCCCTCGCAAAGGTAAGCACTGCGCCCGATACCGGCCTCATCGTCGGCAAAAGCGTTGGTCGGGTTGGTGCCGGGCGCCGCCATGCGGCTTCCGCATCCAACATTTACCTGCTGCTAGCATTTGCGAGCAACGTTCCAAGAATCCTCCCGCTCCTCCTTAAAGTTCGGGCATCCGCCCGTGATCAATCGAATTGGTGGATGCGGAACGCTTGGTTCAAGCGAAGCGCGGGAAGAGGCGCAGGGCGTTTTGGCGCCGGATGCCGCTCAGCACCTCGGACGTGAGATCGAGCTTCGTCAGCGCTTGCGCGATCTGCGTCGTCGAGCCGAAGGGCGCGTCGGAACCATAGGTTATTTGGCTCGCAGGAAAAAGCTTGAGCACGGCCGCCATGCCGGCGGGATTCAACGCGACGCTCGCGACGTCGTAATACTGCCGCTGCAATTCATGATCGGTGCCTTTCGGGACCCTGATCGCGCGCTCTTCGGGCGTCATGTGGCGCACGCTTCCGACCACGCGCTGCACGATCGACGGCAGGGTTCCGCCGCCATGCGAGAAGATGAAGGTGATATCGGAGCAGCGCGCGAAGGTACCGCGCAACAGGAGGCTCGCGATGGCGCGGGCGGTATCGGTCGGGAACTCGATGGTCGGGCCGGAGACGCCGGGAAAGATATTGCCGCAGCAGGACATGGTCGGATGGACGAATACCTTGGCCTTGCGGCGATGAAGCTCGTCGAACACTGGATCAAACGCGGGATCGCCCAGAAGCTTGCCGGCATAGCTCGTGAGGACGCCGATGCCGTCGTGCTTGAGCCACGTCGAGGGCATAGGCGATCTCCGCGAGGCTGCCGTCGATATCGGGCACCGGAATGGCCGCGAACATGCCGAAGCGACCGGGAAAATCGCGCATCATCTGCGCGCCAAATTCGTTGCAGTCGCGGGCGCGGGCGCGTGCCCCGTCGTCGCCCTCGAACCAGATGCCGGGGCTGGTGATCGAGGTGACCGCGCTGGCTATCTCGGCCTTGTCCATGTGCTCGAGCGCAAGGCTAGGCGTCCAGCTTTGATAGGCCGAAGCCGGCAGCAGCGTCGCGTCATCGAGCAGGCGCTGCAGGTTTTGCGCGACATAGCGCGGCGGATAAATGTGGTGATGCGTGTCGATGATGCGCAGCACGGAAGTTGCTCCCCCGGTTTGTCAGGGACGGTAACACGCGCGGGCAAGCTTTGGCGCGGAAATTTTCTTTCCCCGAGCATTGAAGCCGACCGCGCCGGAGGTGGTAACAGCTCTGCTGCTATACGGTCCGTCGGGCGCGCGGATAGCCGGTCTAGCTGTGGAGCCTCAATAGGTTGTTTCCGGTCAGGCCGAGTCTGCTGATGGGCGGCATCGATCTTATACTGCCATGAGGTCGATGCCGGTTGCAGCGGTGCATCCAGAAGGGCAGTTCGGCGCCGCGCTGATCGGATCGCTCATAGGCTTTGGCGTAAGCCCACTCTCGTACGCGGTCTGGATGAAGCGCTCGGCCTTTCCGTTGGTCCTTGGCGTGCAGGGTCTGGTTCGGATGTGCCGGAGGCCGAGGCGTTCGCAAGCGTGCTAAGGCATGGGATCTCCGGAAGCTTCAGCAACTCCAGCTTCCTCGGTCCGATGCGGATCGACAGCCTATTGAGACTTCACAGCGAGCGTCTGGCGCGCGCCAGCAGCATTCGCTTCACCGCGCTCTGCACACGCGCGACCGCGGCGCGGCGATAGTCCCATCGGGCATCGGGCTCGGGCGGATTGATCACCATCGTCGCATTGGCCTCGAACAGCAGCACCGAGCCATCCAGCGCCAAGCCGAAATCGACTCCGGCATAATCGAGGCCAAGTATGGCGCCAATCCCCGCGAGCGCCGCCATCGCGCGCGGGCCCAACACCCCGGGCATGTCGTCGAGGAACTTCCGCTCCTCGTCGCGATGGAGCGTATTTGCCGCCATATCCGCGGTGAAATAGTGCACCTTCCAGTCCGGCGCGATCGCGAGATGGAGCGGATAGTGGGCGCCATCCACCATCATCGCGCGATATTTGCGTGCCATCCCATCGCCCCCGCGCGCGTCGAGATATTGGATCGCCAGAAGCTCGTCGCCCGGAAGCTGAGCCACCGCCAGCCCCAACTCGGCTTCGCGCTCGACGCGCAGGAAATACCGCCCGGTGTGAAACCCGGGCGCGCGCAACAGCAGCGGAAACCCGACTCGCCGAACCGCTTCCGAATTGACAACCGCGGCACGCGGCACGGACACGACCAAGGGCGCCGTAACCCCAGGCACATCGGCGAGCCGCTCGGCGTTGGCGGCCCGCCCGGTCGCGCGCACCGATGCCGGCTTGTTCACCACTGGCGCGGTAGAGCGCTTCAGCACCTCATCCGCCGCCTCGAGCGCCGCGCCGCACAGATCCGCATCGCCGATCGCGTTCATCACCAACGCATGGGGCGGCAAGGGCAATTCAGGCTGGTAAAATTCCGTGAACAGCGCCGAGACCGCGAAGACTCGGTCGTCGAGCAGCACCCTTGTCGGGACGTTGCCGCCCAAGGCCGAAACCAGAAGCAGCACCTCCAGCGGCGGCACCGTGCCGCGATAGGGCTGGGTCACGATGGCGTGGCCGGCGAAGCCCTTCTGCAAATGCGGCGCGGCGGCCGCTGTCTCGCCCAGCGCGGCGAGGAGGCGCGCCATCCCTTGATGCGCCTCGGCGAAGTCGGGAGCGGCGGCAAGCGCAGCCTCGAAATGCGCCCGCGCCGGTTCGAGCTCGCCATTCTCATAGAGGAGATTGGCGAGGTTGACGCGTCCCATCGGATTGCCGGGATGGCATCGCACCGCTTGGGCATAGGCGGTCCGCGCGGCCGAGCGGTGGCCGCTCGCATAGGCTAGAGTCCCGAGATTGTTGAGCGCCGTAAAGTGAGTCGGATCGCGCCCCAGCACTTCGAGATAGGCGGATTTCGCCGCCTCGTCCTCGCCTTTCGCGGCGAGCGACCGGGCGCGCTCCAGCGGTGCCGCAATCGCATCCTCGTCGGTCACTCCCGCCTCCTTCAAGCCTTGCCATAGCCGCCGCCGCCTGGCGTCTCGATCACGAAGACATCACCCGGATTCATACGAGCGACATGCGTGCCGCCGAATTCCTCGCGTGTGCCATCCGCGCGCTCGATCCAGTTGCGCGCCGCAGCGCCCGGCGAGCCGCCGGCGAGCCCAGAGGGCGGCACGCTGCGATGCGTCGCCAGGATGCCGGCGGTCATCTCTGCCAAAAAGCGCACGCGCCGCGTCACGCCGTCGCCACCCCGCCACCGCCCGGTGCCGCCCGAGCCCTGCCGGATAGCGAAGCCCTCCACCAGCACCGGGAAACGCCATTCGAGCATTTCGGGGTCGGTAAGGCGGGTGTTGGTCATGTGCGTCTGTACGGCCGATGTCCCATCGAACCCCGGCCCCGCGCCCGAGCCGCCGCAGAGCGTTTCGTAATATTGGTGACGCTCATCTCCGAAGGTGAAATTATTCATCGTGCCTTGCGCCGCCGCCATCGCGCCCAAGGCACCGTAGAGCGCGTCGGTCACCCATTGCGAGGTCTCGACATTGCCCGCCACCACGGCGGCCGGATAGCGCGGGTCGAGCATCGAGCCCGGCGGAACGACGATATCGAGCGGCTTGAAGCAGCCGTCGTTGAGGGGAATCTCGTCATCGACCAGCGTGCGAAAGACATAAAGCACCGCCGCCATCGAGATCGCGGCGGGGGCATTGAAATTGCTGGGCCGCTGCGAGCTTGTGCCGGTGAAGTCGATGGTGGCGCGCCGCCGAGCGCGATCGACATCGACGCGGACGCAAATCCGCGCGCCGTCATCCATGGTCATCTCGAAACTGCCGCCCTCGATGCGCGCGAGCAAACACCGCACCGCTTCCTCGGCGTTGTCCTCGACGTGGCGCATATAGGCCGCGACCACCTCCGGCCCGAAATGCCGCACCAGGCGGTGCAACTCGCGAACACCCTTCTCGCTAGCCGCGATCTGCGCCTTGAGGTCGGCGATGTTCTGCGCCGGATTGCGCGCCGGATAGGCGCCGGCCGCGAGCAACGCCAAGGCTTCCGCCTCGTGGAATCGGCCTTCCTCGACGAGCAAGAAATCGTCGATCAGCACGCCTTCTTCCTCGATCGTTCGGCTCGATGGCGGCATCGAGCCGGGCGTGATGCCGCCGATATCGGCGTGGTGTCCGCGCGAGGCGACATAGAACATCGGCGACGAGGCAGGCGCGCGATCGTCCTCGGCGAAAACCGGCGTGATAACGGTTATGTCGGGAAGGTGCGTGCCGCCATGATAGGGCGCGTTCAGCACATAGACGTCGCCGCGCTTCATCGGCCGCGCCGCGCCGCCTGCCCCATGCGCGCGGATGATCGTGCGCACGCTCTCGCCCATCGAGCCGAGATGCACCGGGATGTGGGGCGCATTGGCGACGAGCCGCCCCTCGCGATCGAACAAGGCGCAAGAAAAATCGAGCCGCTCTTTGATGTTGACCGAATGGGCCGTGCTTCCGCAGCGCGACGCCCATCTGCTCGGCGATCGCCACGAAAAGATTGTTGAACACTTCGAGCATCACCGGGTCGGCCCCGGTGCCGATGTCGACGCGGCGCGGCAGCGGCGCCACGCGCTCCATCACGAGATTGCGCCGCTCGTCAACGAGCGCGCGCCAGCCCGGCTCGACGATCGTCGTCGCCGTGGCTTCCCGGAGGATGGCCGGGCCAAAGACGAATTCGCCCGGCAGCATCGCATCGCGGTCGTAGACCGGCGCACGATGCTCCGCCCCGCCGGTGAAAAGCGACACGGCGGCAATGGGCTTCGCCGCGCCCGGGTTCAACGCGTGGACTTCGTCCTCGGCGACATCGGTCACTCCAACGATTTCGGCCGAGACCGCCTCGACGACCAGCTTCTTGTCCGGCATGACGAAGCCGAAGCGCTGCCGATGCGCGGCAGCAAAATTCGCGGCGATCGCGGCGAGGTCGCCGTACTCCACGACGAGCGCCGCGTTGGTGCCCTCGTATTTGACATGCGCCTTCCGAAGCAGCGCGATGCGCTCGGGTGCCACGCCTTGCGCCAGCATCTCGGCTTTGCCTGCGCCGCCGAGACGATCGAGCGCGCGCTCGAGCTCGGGCAAAATCTCACGGCTCAGCGGCGCCTCCACCGCCTGCTCCTTGACCGATCGCAAATCGGCGAGTCCCATGCCGTAGGCGGAGAGCACGCCGGCGAGCGGGTGAATGAAAACGCGCGTCATGCCGAGCGCATCGGCCACCAGGCACGCATGTTGCCCGCCGGCGCCGCCGAAGCAACACAGCGCGTACTCGGTCACGTCGTGGCCTCGCTCGATCGAGATCTGCTTGATCGCATTGGCCATGCTCTCGACGGCGACGGTCAGAAAGCCTTCGGCGACCTCCCGAGGACTGCGTCGATTGCCGGTCTTGGCGGCGATCTCGTCGCTGAGCGCGGCGAATTTTTCCTCGACCGCCTCGCGGTCGAGCGGAGCATCGCCCGAGGGCCCGAACAAGGCCGGAAAGAATTGTGGCTGCAACTTGCCGAGCATGAGATTGCAATCGGTGACGGTAAGCGGCCCGCCGGCGCGATAGCAGGCCGGGCCAGGCCGTGCGCCGGCGGATTTCGGCCCGACGCGATAGCGCGCGCCGTCGAAAGAGCAGATGGAGCCGCCGCCCGCCGCCACGGTGTTGATGTGCATCATCGGCGCGCGCATGCGTACGCCCGCGATCAGCGTCTCGAAGCTGCGCTCGAATTCGCCGGCGTAATGCGACACGTCGGTCGAGGTGCCACCCATGTCAAAGGCGATGATCTTGGCAAGGCCGCCGCGCTCGGCGGCTCTCGCCGCGCCGACGATCCCGCCGGCCGGTCCGGACAAGATCGCGTCCTTGCCGGCAAATTTCCGCGCATCCGCGAGGCCGCCGTTCGACTGCATGAACATCAGCCGCGCCTCGCCCAACTGCCGCGCGAGCCCGTCGACATGACGTCGCAGGATCGGCGAGAGATAGGCATCGACAACGGTCGTGTCGCCGCGACTGACGAGCTTCATCAACGGGCTCACGAGATGGCTCGCCGAGACCTGGGTGAAGCCCAGCTCGCGCGCCAGCGCGGCGACGCGCCGCTCGTGCTCGGGATACCGGTAGCCATGCATGAACACGATCGCGGCCGCCCGGATGCCCGAAGCGAAGGCCGCTCGGAGACCATGCCGCGCGGCGTCGAGATCGAGCGCGATTAGCACCTCACCCGCAGCCGAGACGCGCTCTGTTACCTCGACCATGCGCTCGTAGACCGGCTCGGGCAGCACGATGTGGCGCGCGAACAGCTTGGGCCGGTTCTGATAGCCGATGCGTAGCGCGTCGCCGAACCCCGCGGTCGTAACGAGGACGGTGCGCTCGCCCGTCCGCTCTAACAGCGCGTTGGTGGCGACCGTCGTTCCCATCTTCACGGCATCGATGGCGTCAGCCGGGAGCATCGCGCCCGGCGCGAGATTCAAGATCTCTCGAATGCCAGCGACCGCCGCGTCGTCATGGTGCCTGGGATTTTCCGAGAGCAGCTTTCTGGCGATGAGCTTGCCGTCGGGCGCGCGCGCTACCACGTCGGTGAAAGTGCCGCCGCGGTCGATCCAGAACTGCCATCCACGCCCCATGCCTCAGTCAACACGGGGCGCGGACGCGGCGTCAAGCGCCGGAAAGCCCGGCGCGCGGCGTCAGCGATCGTATTCCTGGCTGATGTCCTTGCCGGTGTAGTCCTTGAGCATTGCGGTCGCGATGATGGTGACGACCGCGTTGAGGAGGATGTAGACCGCGATGACCGTGCCCGAATGGTAAGTAGCGAAGAGCCATGTCGCGATGAGTGGGGCGGGGCCGCCGGCGATGACCGAGGCAAGCTGATAGCCCATCGAGGCGCCGCTATAGCGAAGCCTCCCGGTGAAGTTTTCCGCGATCAACGCAGCCTGCGGCCCGTACTGCATGTCGTGCGGGATGAGAGAGAGCAGGATTGCAAGGAAGATCATCGTCGACGACATGGTGTCGAGCATTCCGAAATAGACGAACCCGAACACGCCCATGGTGGCCGCACCGATGAGATACATCTTTTTGCGCCCGATGACGTCCGAGATATGGCCCGACAGCGGAATGGTAACGAAGGACAGGCAGGAGGCGACGAGCACGGCGAGCAGGAGGAAGTCCCGCGAGGCGTGCAGTGTCGTCGTACCGTAGGCGAAGATGAAGGCGGTGAAGATATAGAACGGCGCCTGTTCCGACATGCGGGCCAGCGCGCTCAAGCAGATTTCCTTCGGGTAGCGCTTGACGACCTCGAGGAAAGGCGCGCGCTCGATCCGGTTTTCGGCGACGAGCCGGCGGAACAGCGGCGTCTCGGTGATGCCCAGCCTGATCCACAGTCCGATTCCGACGAGCACGATGCTGAGGATGAAGGGGATGCGCCATCCCCAGGTGATGAACGCATCCCCCGACATCTGGCTGAAGCCGAGCACGGCGAGATTGGCGAGAAAAAGCCCCGCCGGCACGCCGAATTGCGGCCAGGACGCGACGAGCCCGCGCTGGCCGCTATGCCGCGCCCATTCCATCGAAATGAGCACCGAGCCGCCCCATTCGCCGCCGACGCCGAGGCCCTGGAAAAAGCGCAGCGCGGTCAGGATGACGGCACCCCAAATCCCGATGGAATCATAGCCCGGCACGAACGCGATGAGGAAGGTCGCGGTGCCCATGAGCATGAGGGTCATGATCAGCGTCGATTTGCGCCCGATGCGGTCGCCGTAATGGCCGAAGATCGCGGCGCCAATCGGCCGCGCGAGGAAGCCCACTGCGTATATGCCGAAGGCGTTGAGGGTTCCGACCAAGGGGTCGGAGTTGGGAAAGTAAAGCTTGGCGAAGACGAGACCGGTGACGGTGCCGTAGATGAAAAAGTCGTACCACTCGATCGTGGTGCCGACCGTCGCCGCGATGACCGCGCGGCGCAATTCGGCGCTATGCGCCGAATCCGAAAGCGGAGCATTAGCCATGGCTGTCGGCATGATTCCCTCCTGAGCGTTCCCCCCGGGGCTTTTTAACGAGGCCCGTCGCGGCTTTTGCCACCGCTGTCGCGAAATTAGCGGCATTCGTTACCCGCGGCAAGCGGAAGGAAACCGAGGGGGCTCGTCTTGGCGGGAGGGCACGGCAAAGGGCGCGGAACCGTCCACGCCGCCCTTGGCTAATCGAGCGACTTCCTGAAGCGCAGGATACTGATCGTGAGGAGGCCAACGCCGAGCGCGGCCATGCCTACCATGTCGGGCCACAAGGCATCGAGGCCCACGCCTTTGAGAAAGGTCGCGCGGATGACCACCAGGAAGTAGCGCAGCGGATTGAGATAGGAGAGCCACTGCAAGGGTTCCGGCATGCTGGTGATGGGAAAGGCGAAGCCGGACAACAGGAACATTGGATTGAGGAAGAAGAAGTTCGAGGCCAAGGCCTGCTGCTGGGTTTTCGCGAGCGTAGACATGAGCAGGCCAAGACCGAGCGTGCTCAGCAGAAAAAGGCAGGTTCCGAGCAGCAGCACCAGGGGGTTGCCCACGAACGGGACCTGGAACCATAAGACCCCGAAGAGCGCGACCAGCGCCACTTCGGCGAGGCCGATGAGGAAGAAAGGTACCGTCTTGCCGAGGATGTATTCAGCGGGCCGGATCGGCGTCACCATGATCTGCTCGAGCGTACCCGCTTCGCGCTCGCGCACGATCGCCATGGCGGTCAGGCTCGCGACCAGCACCAAGGTCAGCGAGCCGACGACGCCCGGCACGAAGAACCAACGGCCGTTGAGATCGGGATTGTACCAGGGCCGCGGCTCGACCGTGACTTGGACCGTCTTGGCGTTGGGCCCGCCCAGGCCCCGGCGGACGAGATCGGATGTGTAGTCCTCCGAATAACCGGCGACGACCTGATTGAGGTAGCCGAGGGCGATGAGCGCCGTGTTCGAATTGGTGCCATCGACGATCACCTGAAGAGGTGCGCCCTGCCCCTTGCGCAGCAGCTGGGCGAAGCCGGCATGTACGACGATCGCCAACGCCGCGTCGCTTCGGTTGATTGCGTTCTCTATTTCGGCGTCGGTCTGGGCAACGCGCACGATGTGGAACCGATCGCTGAAGCTAAAACGCGAGATCAGGTCGCGACTTTCCTGCGACTGGTCGCGATCGAGGACGATCGTCGGAACGTGATAGACCTCGAAGGTCGCGGCATAGCCGAAGATCAGCATTTGGATTATGGGGGGAACGATGAGACGGAACCGGGCCCACTTGTCGCGTTTGAGCTCGAGGAACTCCTTGATGAGGAACGGCCAGATGCGGTCGAGCATGGCCGGTCAATCCAACCGCTTGTGGAAAACGCGCGCGGCGAGGAAGCCGACGATGGCCGCATAGACGACCATGGCGAGGATCGGCCCAATGAGATCGAGGAAGCCCGATCCTTTCAAGAACAGCGCCTTGAGGATCGTGACGTAATAGCGCGCGAAGACGAGATAGGTGACCCCTTGTACCAGCGGCGGCATCTGGTCGATGGGAAACGCCATACCCGACAGCAGCGACGTCGGCAGGAGCGTCACAAGCAGGCCAATTTGCGCCGCGCCAACCTGGGTGCGGATCGCGGTCGAGATCAGATAGCCGATGCCGAGCACCACCACGAGAAAGAGAGAGGTGGTGAAGAAGAGGGTTGCCAGGGTGCCGCGAAACGGCACGCCGAACCAGAAGATGGCATAGGCCAGGCAGAAAGCCGCATCGAGCAGACCGATGCCGAAATAGGGCAGCAGCTTGCCCAACATCACCTCCATCGGCGTCACCGGCGTCGACACCAGAAGCTCCATCGTGCCCCGCTCCCATTCGCGGGCGATGGTGAGCGAGGTCAGCTCGGCGCCCACCAGAGCCATGACCATCGCAACCACCCCGGGGATGATGAAATTCCGGCTTTCAAGGTCCTCGTTGAACCAGGTACGCGACTCTACGGCGACCGGTTGGAGGCGATCGATCGAGCTACCCGTCATGGCCGCCGCCTCGACCTGCACGTCGCTCGAGAAGCCAGACACTACCGCCTCGGCATAACCGATCGCGATATTGGCCGTGTTGGTGTCGGTCCCATCCACGAGAATCTGTACTGGACTCGTCCCCGTATCGCTAAGGCGCTCGGTAAAATCCGGCGGAACGGCCACGGCAAGTCGGCATTGGCCGCGATCGAGCGCGCGAGTCACATCCGCGTAGTTGTCAAAGCCGGCGACGATCGAGAAATACTCCGACGCTTGGAAGCGCTTCAGGAGTGCCTGGCTGTTCTGGCTCGCCTCGCGGTCAAAAACGCACACGGGCAGGTGCTTGATGTCCAAGTTCATGCCATATCCGATCAACGTCATCTGCATGAACGGCATCAGAAGCGCGATCAGCAGGCTGAACGGATCGCGCCAGATCTGGAGCACCTCCTTGACGGCGATTGCCCGGAGACGCCGCAAGCTCATGGGCGGACATCCCCGGACGCGGACTCGGCAGCGACCATTTGCACGAAAATATCCTCGATGGTCGGCTCGATTGGCTCGATGCGCGTGATCGCAATACCGCGCTGAGCGAGGTAGTCGGGCAACGCCTTGAGCGCGGGCGCCGCGGCCTCCACCAGGACGTGGATGGAATTGCCAAATGCGGCGACGTCGTGAACGCCGGGCGCATCGTCAAGGGCCGCCATCGCGGAGCCTATTTCGCTGCAATCCACGACGAGGAGATCTCCGCCGAGCTTGCGCTGCTTAAGAGCGCTCGGACTCGCCATCTCGATCAATCGGCCGCGATCGATGAGCGCGACGCGGTTGCAATATTCAGCCTCGTCCATGTAGTGCGTCGATACCAGCACCGTGACGCCATCGGCTGAAAGCGAATGGATGAGGTCCCAAAAGCGGCGGCGCGACTCGGGATCGACCCCCGACGTCGGCTCATCAAGGAACACGATCGGCGGTCGGTGCAGGATGGCGCAGCCAAGCGCCAAGCGCTGTTTCCATCCGCCGGCAAGGGTCGACACCAGCGAATTTTCGCGGCCTGTCAATCCGGCCATCTCGACCGCAAACCGGATGCGCTCGGCGAGCACCGCGCGCGGCACCCGGTAGATACCCGCGAAGAAGCGCAGGTTCTCCATGGCCGTGAGATCGTTGTAGAGGGAGAATTTCTGCGACATGTAGCCGATGTGCTCGCGCACCCCCTCGGGGTCGCGTTCGACATCGATCCCGGCGACAAAGGCCCTGCCCTCGGTGGGGTGCAGCAAGCCGCACAGCATGCGGATGATCGTCGACTTGCCGGCGCCATTCGGCCCAAGGAAGCCGACGATTTCGCCGCGCGCGATGCGGAAGCTCACATGATCGACGGCGACGAAGGCGCCGAAGCGCTTGACGAGTTCCTTCGGCAATGATCGGGGCCTCGGGCGCCTCGATCATGCAGCCTGCCCCTGTTCCTTGAGGAGAGCGACGAAGACGTCCTCGATCCTGGGCTCGGCGCGCGCGATCTCGACGAAGGGAATGCCCGCGGCCGTCAGCGTCTGGCGCAGCTCGGGCATGCGACGTTCAGCGTCGTCCACCACGACGCGCACGCCGTCGCCCACGAGCAGCACGCCGGTCACGCCGTCGAGCGCCGTGATCGCCTTGCGGACCGCGCGCGCTTGCGGCGAGGCAATGGTGATAAGCGCACCCGGCATAAGCTGTTTGAGCCGCTGCGGCGTGTCACAATATTTGAGGCGGCCGTGGTGGAGAAGACCGAGGCGCGTGCACCGCTCGGCCTCGTCCAGATAGGCGGTCGAGATCAGGATCGTCACGCCGCTTTCGCGCAAGGAGTAGAGAATCCGCCAGAAATCCCGCCGCGAGACGGGATCGACGCCGGTCGTCGGCTCATCGAGGAGGAGAATCCTCGGCGTGTGAATCAGCGCGCAAATGAGGCCGAGCTTCTGCTTCATCCCGCCCGAGAGCTGCCCGGCGAGCCGACGGCGGAACGGACCCAAATTGGAGGCGGCTAGCAGCGGTTCGACGCGCTCGGCGCGCAGGCTGCGCGAAATCCCGAACAGATCGGCATAGAAGCGGATATTCTCGTCGACCGTCAGATCCTCATAGAGCCCGAAACGCTGCGGCATGTAGCTCAGATGCTGCTTGGCGTTCTCGGGATCCGCGACCACGTCGACATCGTCGATGACGATTCCCCCGCTATCAGGCTGCATGACCCCCGCGAGCATGCGCATCACTGTGGTCTTGCCGGCACCATCAGGGCCGACCAAGCCGAAGATTTCGCCGAGCGACACCGCGAAGGTGAGGTCTTCTACCGCGAAGATGCCGGCAAAGCGCTTGCATAGAGCGACGACATTGATTCGAACGTCGGCTTCCGCGGTCACGGCGGGGCCAGCTCAATCGCGGCATCCGCCGGCATGCCCGGCACGAGCTCATGCGACGGATTATCGATGTCGATCTTGATACGGTAGACGAGCGTCACGCGCTCGGCATGGGTCTCCACGGTCTTGGGCGTGAACTCGGCGCTCGACGAGATGAAGGAGATCACGCCCGGATAGATCTTGCCGGGATAGGTGTCGGTCGTGACCGCGACCTTGGCACCAAGACGCACGCGGCTGATATCGGTCTCATTGATATAGGCGCGCAGCCACACATGGTCGAGATCGGCCAAGGTCACAACCGCCGTGCCCGGCGCCGCGATCTCGCCCAGCTCCGCTTGCCGGACGAGGATGACGCCGTCGAAGGGCGCGACGAGCGTGGTATAGCCGAGAACGAGCTTCGTCATTGCCACCGACTGCTCGGCACTGTGGATATTGGCCTTGGCGAGGTCGATGTTGCGCGCGGCGACAAGCTGGAGCGCCTGGTCGCGATCGAGGACCGCCTGCGATTCCTTGAGGGCGGCGGCTGCCTGGTCGCGCTGCTGCGCGGTGCCGACGTGGGAGCGGAACAATGCCTCGTCGCGGTCATTGTCGATTTTCTTCAGCGCCAGATCCGCTTGGTCGCTGACCACGGTCTTCTCGGCGGCTGAGAGATTTTCCTCTGCGGTGGCCAGTTGCCGCTGCTGCACTTCCAACGCCGCTTCCGCGATCGCCACCTGCTGGCTGTAATCGGCATCATCGACGCGCGCGATCAATGTGCCCGCTTTGACCCATGCGCCTTCGTCGAAGGGCAGCGTCACGATGCGCGCCTGCACCGTCTGGAAGCCGAGCACGCTTTCATGGGCCTCGATGTTCCCCGATACCAACAGCGTAGCCGGCGGTTTCGAAAGGCCGAGCCAGGCCCGCCAGGTCGCGGGCGATTCCCATGCAAAGATGCCAAGAGCTGTGACCACGATGGCCGCAATTCCGACGGCCCATAGCCGTCTCATGGTGCGCTGCCCGGCGGGACCGCGCCGCCCGGAGCCGGCGGTGGCGCCTCGCCTCGCGGCGAAGATCGCGCGGATCGTCCAAGCTTTCTAAGAAGCCCTACCTCTTCCATCGTCCATTACATGGCCCAGAGCGGCGGCTCGCTCCTTGATATGGCTCAACGAATTTGCTGAGCGCGATGCGGCTTTTCCCGCCGATTTCCGGAAGCTAGCGACCTTCGCTTCGCGCGGCAAGCGGCGCTGGCGGCCATCGCGGCAAGCTGATAAGAGCAGGCTGTCGCAAACCGGTGGAGGGAGAGCGTGACGCTTCATTGCCATTGCCCTGTTTCAGCGCGAGCCGCGCTCGTAGCCGTGATTCTCGTCGCGTCACATGCGCCTTGGCTGTCACTGGCGGCGGCCGACGAGGCGCTCAAGGTCGGGAAATCCGTGCCGCAAGCTTTCGGCTTCACGCCGCTCAATGTCGGAGTCGAGACCGGAATCTTCAAAAAGAATGGGGTCGACGTCGAAATCGTCGATTTCGGCGGCGCGCCCCGGCTGGCGCAGGGGCTCATTTCCAATGCCGTCGACATGGGCCTGGGCAGCGGCCCGGACATGGCCAACATCGTGAAAGGCGCGCCCATCATGGCGGTCGGAGCCGCGGCTGGGGCGCCGATGGAGCTTACCATCACCGTCGGCACCAAGAGCGGCATCGACACAATCGCCGATTTGAAGGGCCGCGGCATATCGGTGTCGCAGACGGGCTCGCTGACCGGCTGGCTCGTGAGCGCGCTGTCGCAGCAGCAGGGCTGGGGCCGCGACGGCATCAAGCTCGTCATCATGAACCCGATGAGCGCGGTCCTTTCCGCCCTGGTGACGAACGAAGTCGACGGCATCACGGTCGACCTCTCGACTGCCTTGAAGCTTCAGCAGGACGGCAAGGGCAAGCTGCTGGTCAAATTCGGCGATTACGTGAAGGACTTCCACCTTTACGTCATCTTCGCGACCGACGACCTGATCGCCAAGCGGCCAGCGGCGATCCGCGCTTTCCTCAAGGGCTGGTACGAGACGATCGCCTTCATGACGGCGAACAAGGCCAGAGCGGTTCAGATCGCGGCGAAGGTGCAGAATGTCGATGAAGGCATCGTCGGCGGCACTTACGATCTGATGATGCCGGTCTTCTCGACCGATGGGCGGTTCGATCCCAAGGCGCTGGCGACATTGAGCCGCTCTTTCGTCGAGCTCGGCTTGCTGGACAAAGAGCCGGATATGAAGACGCTCTATACTGAGGAGTATCTGCCCAAATAAGCCCGGGGTTCAGCGCCCCCGGAACGCGGGCTTGCGCTTTTCGGCGAAGGCGCGGCGGCCTTCCGCGAAATCCTCGCTCTCCATGCAGGTCTTGGCGAGCGCGTCGCACCGGGCGCGGTCGATATCGCCGCGCGGCTTCGTCAGCTCGGCGATGATGCCCTTCGAGGCGGCCAGCGACAAGGGCGCGTTCTCGGCCATCAACGCGCAATAATCTCGCGTGAAGCGATCGAGCTCGGCCTCGGGGACAGCGCGATTAACGAGGCCCGCGCTTTGCGCCTCGATGCCGCTGAATTGCCGCGCGGTGAACAGCATCTCGCGCGCCGTCGCAGGCCCGACCAAATCGACGACCTTTTGCATGCCGGCCAAGGTGTAGGCGATGCCGAGCTTCGCCGCGGGAATGCCGAGCCGCGCAGTGTCGGCGGCGATCCTGAGATCGCAATGGAGCGCAACCAGCAATCCGCCGCCGAGGCAATAGCCGCGAATCATCGCGACGGTCGGCTTAGGGCAATGCTCAAGCCTCATAAGGCCAGTGCGCATTGCCTCGCTGTCGCTCGAAGCAGCGGCAGCGGAGGCGCGGCGCTCCTCGAAGCGGTTGATATCGGCGCCCGAGATGAACGCCTTCTCGCCGGCGCCTTTCAGCACCACGACGCGGACCGCCGTGTCGCGTTCGAAATGATCGATGATCGGGGCGAGAGCCGCCCACATATCGGGGGTCATCGCGTTAAGCTTCGATGGGTTGTTGAAAATCATCCAGCCGATCGGGCCGTCGATCTCGGCAATCATGCGCTCGGTCGGCGAAATCATGGCGTTCTCCCTGAGAGACGGCGCGAAAATAGCGCCGGCTCGCTGGCCAAGTCCATGACGCTTCGGCGGCGCGGGCGGCGCGTGCTATGGAGAGGGGATGCGGATGAAGGATCGGCCCTCGCCCAATCACGACCCGCGCCCGGCGGCGGGCGCCATCGATATGCTGATCCTGCATTATACCGGCATGAGGACCGCGCAAGAGGCGCTCGACCGGCTGTGCGATCCGGCATCCCGCGTCAGCGCGCATTACCTCATCGACGAGGATGGCACGATCTGGCGCCTCGTTGACGAGGCGAGGCGCGCTTGGCATGCCGGGGTGGCGCGCTGGCATGATCGCGGCGACATAAACGGCGCCTCCATTGGAATCGAGCTGGTCAATCCCGGCCACGAATTCGGCTACCGCGCCTTCGCCGAGCCGCAGATGGCGGCGCTCGAAAGCCTAGGGCGAGCGATTCTGGCCCGGCATGCCGTGCCGCCGCGTCACGTCCTTGGCCATTCGGACGTGGCGCCGCAGCGCAAGAAGGATCCGGGCGAGAAATTCGACTGGCCGCGCCTCGCCCGCGCCGGGATCGGGCTGTGGCCCGATTTCGGCGAGGATGGGCCGACGCCCGAAAGCGCGGCCGAAATTCAAGCGGCGCTGGCGGCGATCGGCTATGCCTGCCCGCGCTCGGGGACATTCGACGCCGAGAAGAGGGCAGTAATAGTGGCTTTCCAGCGTCATTACCGGCCGGAACTGTGCGACGGCAGAGCGGATCGCGAAACCCGTCGGCGCATCGCGGCGCTGGCGCGAGGGATTTCCGGCGCAGACCGATAGAATTTCGTTTCCGTGCTTGCATTTGACGGGATGGCCTCGTCTGCCTTAACTAGCCCGCGCCAGACGGCTGGATGACCGCCCTCCGCGCAAGCGGAGGGAGGAAAGTCCGGGCTCCACGGAAACACGGTGCCGGGTAACGCCCGGCGGGGGCGACCCCAGGGAAAGTGCCACAGAAACATACCGCCAATCCCTTCGCCGGCTTCGTGTCGGCGCGGGGCGGCAAGGGTGAAATGGTGCGGTAAGAGCGCACCGCGCTGCCGGCAACGGTGGCGGCAGGGCAAACCCCACCGGGAGCAAGACCAAGTAGGGACGGCAGGTCCGGAAGGATCGAGCGGGTTTCCGCGCCGCCGTCCGGGTCGGTCGCGCGAGGCGTCCGGCAACGGGCGTCCCAGATGAATGGTCATCCATCGCCTTCGGGCGGGGACAGAACCCGGCTTACAGGCCGTCTGGCACTTTCTTCGCCCCTGAGCCCGATCAGTGCGGCGCTTAGTGGGCCACGCATTTTGCGTGCTAGGCGAACAAAGTGAGAACGGTGCATAATTTCGATGATTACTTGGGAATTATCAATTTTGGCGGCGAATCATCGCCAGGGGCTTCGATTTTATTGCCTAAAAATTTGACATCCCATGTTTTCCCATGATATCCCAATAAGTCCCATCAGTAGGGGGCCCGCGCAGGACGGCGATTGCGCGGCGCCGGGACGCAAACGGGGACGCCGTCGGACTGTGGGGTGCCTGGGGTGGCATTATTTTTGTCCACTTTCATCAACAAGGTTGACCGCAAGGGCCGAGTCTCCGTCCCCGCGAGCTACCGCGCCGAGCTTGCCGGCCAACCCTTCGGCGGTATCATCGCCTATCGCTCGATCAAGTTTCCCGCGATCGAGGCTGGCGGCGTCGACCGCCTTGATGAATTGTCGGCCCGGCTCGACGAGCTGCCCGAATTTTCCGACGAGCGCGATGCCCTCCTCTCGATCCTGCCGGACTCGCAGCAGCTTCCCTTCGACGGCGAAGGCCGCATCATTTTGCCGCCGCTGATGGTCGCGCATGCCGGAATCGGCGACAATGCCGCCTTCGTCGGACTGGGCCGGACCTTCCAGATCTGGGAACCAGAGCGCTTCCAGCGCCACCAAGAGGAAATGCGCGAGCGCGTGCGCCAGCGTGGATTGACGCTGCCGGCGCGCGGCCTGCCGCCGCCGCACACTACCGGGACGACGATATGAGCGGCGGCCAAGCGCATGTTCCCGTCCTGCTCGCCGAAACCATCGCGGCACTCGCGCCGCGCGACGACGCGCTCTACCTCGACGGCACGTTCGGCGCCGGCGGCTATGCCGAGGCGCTCTTGAACAGCGCGCAATGCCGGGTCGTCGCGCTCGACCGCGATCCGCAGGCGGTGCGCGAGGGCGACGCGATGATTCGGCGCTATGCCGGCCGCCTCACCGTGATCGAGGGGCGTTTTGCCGAGATGGAGCGGCTCCTTCACCCTTTGGGCGTGAGGAGGCTCGCGGGCGTCACACTCGATCTCGGCCTGTCCTCGACACAGCTCGACGATCCCACGCGCGGCTTCACCTTTCGCGTCGATGGGCCTTTGGACATGCGCATGAGCCCAGCCGGCGCGACCGCGGCCGATCTCGTCAACACCGCGCCCGAAAGCGAGCTTGCTGCGATCATCCGCGATTACGGCGAAGAGCGCTATTCCCGCCGCATCGCGCGCGCCATGGTCGCCGCGCGGCCGATCACCCGCACCGCCGCGCTCGCCGCGCTAATCCGCCGGGTGGTGCCAGCGACGGGGGGCATCGATCCCGCGACGCGCACCTTCCAGGCGCTGCGCATCGCGGTCAATGACGAGCTCGGCGAGCTCGACCGCGGCCTCGCCGCGGCCGAGCGGATGCTCGAGCCGGGCGGGCGGTTCGCGGTCGTCGCGTTCCACTCGCTCGAGGATCGCCGGGTCAAATCATTCTTTCGCGCGCGAAGCGGCGGCGCCCCCAGGGCGAGCCGCCACGTGCCCGGCGCACGAAGCGCCGCGCCGAGCTTCCGGCTCATCACCCGAAAGCCGGTGACGCCCGGCGCCGCCGAGCTCGCCTGCAATCCCCGCGCGCGCTCGGCCCGGCTGCGTGCCGCCGAACGGACCGCGGCCCCGGTCTGGGAGGAAGCCGCGTGATCCGGCCCGGCACCGTCGTTTGGCTGCTGCTCGTCGTCATCGTCGGCTATGCGATGTTTCACGTGAAATACGAGGTGATGGCGCAAGAGGAAACTCTCGCGAGCCTTAACAAGGAGATCGCCGCCGGCCGCGAGCAGATCCGCGTGCTCGACGCGGAATGGAGTTATCTCAGCCAGCCGAGCCGGCTCGAGCGGCTCAGCAATCGCTTCCTCAGCCTCACCGGGATGAGCGCGGCGCCGATCGTCGATCTCTCCGCCGTGCCCGAGCGCCCTGGCGCACCGCCCGCCCTCGTCTCCGCTCGCGATCCGGCTCCTGCTTCCCAAGCCGGTTTGCCCCAGATCGCCGCCATTACCTTGAGCGCCGGGCAATGAAGACGGGGGCAGCGCGCGATCCCAATCCCTGCCGTCCGCGCCATTTCCGCCCGCCTCCGTGCGGCCCGGCCCCGCAGGAAGGACCGGCGAAGCAATCGCTCGAAACCAGCCACACGCGGCTCATCATCACCGGCGCGCTGATCTGCCTCGCCTACGTGGTGATAGCCGCGCGGCTCATCGAGGTAGCGGGCTTCAAGGTCGGCGATCCGCGCCAGACCCACAACCAAGCCGCGACCGAGGTGGCGACGAGCCGCGCCGACATCGTCGACCGCAACGGCGTTCTTCTCGCGACGACGCTCGCGACCCCATCGCTCTACGCCAATCCCAAGGCGGTCATCGATTCGCGCGGGGCCGCCCACCAACTCGTCCAAGTGCTGCCCGATCTCAACGAAGGCGAGGTGTTCGCCAAGCTGACCTCGGATAAGAGCTTCGTCTGGTTGAAGCGGCAATTGACGCCGCGCCAGCAAGACGCGGTCAACCGCCTCGGCATTCCGGGCCTCGAATTCCAGGACGAGGACAAGCGCATCTACCCCGATGGCAATACGCTCGCTCACGTGGTCGGGTATACCGGCATCGACAATAAGGGTCTCGCGGGAATCGAGCGCGGCTTCGACGACGTGCTGCGCGGCCGGCACGAGCCCTTGGCGCTTGCAATCGATTTGCGGGTGCAGGCGATCCTGCGCGACGAGATCGCTCGGCGCCATGACCGAGTTCACGGCCATCGGCGGCAGCGGCATCATCATGAACGTGAACACCGGCGAGGTGCTGGCGCTGGTCTCGCTGCCCGATTTCGACCCCAACGATCCTGGCGCCTCGCCGCCCGACAGATCTCTTCAACCGGACTACGCTCGGCACCTACGAGATCGGCTCGGTGTTCAAGATCTTCACCACGGCGATGGCGCTCGATCTACCGCGTCACTACGATGACCGGCGGCTACGACGCCACCCACCCGATCCAGATCGGCCGTTTCACCATCCATGACGACCACGCGCAGGGCCGCTGGCTCATCGTGCCGGAGATCTTCATGTATTCCTCGAATATCGGCGCGGCGAAGATGGCGCTCGACGTCGGCGCCGAGCGGCAGCGCGACTTCCTCGGCAAGCTCGGCCTGCTCAAGGCGCCGAGCTTCGAGCTGCCTGAGATCGCGGCGCCGAGCTGTCCCATCGACGTGGCAGCCGATCAATACCATGACCATCGGCTTCGGCCATGGCATCTCGGTGAGCCCGCTGCAGATCGCGACGCGCCGTCAGCGCCGTCGTCAATGGCGGCGTGCTGCGGCCCGCCACGCTGTTGAAGCTGCCGAGCGGCGAGGCACCCGCGGGCCGGCAAGTGCTGTCGCGCGCAAACCTCGGTCGAGATGAGCAAATTGCTGCGGCTCGTCGTAGAGAAGGGCACCGGCAAGTTCGCCGAGGCGCCCGGCTACCTGGTCGGCGGCAAGACCGGCACGGCCGAGAAAGTGTCGGGCCGCCGCTACAACACCCACTCGCTTATCTCGTCCTTCGCCGGCGTCTTCCCGATCGACGATCCGCAGTATCTCGTGATGATCTCGATCGACGAGCCGCACGGCAACGCCAAAACCTTCGGCAACGCCACCGGCGGCTGGGTCGCGGCACCCGGCGTCGCGCGCACCGTCGAGCGCATGGCGCCGCTGGTCGGAATCCAACCGGTTGACGAAGATTCGCCCGAAATTCGCCGTTCTTTGATGGTCGAGTTGCCGGCACCTTCGGGGCGGAAACTTGCGTCTAACTGAGATAATGGACGGCGGACAAGCCCTCTCGCCTCCCGGCCGGGAAGAGCGACCCCGAGATCGTCGGCTTGACCGCGGATTCCCGGGCCGTGAAGCCGGGCTTCCTGTTCGCGGCGCTCGCCGGAAATAAAACCGACGGCCGCCGCTTCATCGCCGACGCGATGGCGCATGGCGCTGCCGCCATCCTTACCGACGGCGCCGCCGACATCGACCCCGCCGTAGCGGTCGTCGCCGATGCCAATCCGCGCCGCGGCCTTGCGCTGATAGCGGCGCGATTCTACGCGCCCCAGCCTGAATTCGATCGTGGCGGTCACCGGCACCAACGGCAAGACCTCGGTCACGATGTTCGCGCGTCAGATTTGGGCGAGGCTGGGCCTGCGCGCGGCGAGCATCGGCACCATCGGCGTCGTTCGGGCCGGGGATCGCGCGGCCGGGCAGCCTCACCACGCCCGACCCCGTGACCCTGCACCGCGAGTTGCACGAGCTTGCCGCCGCAGGCATCGACCATGTCGCGCTCGAAGCTTCGAGCCATGGTCTCGACCAGTTCCGGCTCGACGGCGTGGCGCTCAAGGCCGCCGCCTTCACCAACCTGACGCGCGATCATCTCGATTACCACGGCGACATCGAGGCGTATTTCATGGCGAAGGCGCGGCTCTTCACCGAGTTGCTGCCCAAGGATGGCACCGCAGTCTTCAACATCGACGCCCGCGAGACCGCGCGGCTGTCGATGCTGTGCCGCGCGCGCGGCCAGCGCATCATCACCTATGGCCGCAACCCGGCGGCCGATCTGTGGCTCGTTGAAGCCCAGCCCGAAGGACTGAGCCAGCGTCTCAAATTCTCGGGCTTCGGCGAGAAGCGCGACATCGTCGTGCCGCTGATCGGAGCGTTCCAAGCCTATAACGCACTCGCCGCCGCCTGCCTCGCCATCGCAACCGGCTCTCCTGTTCCCGCGGCGCTCGATGCCATCGGAGGTCTGACGGGCGTGCCCGGCCGCATGCAGCAAATAGGCGGCGCGGCAGTGATCGTCGATTACGCTCACACGCCCGACGCGCTCGAAGTGGCGCTCCATGCGCTGCGGCCGATCTGCGCCGGCCGCCTCATCCTGGTCTTTGGTTGCGGCGGCGACCGCGATTCAGGCAAGCGGCCCGAGATGGGCGCGATCGCCGAAAAGCTCGCCGACCGTGTTATCGTCACCGACGATAATCCGCGCTCCGAGAACGCCGAGCTGATTCGCCGCGCCATCCGCGCCGCCTGCCCCAAGAGCGAGGAATTCAGCGACCGCGCCGCGGCGATACGCCACGCGATCGACATGATAGGCCCCGGCGATGTCGTGCTGCTTGCCGGCAAGGGCCACGAGCGCGGCCGGATCATCGGCGGCACGACCTTGCCGTTCGACGATGCCGAGGTAGCGCGTGCCGTGCTGGCGAACTCGGGGCCTGCGATGATGGCGCTGTGGAGCGCCGCCGAGGCAGCAGCCGCGACTGGCGGGCGGCCCGTGGGTGATTGGACGGCCGGCGGTGTCTCGATCGACAGCCGCACCCTCGTCGCGCGCGATCTCTTCGTGGCGCTGGTCGGACCAAATTTTGACGGGCACGCTTTCGTGGCGGACGCGCTGAAGAAGGGCGCCGCCGCAGCGCTTATCGCCAAGCGCCCGCCCGGCATCGCCGAGAACGCGCCTGTCCTCATGGTCGACGATACCATGACCGCCCTGGGCGATCTGGCCCGTGCCGCGCGCGCGCGCAGCCAGGCGCGCATCATCGCGGTCACCGGCAGCGTCGGAAAGACCGGAACGAAGGAAGCCTTGAGAGCCGCGCTCGGGCGCCAGGGCCGCGCCTTCGCCTCTTCCGGTAGCCTCAACAACCACTGGGGCGTGCCGCTATCCCTGGCGCGCATGCCGCGCGACGCGAAGTACGGCATTTTCGAGCTCGGCATGAACCATCCCAGCGAGATCGAAGCGCTCGCGCGCCTGGTCAAGCCTGACATTGCGGTCATTACCACGATCGAGCCCGCGCATCTCGGATTTTTCTCGTCGATCGAGGGCGTCGCTGACGCGAAAGCCGAAATCTTCGCCGGGATGGAGCCGGCCGGCGCCGCGATCCTCAACCGCGACAACGCGTTCTTCGAGCGCCTTGCCGACGCGGCGCGCGCACGCGGCATCGAGCGCGTCATCGGCTTCGGCGCCCATGAGCAGGCGTCGGTGCGCCTCGTCAATTGTCACCTGCACGCGACGGCGAGCGCCGTCAGTGCTTCGGTGATGGGCGAGATCATCGACTATTCGATCTCGCTGCCAGGCCGGCATTGGGTGATGAACAGCCTCGCCATCCTTGCCGCGGTCAAGGCCGCGGGCGGCGATGTCGCCACCGCCGCAGGCGCGATGGCGAGCCTTGCCCCGCTCGAAGGCCGCGGCAACCGGCACCGGATCGCAGTTCGCGGCGGCACGGCCGAGCTGATCGACGAAAGCTACAACGCCAGCCCGGCATCGATGCGCGCGGCCTTTGCCGTACTCGGCGCGGTCGAACCAGGCGCGGGCGGCCGGCGCATTGCCGTACTTGGCGACATGCTGGAACTCGGACCTGACTCCCGGCAGCTCCACGCCGAACTCGCCACGCCGCTTGCCGATGCGGGAGTGACGCTCGTCTTCACTCTGGGTGATGACATGCGCACGCTCGATGACGCGCTGCCGGCAAAGCGCCGAGGCGGCCATGCCGGCTCGGTCGCGGAATTGGCCGAGATGCTGCGCCGGCGCCTCGAGCCCGGCGATGTGGTCATGGTGAAGGGCTCGCATGGCAGCCGCATCCACGCCTTGGCCGCCACGCTCGCCGCCGCCAAGCCCGCCCTGTGCGACGCGAAGGGCTAGGCGCGGATGCTGTATCAAATCCTGTCGCCTCTTGCCGACTATTTCGAGCCGTTCAACCTGTTTCGCTACCTGACCTTCCGCTCCGCCGGGGCGGTGGTGACGGCGCTCTTCATCAGCTTCATCTGCGGCCAGCCGATCATCAATCGCTTGCGCGCCCTTCAGGGCGAGGGCCAACCAATCCGCGTCGATGGACCAGAAAGCCATCTCGCCGCCAAGAAGGGCACGCCGACCATGGGCGGAGTCCTGATCCTCCTCGCGCTCGTGACCTCGACGCTGCTCTGGGCCGATCTCACCAACCTCTATGTCTGGGTGGTATTGTTCGTGACCGTCGGGTTCGGCGCGGTCGGGTTCCTCGACGATTACCGCAAGCTCGCCAACCGCTCGCACAAGGGCGTGCCCGGCCGCACGAGGTTTCTCGCCGAGATCGCGATCGCGACCGTCGCCACGATCGCCGTCGTCTACATTACGCGCGGCCCGCTCGCGACCGCTCTCGCAGTGCCGTTCTTCAAAGCCGTGCTGGTGCCGCTCGGCTGGCTGTTCGTGCCGGTGGCGGTCTTCGTCGTGACCGGCTCGTCGAACGCGGTCAACCTCACCGACGGTCTCGACGGTCTGGCCATCGTGCCCGCTATGATCGCGGCCGGCTGTTTCGTACTGATCGCGTATCTCGTCGGCAATCTGGTATTCGCGAACTATCTCCAGATCCAGCATGTACCGGGCACCGGCGAGCTGGCCGTGTTTTGCGCGGCCATGGTCGGCGCGGGACTCGGATTCCTATGGTTCAACGCGCCGCCCGCCATGGTGTTCATGGGCGACACCGGATCGCTGTCGATCGGCGCGGCGCTTGGCATCGTCGCCGTCATCACGAAGCACGAGCTGGTGCTGGCGATCATCGGCGGCCTATTCGTCCTGGAAACCGTTTCCGTCATTGTCCAGGTCGCGAGCTTCAAGCTCACCGGCAAGCGCGTCTTCCGCATGGCGCCCTTGCATCACCATTTCGAGAAGAAGGGGTGGCGCGAAGACACCATCGTCATCCGCTTCTGGATCATCGCCTCGATCCTCGCGATCGCCGGCCTCGCCACGTTGAAGCTGCGATGAGGCGGCGATGATCGAGGTAACCTCTTTCCGCAACGAAAGCGTCGCCGTGATGGGGCTCGCGCGCTCGGGCCTGGCCGCTGCCGAAGCCTTGGCGAGGGGCGGCGCGCGGGTGCTGGCGTGGGATGACTCGCCAAAAAAGCGGGAAGCGGCGGCGGCCCTTGGCATCGCGATCGCCGATCTCGCCAGCGTCGATCTCGGCGGCGTCGCAGCGCTGGTGCTGTCGCCCGGCATCCCGTCGAGCTTTCCCCGGCCGCACCCAGTTGCGGCCCGAGCCCGCGACGCCGGCATCGCGATCATCGGCGATATCGAGCTGTTGGTGCGGAGTTGCGGCGATGCGCGCTACGCTGGCATCACCGGCACCAACGGCAAATCGACCACCACCGCGCTGCTCGGACATATCCTGCAATCGGCCGGGCGGCGGGTCGCGGTCGGCGGCAATCTCGGCATGCCGGCGCTGCGGCTAGAGGCGCTTGGCCTAGACGGGATCTATGTGCTGGAGTTGAGTTCCTATCAGCTCGAGCTCGCGCCGAGCCTCGCGTGCGACGTGGCGGTCTTGCTCAACATCACGCCCGATCATCTCGACCGGCATGGCGGCATGGCGGGCTATGTCGCGGCGAAAGAGCGCATCTTCTCCGATCGCAATCCGCGCCAAGCTGCAATCGTTGGACAGGACGACGCGATCTGCCGCGGTATCGCCGAAAAGTTGGCCAAGGCGGGACACAAGATCGTGCCGATTTCAGCCGAGCGCGCGGCCGCGGGCGGCGTCTATGTCGCCGGCACGAGGCTGATCGACGACATTGATCACACGCATGGCGATGTACTCGATCTGAGCGAGGCGCCACGCCTGCCCGGCCGTCACAACTGGCAGAACGCTGCCGCCGCCTTTGCCGCCGCGCGTTGTCTCGGGCTCACGGCGCGCGAGAGTGCGCAGGGGATCAAGAGTTTTCCTGGCCTCCCGCATCGCCAGGAACTCATCGCGGTCATCGACGGCGTAAGCTACGTCAACGACAGCAAGGCGACCAACGCCGATGCGGCGGCCAAAGCGCTCGCCTGCTACGACAATATCCTGTGGATCGCGGGTGGCGTGGCAAAAGCAGGGGGCATCGCCGCTCTCGCCAAATATTTCCCGCGCGTCCGCCATGCTTTCCTGATTGGCGAGGCGGCACCTTCCTTCGCCGCGACCTTGTCGGGCCAAGCGCCCTTCACGCGCGCGGGCGATCTGGCGCATGCGGTGCGTGCGGCGCATGACGCGGCGTCGCCCGGCGCCACCGTGCTGCTGTCGCCGGCCTGCGCGTCGTTCGATCAGTTCGCCGATTTCGAGGCACGGGGCGAAGCCTTTCGCGAACTCGTCCACGCATTGCCGGCGCGCGGTGGCGCATGAGCAGCTTTGCCCGCACCGATCGCAGCCTCGCCGCGCAGTGGTGGTGGACCATCGATCGCTGGACGATCCTTGCCGTCCTGGCGCTCATCGGCTTCGGTTCGCTCCTTGTCATGGCGGCAAGCCCAGCCGTGGCCGAGCGCATCGGCGCCGACGGTCTGCACTTCGTGCGCCGCTATTTCGCGGTGTTGCCGATGGCGGTGGCGACGATGTTCGGCGTCTCGCTGTTGAGCCCGCGCGCGATACGTCACCTGGCGATGCTCGGCTTGGTCATCGGCGTGGCGTTGCTGGCCTACACCCTCGTCGGCGGCGTCGAGATCAAGGGCGCGCGGCGCTGGATCGACCTGCCCGGCTTTTCGCTGCAGCCCTCGGAGTTCGTGAAGCCCTGCTTCGCCGTGGTGTCGGCCTGGCTGTTCGCGCAGAGCCGCTTGCGGCCGGGCTTCCCGGGCCAGTGGATCGCGGCTGGGCTCTATGTCGCGATCGTCGCGCTCCTGATCCGGCAGCCCGATCTCGGCATGGCCGCGGTGGTCTCGGCAGTGTGGTTCACGCAATTCTTCCTCGCTGGCTTGTCGCTGATGTGGGTCGTGGCATTGCTGATCGGCGGCGCGGGCGGGCTCGTGGGCGCCTATCTGCTCTTGCCGCATGTGGCCAGCCGCATCGACCGTTTTCTCGATCCGGCGAGCGGGGACACCTATCAGGTCGACCGCTCGATGGAAGCGTTCATCAACGGCGGTTGGTGGGGGCGCGGCCCGGGCGAAGGCACGGTCAAGCTCCTTCTGCCCGACGCCCATGCCGATTTCGTGTTTGCCGTGGCGGGGGAAGAATTGGGCGTCGTTGTCTGCCTTGTCATCATCGCCCTGTTCGCCTTCATCGTGCTGCGCGGCTTCTCGCGCCTGCTGCAGGAAGGCAATCTCTACGTCGTATTCGCCGCGACCGGGCTGCTTGTGCAGTTCGGCCTGCAGGCGATCATCAACATGGCCTCGACGCTGCAGCTCATGCCGACCAAGGGGATGACGCTGCCGTTCATCTCCTATGGCGGCTCGTCGATGCTCGCGCTCGGACTCGGCATGGGCATGATGCTCGCCTTGACGCGACGGCGGTTCGGAGACGGGAATATATGAGCGCGCACCTCGCCGTCCTCGCCGCTGGCGGTACCGGCGGCCACATGTTTCCGGCGGAATCGCTGGCCGGCGCATTGCTGAGCCGAGGCTGGCGAGTTGCGCTCATTACCGACCGCCGCGGCGAGGCCTTCACCGATCGCCTACCAAGCGTCGCGTTGCATCGCATTCCGGCCGGGCGCATGGGGTCCGGCGTATTTCAAAAGGCCATCGGCATTGCCGAGATGTTGCTCGGCACGCTCGCGGCCGGGCGCATTCTGCGCGCGCTGCGGCCTGCCGTAGCGGTCGGCTTCGGCGGCTATCCATCGGTTCCGACCATGCTCGCGGCGACGCACCAGCACATAGCGACCGCTGTGCACGAGCAGAACGCGGTGGTCGGCCGCGCCAACCGGCTGCTGGCGCCGCGCGTCGGGAGCATCGCGACCGCTTTCGCCACGGTCGAGGGCTTGCGGCCGGCCGACGCCGCGCGCGCAGTCGTCACCGGCAACCCGGTTCGACCCGAGGTCGCACGCCATCGCGCCACGCCCTATCCTGCGCCAGGCGGCAGCTACACAATCCTCGTTACCGGCGGCAGCCAGGGCGCGCATATCTTCGCGGCGGTGGTTCCGGCGGCGCTGGCGCTGCTCGAGCCCAAGATCAAGGCCCGGCTCAAGCTCATGCAGCAGGCCCGGCCCGAGGATCTCGACGCGGTGCGCGAAAGCCATCGCCGCAACGGCATCGACGCCGAGATCGCGGCCTTCTTCCAGGATCTGCCCGACCGACTTGCCGCAGCGCATCTGGTGATTGCCCGCGCGGGCGCTTCGACGGTGGCCGAGCTGTGCGTGGTCGGCCGCCCGGCGATCCTGGTGCCCTACGCCCACGCAGCCGACGATCACCAGACCGTCAATGCCGGCGCCCTCGTCCGAGCCGGCGCGGCCTGGATCATTCCGGAAGCGGAGCTGACGCCCGCCGCGCTGGCGACGCGGCTCGGCGCGCTTTTTGATTCGCCCGACGCGCTTCTGGCCGCGGCCGAAGCCGCGCATGGCCTAGGCCGGCCCGACGCCGCTGAGCGCCTCGCCGATCTGGTGGAGGAGTGCGCGGCGGCGAACGACGCCAATCGGGAGCGCGCCGCATGAGGGCCCTTCCGCTCGACATCGGCACCATCCATTTCGTCGGCATCGGCGGCATCGGCATGAGCGGCATCGCCGAAATCCTGCGCAACCTCGGCTACACGGTGCAAGGCAGCGACCTGGCCGACGGCGCCAACGTGCGCCGCTTGCAGTCGCTGGGCATCAAGGTCGCGATCGGGCACCGCGCGGAAAATCTCGGCGAGGCGCGCGTCGTGGTGATTTCATCGGCCGTGAAATCGGACAATCCGGAAATCCAGGCCGCGCGCCAGCTTCTTCTGCCCGTGGTACGCCGCGCCGAGATGCTGGGCGAACTGATGCGCCTCAAATGGGCGATTGCGGTCGCGGGCACGCATGGCAAGACCACGACGACCTCGATGATCGGCGCGCTGCTCGACGCCGCGGGGCTCGATCCCACGATCATCAATGGCGGCATCATCAACGCCCACGGCACCAATGCGCGTCTAGGGTCGGGCGATTGGATCGTCGTCGAGGCCGACGAGAGCGACGGCACCTTTGTGAAGCTGCCCGCGACCATCGCCGTCGTCACCAATATCGACCCCGAGCATCTCGACCATTACCGCAGCTTCGAAGCCTTGCAACAAGGCTTCGAGAGCTTCGCCGACAACGTTCCGTTCTATGGCCTCGACATTCTTTGCGTCGATCACCCGGTGGTGCAGGGCATGATCCCGAAGCTGTCGGAACGCCGCATCGTGACCTATGGCTTTAGCCCGCAGGCCGACATCCGCGCGGTCGATGTCGAGCTCGGCCGCGACGGCGCACACTACGACGTGGTCGTGGCCGATCGGCGGCTCGAAACCAGTCGTACCATCGCCGGCCTCAAGCTGCCGATGTTCGGGCGCCACAACGTGCAAAATTCCCTCGCCGTCGTGGCCGTCGCGCGCGAGTTACGGCTCGGTGACGACGTGCTGCGCACGGCCTTGGCCGAGTTCAAGGGCGTCAAGCGCCGCTTCACCCAGATCGGCGTGGCGCGCGGCATCACGATCATCGACGACTACGCTCATCACCCGGTGGAAATCGCAGCCGTGCTGGGCGCGGCGCGCGACGCGACCTCGGGAAGCGTGATCGCGGTGGTGCAGCCGCACCGCTATACGCGCCTCGCCGGTCTCTTCGCCGAATTCTGCACCTGCTTCAACGACGCCGACGCCGTGGTGGTCGCCGATGTCTATCCGGCCGGCGAAGCGCCGATCGAAGGCGCCTCGCGCGACGCCCTGGTCGAGGGCTTACGCGCGCGCGGGCATCGCCACGTATTGGCGCTGGCCTCGCCCGCCGACCTCGCCGCCACGATTCTCGGCCTGGCGAAGTCGGGCGATCTCGTCGTCTGTCTGGGCGCGGGCTCGATCACGAATTGGGCGCAAAGCCTGCCCGGCGAGCTCGACCGGCGCCCAGCGCTTGCAGCGCGGCCATGATGACCGCAGCGACGCGCCCGCCCCATCTCATCGACCGGCTCCCGAAGGTGCGCGGGCGGCTCGCAGCGGACGCGCCGCTGGCACATCTCACCTGGTTCCGCGTCGGCGGACCGGCCGAGGTCTTGTTCCGCCCCGCCGATATCGATGATCTGAGCGCATTCCTCGCGGCCAAGCCCGCCGATGTCGCGGTCACGGTAATGGGCGTGGCCTCGAATCTTCTGATCCGCGACGGCGGCATCAAGGGTGTGGTCGTGCGCCTTGCGCGTGGCTTCGCCGATGTTTCGACCCATGACCGTCTCGTCGAAGCCGGCGCCGGCGCGCTCGATCTCAACGTCGCCTTGGCCGCGCGACAGGCTGGCACCGCCGGGTTGGAGTTCCTCTCAGGCATCCCGGGAACCGTCGGCGGCGGCTTGCGGATGAATGCGGGCGCCTATAGCGCCGAGTTCAAGGACGTGTTGCGCGGCGCCGTGGCGCTCGACGCCGAAGGCAACCGCCACGACTTGTCGGTGCCCGAACTCAAGCTTTCCTATCGCCATTGCGGGCTGCCCGAGGACTGGATTTTCATTGCCGCGACCTTCGCCGGCCAAGCCGGCGCGGCGCTGCAGATTTCACGGCGCATGGCCGAGATCCAGAAGGCCCGCGAGGACAGCCAGCCGATCCGCGCCCGCACCGGCGGCTCGACCTTTGGCAATCCGCCGAATCACAAGGCGTGGCAACTCGATCGATCGGGCGGGATGCCGCGGTCTTCGCCGCGGCGGCGCCATGGTGTCCGAACGGCACGCCAATTTCCTCATCAACACCGGCGACGCCACTGCCGCCGATATCGAGATGCTGGGCGAGGAAGTACGCCGCCGCGTGTTCAACACGTGCGGGATCACGCTCGAATGGGAAATCCGGCGCGTCGGCGTGGCGCAAGGAGCGCTGCCATGAGTCGCCGCGTCGCCGTGCTGATGGGCGGCTGGTCGGCCGAGCGCGAGGTCTCGCTGGTCAGCGGGCGAGAATGCGCAGCCGCGCTCGAGTTGCTCGGCCACGGCGTGGCTCGCAGTCGACGTGACGCGCGATCTCGGCGCCCTCGCTCAACGCGCTGACGCCCCGACCCGACGTCGTGTTCAATGCGCTCCACGGCCGCGGCGGCGAGGACGGCACCATCCAGGGCGTGCTCGACATGCTCGGCCTGCCCTACACCCATTCGGGCGTGCTGGCCTCCTCGATCGCGATGCATAAGCCGATGGCCAAGACGGTGTTCGCCTCGGCCGGGCTGCCGCTCGCCGAGAGCAAGGTGGTGGCGCGGGGCCGAACTCGCCGCAAGGCGACGTGATGACGCGGCCCTTCGTGGTGAAGCCCATCAACGAAGGCTCGAGCGTCGGCGTGCACATCGTTCGTGCAGGGCGACAAGTCCTGGGCGGATGCCGTCGCCGCGCTGGGCAATTCGGCGATAGCGTGATGGTCGAGCGCTACGTCCCCGGCCGCGAAATCACCGTCGCCGTGATGGGCGACCAGCGCGCTGGGCGCGCTCGAAATCCGGCCCGTTGCTGCCGCGATGTACGACTACCGCGCAAAATACGCGACCGGCGGCTCCGAGCATGTCATGCCGGCGCCGATTCACCCCCACGCCTATGCCGCGGCGCTCGACATCGGCCTGCGCGCGCACCGGGCGCTGGGCTGCCGCGGCGTAAGCCGCGCCGATCTGCGCTACGACGACACGGCTGGCGAGCCCGGCCGCATGGTGCTGCTCGAAATCAACACGCAGCCCGGCATGACGCCGACGTCACTGGTCCCGGACATCGCGCGCCATTGCGGCATCGATTTCGTCGAGCTGGTGCGCTGGATGGTGGAGAACGCGTCATGCGATTCCTGACATTCGCGCGGAGACCGACCCACCACCCATCCGCCTGCGCCGCCAGCGCCGCCTGCATCGCCGGATGATCTATGCCTGCGTGGCATTGAGCGTCCTGGGCGCGGCGACCGCGGGCGCATGGTATCTCCAGCGCAGCGGCCTGGGCGCTGCCGCCTTCGCCTGGGCCGAGACCGCCCTCCCGCGCAACAGCGCCGAGCTTCACCTCACGGTCCAAAGCGTCGAGGTGGAGGGCCGCGAGCGCGCCGGCCGCCAAGCGATTCTCGATGCGCTCGCCGTGCGACGCGGCACGCCGATCCTCAACGTCGACCTCGAAGCCGCGAGGACGCGGCTCGAAGCTATTCCCTGGGTGCGCTCGGCCGCGGTCGAGCGCCTGCTGCCGGATACGATCTATGTCCGCCTCGTCGAGCGCCAGCCGATCGCGCTGTGGCAGCATCACGGCAAGTTCGACCTGATCGACCAGGACGGCACGGTGATTTCGGGCGCGCGGGTCGAGGATTTTCCCGCGCTTTTGCAAGTGGTAGGCGACGGAGCCCCCGAAGCCACCGCCGATCTTCTCGATATGCTTTCGAGCGAGCCCGCTCTTGCGCGCCATGTCAGCGCGGCAGTGCGGGTTGGCGCAAGGCGCTGGAATCTCGCGCTCGACAACGGCGTCGAGGTCGACCTCCCGGAGAATGCGGCCGAAGCCGCCTGGCATCGCTTGGCGGCGCTCGACCGCGCCGACCGGTTGCTCGAGCGCGACATCAGGGCGGTCGATATGCGCCTGCCCGATCGGCTCGTCCTGCGCCTCTCGCCCGAGAACGCCACGTCCCTCACGAAGAAGACTCGGCCAGCGGGGCCCAACACATGAGCAAGCTTAACCTGCGCGCACGCGGCGGCTTCGTTGGCGCCCTCGATATCGGGACCACCAAGATGTGCTGCTTCATCGCCCGGGTGGAAGACGGCGAGCCGCGCATCGCCGGCATCGGCCATCAAGTATCGAAGGGGGTGCGAAACGGCGTCATCGTCGACATCGAGGCTGCGAGCCGCTCGATCCTCAACGCCGTTCACGCCGCCGAGGAGATGGCTGGCACCACTCTCAACGAGGTCGTCATCAGCATCTCGGGCGGGTTCGGCGCCTCGCGGCTCGTCAAGGCCGAGTTGGCCTTGAACGGCCGGGAAGTCAGCGACCCGCTGATGCACCGCGTGCTCGACCAGGGCCACCGCATCAAGGATCTGCCCGATCGCACCCTCCTTCATTCGATCCCGGTCGGGTTCTCGATCGATGGCGGGCGCAGCGTGCGCGATCCGCGCGGGCTGTGCGGCCAGAAGCTCGCCGTTAACATGAACATCGTGACGGCGGCCTTCGCCGTGGTGCGCAACCTCTCGAACTGTATCGGCCGCTGCCATCTCGGGACCGCCGCCGTCGTGGTGAGCCCCTACGCCTCGGGGCTGTCGAGCCTCGTCGCCGACGAGAGCGAATTCGGCGTCACCGTCATCGACATGGGCGGCGGCACCACGACCATCGGCGTGTTCTTCGACGGCAATCTCGTCTTCGGCGACAGCGTGGCGATCGGCGGGAGCCACGTCACCAACGACATCGCGCGCGGGCTCTCGACGCCGCTCGCCTATGCCGAGCGGATGAAGACGCTTTATGGCAGCGCCATCGCCTCGCAGGCCGACGAGCGCGAAATGATCACCGTGCCCTTGGTCGGCGAGGAAGATGACGGCAACGCGAACCGCGTGCCGAAATCGGTGCTCGTCGGCATCATCGCGCCGCGCCTCGAAGAAACCTTCGAGGTGGTGCGCGACCGTCTCGAGGCCTCGGGCTTCGACAAGATCACCGGACGCCGCGTCGTCTTGACCGGCGGCGCCTCGCAACTTCCCGGCACCCGCGAACTGGCCGGGCTGATTCTCGACAAGCAAGTTCGCATCGGCCGTCCCTCCCGGATCGAAGGACTGGCCGAAGCCACCCAGGGACCGGCCTTCGCCACCATCGCCGGCCTTGTTCACTTTGCCCTTTCCGAACGTGCCGAGATCCCGCGTCGGACTCGCGCGCTGACGGAGGAGCCGAACGGTCTGATCGGCCGGTTCGGAAACTGGGTTCGCGAGAACCTATGACGCATCCACCCCGCCCCACGCCGTGAGGGCGAACTTCGCTACGGAGCATCCCCGGAGGAAAGCATGACATTGAACCTCACTCTTCCCGAAGAAGAACAGGAACTGAAGCCACGCATCACCGTGGTTGGCGTCGGCGGTGCCGGCGGCAACGCGGTCAACAATATGATTCGCGCCAGTCTCGTCGGTTGCGAGTTCGTGATCTGCAACACGGACTCTCAGGCGATGCGGCAGAATCTGCTGCGAGCAGCGGATTCAAATGGGCATCGGCGTCACGCGCGGCCTAGGCGCGGGCTCGCGTCCCGAGGTCGGGCGCGCCGCGGCCGAGGAAGCGCTCGAGGAGATTATGGCGGCGCTCGTCGGCTCCAACATGGCCTTCATCACCGCCGGAATGGGCGGCGGCACCGGCACCGGCGCCGCGCCCGTGATCGCTCGCGCCGCTCGCGAGAGCGGTATCCTCACCATCGGTGTCGTCACCAAGCCCTTCCAGTTCGAGGGCACGCATCGCATGAAGCTCGCCGAGCAGGGCATCAAGGAGCTTCAGCAGTACGTCGACACGCTCATCATCATCCCGAACCAGAATCTGTTCCGGGTGGCGAACGAGCGCACCACCTTCGCCGATGCCTTCAAGATGGCCGACGACGTGCTGCATTCCGGCGTCGCCGGGGTCACCGATCTGATGGTCAGGCCCGGCCTTATCAATCTCGACTTCGCCGACATCCGCGCGGTGATGAGCGAGATGGGCAAGGCGATGATGGGCACCGGCGAGGCCGAAGGCGACCGCCGCGCCATCGATGCTGCTGAGGCGGCGATCTCGAATCCGCTCCTCGAAGACGTGTCGATGAAGGGCGCACGCGGCGTCCTCATCAACATCACCGGCGGGCCGGACATGACCCTGTTCGAGGTCGACGAGGCTGCAAACCGCATCCGCGAGGAGGTCGATCCCGAAGCCAATATCATCTTCGGCTCGACCTTCGATGAGAGGCTCGAGGGTCGCATGCGTATCTCGGTGGTGGCGACCGGAATCGAGGTCGACAAGGCAGTGCAGCCGCGCCCGCTCATCGCCCTGGTGAGCGATCGCAGCAAGAGCGAGACCCCGGCTAAGGCCGCGATGCCGGCCGCGCCCGCAATGCCAGCGGCCGCGACGCCGTCCGCCGCCGAGGTCAAGCCGGCCGCGCCGAAGGCACCGCAGCCACGGCACGCGGAAGCGCGGATCGACCTCAAGGCCGAGCCCATTCCGCTCCAGGCTCGGAACATCGAAGCGCAAGCGATCACGAGTGGCGCCTTCATCGCGCCACGTCCGGTCGAGGCCGCGCTTCGGCTGCCGCCAGCCCCCGTGCCCACTCCGGCACCCGACGCGCTTGCTGCGGCCGCGATGGAGAACGGCGCGAACCCGCCGCTGAAACCGTCGATCCGCACGCCGAGCCTGTTCGAGCGCGTGGCCAAGGCCGGGCGGCTTCTCCATCGCGAAGAGCCCGAGGCACCGACGCGCATTGCACCGACGCCGCCACCGCTTCCACAGCCGGCGCAACCCAAGCTCGGGCCACTCGATCCGGCGGAGCGCCCTGGCGCAAAGGAAGAAGACCTGCTCGATATTCCGGCGTTCCTGCGGCGTCAGGCGAATTAGGGCTGGCTTCTCACGACCGGCGCCGCGCTCACGAGCCAAGCGCCCAATCGACCCTTCGCGGGATCCGGCCGCAGCCGCGGCCTGGTCCTGCGAAGGCGCCGGAATTACGTTGTAACTCTCTGATTTCACTTATAAAGGGATGTTACAATCGGTAACAAAGAGTGACTTGTCAGGGCTCCTTAAGTCAGTAACTGTTGGCTCGTGATTGCGTTGCAGCATCGGGGGAAGAATTTTGATTTACCGATCGGATGTCAGGCTGCAGCAGACACTCAAGGCGTCAATTCTTTGCCGCGGCATCGGCCTTCATTCCGGTGTGCACGTCAATATGACGGTGCACCCGGCCCTACCCGGAACCGGCATCGTATTCCGCCGCGCGGATCGAGGCGGCGCGGAAATTCCGGCGAGCTGGCGCAACATTGTCGATTCTACGATGTGCACCACGCTCGGCAATCGCGATGGGCTGACGGTCGCGACCGTCGAGCATCTGATGTCGGCCCTAGCCGGGCTCGAAATCGACAACGCGGAGATCGAGATCGACGGACCGGAAGTGCCGGTGATGGATGGCAGCGCGGCGCCTTTCGTGTTCCTGATCGAATGCGCCGGCATCGTCGAGCAGCCGGCGCCGCGGCGCGCGATCAAGGTGCTAAAGCGGGTCAGCGTCGGCACGCCGGGCAATTCGGCGTCGCTCGTTTCTGATGACACGCTGCGCTTTAGTTTCGCGATCGATTTCGCCAGCGGCGCGATCAGCCGGCAGGAACTCAGCTTCTCGCTCAACTCCGGCGATTTCAAGAACGAAATCAGCCGCGCGCGCACTTTCGGCTTCCTCGACGATCTCGATCGGATGCGCGAGGCCGGCCTGGCGCGCGGCGGGTCGCTCGAAAACGCTGTCGTAATCAGCGGCGACCGCGTGCTGAACCGAGAAGGCCTGCGGTACGGCGACGAATTCGTGCGGCACAAGGTGCTTGACGCGCTCGGCGACCTCTACCTCGCCGGCGGGCCATTGCTCGGGCATTTCCACGGCGTGCGCTCGGGCCACGCGACCAACCGCCAGCTCCTCGAAGCGCTGTTCTCCGATCCGGCCAATTGGCGCTACGACACCCTCCCGTCCGCTTCCTGGGACGAAGCGCCGCAGCGGGTGCGCGCCTAGCCCCTTGGCCAAGCTGTGCTATAATATTCACCTCGAATGCCATTTTGGGTAGAGCTGGGTTTACGATGCCTTCGCTATCGCACCTGCATTTTTTCGCGCTCTCCGGGATGCTGGCACTTGCCGCCTGCTCGTCAACGCCGAAAGACAGCGATATCGAGCGGCCGGTCGAGACCAGCTACAACAATGCGATGGATCAGCTGTTCTCGGGAGATTACAAGGACGCGGCCAAGACTTTCGACGATGTCGAGCAACAGCATCCCTACTCGGTCTGGGCGACCAAGGCACAGCTCATGACCGCGTATGCGCAGTACGAAGACAAGAATTACGACCAATCGATCGTCGCCGCCGACCGGTTCATCCAGCTTCACCCCGGCCACCGCGACGTCGCCTATGCCTATTATCTCAAGGCGCTCGACTACTACATCCAGATCACGGATGTGGAGCGCGACCAGAAGGTCACGCAGCAGGCTTACGACGCGCTAGCCGAGGTGGTACGCCGCTTCCCCGATACCGCGTATGCGCGCGACGCGAAATTCAAGATGGATCTGGCACGCGACCATCTCGCCGGCAAGGAGATGGAGATCGGCCGCTTCTACGAGGCTCGTGGGGAATACCTCGCGGCGATCAATCGGTTCCAGGACGTGGTCAACAAATACCAGACCACGACCCATGTGCCCGAGGCGCTGCTCCGGCTCGTCGAGTGCTATTACGCGCTCGGTCTCAAGGACGAGGCGACGCGCACCGCCGCCGTGCTCGGCTACAACTACCCGGCCACGAGTTGGTACCAGGCAGGTTACGCGCTGGTGAAGACCGGCAAGGAGACCGAGCCGGTGGAGCGGGGCTGGTTCGCCCGCGTGGTCGACCCCTTCGGACTGTTCTAGGCGCGTTCTAAATCGCGCCCCGCGCTGGCCTCCGTTTCGGCGCGCTTGTATCATCGGCCCCAATGCTGCTCGGGCTTTCCATTCGCGATGTCGTGCTGATCGACCGGCTTGATCTCGCCTTCCGGCCTGGCCTGTGCGTCCTCACTGGCGAGACCGGCGCGGGCAAGTCGATTCTGCTCGACGCGCTTGGGCTGGCGCTGGGCGTGCGCGCGGAAAGCGGCCTGGTGCGCCACGGCGCGGAGCAGGCTTCCGTGTCCGCCGAGTTCGATCTCGCGCACGAGCACCCCGCTCGGCTTTTGCTCGACGAGGCTGGTATCGTCTCGGAAAACGACATCGTCGTACTGCGCCGCGTGCTCAATGCCGATGGCCGCAGCCGTGCCTTCGTCAACGATCAGCCGGCAAGCATCGGCCTCCTCCGCAAGCTCGGCGAAATGCTGGTCGAAATCGAGGGCCAGTTCGCGCAAGTCGGGCTGCTGGACCCAGCAACCCACCGCGAGACGCTCGATGCTTACGGCATCGCGCGGCCGCTTCGCGATCAAGTCGCAGTCTCCTGGGCAGTTTGGCGCCGCCTTGCCAAGGAGCGCGAAGCCGCCGAGGCCGCATTCTCTCGCACCCGCTCGGACGAGGACTTCCTGCGCCACGCCCTGGCCAAGATCGCCGCTCTCGATCCCAAACCGGGCGAGGAAACGGCGCTGGCCCAAGAGCGCGCGCTGCTCGCGAACCGCGAACGGCTGGCCGAGAGCCTAGCGGCGGCGATGGCCGAGCTTTCGGGCGATAGCGGCGGGGAGCGCGCGCTCAATGCCGCTGCGCGAAGCCTGGAGCGTCTCAAGGACAAGGCCGGCGGAAAGCTCGATGCAGCGGTCGCCGCGATCGAGCGCGCCGTCGTCGAGACCCGCGACGCGATTGGCGAGCTTGAAAACGCCGCCCGCGTGCTGGGCCGCGACGGCGGAAGTCTCGCGGAGATCGAGGAGCGGCTGTTTGGCCTGCGCGCGCTGGCGAGGAAGAACCATGTCGCGGTCGAGGATCTGCCCAAGCTCAAGGACGACATCGCCGCCAAGATCGCCGCGCTCGACGACGGCGGCGCTGCGATTGCAGAGTCTCGCCCGGCGCGAGGACGAGGCGCGTCAAGTCCTATCTCGCGGCGGCAGATGCCGTCACCATAGCGCGCGCGGCGGCGGCCAAGAAGCTCGACGCCGCGGTGATGAAGGAGCTGCCGCCCTTGAAGCTCGAAAAAGCTCAGTTCCATACCACGCTCGCGCCCTTGCCTGAAGCCGAATGGAGCGAGCACGGCCGCGAGAAGGTTCAGTTCGAGGTCGCGACCATCGCTGGCGCGCCGCGCGGCCCGCTGGCGCGCGTCGCCTCGGGCGGAGAGCTGGCGCGCTTCATGCTGGCGCTCAAGGTAGTATTGGCGAAGACCTCCACCGTGCCGACCCTCGTCTTCGACGAGGTCGATAGCGGCGTCGGCGGTGCCACGGCCGCCGCTGTCGGCGAGCGCCTGCACCGGCTGGCTGGCGAGCGGCAGATTCTGGTAGTGACGCATTCGCCCCAAGTCGCGGCCCGCGCCGCCCATCACTGGCGCGTCGCCAGAAGCGAAGGCAAGACCCGCACCTTGGCGCGCGTCGACGAGCTTCGACGAAAGCCAGCGGCGCGAGGAGATCGCACGGATGCTCTCGGGGAGCGCCGTCACCGCCGAGGCGCGCGCCGCGGCGGCAAGCCTCTTGGCCGCAACGCGCGCATGAGCGCGGCCAAGGCACCGAAGCCGACGAAGGCGCCGCCGGCGAGCGAGGCCGCGGCCAAGGCCGAGCTGGCGCGCCTCGCGCGCGAGATCGCGCATCACGACAAGCTCTATTACGAGAAGGACGCGCCCGAGATCTCGGACGCGGAGTACGACGAACTGCGGCGGCGCAACGCGGCGATCGAGGCGCAATTTCCCCATCTCGTCCGGGCCGACAGCCCCTCGAAGCGCGTGGGCTCGGCCCCGGCTACAGGCTTCGCCAAGGTGCGGCACCCGCACGCCGATGCTGTCGCTCGACAATGCCTTCGACGAGGCGGATGTCCGCGCCTTCTTCCATAGCGTGCGAAATTTCTTTCGCGCGCCGCAGGATGTGGCGCGGGTCGAGGAGGCGCAAGATCGAGGTCATGGCCGAGCCCAAGATCGACGGGTTGTCGTGCTCGATCCGCTACGAGCATGGCGCGCTGGTGATCGGCGCGACGCGCGGCGACGGCATCACCGGCGAGGACGTGACCGCGAATGTCCGGACGGTGCGCGAGCGTGCCGAAGCGCCTGCAAATCCCACGGCTGGCCCGACATCATCGAAGTGCGCGGCGAGGTCTATATGGAGAGGACGGGTTTCTTCGCGCTCAACGACGAGCGCGTGAGCAGGCCGGCGAGCCGGTCTTCGCCAACCCGCGCAATGCCGCTGCGGGCAGCTTGCGCCAGCTCGATCCAACCGATCACCGCAGCGCGGCCGCTGACCTTCTTCGCCTATGCCTGGGGCGAGCAGAGCGCCGGCTTCGCCGAGACCCACGAGGAGGCGTTGCGGCGCTTCGCGCAATGGGGATTCACGGTCAATCCGCTCTCGAAGCTATGCCGTGGCGTCGACGCGGTGCTGGCCTTCCACCGCGATATCGCCGAGCGGCGCAGCGAACTGCCCTACGACATCGACGGCGTCGTCTACAAGGTGAACGACCTCGATCTCCAGGAACGGCTGGGCTTCGTCGTCGCGCGCGCCGCGCTGGGCCCTCGCGCATAAATTCCCGGCGCAACAGGCTGAGACCGTGCTGACGAGCATCACCGTCCAAGTCGGCCGCCAAGGGACGCTGACGCCGGTGGCGATGCTCGAGCCGATTACCGTGGGCGGCGTCGTCGTGCAGCGCGCGACCCTCCACAACGAGGACGAGATCGCGCGCAAGGACATCCGCGAGGGAGACACCGTCATCGTCCAGCGCGCCGGCGACGTGATCCCCCAGGTGGTGAGCGTCGTCCTCGCGCGTCGCCCGAAGCACAGCAAGCCCTACCAATTTCCGCATATCTGCCCCGAGTGCGGCAGCCGCGCCGTACGCGAGGAAGGCGAAGCCGCCTGGCGCTGCACCGGCGGCCTCATTTGCCCGGCGCAGGCGGTCGAGCGATTGAAGCATTTCGTGTCGCGCGATGCCTTCGACATCGAGGGACTGGGCGAAAAGCATATCGCCGATTTCCGGCAAGCCGGCCTCATCAAGACGCCCGGCGACATCTTCCGGCTCGATCCCGGAAAGATCGCGAAGCGCGAGGGCTGGGGCGAGCTCAGCGCCGCGAAGCTGATCGACGCCGTCAACGCGCGGCGACGGATCCCGCTCGATCGCTTCATCAACGCACTGGGAATTCCGCAGGTCGGCGAAGCGACGGCGAAGCTGCTGGCGCGACACTACTTGGCGCTGGCGCGCTGGCGTCGGGCAATGACCGAAGCGAGCGACGAGACCAGCGAGGCTTGGCGGGAACTCAATGACATTCACGGCATCGGCGAGGACATGGCGGCGGATATTGTCGGCTTCTTCGCCGAGCCGCATAACCGCGCCGTGCTCGATGACCTCGGCCGGGAGGTCACGGTGACGGACTATGTCGCGCCGGTCGCGGCGAATTCGCCGATTGCCGGAAAGACGATCGTCTTCACCGGCACCCTCGCCGAAATGTCGCGCCCCGAGGCCAAGGCCCGCGCCGAGGCGCTGGGCGCCCATGTCGGCGCCAGCGTGTCGGCCAAGACCGATTTCCTGGTGGTCGGCACCGATGCCGGCTCCAAGGCCAAGAAGGCTGCCGAGCTGGGGGTGAAAACCATGAGCGAAGAGGAATGGCTCAGGATCGCGCGGGGGCGCGTGAATCGCTAGAGTGCCCGCGTCGTCACCGCCAGCCAAGCCGCGGTCTCGGCATCGACCAGAGGCATCAGTTCAGCCCGCACGCGCGCGTGATAGAGGTTGAGCCATTCGATCTCGTGCGGCTCCAATAGATCGCGGTCGATCGCGGCGAGGTCGATCGGGGCGAGGGTCAGAGTCTCGAAGCCGAGGATTTCGCGTCCGCCCTCGCCCGGCACGCCCAGCTTTTCGACCGCGACCAGGTTCTCGATTCGGATGCCATAGGCCCCAGCCTTGTAATAGCCCGGCTCGTTCGAAACGATCATACCCGGCAGCAGGGCTTGGCTGTTGGGCAGTTTCGAGATGCGCTGCGGCCCTTCATGGACGCCGAGATAGGAGCCGACGCCGTGTCCAGTGCCATGATCGTAGTCGAGCCCGACCTGCCAGAGCGCCCCGCGCGCCAGCGCATCGAGTTGCGAGCCGGTGGTGCCCATGGGAAAGCGGCAAGCAGCGAGCGCGATATGGCCCTTGAGCACGCGGGTGAAGCGGTCCTTCATCTCGGGGCTGGCCTCGCCGATGGCGACGGTGCGGGTAACGTCGGTGGTGCCGTCGCAATATTGCGCGCCCGAATCGACCAGGTAGAGCGTGTCGCGCTCGAGCGCACGCTCGGTTGTGGGACTGGCATGGTAATGGACGATCGCCGCGTTCGAGCCCGCGCCCGAAATGGTCGGAAAGCTCAGATCGCGGTAGAGCTCGCCTTCGCGGCGAAAGGCCTCGAGGCGGTCAGAGGCGGCGATCTCGCGAAGATCGCCCGCGGCCGCGTTGCGCGAGAGCCATGCGAGAAACCGCGTCAGCGCCGCGCCATCGCGGCGATGCGCGGCGCGCGCGCCTTCGAGCTCGACTGCGTTCTTGCACGCCTTCGGTAACTGGCAGGGGTCGGAACCGCGCTGCGCCGCGGTGCCTAGCCGATCGAACACCCAGGCGGCGGCGCTCGCGGGATCGGCCTGAACGCGCTTGCCTGACGCCGCCAGCGCCTCGAGAAAAGCGCCAAAGGATGGCGGCGGCTCGACGCGCACCGCGCTCCCGAGATGCGCGTCGAGCCCGGGCGTGAGCTTCCTCGCATCGATGAAGAGATCGACCGAGGCGTCACGGTGAAGCACGGCGAAGCTCAAAGGCAGCGGCGTGTGCGGCACGTCGGCGCCGCGAATGTTCAGCAGCCAGGCGATCGAATCAGGCGCGGTCAGAACCGCGGCATCGACCCCCGCGCTGACGAGCCCGGAAGCAAGCCGGCCGCGCTTGTCGGCGGCGCTCTCGCCGGCAAAGCGCAGCGCGTGCGCCACCACCGGCGCGAGCGGCGGCGGCGGCCGGTCGCTCCATACCGCATCGACCGGGTTGTCCTCGAGCGCCGCCAGCTTGCCGCCGGCCTTCTCGGCCGCGGCGCGATAGCGCTCGACCTCGCCGAGGGTGTGGAGGCGCGGGTCGTAGCCCAGCGTCTCGCCCGCCTTGAGCGCCCCGGCGATCCACGCTACGGGCGGATCATCGGTGATATGGCGATGCTGGAACAGCGCGCCGTCGACCTCGGCCGCGGCTTGCAGCGTGTAGCGCCCATCGGTGAAGATCGCCGCGCTAGCGCGAAGCACGATCGCCACCCCCGCCGAGCCGGTAAAGCCGCTTAGCCACGCCAGGCGCTGCGCCGAGGCCGCGACATATTCGCCCTGATACTCGTCGGTGCGCGGAACCAGGAAGCCCGCCAGCCCCCGCCGGGCCAATTCCGCCCGGAGGCGGGTCAGATGCTCCGACCGATCACTGCGGCGAGCCGGGCGGGTTTCGGCCATGACAACTCTCCTCGCGGGCGAAGCTAGGTCTAAGCGACCAGGCCGACAAGCTCGGCTTCCAGCCGGCTTCGCTCATGAAGCCATGCGATTTTCGTATGCCTGAGCTTTGTATTCTCCTCTTCGCAATTGGGTCAATACGGCTTACCTATTGTGCGATGCACAATAAACCGATTCTGACGGTTTACCAAGGAGTTACTTTTATGTTAACGCTTTTTTCTTCTGCTTTGCACTATCTGAAAATCGCGTATGTCGACTGGCGCCGGCGCCAGACTGCCTTCGACGAGCTGAGCGCGCTCGACGACCGGTCGCTCGCGGATATCGGTATCTCTCGGTCGGATATCCCCTATCTCTTCTCGCGCGACATCCATCTCGCCGCGAGGGCGCAGGCCACCGGCCTGCCCCGCCGCAGCGACAAGCGCGACGCCGCCTAAACCAGCCGCGCGGGTGGAGCAGCGGCTGGAAGATCAAGATCATGTAAGCCGTCCGAGTTGCGCTCGATTTCGGGCGCGGTTTGGCGCAGAGTATCGGCATGGCGCACACCCATCCTGCGCATGAATTCTCCCACCACGACCATGACGACCGCGATCATGGCCACCACGATCACGCACATCGCGGGCACCATTACAGCGGCGAGCTAGGCAGGGCATTCGCGCTGGCGACGGCGCTCAACCTCGGTTTCGTCATCGTCGAAACCGGTTACGGCTTCCTCGGCCATTCGATGGCGCTGCTCGCCGATGCGGGGCATAATTTCAGCGACGTGCTCGGCCTGATCGCGGCGTGGACTGCCACCGCGCTGGCACGTCGCGGCCCGACGCAGCGCTTTACCTACGGCCTGCGCAGCTCGTCGATCCTCGCCGCGCTCCTCAACGCCATCATCCTGCTGATCGCCGTCGGCGGTATCGCCGTGGGCGCGATCGAGCGCCTGGTCGCGCCGGAGGCGGTCGGCGGCGAGATCATCGTCGTCGTCGCGATCGTGGGCGTCGTCATCAACGGCGCGTCGGCGCTCTTCCTCGGCGCGCATCATCGCCACGACCTCAACGTGAAGAGCGCCTTCGCGCATATGGTCGGCGACGCCATCCTCAGCCTGGGCGTCGCCGCCGCGGGCGGCGCGATCTTGGCAACTGGCTGGCTGTGGCTCGACCCGGTTGCCAGTCTCGTCATCGCCGCGGCGATCGTGTTCGGCACCTGGCGGCTGTTGCGGCGGTCGCTCGACCTCGCGCTCCACGCCGTGCCGCCGGGCATCGACGCCGATGCGGTGCGCCGTCACCTGACCAAGATCGATGGCGTTGCCGCGGTTCATGATTTACATATTTGGCCGATGACGACGACCACGACCGCGCTCACCTGCCATCTCGTTATGCCTGGCGGGCATCCGGGGGACGCGCTCTTGAAGCGCGTCGCCGACGAGCTGCATGACCGCTTTCATATCGAGCACGCCACCATCCAGGTCGAGACCGGCGATCCCGAGCACCCCTGCGTGCTCGTGCCGGATCACGTGGTTTAGGGCTGCGACGAGAAATCGAAACGCGAAAGCGCACCCTCCCGGAACGAAGCGTTTTCAGCCGAAAATGTTGCGGCGTTTCGATATGAGCATGGCGATGAGCGGAACGGTTGTCGTCACGACGATCGCGACGCCGCTCATGGCCATGCCGAGGCCAGTTACGATCGCGCTTCCTGCACCGAGCGCGAGGCTGGTGACAAGGGCGGAGAGGGCCCCGTTTTCGTCCGCTCCGATCGCCCGGAAATGGTCGAGGCTGAGATTGCTCGCAGCGAGCCCGCTCGACAGCGTTCTCGATAGCGCCGTGGCGAATATTGCAAACAGCGGCACGCCGACCGCGAGCAAGCCGATCAAGCCGATCAAGCCGAACAGCAGCGCGACCGGAACGCCGAGAAAACCGAGCGCGCGCTTGGAGCCGGCTTGCGGCTTGCCCCCGATCGTGTCGAAGGATCGGCCAAGCTGGATACGGGCTTGGAGAAGGAAAGCAGCAAGCGACAGCGACACGAGGACCAGGGACAGTGTTGCCGCCCCCGGCAGGTCGATCGGCCAGTCGGCGACGCGCAGTTGGATGGCGGTGACCAGCACGTCGAAGCCGCTCCCACGTCCGAGCACGGCGGGCGTGCCGTATTCCTCGATCGCGAGAGCGAACACGATGAGCAGGCTCGCGGCAAGGCCAGGAATGGCGAGCGGCAGGGTAACTCGTGCGAAGGCCCGCCGTGGCGTCGCGCCAAAGACGCGCCCGACGTCGGAATAGCGGCTGCCGATCGCCTCCACCGTCCGCGATACCGCGAAATAGACAACCGGGAAGAGATTAAGCGACATCACCAGGATGATGCAGGGAACCGAATACAGAAAGGCCGCTGCATCGTAGCCGGCGATCTGACCGAGATACCCGCTCCGCTGAAGCATCATGACCAAGCCTAGCGTCGCGATGTAGGGCGGGATCATGAAGGGTACGAGCAGAATTATGTCGAAGAAGGTGCGAGAAGGCCGGCGACAAGGCGCAAAAGCGTCGTCTTCCCGCATCCGGAAGGCCCGAGGAGAGAGACGACCTCGCCCGGCGAAATGGCGAGGTTGACGCTCCGCAAAACGGGAGTTTGACTGAAGCGATAAGCGACTTCCTCCATATGAAGGGCGTGAGGCCCGGAACTCTCGTCTGGGACGGGGGAGCGGCAAAGGCGAAGGCCGGTGGCCAGTCCGGGCGACGACACAGAGGCCCGCTCGGGACCCCTAGCAAGACCTCGCTTTGGACATGTCCACGGGCGTCAGTTGTGCCGAAGGGCGCTTCCGCGACGGTCCACTTTCGGATCTCGCGTATTTATTGATTTGTCTCGTTCGTCGAAGGATTTGCCGGCATTTCCGCGATCGCGACGGTGATCGTCGTTTCTTTGCCTTTTCGCCACAGCTTGACCGGAGCGGACCGGCCGATGCTCGTATTGGCCACGAGGATCGGTAAATCGCGTTCCGTCGCGATGTCGTGCCCGTCGAACGAAAGAATGACGTCGCCGGCTTGAATGCCGGCCCTCTGGGCGGGCCCGCCTTCGGTGACATCGGCAACGAGCGCACCGGCCGGCTTCTGAAGCCGAAGGCTGCTGGCGATCTCGGGCGTGACCTCCTGGATTTGAACGCCGAGCCAGCCGCGCTCGACTTTGCCGTGCGCTTTCAACTGCTCGACGATCGGTCGCGCGAGTGTCGCGGGAATTGCAAAGCCGATTCCGACCGAGCCCCCATTCGGTGAGTAGATCGCGGTGTTGATCCCGATGACGCGCCCATCGAGATCGAAGGTTGGGCCGCCGGAATCGCCGCGGTTGATCGAAGCGTCGATCTGCAGGAAATCGTCATAAGGACCGGCCTGAATATCTCGATGGCGCGCGGATACGACCCCTGGGCTCACCGTGCCGCCGAGGCCGAAAGCGTTGCCGACGGCGACCACCCAGTCGCCGACTTCCAATGCGTCGCTGTCGCCCCATGCGACAAAGGGCAGCGGGCGGGCCGCATCGATCTTCAAGAGGGCGAGATCGCTCAGCACATCGCGTCCGATCAGCGTGGCCGGGTGTTGGCTGTCATCCTGGAAAATCACGGTAATCTTGTCGGCGTTTTCGACAACATGGTTGTTGGTGACGACGTATCCCTGCGGGTCGATGATAAAGCCAGACCCGAGCGCCATGATCGGACGGTTGGGCCGGATATTGCCGCGACCCTGTTCTTCGAAATAGCGACGCAGCAGTTCGTCGAGGGGCGATTGGCTCTCGTCGGGGTTCGGCTGAAGGGGAGCGGTTTGACGCTGGCTGCCGCCCTGGCTGCTTCGTCCTTGGCCGCTCGCGGGTTGCTGCGTGGCCGAGACATTGACCACCGCCGGCAGCACGGCTTTCACAATCGGTGCAAAGCTCGGCATCGCAACCCTTGTGCCGGCCTGCGATGGGACCCCTTGCGGGCTTTGCGCGCGGACAGAAGGCATCTCTCCGATCGCGATAGCGAGTCCGAAAGCGAGCAGCCCGAATCCGAGCCGAGAAATCCGCGAAATATGTAGGCCCATGGCTCGCCTCTTCACCCGGAGCAAACGATTCCCCGGCTAGAGCCACGGGCCAAGGCAGGGATCGTTGAAACTTTATGCTCCCGCAGGGCTTTGCCGCCTTGATGCAGATCAATCGGGCAAGGTTCGGGACGCGCGAGTTCGTCGCATCAGTGCCATGCCATCTCGCGGGTGACGCCGTTACCCGACCGCTAGCAATATTGCGAACGAGGCCAGCCCGAACGCGGCGCAGTAATAGGCGAAGGGGTCGAGCGCATTGAAATCGTGCTTGCCGAAATAACGCATGAGGAACCACGTGCTCGCATAGGCCGTCAGCCCGGCGACGATGCCGGCGATCCAGGCCGCCATGCCCAAACCCGCGCCGGCGCCTTGATGCAGCAGATGCGGCACCTCGAGCACGCCGGCGCCGAGGATGATCGGCGTCGCGATCAGGAACGAGAAATGCGCCGCCTCCTTGTGATGGAGGCCGAGCATCAGGCCGCTGACCATGGTCGCGCCCGACCGCGAGATACCGGGAACGAGCGCCGTCGCCTGCGCCAGCCCGATGACGAGCGCGTCGAACCAGCTCATCTGCTGGAGCGTCTTCTCGCCGCCCCGGCGACGCAAGCGCTCGCCGAGAAACAGCACGCCGCCGTTGACGATAAGAAAGCACGCCGCGGCAACCGGCGTGCCGAACAGCGCCTGAAAGAATTTCTCGAGCGCGAAGCCGAGGATCACCGCCGGAACCGTCGCCAGCGCGATCAGCCACAACAGCCACCATTGCTGGCGCCGCTCTTCGCCCGGCCCGACGCCGACGAAGGCGAGCAGCCAGCCGCGCCCAATCCTGCCAGAAATAAACCAGCAGCGCCGCCGCGGTGCCGAGATGGAGGACAACAAGAAAGGGCAAGAAACCGGGCGCGGATTGATCGATGTTCCAGCCGAGCAGCGACGGCAAGATGACCGCATGGCCGAGGCTCGACACCGGAAACAGCTCGGTGACGCCCTGGAAGACGGCGATGAGGATCGCTTGCGCGAGGGTCATGGGATCATTTGCTTTCTGACGGAATGGAAAGGGATCGGCCGGCGGAGAGAATTAGCGTTGACCAGCCATCGATGACGATGCGCCGGCTGAGACGCAGGCGTTGCAGGCGATGCGCAGCCAAAACCTCGGCTTCCTGCCATTCGAGGAGCCCGGATAGAATGGCGATGCCGCCGGGCGCCAGCGCATTGGCCAGATCGCGCGCCATCAGCCTGAGCGGCCGGGCCAGGATGTTGGCCAGCACGAGATCGTAGGGCGCCGCGCGGACGAGCCGACGGCAGCGATAGCCCGTGCTGCGCCGTACCGCGACCAACGCGGCGACGCCATTGCGCTTGGCGTTGTGCGCCGCGACCCGCACCGCCTCGGGATCGATGTCGCGCGCCTCAACTGGGACTCGCCAAGTCTTGGCCGCCGCCAGCGCGAGCACGCCGGTGCCGGTGCCCATGTCGAGAACGCCGCGCGGACGCATCCGGCGCGCGCATGCCTCTAGCGCCATCAGGCAGCCGCGCGTGGTCGCGTGCTCGCCGGTGCCGAAAGCGGTCGCGGCGTCGATCAGGAGGCCGACGCGCCCCGGCGGCACAGCGCCCCGATGATGGGAGCCATGGATGTAATAGCGGCCGACGCCGAGCGGCGGGAAGCTCGCTTGGTTGTCGCCGAGCCAGTCGGTGGGTGGCAGCCGATCCCAGCGCGCCACGGGCGGGGTGCCGGCGAGAGCGAGCCAGGCGAGGGCCAGCCGCGCGGCAATGGTTCCGCGCTGGGGCGGCGCGCTGGTGAAACCCTCGACCTGCCAGACGCCGGCCGGCTGGTCCTCGAACATGCCCGCCGAGTCAAGATCGGCGAAGGCGTCCATCGCGGCGGCCGCGCCCGCCGCGTCGGCCGCCGTGACGGCGACGCGCCATAACCCGGCGAAGGGGAAGCTGGCGCGCCGGCGCTCAGGCTTTTTCGACAAAGCTGTCCATTACCATCTTGTCGCCGGCCTTGTCGAAGCGGATCGCCAACTTGCCGCCCTCCGCCGAGCGCACGGTGCCGTGGCCGAATTTCTGGTGGAAGATCCGATCGCCCGCGGAAAAGCCGCCGGCCGAGGACCGAGCTTCGGCGAGCGCGAGGCGTGGCGCCTCGCCGCGGCGGCCGAGGAAGCTCGGCCCTGGGCGCCAGGCTTCCGCAAGCCCTTCGCGGCCGGGGAGTAGCCCGGGCTCGGCCACGGTATCGGTATGGCCCTCGGGCAGTTCGGCGATGAAGCGCGACGGCAGCGCGCTCTGCCACTGGCCGTGGATGCGGCGGTTGGCGGCGTAGGAGACGTAGGCGCGACGCCGCGCGCGGGTGAGCCCGACATAGGCAAGACGCCGCTCTTCCTCGAGCCCCTTGAGCCCGCTCTCGTCCATCGCGCGTTGATGCGGGAACAGGCCCTCCTCCCAGCCGGGCAGGAAAACGATGTCGAATTCGAGTCCCTTGGCGCCGTGCAGCGTCATCAAACTCACCATTTCGCCGCTGGTGTCGGCAGTGTTCTCCATCACCAGGCTGACATGGTCGAGAAAGCCGGCGAGGTTCTCGAACTCGGCCATCGCCGCGACGAGCTCCTTCAGGTTTTCGAGCCGGCCCGGCGCGTCGGGCGATTTGTCGGCCTGCCACATCGCGGTATAGCCGGATTCGTCGAGCAGCTGCGCCGCGAGCTCGGGATGCGACAGGGTCTCGGCCAAGCTCGCGCCAGCGCGCGACATCGGCGAGGAAGCCGGCCAGGGCCCGCCGCGCCGCCGGCTTCATCTCGTCGGTTCCGATCAGGCACCTCGGCGGCGTCGCTCAGTGACAGCCGACGCGCGCGCGCGAAGGCGTGAAGCGTCTGAAGGGTCGTGGCGCCGATCCCGCGGCGCGGCAGGTTGACGATGCGCTCGAAGGCGAGATCGTCGGCGGGCTGGTGGAGGAAGCGCAGATAGGCGATCGCGTCGCGGATTTCCTGGCGCTCGTAGAAGCGCAAGCCCCCGACGACGCGATAAGCCAGGCCGAGCGTCAGAAAACGCTCCTCGAATTCGCGGGTCTGGAAGCCGGCGCGCACCAGGATGGCGCTCTGCGACAGCTTCTCGCCCTTGGCGTGCAGCGCTTCGATCTCGTCGCCGACCCAGCGGGCCTCTTCCTCGCCGTCCCACACGCTCCGAACGACGACGCGCTCGCCCTCGCCCGTGCTCGGTCCACAGCGTCTTGCCCAGCCGGCCCTCGTTCTGGGCGATGAGCGCCGAGGCGGCCGCCAGGATATGCGGCGTCGAGCGGTAATTCTGCTCGAGCCGGATGATCGCAGCACCCGGGAAATCCTTCTCGAAGCGCAGGATGTTGCCGATCTCGGCGCCGCGCCAGCTATAGATCGACTGGTCGTCGTCGCCGACGCAGCAGAGATTACGGTGCTTCTGCGCGAGCAGCCGCAGCCACAGATATTGCGCGACGTTGGTGTCCTGATACTCGTCGACCAGCATGATAGCGGAAGCGCTGCTGGTATTCGGCGAGGATTTCCGGCCGCGTTGCAAAGGGCGTCAGATTGTGCAGCAGCAGGTCGCCGAAATCGGCGGCGTTGAGCGCCCGCAGCCGGTCCTGATAGAGACGATAGAGCTCGATCATGCGGCCATTGGCGAGCTCGCCGCGCTCGGCGTCGGACACTTTATCGGGGACGAGACCGCGATCCTTCCAGCGCTCGATGGCGGCGAGGATGGCGCGCGCCGGCCAGCGCCGCTCGTCGATGTTCTCGGCCGCAGCGATCTGCTTGACGAGGCGGAGCTGATCGTCGGCGTCGAGGATGGTGAAGTTGGGCTTGAGGCCGACAGCCTCGGCATGGCGGCGCAGGATGCGCGCCGCGATGGCATGGAAGGTGCCGAGCCACAGCCCGTCGGCGCTTTGCCCGATCATGCGCCGCAGCCGGTCGCGCATCTCGAGCGCCGCCTTGTTGGTGAAGGTGACGGCGACGATCTGGGAGGGACCGGCGCGGCGAGTCGCGAGGATGTGGGCGAGCCTGGTCGTCAGGACGCGGGTCTTGCCGGTGCCGGCGCCGGCCAACACCAGGACGGGCCCGTCCACGGCCTCGACCGCGCGGCGCTGCGCGTCATTGAGGCCGGTCAAATAATAGGCCGCCGGAGCGGCGGCGGGACCCGCTTCAAGCGGGCCGGCGAGTGGCTCGGACATTCTTCCGCTATATAGCATGGGCGGGCGAAATCCCAGGAGAGTTCGGGCGCGAAACCCCCTATGATGGCGTGAGCCCTCGTACTCTGCCATGCATGCCGCCATCCTCATCCTCGTCTTTCTGTGCACCTATATCGGGATGGCCGCCGGGCGGCTGCCCCATTTGCAGATCGACCGCACCGGTATCGCGCTCCTTGGGGTGATCGTCCTCCTGGCCACCCAGACGGTGACGCTCGACGAGCTCGGCAACAATATCGACCTCTCGACCCTGGTGCTGCTGTTCGCCTTGATGATCATCTCGGCGCAGTTGCTCTCGGCCGGATTCTTCGAGCTTGCGGCCGACTGGCTCTTGCGCAAGGCCACCGACCCGACCGCGATGCTGGCCTTGACCGTCGCAGTGGCGGGCGCGATGTCGGCGCTGCTCGCCAATGAGATCGTCGTCCTCACCATGGCGCCCCTGCTGATCGTTGGCGCGCAAGCCCGAGCGCTCGATCCACGCCCCTTTCTGATCGCCCTCGCCGGAGCCGCCAATGCGGGCTCGGCCGCCACCCTCATCGGCAATCCGCCGAACATCCTGATCGGCCAGGTCGGCGAGCTGAGCTTCGGCCTCTATCTGCTGGCGGGGGTGGTGCCCGCGCTGATCGGTCTCGCCGCGGTGTTCGGGGTCACCTGGTTCCTGTGGCGCGACCGCATGACGGCGCCGGCGCCAGCGGCCGGTATCGCCGAGGTGCCGCGCCATCCCCACGACCGGCGCCAGACCCTCAAGGGCCTCGGTGGCATGGCGCTGCTGCTGCTGCTGTTCGCGACGCCCTTGCCGCGCGAGGTCGGCGGCTTGCTGATCGCCGCGGCCCTGTTGACCAACCGGCGCTTCACCAACCGCATCATGATCACGGCCGTCGACTGGCCGCTACTGCTTCTCTTCGTATGTCTCCTCGCGATCACCGGCGCGCTCGCCGATACCGGGATGCCCTGGACCTTCATGTCGTGGCTCCAGAACCACGGCATGCTGCCCGACAATCTCGCGGTGCTGGTGCCGACGATCCTGGTGGCGAGCAACGTCGTCGGCAACGTGCCGTCGGTGATTCTGCTGCTGCAAGTCTGGCCCAACCCGCCGCAAGGGCCGCTTTACGCGCTGGCGGTGCTGTCCTCGCTCGCCGGCAATCTCACGCTCGTCGGCTCGCTCGCCAATCTGATCGCGGTGGAGCGCGCCGAGGCGTTGGGCGTCCGCCTGAGCTTTGCCGAATATGCCCGCGCCGGCGTGCCATTCACCCTGATTTCGCTCGCCGGCGCGGCGTGCTGGCTGACTTGGACCGGATGGATTCCGTTCTGGTCTGGCGCGGCCGGGATCGCCAACTAACCCGAGGAAAATTAAGCTCTTGTTCTATACGGCTAAATTGGCTTTGTTTGGACAATTTGAAGGTTTCACGAGGCCCCCCTCGCGTCGCGACGAAAAAACTGGTCCCACACCGGAAATGGGGCCGCGCGTCTCTTAATCAAGACAGCATTTCGCGCCCGGCCGTTCAGATCGAAAAATATTTCGCTTGGGGGTGGATGACGACGATCGCCGAGGTCGATTGCTCGGGCTCGAGCTGATCCTCCTCGGACAACGCGACGCCGATCTCCTCCGCGCGTAAGAGCGCAAGGAGCTGGCGCTGATCGGCGAGATTCGGGCAGGCCGGATAGCCGAAGGAATATCGGCTGCCGCGATAGCCCTGCTGCAAAAGCGCGTGCATGTCGCGCGCATCCTCCGCGGCGAAGCCTAGCTCGGCGCGGATGCGCTTGTGGATGTATTCGGCCAGCGCCTCGGCCATCTCGACCGAGAAGCCGTGCAGGTAGAGATAATCCTGATAGCGGTCGGCGGCGAACCATTGCCGCGCCACGTCGGAGGCGCGCCCGCCCATGGTGACGAGCTGGAGCCCGATCACGTCGCGCTGCGGATCGCTCGCGTCGCGCAGGAAATCGGCGATGCACAGGCCGCCCTCGCGATTGGCTGGCGCGGCAGCGCGAAGCGCGCGACTTCCGTTTCGCCGTCCTCGCCAAAGAGAATCACGTCGTTGCCTTGGGCGGCGCATTTCCAATAGCCGTAAGCCGCCTGGGGCCGAAGGATGTCCTGCTCCTCGGTGAGATCGAGCATGCGCTTCAAGATCGGGCGCAGCTCCCGATGCGCCCATGACAGGAACGCCTCGAGCGAGCGCCCGTCCTTGCGAAAGCCCCATTGGAATTGATAGAGCATGCGCTCGTTGAGGTAGGGAATCAGCGCCTTCACCGGTATCTGCGTGATCGTTCGCGGCCCCCAGAAAGGCGGCTCGGGAGCGGCGAGCCCGCGATGCAGTTCGGCGCGGCGCAGCCTGCAATTCCTCGGCATCGACGGGACGCAGCGGCTTGTGCATCGCCGGCCTGGCCAAGCCGCTTGCGCTCGTTGACGGGGCGGCCTTCATTGGCCGCGCGCAGCGCGGCGAGATGATGGTCGAACCCGCCGGCCATGATCTTCTCCATCAACGAAAGCCCGTCAAAGGCGTCGCCCCCATAGGCGACGCGTCCACAGGCATAAGCCTTGCGGCAATCCTCCTCGACATAGCGCCGCGTCAACGCCGCTCCACCCAGCACGACCGGCATGCTCAATCCCTGGCGCGTCATCTCTTCGAGGTTTTCCCGCATCACCACGGTGGATTTCACCAACAGACCCGACATGCCGACGGCGTCGGCCTGGTGCCGGGAAGCGGCTTCGAGGATCGCGGCGAGCGGCTGCTTGATGCCGAGATTGACGACCTTGTAGCCGTTGTTGGTAAGGATGATGTCGACCAGGTTCTTGCCGATGTCGTGGACGTCGCCCTTCACCGTCGCCAGCACGATGGTGCCGCGCCGATGGCCTTCCTTGCGCTCCATGAAAGGTTCGAGATAGCCGACCGCCGCCTTCATCGTCTCGGCCGATTGCAGCACGAAGGGCAGCTGCATCCGGCCGGCACCGAAGAGCTCGCCCACGACCTTCATGCCATGGAGGAGGAAGTTGTTGATGATCTCGAGCGCGGCGTGTTTTTCGAGCGCCTCGGCGAGTTCCTCCTCGAGGCCGAGCCGGTCGCCCTCGACGATGCGGCGCGCCAAGCGGGCGCCGAGCTCGGCCGGGCGTTCTTTCTTGGGCGGCTCGGCGCTGGCGCGGTCGCGGAACAGCGCGATGAAGGCGTGCAGCGGATCATTTCCACCGCGCCGCCGGTCGAAGATCAAGTCCTCGGCGGCTTCGCGCTCGACCGCGGGAATGGCATGAAGCGGCACGATCTTCGAGACATGGAGGATCGCGGCGGTGAGGCCCCGCCGCAGCGCATGATCGAGATAGACGGAGTTGAGCACGGCGCGCGCCGCCGGATTGAGGCCGAAAGAAATGTTGGAGAGACCCAGCAGAATCTGGCATTTCGGCAGCTCGGCGGCGATCGCCGCGATGGCGTCGAGCGTCTCGAGCCCGAGGCGGCGGTCCTCGGCGTTGCCGGTGCAGATCGTGAAGGTCAGCGGATCGATCAGCAGATCGGATTGCGGCAAGCCGAACCGGCCGCAGGCGAAATCGGCGAGGCGGCGCGCGACCGCGAGCTTCGTGTCTCCGTCCTTGGCCATGCCGCGCTCGTCGATGGTGAGCGCGATCACCGCCGCGCCAAACCGCCGGGCGAGTGCCAGTCGCTTGGCCGCCGCCTGCTCGCCATCCTCGAAATTGATCGAGTTGAGGATCGGCTTGCCGCCATAGCAGCTTGAGCGCGGCCTCGATCACCGGCAGCTCGGTGCTGTCGATCGCCAGGGGCGCGGCGATGGCACCGCGCATCCGGCTCACCACCTCGGTCATGTCGGCGATCTCGTTCCGCCCGACGAAGGCGGTGCAGATATCGATCGCGTGCGAGGCTTCCTTGACCTGCTCGCGCGCCACCTCGACGCAGCCGTCCCAGTCGCCTTTGTCCTGGTATTGGCGGAAGCGGCGCGAGCCATTGGCGTTGCAGCGCTCGCCGATGGAAAGATAGGCGTTCTCTTGCCGGAACGGAGTCTGGCCATAGAGCGAGGCGATCGAAGGAAGCCACACGCTCCGGCGGTTGTTGGGGCGCGGGCGCGAGCCCTCGGCGGCCAGCCGCCGCAGCATGGCATCGAGCGCGGCGATGTGTTGCGCCTCGGTGCCGCAGCAGCCGCCGATCAGGTTGACGCCGTCCTCGGCGACGAAGCGCTCCTGCCATTGCGCCAGCTCTTGCGGCGTCAGCGGATAATGCGCGTGGCCGTGATGAAGCTCGGGCAGGCCGGCATTGGGCTGGACCGAGATGCGGCCGGGCCAGCTTTCGGACAGCCATTTGACGTGCTCGGCCATTTCCTGCGGGCCGGTGGCGCAATTGATGCCGATGAGCGGCACCTCGAGCGCGTCGACCACCGTCGCGGCGGCGGCGATGTCCGCGCCGACCAGCAGCGTCCCGGTGGTCTCGACCGTGACCTGCACGAAGATCGGCGGATCGCCCCGCGCCTCGGCGCGGGCGGCCTTGGCGGCGTTGACCGCCGCCTTCACCTGCAGCGTGTCCTGGCAGGTCTCGATCAGGATGGCATCGGCGCCGCCATCGAGGAGACCGCAGCATTGGACGGTGAGCGCGGCCTCGAGCGTCGCGTAATCGATATGGCCCAGCGACGGCAGACGCGTGCCCGGCCCAACCGCGCCGATGACGAAGCGCGGGCGCCCGTCGCGGCCGAATTCGGCCACCGCCTCGCGCGCCAGCTCGGCGGCGCGGCGATTGAGCCCATAGGCCTTGTCGGCGATGCCGAACTCGCCGAGCGTCAGCGGCGAGCCGCCGAAGCTATTGGTCTGAACCGCGTCGGAGCCGGCGGCGAGATAGCCGCGATGGATGTCGAGGACGAGATCCGGACGGCTCTCGTTGAGAATTTCCGGACAGTTCTCGTGGCCTCGGTAATCCTCGTCGAGGCGGAGCGGCATCGCCTGCACTCGGGTGCCGGTCGCGCCGTCGCACAGCAGGACGTTGTCGGATAGAAAATCTAGGATATGCGCCATAAATTTTTCGCTCGCTTCATTCGCCGCCGGCCGGCGCGATCACGGGACGGCCGCGCGCGGGAAGCCAGGCTCGGCCGCGCGAATTGTGTCGGGCCGCCACGCCACCCAGATCGAAACCGTCAGCGGCTGGCCCAGCAGATGCTGGACCGGCTCGGGCACCAATCCCGCGTCGCGGCACCATTGCGTGACCTCGGCATCGGCGAAGCCGAGATGGCGATGGGCGTGCTCGGCACGCAGGAACTCGAGGGCGTGCGGCGCGAAATCGACTATCACCAGACGGCCTTGCGGGCGCAGCATGCGCGCCGCTTCGGCGACCGCGAGCGAGGGGCGGTCGGCGTAATGCAGCACCTGGTGAAAGATAGCCGCGTCGAACGCCTCGCCCGAGAGCGGCAATTGATAGATATCGCCTTGGCGAAGCGTGCAGTTGCGCAGATTGGCGCGCTCGAGATTGACGCGCGCCACCGCCAGCATCTCGCGCGAGATATCGACGCCGACCGCGCGGTTGACGCGGAAGCTCAGGATTTCGAGCATGCGTCCGGTGCCAGTGCCGAGATCGAGAAAATCGCGCACCGTGCGGCCGGCCAAGGCCGCCACGACCGCCGCCTCGACCTCGCGCTCGTCGACATGGAGCGAGCGGATTCGATCCCATTGCTCGGCATTGGCGCGGAAATAGGCGTTGGCCGCCTCGGCGCGCTGGCGCTTCACCGTGTCGAGCCGCGCGGCGTCGAGCATGACGGTCGGATCGTCGGCGGGCACCGCGGCGCAAATTCGCTTCGCGAGCTCGGCGGCTCGCCCGCGCTCGGCCAGGCGGTAGAACACCCAGGTACCCTCGCGGAAGCGGTCGAGCAGGCCGGCATCGCAGAGGAGCTTCAAGTGCCGCGACACCCGGGGCTGGCTTTGGCCAAGAATATCGGTGAGCTCGCTCACGGTCAGCTCGCCGCGCGCACACAGCAGCAAAAGGCGCAAGCGAACTCGATTCAGCAACCGCTCGCAGGCCCGTCAGGACGGAATCCATGAATGGCACCGATATTGATAACATCCTGATATAAACATATAGTTATACGCTAAGTCAATCAGCCGGTTAACGGCCTCAGCACTCGATCTCGAAACACCCTAGGCGCGAGGGAGCTTGTCGGAGTCCGGCCTAGGACATATGGTTCGAAAGCGCCAACCGATAAAAGAAAGGTCCTTCGAGGTCGTCATGCGCCACCGCTTTTTTGGGGTCCCGTCGCTTCTCCTCGTCATCTTCGGTTTGGCGCTTTCGCCGGCGCGCGCCCTAGTGGCCGCCGATCCTTCGGCGATGGTCAACGATCTTGTGGCGCGAGGCGTCGCGACGATCACGGACAAGACCATGACCCAACCGGATCGCACGGCGAAGTTCCGCGAGCTGCTCGAGCAGGGATTCGACGTTCCGCGCATCGCGCGCTTCGTGATGGGCCGATATTGGAATGGGGCGACGGACCAGGAGCGGCAGACCTTCACCGCGCTGTTCGAGGATTGGATCGTCCGCACCTATTCGGCGCGCTTCGCCGCTTACAACGGACAAACGATCCAGCTTATGGGAACCCGCCCCGAAGGCGAAGTGACGACCGTAGTGCTGAGCCAGTTCATCGATCCGAATGGCGCGCCTCCCGCCAAGGTCGAATGGCATATCCGCAAGGAAGCGGAGGGCAGCTACAAGGTCGTCAACATTTCGGTCGAGGGCGTAAGCATGGCATTGACGGAGCGCGACGAGATCGCCTCCGTCGCCGATCGCAACGGCGGCACGATCGCGGGCGTCGACGAGGCGTTGCAGAAACAGCTCGCCAGCGCCGCCCCGGCGGGGCAATAGAGCGGCTTATCGCTTACGCCCGCGTCAGGGGCTTGTAGCGCAGCCGATGCGGCTGCTCGGCGGCGGCGCCGAGCCGGCGTTTGCGGTCGGCCTCGTAATCGGCGTAGTTGCCCTCGAACCACAGCACCTGACTGTCGCCCTCGAAGGCGAGGATATGCGTGGCGATGCGGTCGAGGAACCAGCGGTCATGGGTGATCACGACGGCGCAGCCCGGAAATTCCAACAGCGCCTCTTCGAGCGCGCGTAGGGTATCGACATCGAGATCGTTGGTCGGCTCGTCAAGCAAGATGACGTTGGCCGCATTCTTCAACATCTTCGCCAGATGCACGCGGTTGCGCTCGCCGCCCGAGAGCTGCCCGACCTTTTTCTGTTGATCGGCGCCGCGGAAATTGAATAGCGAGCAATAGGCCCGGGACGGCATTTTGCGCCGCCCGAGATCGATTTCGTCATTGCCGGACGAGATCTCTTCCCATACCGACTTGGCCGGGTTGAGCGTATCGCGCGATTGATCGACATAGCCCAATTTCACCGTCTCGCCGAGGCGGATCGTTCCGCGGTCCGGTTTCTCTTGGCCCGTGATCATGCGAAACAGCGTGGTCTTACCGGCGCCGTTCGCGCCGATGATGCCGACGATGCCGCCGGGCGGAAGACTGAACGACAGATCCTCGATCAGCAGCCGCTCGCCATAAGCTTTCCCGAGATGCTCGGCGACAATGACGATGTCGCCGAGCCGCGGCCCCGGCGGCAGCACGATCTGCGCGGTCTCGGGCGCCTTCTCGTTGCTAGCCGCCACCAGGGTTTCGTAGGCCGCGACCCGCGCCTTGCTTTTTGCCTGGCGCGCGCGCGGGCTTTGCTTGACCCATTCGAGCTCGCGCTCGAGAGTGCGCTGGCGCGCGGCTTCCTGCTTGCCTTCCTGCGCCAGGCGCTTCTGCTTCTGCTCGAGCCAGCCGGAATAATTGCCCTCGTAGGGGATGCCTTGGCCGCGGTCGAGCTCGAGGATCCAGCCGGCCACGTCGTCGAGAAAATAGCGGTCATGGGTGACCGTGACGACCGTGCCGGGATAATCGTGCAGGAAGCGCTGCAGCCACGCCACCGACTCAGCATCGAGATGGTTGGTCGGCTCGTCGAGCAGGAGAAGATCGGGCTTTTGCAGCAGGAGCCGGCACAGCGCTACCCGACGCCGCTCGCCGCCCGAGAGCGTGGTCACATCCGCGTCGCCGGGCGCGCAGCGCAGCGCATCCATCGCGATCTCGACCGTGCGATCCAGCTCCCAGCCATTGGCAGCGTCGATCTTTTCCTGCAACTCGCCCTGCTCCGCGATCAGCGCGGTCATCTGCTCGTCGGTCAGCTCCTCGGCGAAGCGCGCGCTCACCGCCTCGAAACGCTCGAGCAGCGCCTTCACTTCGGCCAGCCCCTCGGTGACGTTGCCGGCGACGTCGATCATGGGATCGAGCTCGGGCTCCTGCGGCAGATAGCCGACGGTGGCGCCTTCGGCCGACCACGCCTCGCCGGTGAAGGATTTCTCGATTCCGGCCATGATGCGCAACAGCGTCGATTTGCCCGCGCCGTTCGGGCCGAGGACGCCGATCTTGGCGCCGGGCAGAAAGGACAACCAGATGTCCTTGAGAACTTCGCGGCCGCCGGGATAGGTCTTGCCGAGACCTTTCATCACGTAAATGTATTGATAGGCAGCCATCGCCGGTCTTTAGCGCAAGGCGCCAGCGCTCGCAACGCGGTATAAGCGCCCCGACACAACCGTTATCGCGAAATGTCGTCCTTCCGCTTCCTCCTCAACGTTGTTTGGGTCCTTGCCGGCGGCTGGTGGATGGCCGCGGGGTGGGCGCTCGCCGGGATCATCATGGCGATCACCATCGTCGGCCTGCCCTGGGCGCGCGCGGCGTTCAATATCGCGCTCTACACCCTCCTGCCTTTCGGCAACCGGGCGGTGTCGCGCGCCCGCCTCAGCGGCCACGAAGATATCGGCACCGGTCCACTCGGCTTTCTCGGCAACCTGATCTGGCTCGTGCTGGCCGGATGGTGGCTGACACTGGCGCACCTCCTTACCGCGATGTGCCTCGCCGTTACCGTCATCGGCATTCCTTTTGCTTGGGCGCATGTCAAGCTCGCCGGCATCGCGCTCTGGCCGATCGGACGCGCGATCGTCCCGATCGGAGAGGCTCACGCTGCGCGGGTGATCTCCAAGCCTATTTTGTCGCGCGGTAGCCATCGTTCAAAGTCTGGAGGAAGGCGACGATGTCCTGGGCGTCGGCTTCCGAGAACGCCGGCGCGTCGCCGAGATGGCGATCGAGAGGCGGCTCGACATCCACATTGGCCTGATATTGCGGCGGCAGATCGTCGAACTTGCGCACCTGGCCAGTGGCGTCGCGCGGATACCACTTCTCGGGGTTGGTGTCCCGCTCGGCGTAGAACTCGACGGCTTGGGTCAGGCTGTGAAAGACGCCGTTGTGAAAGAAGCTCTGGCGCTTCGCGACATTGCGTAAGCTCGGCGCCTTGAACATGGCGCAATATTCGGGGTGGTCGGCCAGATCGGTGCGCTGCGGCCCGCACAGCCCGAGATCGAAATAGGCCGGATCGGCATTGGCGGGAATATCCGGATTGCGCGGCACGCCAAGTGCGACGAAACCGTAATCGGTGAATTGCGGGGGCGTGCCGTCATCGGCGGGCTGGCTCATGTGGCAGTGCGCGCAGTTCCCCTTAGCCGGGTCGTTGAAGGCCGCCAGTCCGCGCGCCTCTTGCGGCGAGAGCGCCGCTTTGCCGGCGAGATAGGCATCGTATTTGCTGTCGTAGGGATAGAAATCCTTGTAGCTCTGCTCGTAAACCTCGAAAGCTTGCAGGATCGCGGCGAACGCCTTGTCGGTGTCCGAGAACAAGTCGCTGCCGAAGACGCGGCGCAGCGCGCTGGCGGAGGACGAATTCCGCACCGCGCGGACGATCGCCCGTGGCCCGTCATTGGCCATCTCGAAGGGCGAGAGCAACGGCAGGCGCGCCTGATCGCGGCCGCGATCCACCCGCCCATCCCAGGTGAGCCCGCCAGTCGGGCCGTTATCGACGCTGGCGTCGCCCTCGTCGTCGGATTCGTGGTAATGCTCGGCGAATTGCGGCACGGCCTGAAGATATTTCAACGACGGCACGGCGCGAAGGCCCGGCTGGCGCAGGTCGGGGCCACCCAGCTGCACCGCCAGGGCGTTGGGGGGGCCAAGCGCATAGGCCGGATCGTGGCACGACGCGCAGGATTGCCGGCCCGAGGCCGACAGCGCCGGATCGAAGAACAGCGCGCGGCCGACGGCGGTCAGCGCGTTCACCCGCTGGGCCACCTCCGCGCGCGACAGCCCAGCGGGTGCCTGTCCAGCCCAGGCGCAGATCACAATGAGCGCAGTGCCGATGAGCGCAAGGAGGAAGCGCGGAATCATGGCGGCAATGTGCAGGAACGCCGTCACCAGGGCTAGCGCGAAACCGGAAACCTGGGTGTCATATTAATTTCACCGAGACAGGGCAAGTTGGCGCTTTCCCACCTCGTAACGAAGGGTCTCCATGAACGGAAAGCGCGCGCTCGTCGCAACCTGCATGCTTGCCACTTGTGTCATCGGCGCGCGCAGCGCCAACGCCGCAGATGCGCCGCAAAAACCGCCTACAGGCATCGACAAGATCGACACGGTCGTGGTGATCTATGCCGAGAACCGCAGCTTCGACAATCTTTATGGTTACTTCCCCGGCGCCAACGGCTTGCGGCGCGTCACGCCGGCGATGGCTTTGCAGCGCGACCGCGACGGCTCTGTGCTGAAGGAGCTGCCGCCGATCTGGGGCGGATTGACGGCCAAGGGAGTGACGCCGCCGATCACTCAGGCGGAGACGGAAGACCTCCGCAACCGGCCCTTCGCGATCGACGATCCCAAGGGCTTCAATGCCTCGCTCGGGGTGATCACCCGGGACCTCTGGCACGTATTTTACCAGAATCAGATGCAGATCGACGGCGGCAGGAACGACAAATTCGCCGCCTACGCCGATTCCGGCGCGCTGGTGATGGGACATTACGACACCAACGCCGCCAAGCTGCCGCTGTGGAACGTCGCGCGGCGCTATGTCCTCGCGGATAATTACTTCATGGGCGCCTTCGGCAGCTCGTTCCTCAATCATTTTTGGCTGGTTTGCGCCTGCGCTCCCGTCTATCCGAACGCCGATCAAAGCCCCGCCAAGGATTTGATCGCCGTCGTCGAACCGGATGGCGTCACCCTGAAGCTCGCAGCCAATTCACCCAAATCCGCGCTGGACGGCGTGCCGAAATTCGTGGACAACGGCACGATCACACCCGATTTCTACGCCGTCAACACGATGCAGCCGCCCTATCAGCCGAGCAACGTCAAGCCGGCGCCGGGCGGCGACCCGGCCTTTGCCGACCCGAAGGATCCGACGACGCTGCCGCCGCAAACGGCGCCGACGATCGGCGATCTGCTTTCCGCCAAAGGCATCGGCTGGGCCTGGTATTCCGGCGCGTGGCAGGCCGCGCTTGACGGCAAGGGCGGCGGACCGGTGCCGGCCTTCAAAACTCATCACCAGCCCTTCAACTACTTCGCCGACATGGCGCCGGGCACGCCGGCCCGCGCCGCTCATATCAAAGATGGCGGCCTCGATGGCGCCCTTTTCATCCGGGCGATCGACAGCGGCACGTTGCCGGCCGTGACCTTCTACAAGCCGCAGGGGAACCTGAACGAGGACGCCGATTACGCCTCCGTGCTGGCCGGCGACCGCCATATCGCCGATCTGGTCGCGCATCTGCAAAAGAGCCCGCAATGGCGGCACATGCTGGTGATCGTGACTTATGACGAGAATGGCGGCTTCTGGGATCATGTGGCGCCGCCCAAGGGCGATCGCTGGGGACCCGGGATACGCGTTCCCCTCATTATCGTATCGCCCTATGCCAAGCGCTCCTACGTCAACCATACGCAATACGACACGACGTCGATCCTGCGCCTTATAACCGAGCGCTTCGGCCTTCCCGTCCTGCCAGGGATCGATGCGCGCAACGCCGCGCTCAAGGCCCATGGCGCCAAGCCGATGGGCGACTTGACCAACGCGCTCGATTTGAGGCGCCCCTAGCGCCGCCGGCTCGCGTTAAAGCCCGGTTTGTGGTAACACCTTGCCGTCCCGACCCCGGGACGGCAAGGCGACGGCATGATCCATTTGCAGGACATCCGCTATGTGCGGTTGGGGACGCCCGATCTCGAGGGCGCCATCCATTTCGCGACCAAGATCGTCGGTCTCCAACTCGTCGCGCGCGAGGGCAAATCCGCCTATTTCCGCAGCGACAAGGTCGAGGTGCGCGGCGATACGCGCGATCACACGCTCGTCTATTTCGAGGGCGCGCCCGATGACCACACCATCGGCTTCGACCTCAAGGAGCCGGCTGATTTCGACGCCGTGGGCGCGGCGCTCGACGATCACAACTTCGGCGCGCGCTTGGCCACCAGCGAAGAATGCGAGCTGCGCCGCGCCAAGAGCATGATCGTGGCGCGCGACCCCACCGGCAACAAGATCGAGATCGTGGCGCGCCCCTATCATTCCGGCGTGCGCTATTTCCCGAGCCGCGACGCCGGCATCACCCATTTCAGCCATATCGGCCTCAACTCGAGCGATCCCGTCCGCGACGAGAAATTCTGGACCACGGTCTGCAGCGCGCGAGTTTCGGACTGGCTGGGCGACGCGCCGCTCTTGCGCATCGGAACGGCGCACCATTCGATCGCGATCTTTCCCTATTCCACGCCGGGCGTTCAGCACATCAACCATCAGGTCGAGGATGTTGACGACGTGATGAAGGCCTATTACTTCCTCAAGGAACAGGGCGTGAGGATCGCCTGGGGACCGGGGCGGCATCCGCTCTCGACCGCGGTCATGCTCTATTTCTATGGGCCGCACGGCATGGTCTACGAATACTCCGTCGGCGTGAAGCACATCCTACCCGAAGAGGAAGCGAGCTACCGGCCCCGCCAATTTCCGCCGAGCCTGACCTCGTTCTGCATGTGGGGCTCGGTCCCGGACTTCCCTTCGATGCAGGCCGCGATTTCGGCGGGCAAGCCGAAGCTGAAGGCGGTCTGATCCTCGCTAAGCGCGCGTCGCGACGCGCCGGTGGCCGCTGACCTCGGCGCCAGCGCCGGGCGAAAGCCGCATGAAATAGGCGCAGGACGCGAGCGTCACGAGCGTCATCAGCACGAAGGTGGTCTGGAAATCCTCGACTGGAATCGCGGCCGCCGATTGGCCGCGCCAGACGACGACGAAGTTCAGGACCACCGCGGCGACGGCCACGCCCATGCCGTTCGAGATCTGTTGCACCATGCTCGAAAAGCTCGAGGCCGCGCTCATGCGCGGCGCCGCGATATCCGCGAAAGCCATGCTGTTGAGCGCGGTGTATTGCAGGGAGCGAAAAAATCCGCCGATCAGGAGCCCGACGAAGATCAGCACGACCGGCGTGGCTTGCGTGAATCCGACGCAGACCAGCACCCCTGCGGCGCTCAAGCCGGCATTGCCGACGAGCACCGTGCGAAAGCCCCAGCGCCGCAGAATCGGGACGGCGGCGATCTTCATGGCAAAAGAGCCAAGCGCGGCCGCGAGGGTGAGGAGACCCGAGCTGAACGCGGTCATGCCGAGACCGACCTGGAACAGGATCGGCAGCAGATAGTTGAGCGAGGCGGCGCCGACGCGGAACACCGAGCCGCCGACAACGCTCGCCCAAAAGGTCGGGATCCGTAGCAGCGTCGGATCGATCACCGGATCCGGATGGCGGCCGATATGCCGGATGGCGGCGAGACCCGAGGCGGCGAAGACCGCTAATAAAATCAGGATCGTCCCGAGGCTCGCCTCCGGACGCTCGACCAGATCGAAATCGTAAACGAGACAGGCCAGCGAGGTTCCGGCCAGCACGAAGCCGACCCAGTCGAGCGATGGGGTTTGCGGCTCGCGATAATTCTCGATGAAGCGGTTGACGAGGAAAATACCCAGGATGCCGACAGGCAGGTTGAGGAAAAAAATCCAGCGCCACGAGGCGTAGGTCGTGATGAAGCCGCCGACCGCCGGGCCGAGGATCGGACCGATCAGCGCCGGGACGGTCAGGTAGGCCATCGCGGTCACGAACTCGGATTTCTCGACGCTGCGGAACATCACGAGCCTTCCTACCGGCACCATCATCGCGCCGCCGATGCCCTGGAGGATGCGCGCCGCGGCGAGCTCGGCGACGCCGTTGCACAGGCCGCACAGAATGGAGCCGATGGTGAAGACGGCGATCGCGTTGCGGAACACGGTGCGCGCGCCGAACCGATCGGCGACCCAGCCGCTCACGGGAATGAAAATCGCCAAGCTCAGCACATAGGCGGTTATGCCGACGCTCAGGTGGATGGGCGTCGTCGCGAAAGCCACCGCCATCTGCGGCAATGCCGTGGTGATGATGGTACCGTCGAGATTCTCCATGAACAGCGCGCAAGCTACGATCATGGGCACGATCATCGTGCGGGAAATCGGAACCGCCACGGTGCGCTTAATCCGCCGCGTCCTCGGCTGGCACCGCGGGCCGCCCGTGGCCGCTCACCTCGGCGCCCGCGTCGGGCTCAAGCCGCGCGTAAAAGAAGCACGCGGACAATGCCACCAGCGACATCACCACGAAAGTGATCTGGATGTCCTTGACCGAGACCACGCTCGACGCCTCGCCGCGCAGATCCTGCATTAGATGCAGCGTGACGGCCGCGACAGCCACGCCCATCCCGTTCGAGACCTGCTGCACCATGCTCGAAAAGCTGGTCGCCGCGCTGCTGCGCTGATTGGCGATGTCGGCATAGCTGAGCGTCGTGAGGCTGGTGAATTGCAGGGAGCGAAAGAGGCCGCCGACCAGCAGAATGAGGAACACCGCATAGCCGGGCGTGCCGATGGTGACGAAGGCACAGGCGCCGATGGCGCTGGCACTGAAGAAGCCGTTGCCGAGCAGGACGTTGCGGAAGCCCCAGCGCTTGAGTGTCCCGGGAATGGCCGCCTTCATGCAGAGCGAGCTCAAGGCCGCGGCCAAGGTGATGACGCCGGAGCCGAAGGCGGTCATGCCCATATCGACCTGCAGCAGGATCGGCATGAGATAGCCGACCGAGCCGCCGACGACGCGGAACAGCGTGCCGACAGCGACGCCGGTACGGAAGCTCGCGATCCGCAGGAGCGACAGATCGAGCGCCGGGCCGGGGCGGCGCAGCATGTACCACGCGGCAAGGCTGCCCGAGGCGAGACACAGGCCGAGGAGGCCCAGCGACAGCGCGGCACCGCTGTCCGGCTGAACCGTTACGTCGCAATCCAGCACGAGCGCCGTGATCGACACGCCGGTAAGGACGAACCCCAGCCAGTCGAAGGACGGGCTGTTCTCCTCGCGGTAATTCTCGATGAAGAACCAGACGAGAATGCCGCCGGCGAGCCCGATCGGCAGGTTGAGATAGAAAATCCAGCGCCACGACGCATAGGTCGTGATGAAGCCGCCCACCGGCGGCCCCAGCACCGGGCCGATCATCGCCGACATGGTGAGGGTGGAGAGCGCCCGCACGAGGCCGCCCTTGCCCACGGCACGGAACAGCACGAGCCTTCCCACGGGCACCATCATCGCGCCGCCAATGCCCTGCAGAATGCGGAACAGCGCGAACTCGGTGACGCCGTTGGACATGCCGCACAGCACCGAGCCCAGGGTGAAGACGCCGATCGCGGCGCTGAAGATCGTCCTGGCGCCGAAGCGGTCGGCGACCCAACCGCTGACCGGAATGAAGACGGCGCAGCTCAGCAGGTAGGCCGTGATGCCGATGCTGAGATGAATGGTGGTCGTGCCGAAACTGACCGCCATCTGCGGCAACGCTGTGGCGATCACGGTGCCGTCGAGATTCTGCATCAGGAACGCCGCGGCGACGATCCCAATCAAAAGGCTATAACGGGACACGTGCAACGGCATTCGATCTGGCCCAAGCAGCGCGGAATCCCAGCCCAATCTATTGGGTTGCGGCCGGTTTACAACCGTCGATGCGGCATTGCTGCCCGCCATGAACCGCGGCATCCCAACCATCGCGCTTCACCTTCCACCCCAAGCCCGCTACATTCGGGGGGAATTTTCCTAACCCAGACCACCAGGAGCATTCGTCATGGCCATCACGATGTATTACGGCTCGGTTCCGGTCTTCCTCCAGCTGCTGCCCGCGACCTCGGTCTGTCTCGACAAGGCCCAGGCCTTCGCCGAAGCCCGGAAATACGATCCGGCGCTGTTCCTCAGCGCACGGCTCTCGCCCGACATGTTCCCGCTGGCGCGCCAAGTCCAGCAGGCGACGCTTCACGCCTGCGCCGCCGGCCGGGTCGCCGGCCTGGAAGTGCCGAAATTCACCGATACCGGCGCCACCATCGCCGAGTTGAAGGCGCGGATCGCCACCACCATCGACTTCCTGAAAGGCATCCAGCCGGCGCAGATGGACGGCAAGGAGAACACCGACGTCACGGTGCAGCTCGGGCCCAACACCCGTACCTTCAAGGCGCAAATCCTGCTCTATCACCACGCCATGCCGAACTTCTATTTCCACACCACCACCGCCTACGACATCCTCCGGCATTACGGCGTCGAGCTCGGCAAGCGCGACTTCATGGGCCAGCAACCCAGCTAAGGGCCGGACCCGATCGGTCGGGGCCGGCGGCATCGCAAGCGGCCGGTCCCGAGCCGAGCGCGAACCGCGTCAGCCTTGCGGGTTGGCGCGCTGCAATTCGGCCTTCAAGCGGTGCCATATCCGCTGGCGATAATCGACGAAGATCCCGCTCGCCTTGATCTTTTCGTCGTCGATCCAGCGCGGCTTCGGCAGGCTGACCTCGACGATGTCGAGGATGCGTCCCGGCCGCGTCCCGAAGATGACGATCCGGTCCGACAGGAAAATCGCCTCTTCGATGCTGTGGGTGACGAAGACGATGGTGCGGCTTTCGTCGCCCAAGAGCTTCAGCAGCTCGATCTGCATCAGCTCGCGGATCATCGGATCGAGCGCGCCGAACGGCTCGTCCATCAAAAGATATTGCGGCGCGGTACTCAGCGCACGGGCGATGCCGACGCGCTGCTTCATCCCGCCCGAAAGCTGATGCGGATAATACCTGCCGAACCCCTCTAGGCCGAGCTTCGCCAGATTGTCGCCGGCGACGCGTCTGCGTTCCACCCGCGGTGTTTTCTGGATCTTCAGCTCGAGGCCGAATTCTGCGTTCTTCTCGGCCGAGCGCCAAGGCAATAGGTTGAACTCCTGGAACACCATGGAGCGGCGTGGCGATGGCCCGGCGACGCGGGCGCCATCGACGACGACCGTGCCGACTCGGGGAATGATCAGCCCGTCGATGATTCGCAAGAGCGTGGTCTTGCCGCACCCGCTCGGCCCGAGGAACGAGACGAATTCGCCATCGGCGATCCGAAGCGAGACGTTTTCCAGCACGTTCGCCGCACGCTGCCCGCCCCGCGCGGCGTCGAAACGGTGGGTAACCGAAGAAATCTCGATCATGCTACGCCCTGTTCATATAGTCATCGCCGGGCACGGTCATTGGGCCTCGCGGGCGAGCCAGGGCGCGATCCACGCTTCGAGCGCGCGCATCGCGGCGTTCAAGACCACGCCCGCCGTCGCCAAGATGATGACGCCGGTGAACAACAAGGCGGTATCGTAATTCGCGCCGGCTTGGAAGATGAGATAGCCGAGGCCCGCGGTCGAGGCGTAGAACTCGGCCACCACGACCATGATCAGGACCCGCCCGATCGCGAGGCGGAATCCGGCGAGGATGAACGGCAGCGCCGCCGGCACGATAACCTTCAGCAGGACTTCGCGCTCGTTGGCGCAGAACGACCGCGCGGTCTCGATCAGACGGCGGTCGATGCTCGAAACGCCGACCTCGGTGTTGATGATGATGACGAACACCGCGCCCAGCACCACCAGCATGACCCTCGCCGAGACTCCCAAGCCCAGCCACAGGATGATGAGCGGCAGAAAGGCGACGGTCGGCGAGGCATAGGAGGCCATGACGAAAGGCTCGGTGCTGTCGCGGACGAAACGGCTTCGTCCCATCGCGAGGCCGATCGGCACGCCGATCACGATCGAGATGATGAAACCGAGGAGCGCGACCTCGCCCGAAGCCCAGATATGCGGCCAGATGCTGCCGTCGGCGAATACCTCGTAGAGTTTCGCGAACACCAAGGTCGGGCTGCTGAGGAAGAGCGGATTGACCCTGCCCGAACGCACCAACCCCTCCCACGCGGCCAGAAAAAGAACCACCGCGGCGATCCTCGTTATCGCCGTCTGGTGCCGGCCCCACAGCGCCGCCCACGGCGATGATGCGACGGGCGCGCCCGGTTCGGCTTGCTCCAGCGGATACGACATCACGAGACCCCTTTGACCAACGATACCCATTCTTCGCAGGTTCCGCGCGGCTTGCAACCTCGGCGGCGCGGCGCCAGGATCGCTTTAAGCGGGGCGACAGGCGACAAGTGCGCGCCGGCGCGGTTTCGTGCGATCGATCGGACAGACGGAGGACGCCGATGCTCAGCAACGAAAACAACGATCTCGTCACCCTGACCGGCGCGGGCACGCCGGGAGGCGAGCTGCTCCGCCGCTATTGGCAACCGGTCGCGCTGTCGTCCGAGCTGAAACCCGGCGTGCCGCTTTCCGTCCGCGTGATGAGCGAGGACCTGGTGCTGTACCGCGACGAGCGCGGCAAGCCCGGCCTGCTCGGCCGGCGTTGTCCGCATCGCGGCGTCGACCTCAGCTATGGCCGCGTCGAGGATGGCGGCTTGCGCTGCCTCTATCACGGCTGGCTGATGGCCGCCGACGGTCGCTGCCTCGACCAGCCTGGCGAGCCCGAGGGCAGCAGCTACAAGGAACGCATCCGGCACAAGGCCTATCCCTGCCGCGAGGCGGGCGGATTGGTGCTCGCCTATATGGGGCCAGGCACGCCGCCGCGCTTTCCCAAGCTTCCGTTGTTCCTCGCGCCACCCGAGCGGAGCTGGGCGACCAAGATACACCATGACTGCAACTACCTGCAGGGCAATGAAGGCAACATCGATCCGCAGCATCTCTCCTACCTGCACCGGTTCCTCGATCCGCGACAGTCGGTCGATGCGCGCGTGAACTCGATGTTGGTCCGCGACCCTGCGCCGAAGCTCGAGGTCGAGGAAACGCCTTACGGCTTCCGTTTGTTCGCCGCGCGCTCGGCCGGAAACGACGCCAGCTACATCCGGATGACCAATTTCATCATGCCCAACAATTCGGCCTTCGACGGCTCGCCGCTCGTCGATCCGCGGACCGGAAAATCGCGCGAGAATCTCGGCTATCAAATGCATTGGCACGTGCCGATCGACGATGTCAGCCATTGGAAATACACGATGCTCTACAGCCACGAGATCGCGATCGACCTGGATTGGATGGAGAAGACCGTCTTCGCCGATGTCGGCAAGGACTTCCGGCTGGCGCGCACTGCCGAGAACCGGTATCTGCAGGACCGCGACGAGATGAAGGGGATGAGCTTCGCCGGCATGGGAAACAGCTTCTGGGGCCACGACAAATTCGCGGTCGAGGCGCAAGGGCTGATCGCCGACCGGAGCGCCGAGCATCTCGGCACGACCGACCGCCCGACCATGCTGATGCGCCGGCAGATGCTGCGCGCGATCGAGGATATCGAGGCGGGGCGCGATCCGCTCGGCGTCGAGCGCGACGGCCAGGACAACGCGCTTGCCGAGCTCATGGTGCTGTCCAAGGTCGTCCCCAACACCACCGACGTGCTGAGCGGATGGTGGCGCGCCCATGTGCCGCGGACGGGCGCGATGGCGGAAGGCGATTAGATAGAAACGCGACACGGGAGGGGAGGAAAATAATGGGCGATAGAGGCGTGGTTTTCGCCGCCGCGGCGCTCGCCGCGCTGCTCGCCAGCGCGCTGCCGGCTTCGGCGCAGAAGAATTACGGCCCCGGCGTCACCGATACCGAGATCAAGCTCGGCACTACGGCGCCGTTCAGCGGCCCGGTGTCGATGGCGAGCACGGTCGCGAAATCGCTCGGCGCCTATTTCGACAAGATCAATGCCGAGGAGGGCGGCGTCAACGGCAGGAAGATCAAGCTGGTGGCGCTCGATGACGGCTACTCGCCGCCGCGGACCGTCGAGCAGACGAGGAAGCTCGTCGAGGACGAGCAGGTGCTGTTCGTCGTCGACTCCGTCGGCACGGCGACTCAGCTCGCGGTGCGCCAATATCTCAACGACCATAAGGTGCCGCAGCTCTTTCCGGCGACCGGCGCGCCGGCCTTCTATGATCCGCAGAAATCGCCTTGGACCGTCGGCTTCGCGCCGAGCAACTATGTCGAGGGCCAGCTCATCGGCAAAAACGTTTCCCAGACCATGCCGGGGGCGAAGGTCGCCGTACTCTATCAGAACGACGATTTGGGCAAGGACTTCGAGCGCGGCGCCAAGGAAACCCTGGGCAACGGCGCGACCATCATCGGCGAGGCGAGCTACGAGGTCAGCGACCCGACCGTCGATTCTCAGATCGTGACGCTCCAGGCGACCGGCGCGGATGTGCTGTTCGCCTTCGCGACGCAGAAAGCCGCGGCGCAAGCGATCCGCCATGCGGCGGAGATCGGCTGGAAGCCCAAGATCTTCATCCCCTCGATCGTGAGTTCGATCAGCCAGGTTCTCGACCCGGCGGGACTCGACAACGCCAAAGGCGTTATTACGACGACTTACATCAAGGACCCGACCAGCCCGCGCTGGGCGAACGACAAGGGCGCGCAGGATTTCATCGCCTGGGTCAAGCAATACGACACCGCGGTCGATGTGCGCGACAGCTTCGCCGCGTCGGGCGGCTACATGGTGGGACAGCTCACGGTGCAGATACTGAAGGCCGCGGGCGACGATTTGACGCGCGAGAATATCCTCAAGCAGGCGACCAATTTGCACAATGTCGTGCTGCCGATGCTGATTCCCGGCATCACGATCAACACCTCGCCGATGGATTACCGCTCGATCAAGCAGCTGCAATTCGAGTATTTCGACGGACAGAACTTCGTGCTTATGGGCGACATCATCTCGGATTGACGGCAGCGGCGGTGAACCATGCTGTCTCTCGCCACCATCGTCCTCGCCCTAGCAGTGGCGCTGGGCTCGGTTTTGGCAGTGCTTCATTTAGGCCGAGGCGGCGCAGCGGCTCCCCTCTGGCTCGGCTCGCTGCATGGCATCGCGGCACTTGCCGGATTGGGGTTGCTAGTGGCCGCGCTTCAAGGACCGCAGCGCGGACAGGCGAGCGGCACCGCCTCGTTCGGGGTCATCGCTGCCACCGCGCTGGCGCTCGCGGCGCTTCTCGGCTTGGCGCTCTTTACCATGCGGCTACGCAAGCCCCGCGTGCCGGGCGCCATCATCGCGGTTCACGCGAGCATGGCTGTCGCGGGCTTCGTCGTGCTGGTGGTTTACGCGGCCTTGGGTTGACGGCAAGGGGGACCGCGACATGACCAGGGACGAGGTTCGCGCCGGGGTCGCGCTGGCGTCGCTGCTCCTTGCCACGCTCTCGCTTTTCGGCGCCGCGCCGGCCAGCGCCGCGACCTTGCGGGTGGGAAAGAGTTCCGCTGTGGGCTTCACCTTCGTGCCGCTCGATGTCGGCCTGGACAAGAACATCTTCGCGCAAAACGGCCTCGACATCGAGGTCGTGCAATTGTCGGGCAGCGCGCATCTCCATCAGGGCATGGTGGCGGGCGCCATCGATATCGGATTGGGCGCCGGCACCGACGTCGCCTTCCTCGTGAAGGGCGCGCCCGAAATGGGCGTCGGCGCGATCTCGCTGTCGCCCGCGCTGTTCGGCATCGTGGTGCCCTATGATTCGCCGATCAAAACGCCCGACGATCTCAAGGGCAAGCGGATTGGAATCTCGACCGTCGGCTCGCTGACGCAGTGGCTGATCCTGCGTCTCGAGCAAAAGCAGGGCTGGAAGCTCGACGACGTGACCATGGTGACAGTCGGCTCCGACACGACGCCCCAGATCGCGGCGATGCAGACGGGCCAGATCGACGCCGTCCTCAGCGCCTCGGCCTTGGGCTGGAATCTCGAGCAGCAAAAGCGCGGGCGGCTGCTGTTTCCGGCTTCGGACATCGTAAAAGAGTTCCTGATGAACGTCGTCTTCGCCTCGAATCAGATCCTTCGCGACGATCCGGACACGGTCCGGCGTTTCCTGAAGGCGTGGTACGAAAGCGTCGATGCGATGCGCCGCGATAAGCCCGGCACCGTGCGCGTCGCGCGCTCGATCGACGGCTATTCCGAGGATGTCGAGAACCGAGAATACGATGTCGTCATGCCCTCGCTCTCGACCGACGGAAAATTTCCGCCCAACGGCGTGGCGATGGTGCGGCAGTCCTTCGTCAACCTGAAAATCCTCGATTCCGAGCCCGACATGTCGAAATACTTGACCGAGCAATACCTGGCGGGCGGGAGCTAGGCCGCTAACCTCGATTGGACAGCGGCGTGAGGGTCTTGAAAAGACGGGTGGCTCGGTCGAAGCTGCTTGCCCAGCAAAGGGGGAAGGAACATGCCGCAAATCGCCACACGGAGCCCCGGCGCCGTCGACGCCGACAAGTTTCGCCTGCGGCGCCTCGTCGAGCGGCTCGTCGATAGGGGCGAGGTCGAGATCCGCGACGAGCCGGTGGCGCTGGCGGCGATCAGCCCGATCGTCAGCGCGACCGACAAGGCCGTGCTGTTCCGTAGCGCCGGCCCCGAGCGCAGCGAGCTCGCGGCCGCGGTGATGGCCTCGCGTTCCCGGCTCGCCATCGCGTTCGGAGTCGGCGAGAACGAGATGCGCGCAGAGCTGTCGCGGCGCCTGGCCAATCCGCAAAAGTCCTTCGTGGTGCAATCGGGCGACGCGCCGGTGCAGGAGATCGTGCTCACGGGCGCCGAGATCGACCTGACGAAGCTGCCCTTCCATGTCGAGCATGAATATGACGGCGCGCCCTATATGTCGTCGGGGATCGACTTCGCCGTCGATCCCGTGACCGGGCGCAGCAACGTCGGCTGCCGGCGGTTGATGCTGCGCGGCAAGGATAAGCTCGGCTTCAACCTCACCGCGCCATCGGATTTGCGCGAGATTTATCGCGGGTGCGTCGCGCGCGGCGAGAAGCTGCCCCTGAGCTTCACCTTGGCCGCGCATCCGCTCGACACCATGGCGGCATCCTCGCGCACGACCGGGCAGGAGATCGACGCGCTTGGCACCTATCGCGGCGAGCCGGTCCCGGTGGTCAAATGCCTCACCAACAACCTTCGCGTCCCGGCCGACGCCGAGATCGTGCCTCGAGGGCTATATCGACGAGCGCGGCTATGTCGAGGAGGAAGGGCCTTACGGCGAATACATGGGCTATTACGGGCCGATGCACCCCGACCCGGTCTTTCACGTCACCGCCATCACGCGCCGGCGCGACGTGCTGTATCAGACCTACAAGCATGGGCTCGGCAAGAAGCTTGGCGAATGCGACGGCACGCCGACGATCGGGGTGCAATGGGAGGCACGCGCATGGCAGCTTCTGCGCCAGGCCGGCCTCGATCCGGCGGATATCTTTTGCCCGCGCGCCGCCGGCATGGGGTGCCACCTGCGCGTCGCCCTTAGAAAGCGCAGCGACGGCGATGCGCGTGCGGCCATCGCCGTCCTCCTCGGCAATATGCTGCCGGTGAAGCACGTCTTCGTCACCGACGATGACATCGATGTCCGCTCGAGCGATGAGATGGACTGGGCGATGGCGACCCGGTTCCAGGCCGACCGGGACATCGTCGTCCTCGGCACGATGCGATTGATGCCGATGGACCCCTCGGCGGCCTCGGGGATCGGCGCCAAGGCGGGGTTCGATCTGACCTTCCCCCATCCGCGCTCGAACGCGATCGCGCAGCGCGTGGCCGGTCCGGCGCGGATCGGCGGCCCGGCCCGGTTCCAGACCGTGCGCGAGGCGCTGCACGCGGGCCCGATGCACTTTGCCAAGCTCATGTCCGCCGTTGGGAGCGACGACGGCCGCGAGATCGTGCTCGAAATCGAACGGCTGCGCGCCGAGGGCATTCTCGCCCGTAACGGCGACGGCGAGTATTTCCTCAAGCGGGACTGACCGCGAGTTCCTCAGAAAAGGACCGGCAAGTGAGACGAGACGGCACGGTCGACATCGCCCAGCTGATGGATGAGGGCCGGTTCAGCCCGCGCCAACTCGCCATCGTCGCGCTGTGCGGATTTTTGATGATGCTGGATGGCTATGACAGCATCGAGATCGGCTATGTCGCGCCGAGCATCATGCAGACCTGGCACCTCCAGCCGGCAACGCTGTCGCTGCTGTTCACCGCGACCGGGATCGCCCAGATCGTCGGCTCGCTGTTCATCGGCCCGCTCGCCGACCGCTATGGCAGGCGCATGATGATGCTCGGAGGGACCGTGGTCATGGGCCTGGGCTCGCTCGCCAGCGCGTGGTCCGCGGGCCCAACGGACTTCCTCGTCTGGCGCATCGTTTGCGGGCTGGGCCTCGCCGTGGTCATGCCGAACGCGATCGCGCTGGGCGCGGAATACGCGCCGACCCGCGTGCGCTCGTTCGCCTGCGTCGCGCTCTATTCGGGCTTCGCGATCGGCGCGGCGATCGGCGCGGAAATTTCGGCACGGCTCATCCCAGCCTACGGCTGGCCCAGCGTGCTGATCGTAGGCGGCATCGTGCCGCTCGTCATGGCGCTCGTGATACTCGCGACCTTGCCGGAATCGATTCGTTTCCTGGTCCTACACGCGCCTGCGAGCCCCCAGATCGCGCGGGAATTGCGGCGGATCGACCCGAGGTGGAAATTCGCCGGGGACGTTAGGTTCAACACCTCGGAGAAGCGCGCGACGTCGCGCCCCGTCCGCGAGCTGTTCGCGGAGGGACGCGCCTTGGCGACGCTGCTCCTGTGGCTTGTGTTCACGATGAACATCCTCGAGGTGATCTTCCTGACCAACTGGTCGCCGACGATCTTGCGGGCCGCCGGAGTGCCGCTCGATCGCGCGCTGCATTCCTCCTCGATCATGCAAGTCGGCGCCCTCCTTGGCGCGCTCGCGATGGCACGGGCGATGGACAAATGGGGGCCCGCCCGTGCCCTTGTCCCGGCCCATCTCCTTGGCGTGTTCGGCGTCGGGCTGTTCGGCTTCTCGATCGGCCATGGCGCCCTCATTTACGTCATCGCGGCGGTGATGGGCGCGGGCGTGTTGGGCAGCCAGACCGGCATGAACGGGTTTGCTCCGATCATGTACCCGACCGCGATCCGCGCTACGGGTATCAGCTCGGCGCTCGGCATCGGCCGGTTCGGCACGATCCTCGGCCCGATCCTGGGGGGCATCATGGTGGCGCGCGGCCTCTCGGCCGAGACCATCTTCCTGCTCGGCGCGATTCCGCCGGTCATCGCGACCGCCGGGATTTTCGCGCTGTGGCGGATTCGCTGTCGCGCCGCCGAGTCCGGCGCCGAACAGCCGGCGGATGTCATGCTCGAGATATCCCGCGCTTGATCGCCGCAGGATCGGTGCGGCGCCAAGAGCCATGCAAGCCCTAATCGTCAGCAGCTTCGTCACGCTGTTCGTGATTCTCGATCCGATCGGCTGCGCCGTGATATTCGCCACGCTGACGCGGGGCCTGCCCCGGGATCAGCGCCGCCACGCCGCGCTGCGCGGCACCGCGATCGCCACCTTGCTGGTGCTGGCCTTCGCGGGCGGTGGCGTGTGGCTTCTCGATGCCCTCAATATTTCGCTGCCCGCCTTTCGCATTGCCGGCGGGATCTTGCTGTTCCTGCTCGCGACCGACATGGTATTCGCGCGCCCCTCGGGCATCCGCAATCCCACGCCGCCCGAACAGAAGGAGAGCGCGCATCGCGACGACATCTCGGTCTTTCCGCTGGCTTTTCCCTTGCTGGCGGGGCCGGGCGCGCTGACCTCGATCGTGTTGCTGGTCGGCAAGGCCGGATCTCCACTCGCGATCGCCGCCGTGATCGGAGCGCTGGCGGCGGTGATGGCGATCACGCTCGCCGCGCTCTTGGCAGCGCCGCAGCTGATGCGCGTCTTGGGAGTAACCGGCGCCAATGTGGTGAGCCGGATCCTCGGCATCATCCTGGCCGCGCTCGCGGCCCAGCTCGTGCTCGATGGGTTATCGGCGAGCTTGCTGCGATAGGCTCGCTTAGCCGAGCGGGCCGAGGAATGGCTCGCCCATATAAGTGTCGCTGAGCGGCTCGAGCGCGTCCGGCCACACGCCTTGCGTAACCTTGCGCCGCTCGCCCGCGCTGCGGACGCGGCCGTCCCAGCCGACCTGCTCGATGTAATAGTAGAGCTCGAGCGCATGCCCGTCGGGATCGAACACGCAGGCGGCATAGTCGATGCCGGGCCTGAGCTCGGGCGGCAACTCGACGGTCCGCGCTCCGCTCGCCTTGAGCCAGGCGATCGCGTCGCGCAGCTGCTTGTAGCTGCCCAGCTGCAGGCCGAAGGACATGCAGTTGGTGTGAGCGCTGAGGCCAAGGACGCCGCGCAGGGCGATGGGATAGAGCGCGATCGTGTGATGCTCGGTGTTGCAGCGCAGGAACACGCAGCGCTGGCCTTGCCAGACCACCTCTTCGCTCTTCACGAGCCCCATCACGTCGCGATAGAACGCCTCGGCCTTCGCCATATCCTTGACGAAGAGACGCACCGGGCCGACGCGGACGATCTTGAACGGCCGCGGCAGCATGACGCCGCCGACCTCGTATTTGGCTGGCAACGGGTCGACGCCGCGATAGCCCGACGAGATGTCCACGCCCTTCTCCAGCGCCTCGCGCACCTCGTCCAGCTCGGCGATTTGGGGCAGCCCCGCCACCTCGTGGAAGCTGCGCGAAATCTTGAAGGCGGGCTTGGAATAGCCGTTCCAGCCGATTTGCTCGATTCCGTAATACAATTCGGCGACGTGATCATCCGGATCGTAGAGGTAGGTGTGCCAGTTCGAGCCGAGCGGATCGCGCCCGTGACGCTGCATCTCGATCCCCTGCTCGACGAACCAGTGATGGCCCTCCACCACCTCGCTCAACGAGCCGACCTGGAAGGTGATCTGGTTCGTGGTCACCTCGGGGTTCGTGTTCGCGCGGTGCGAAAGCGCCTCGCGCACCCGCCGCGGGAACAGCGCGAAGGCGTGATGATCGGTGCCGTAGCGCAGGAAATAGCCGCGCGTTTCGCCCAGTCCCTCGACTTGCTTCGGGTCGCGCGCGACGCGCTTGAAGTCGAGCGCATCGGATAACCGGAAGCCGAGCAGCTCGTTATAGAACCGGCGGCATTCCTCCATCTTGATGGCGTCGAAGCCGAAATGGCCGAGCCTTCGTACCTTGAATGGGCGGTCGAGCAACACGCCGCCGACATCGTATTTCTTGCCTGTGGCCGGAGCGTCAGGCATTGGCTCCCTCCTTCGCGAGATAACGCCGCACCAGCCGACGCATGGCAAGCCCCGGCGCGTCGAAGTTGATGTCGATCGAGGGCGCGTCGGGCAGCGCCAACGTCGCCTGCTGCTGCGCCTCCATGATGTCGATATCCTCGTCGAAGATCACCTTCGAGCCCTGCTTGTAGATCCGCGTCAGCTCCTCGTTGTCTTGCGCGAAATTGCGGGCCTGGGCGTAGAACATGAAGGAGGTCGTCTCGGTCTCGGGCGTCGCCGAAATGAGAATGCAGGCGCGCTGCGCGCTCGAGCGGTCGTCGTCAACTTTGAGCTTGCCGGCCGGCGCGAAGCCGGCATCGACGAGGGCATGGCACGGAATATCGATGTCCACGGTCTGGAATCGGTCGACCCGTCCCTTGATGCGGAGAAGCCTCTCGAACAGCGGCATCGGCGGCACATCCGGCATCCACCGCGTCATCCGGACGCTCTTCTCGAAACGCTCGGTGCGCATGGGAAAGTTCTCGAGGCCCGCGCTGCCGAGCGTCGTGGGGTGGACGTAAACCACATGCGACAAATCGAGCAAATTGTCGTTGTTGAGCTCCCAATTGCACCTCATGTGCACGGGCTTTGCGTCATTGCCCTCGATGCAGAGCCAGGCCGGATCATCGAGATAGCGCCAGTCGGGCAGCAGGCTCTCGTCCGGTTTCGCCCCGCCCAGCCAGATCCACAGCAGCTTCGAGCGCTCGACGAGCGGATATTTGGCGACACGCGCGCCGGGTGGAATATTCGCCTGGCCCGGGATTTCGATGCAGGCGCCGCTGCGATCGAATTTGAGCCCGTGATAGCCGCAGCGCACCTCGCTGCCCTCGATGCGCCCTTTCGACAGCGGCAGGTTGCGGTGGCAGCAGCGATCCTCGAGCGCGATCGCCTCGCCGTCCTCGGCGCGATAGAGCATGACCGGCCGCCCGAGGAAGGTGCGGGCGAGCGGCGCAGGACCGACTTCGCGCGCCCAGGCGGCGACGTACCAGCAATTGCGCAGAAACATCCCGGTCTCCCCTTCGCTGCTCGCGTTTTCCGTTCTTAACACTTTATTGTTGTCATGACAACATGCGCCGGCTTATGCCTATTGTTCTTCTCGAATTTCCAGCAGCTCGTCCAGCAGCGCGCCGAGCGTCGCCATCCCCTCGGCGCCGACTTGGCCGAAATAACGCTTCTCCGTCGCCGCCCATAGCGGCCGTGCGCGCTCTAGCGAGCGGCGGCCGAGCTTCGTCAAATCGACGCGCTTTGCCTTCAGGATCGATGGATGTGCGTCACGCGAGATAAGGCGCTTCTTGGCGAGCAGCGCGAGGGCCCTCGAAATCATGATCCGGTCGAACAGCGTGAAGTTGGCGAGGCGCGCCTGCGACGGCACCTCGCCCGAACGCTCGAGCCAATCGATCGTCGCGAGCAAGATGAATTGCAGGTGCGTGAGACCGACCGGCTCAAGCGCTTGCTCGAGCCGCCGCTGCCAGCGCTGCGCGACATGCACGGCCTTGAAGCCGAAGCTCGCGCGACCCAACGGGTAGGTATGGTGCGAAGCAGCGGGGCTCTTCTTCGTCGTGGCCATCGGGTGCCGCGCCTCGTCTCATCGGGTGTTGCGAAGCCGTCGAAAAGAATGGTGGTGGACGCAGTCTAATGCGAACCCGCCTCCAGCCCAAATTCCCTGTTAAACAGGGAATTAGCATCCAAGTGGGAGCCGGCTGAAATCGGCACTGCTAGATCGATTTCACTTCGGGAATCAGAAAGGGGGAGGATCTCGATCCGCACCGGTCGGAACCCTGGCGGGACATCCCTTTTCCGAAATGAGTCTTGGGTCAGGTCACGTAGAATGCCGATTGACACCCCCAAGCGACGGATTCGCACTTCGGCGAAGATCACGAGTCCTTTCTCAACGCCATCGACCCACGGCAGACATCGGCTGCGATAGCGGCAACAACCCGACTGTCCGGATGCCGCGATAATCATCGCAGCGGGATCACGTACCGCTTATCAATGATCGCGTCGGCATCGAAATCGCCCCTGATCATGCCTTGCGCGCGGAACCAATCGATCTGGTGGAGAATGTCCTTCACGTCGAGCCGCTCTTCGGGATCGGCGTAGGCGATCGCCTGCATGACATCCTCGGCTTTTTGGCCGATGGTCTTGGCAACGATCGCCATCACCGCCTCCGTGTCGGGACCGTTCTTCTAACGCCCGTCGGCTCCGGTGACGGCATCGTGGTAAAGCTTTGCGCCGTTGCGATAGGCGCGCAGGAAATCCTGCACATAGTCCTGACGCGTGTTGGCGGTCTTGGTCGAGACCACGGCGACGCCGACCTGCCACGGCGTTTCGTCGCCGACCCAGGCCAGCACCATGGCCTGACCACGATTGACCGGCCCGAGCCCATAGACATTGGGAATGATCGCGGCATCGACGGTGCGGCCGGCGAGCGCCGCTGCCTCTGCCGAATTGGTCTGCAGCGGTTTGATCGCGACGGTCTTGATGTCGAAGCCATATTTCTCGGCGATCAAAGCGAGGCTGTAGTGGAAAGAGGAACCGACCGTGTTGATGGCGACCGAGTGGTTGGCAAGGTCCTTGAGGGACTTCACGCCGGCATTGTAGGCCGCGTTGCCGACGAAAACCCCGAAGCCCTGGAACCCAGGTACCTCGCGCGAATGCGCGGCGATGATGTGAAGCTCGCCCTGCGCGGCGAGTTGATAGAAGCCGCCGGTCACGCCGGTCACGCCGAAATCGAGATCGCCCGATACCGTCGCAACGAAGATCGGTTGGCCAGCATCAAAGAACACCAGTTCCGGATCGATCCCCTCAGCGGCAAAAAAACCCTTATCGACCGCGATATAAATCGGCGCCGACAGCGTCGAGCGAACCACGCCGATCCTGGCATGCTCAGCGGCGAAGCCTGTTGTGGCGAACGCGAAACCGATGAGGACGGCCAGTCCAAAGGCCGCGGTACCGCGCTGGAACGAAGCCATGTCTTTCCTCCCTTGGTGAAGCCCGCCGCCGTTGCGACAACGCTTTTAGGGGCGTCCATTCAAATCTATGCGATTGATTGAGGCATAGGGCCATGACCAAAGCAAGCGCAGCACAACAGGCGGGGCTTGGGTAGGTCACGTTTCGCGAGACTTTGTAACGAAGGCAACCAACGCTTTGGCCCAGCGTGAGTCCGCTTACAGTGGCTGAGCTGGGATTGACGCTCTTGCGGCCAATAAGCGCGCAGTGACCCTATCCGGACATTGGCATCGCCAGGATCGCCAGGATATCCCTATTTTCCACGGGAAACGGGCTATCGCTTGCGAGCCGGCGGATTAAGGGTTACTTGTTTGTGACAGAGACAAACGGGGGGAATCAATGGACGCGCTTTCCAAGCCTCGTGGAGTGGCTCGGCGCACGCTGCTCAAGGCCGGCGCCGCGGTCGGCGCCATGCAGTTCGCGGCGCCGTTCCTCGTCAAGGCACGCGGGGAGGAACCGATCAAGATCGGGGTGGACAATCCCCTCACCGGCATTTACACGGCGCTCGGCAAGAATGAACAGGCGGGAATGGAACTGGCGGTCGCGCAGATCAATGCGAAGGGCGGCGTTCTCGGCCGGGAGGTCAGCCTGGTCATCGAGGATTCGACCTCGGACAAGACCGACGTCGCCGTGCAGAAGGCGCGCAAGCTGATCCAGAGCGACAATGTCAACTTCCTGATCGGCAACGTGAACTCGTCGCACGCGATCGCGATCGCCCAGGTCGCGGCCGAGCTCAAGGTGGTCCATATCGTCCCTGGCGGACACGCCGACGCAGTCACCGGATCCAGTTGCCATTGGACCACGTTCCGAGTTTGCAACACCGGGGCGATGCAGGGCAACGCGATGGCCGGCCCGCTCGTCAAGCTGTTCGGAAGAAAGATCTATGTAATCGCCCAGGACTACGCGTTCGGCCACGCCCTCCATGACGGGCTGGCGAAGGCGGCGGCAAAGGTCGGCGGCACCATCATCGGGGAAGAGTTTTTCCCTCTGGGCACCACCGATTATTCCGCGGTGCTGATCAAGGCGCGCGCCGCCAATCCCGACGCCTTCGTCGATCTCGCCGCAGGCGACGACGGCATCAACTCGATAAAACAGGCCGTGCAGTTCGGACTGGACAAGCAGGTGCATATCGCCGGCATGCAGCAGGAGCTCGAAGTGGTGGAGGGCCTGCCGCCCGAGGCACGCATCGGCACCTGGATGTTCGAATGGTATTGGAAGCAGCCCGACGTGCCGCATGTGGCCGATTTCGTGGCTGCGATCCGCAAGACGACCGACAAGGTTCCGACGGCGCGGACGTGGTTCGGATTTGCTGCAATCTGGAGCTGCGCGCTGGCCGCCAACCAGGCGAAGACGCTCGATCCCGTAAAGGTCGCCCATGCGCTCGAAGGACTGAAGCTCCCTCCCGAAGTCGCGCTGATGCCGAGCACCCCGTACTACCGCGCCGAGGATCACCAACTGGTTCCCTCGGTGTACATCGGGCACGAGCAGGCGAAAGGCACCGACGATCCCGAGGATTTGTTTGTGGTCGATCAGGTGGTAAATATGGCCGATTTCATGCCGACACCCAGCGAAACGGGGTGCAAGCTCGACTATCCGGCCTGACCCGAAACCGTACGCTGCGCCCGCCGCCGTGCGCGGATCGATTTCCACCGTGGGGGACGACCACCATATGATGCGATCGAACCGCGCGCTCGTCGCGCGCGCGCCCAGGCGGTGCGTGTCCGACGAATTCGTCGCGTTGGACGCGACGCCTGGCGAGGCAAGGGCCGCGCGATGACGCAGGTAATCCTGTTCAACCTGCTGAACGGCCTGATCGTCGGCGCCTTCTATGCCTTGATGGCGCTGGGCCTGTCGCTGATCCTCAATCTCAGCGGCGTGATCAATTTCGCCCATGGCGGCTTCCTCGCGCTCGGCGCCTATCTCGCCTATTCGCTCATGCCGATCATCGGCTTCTGGGCGGCTCTGGTGGCCGCGCCGGTTCTCACCGCCTTCCTCGGCCTTGCGGTGGAGCGGGTACTGATCCGCCGCCTCTATGGCCGCGATCCGCTCTACGGCCTGCTGCTGACATTCGGGCTCGCGTTCATCTTCCAGGATGGGCTGCGTTTCGTTTGGGGCGCGCAGAGCGTGCCCTACCAGATTCCGAGTTGGCTGGCCTCGCCGCTCTCGACCGACTACTTCTTTCTCACCGGCTACCGGGTGTTCATGATGCTCGTGGTGACGCTGGCCGTGGCCGGGCTGTTCCTCGTTCTCGGTTACACGCGGCTCGGCATGCGCATCCGCGCCGGCGCGCTCGATCTCGATATCGTGTCGGTGCTGGGTGTGAACGTCAGGGTGCTGCGCAACCTCAATTTCGGCCTCGGCATCTACCTCGCCGGACTGGCGGGGGTGCTGGCAGCGGGCATGCTGGGCCTGTCGCCGACGATTGGGGATCAGCTTATCATGCCGAGCTTCGTCGCCATCATCGTGGGCGGTTTGGGCAGTCTACCAGGCACGCTCGCCGGCGGGCTTCTCATCGGCGTCGCCGCCGGCATGACTACCGTGTTCTTCCCCGCAGCCACCGAGGCGGTGATCTACGTGATGATGGCGGTGGTGCTGATGGTGCGGCCCAGCGGCCTGTTCGGCGACGAGGGACGGCTGCGGTGAAGGCGCTGGAAAGGCATGGCCTAAGTCTGCTGGTATGGGCCCTGCTGGCGACGGTTCCGTTCTGGTTCCCGTTGATCGGCGGCTACACGGCGCTTGGCACGCGCGTCCTCGTGATGGCGCTCGCCGCGATGTCAGTGAATTTCCTGCTCGGCTACACCGGCGTGCTGTCGTTCGGCCACGCCGCCTATCTCGGCCTCGGGGCCTATGGCGCCGGCATGACCATAAAATATATTCTGCCCAGCACGCCGCTCGGCCTGCTGATCGGGGTCGTCGTCGGAACGGTCGGCGCGATGGCGATTGGCGCGATGATCGTGCGGCTGCGCGGCGTCTATTTTGCCATGGCGACGATCGCGTTCGGGCAGGTGTTCTATTTCATCGCCTTCCGCTGGGTCGAGCTGACCGGCGGCGACGACGGTCTGACCGGATGGAAAAGGGTGCCGCTCGATCTCGGCTTCGCCCGAATCGACATCTCGGGCAACGACAAGGCGTTCTACTACTTCGTCCTCCTATGCCTCGCGGCCTCGGCCGGCGCCATGGCCCTGCTGCTGCGGTCGCCCTTCGGCCGCACCCTTCTCGCGATCCGCGAGAATGAGCGACGCGCCCGCTTCCTCGGCATTCCGGTCAACCAGCATATCTGGCTGTCCTTCGTGATTTCGGCGGGCTTCGCCAGCCTGGCCGGAACGCTCTATGCCTATCTCGACAATTTCGTCGATCCGCGTGCCTTCCATTGGCAGCAATCGGGCGAGTTCGTGATCATGGTCGTCCTCGGCGGCATGCGCTCGTTCTGGGGACCGCTGATCGGCGCGGCGATATTCGAGGTGCTGCAGGACAAGGTGTCCAGCCTGACCGACAACTGGATGTCCGTGGTCGGCCTGTTCTTCGTGCTGGTGGTGGTATTCTTCCCCCGCGGCGTTCTCGGCGTCCTCGGCCGGAGGCCGACGCCATGAGCCTGCTCGAGGTTCGCGACCTGTCGTGCCATTTCGGGAGCCTGGTCGCCGTCAACCGCGTCTCGTTCGCCGTCAAGGCAGGCGAGCTGCGCGCGGTGATCGGCCCGAATGGCGCCGGCAAGACCACGTTCTTCAATCTGATCAGCGGCCTGCTTCCGCCGAGCGGAGGCAGCATCCGGTTGGACGGCAAGGACATCACCGATCTGCCCGCCCATCGCCGGGTGGAAATGGGGATCACACGCACATTTCAGGTGACCGAGATCTTTCCGGAACTGACCGTGCGCGACAACCTGCTCATTCCAGTGGAGGTAGCGGCGGGCTTGCGCCTGCATTCCTGGTTGTCGCGGCGGCGCCGCAAGGAGATCGCCGACCGCGTGGATGAGCTCCTCGAGATGGGCGGCCTCGCCGGGCTGGCTGGGCGGCTGGCGGGCGAGCTTTCGCACGGCGATCAGCGCGCCACCGAGATCATGATGGCGTTGGCGTTGAGGCCTCGCCTTCTCCTGCTCGACGAACCCACCGCCGGAATGGGCGATCAGGAGACCCGCGATGTTGTCCGTCTCGTTCGACGCCTGCATCGGAACGATCGGCTTGCGATCGTTCTGATCGAGCATGACATGCGTGTCGTGTTCCATCTGGCCGACCGTATCATGGTACTGGCCGAGGGGGTGGTGCTGGCTGAGGGCACGCCCCACGAGATTGCCGGCGACGAGCGACGTCCAGTCGGCTTACCTCGGTTCCGCGGCATGACGACGCTGCGGGTCGAGAGTCTCCACACCTATTACGGCAAGAGCCACATTCTGCACGATGTGCGTCTCGAAGTGCGCGAGGGCGAGATCGTCGCCCTTCTAGGACGAAACGGCGCCGGCAAGACCACGACGCTGCGTAGCGTCGTCGGGCTCACCCCGGCGCGAAGCGGCAGCGTGCACATTTTCGACGCCGTCACCACCGATTGGCCGCCATACCGCATTGCCGCGCTCGGCGTGGGCTATGTGCCGGAAGGCCGGCGCGTCTTTCCGAATTTGACCGTGGAGGAAAATCTTTTGGTGCCTCTGGAGCGGCCGGGCCCCTGGACGATGGCGAGAGTATACGGCCTGTTCCCGCGACTTCAGGAACGGAGGTTGAACCAAAGGCGGCCAGCTCTCTGGGGGCGAGCAGGAGATGCTGGCGATCGGTCGGGCATTGCTCCTGAACCCGAAGCTGCTGTTGCTCGACGAGCCGTCGCAGGGTCTCGCGCCTCTGATCGTGCGCGACATGTTCGCTGTCGTCGCGTCGATGCGAAGCGAGGGGATCGCGGTCCTCCTTGTCGAACAGAATGTCCGCGCCGCCGTCGAGATCGCCGATCGCGTCTATGTGCTCGACGACGGCCGTGTCGTTCACGAGGGGCCGGCCGCGGCATTCGCCGCCGATGAAGTGCGGTTGCGGGAGCTCGCGGGCGCGAGCTCGGACGCATGGGAAGAATTCGACTAGCGCGGCCCGCTCGGCGTCCGACCAAGCTCGCCGCGATCGTATTGGCAAACAAGATCGCCAGAAGTGCGTCGGCGATCTAGGATCAGGCCCGCAATTAGGCGGAGTGTGAATGTCGGGAGCGCGCCTTTCGCCCTACGCATCGCCGTGCTTGCCGTTTACGTCGGCGGGACGGCGCGGGCCTTTGGGTCCCTTTCGGCGTCGGCGTAAGATGACGCGCCTCGCGCCATGAGCAGAGGGGCCGAATGTGCGTTCCAGCGCATTTCAAGAAAGATCGCGTTCCGGTCTTACAGGATGTCATCAAAGAGATTGGCTTTGGTACGCTGGTGACATTCGGCAGCGATGGTATGGAGGCAAGCCATCTACCAATCTCGTGAGCCCCGAGCCTGCTCCATTCGGCGCGCCGCAAGGGCATGCTGCGCGCTAACCCACAATGGCAGGGTGTCCAGCCGGGCGTTGAAGCGCTTGCGATTTTTCTCTGGCCAAATACCTGCATCAGCCCCTCCTGGTACCCGACGGAACGGCAGACAGGCGGAGTAGTCCCAACTTGGAATTATGTCGCCATCCAGGCTTACGGCGAGATCGCCTTTTTCGATGATCCGCGGCAACTTCAGGATCATGTTGGCAGATTGCCGGAGGTGCATGAGGCGGCACGGACAACGCCTTGGGCAGCAAGGCCGCTGCCAGGTCCGACATGTGCGCTAGCGGCGATCTCTTGGGCTCGGCGCAACCGCGGCGACTCCGGCAAGCTCGCAAACCAGGCAGTGGCCAACTAGAACGAGCGAGCGGCGCGCTGGCGAGACCCCGCGCCTGCCGCGTTATCACAGCTCCGGCTTCCAGCCCTCGGCCTTCAATTCCTCGGCCGCCTTCTTCACGAAGCTGAAATCGAAGAAATAGGAGGACGGCGGAACCTTGCCCGGATCCATGCCGAGCATACGGGCCCTGAGCTTCAATTCGAAGGCTTGGTCTTCGTCGGATACGACCGAGGTCGGCGACAAGGTAGGCGCAAAGAGGTCGTAGCTTTTGGCGGCGGCGTCCTCGCTCGATCCATGCTTGACGAGCGCGGCAATCGTATCGGCGCGCGACTTGCGGTTGACCGCCAGGCCCTTCATCAGCGCGCGCACGGTGCGGCGCACGAGGTCGGGATCGGATTTGATGAGCGCGTCCGAGGTCGCATAGCCGCCGAAGACCATGTGCACTTCCTTGTTCAGGTCGATGAGCATATGCAGCTTGCCGAGCCGATGCGCATCCTCCATGTCGTTGACCTCCCCAGCGTCGATAAGCGCGCCCGGGAAATTACCTGACATGATCGCCGCCACGCGCGCGACGCCGGGGCCCATCGGCGTGTAGGATAGGAAGTCGTCGGGGAGGTTGTGCTTGGCGAGGATGTAGCGCATCCCGATCTCGGTGGTGTCGCCGCGGCTGATGATCGCGACCTGCTTTCCCTTCAGATCCTCGAGCGTCTTGATATCGGGCTGAACCCAGAGCTGGAACCCCGATTGATCGGAGCCGACGAAGATGGCCTTGAGATGCGCCCCTTTCAAATCGGCGCTAATCGCCACAGAGGGCGAACCCGAGAATTGAAGATCGCCGGAGATGAGCGCGGGTGTCGCCACGCCGCCTCCGGCTTGCACCGGCTCTACTTCGATGCCTTCCTCGGCGAAATAACCCTTGTCGAGGGCAACGAAGAGGGCACCGTAATTGACCGTCGGCACGACGTAGGAAATCTTCACTTTGTCGGCCGCATAGCCGGGCGCGGCGGCGACGGCGAGGACGAGCGTGAGCAATAGACGGATCATCGGGCCTGCCTCCCTTTTTCGCCAACATATTAACCGGGATTCCCCGGGATGACTCCTACTCTGGAATAAATATTCCGGCTTCTCCGGCGTTCCTGCAAGCGGACGCGAGATCCGGACGGCAGCCCATACCTCGCGCAGCCTGAACAATGGTTGAGGGGGGCTGCCCACGAGGTGAAACCATGAGCAAACGAGCGTGGACGAACTCCGCATCGCCATTCCGTAATGACGGTGGGGTTCAAGTCACTTCGAGGACGCCGCGCTGGATCAGGCGCTCTCATCGTGGCTACGGATGATGGCGGCCATCCAGCCGGAAATCACCGCGACCGCGGCGAGGTACCAAGCGGGGGCCAAAACCCGGCCCGTCGCGGCGATGAGGTAGACCGCCACCATCGGCACGGTACCGCCAAAAATCGACATCGACAGATTGTATCCGACCGACAATCCCGAGCAGCGGACATGTTTAGGAAATGCCTCGACCATGAAAGCCGGGCCGGCGCCACCGAAGCAGCCGATGAAAAACGCAAAGCCGATCTGACCGATCATGACGGCAAGAAGCGTGCCGTTGCCCATCAGCCAGAACATAGGGACCGACAGAACCGCCAAACCCGCCGCGCCCACGAAGAGGATCGGCTTGCGCCCGACATGATCGGAAAACGCGCCGATCAGCGGCGTGAGCACCATCATCGCCGCCAAGCCGACGCTGTTGAGCAGCAGCGCCGTCGATTGGGGGATCGACGTCACGTTGTGCAGCCAGGTGGTGACGTAAACGAAGCAGAGATAGAAGCCGACGCCCGTCGCTAAGCTGAAGCCGATGACCTGCAACATCGCGCGTTTTTGCGTGCGCAGGGCGTCGCTGAGCGGCGACTGCTCGGGGCGCGGGCCAACGATCGCGACATCGTGCGGCAGTCGGCGGCGGATGAAAAAAACCACCAGCCCGATCGCCAGCCCGGTCACAAAGGCGACGCGCCAGCCCCAATCGGCCGACTGCTCGGGACTTAGCGAGCCGGTGATGGCCCAGCCGACCGCCGAGCCGAGCAGCAGCCCGCCGAACGCGCCGAACGGCGCGAAGCTACCGACGAAGCCGCGACGGCTGGGGAGCGCCTGCTCGACCAGAAGGACCATCGAGGTCGTGTATTCGCCGCCGACCGCGAGGCCTTGGGCAAGCCGCAGTACAATCAGGAACAGCGGCGCGACGATCCCGATCTGCGCGTAGGTGGGCAAGATAGCCATGAGGCAAGTAGGGATTGCCATCGTCACGACCGAGCCGACGACCGCCGTCCTCCGTCCGAGCCGGTCTCCGACATGGCCAAAGACCAGGCCGCCCAGTGGTCGCGCCAGGAAACCGATCGCGAACACCGCGAAAGAAGCCAGCAACGACGTCGCCGGATCGCGCGCCGGGAAAAACTGCGTGCCGATGGCGGCCGCGAAATATCCGTAGACGCCAAAATCATACCATTCGAGGACATTGCCGGCGAGACCGGCGAGCACTGTCTTCCGCTCGGCCGCTCGGAATTCGATGTTGATCTGATGCGCCGCGTGCGCGATCTGCGCGCCGATCAAATCCATCCGGCACAGCTGCCGGATGCGCGGCCCGACTTCTTCGATCTCGGCCGGCGCCAGGATACGTTCGAAGACGGAGCACGCATCCGCGATGGCGATCAGCGGTACATCTTCCGGCGCCGGAATGTCGTCGCTGTAAAGAAGCTGGAGAATCCGCCGTTTGGTTTCCTGTCCCGAAGCGGCCGGGCGGTCGCGCTCGCTCTCGGCCCAAAGATACCGAGGCCCGTCCTTGCGCAGGATGCCGCGATCGCACAGGTCCTTGATCGCTTGGGCGCGCATTTCCATCGCGCGCGGCGACAGACGGATGATCCACGCGCGCGCGTCGAGCCGGCGCGATTCCGCAGCGACTTCGGCAAGGACGCGATCCAAGATCCTGTCGCCTGTCGGCGTGTTATCCACGACCCAAACCGCGCCCAGATCAGAATTGAGCTTGCCGCGAAGCGAGAGATCGATGAGCGCGCTACCCGCGATCCCGGCTACCAGGAAGGCTTCCGGCACACGATCGAATTCGCCGCCGCGATCCTCAAGCGTGAGGAGCACCAGTTCCTCAATCAGACTAAAGCTTCCCATGCCGCCCCCTCGGTTAATGGGTCGATGATTGAAGAGCCCGGCGAGGCTGCCCGCCTCTTCAGAAATGGTACAGCCCGGCTCCGCTACCACGCTGAGCGTTGTTTTCTGGCACCGAATTAATGCCGTGGTCAATCTTCCTCGCGAGGCAATTGAACTTCTAACCACGATGCTGGCTGTCGGAGTGCGCCGTCGGACGGATGCTTTCGCCGGGCGTCAGTCCAGGTGCGAAAGCTGAGCAGACATCTGTACCACCGGCGCTTACTTCACTTCCGACCCCGGTGCCGGCGGGGCAGCCGAGACTTAGGGGTTCGCATCCTCGAATGTGATCGTGTCGCTGCGCGTCACGGTCACGAACTTGATCGCGATCGGCGGTCCACCTCCGGACATGTGCCAAGCGGCGTATAATTGCCTGCCCGCATCCTCCGACGAGATACCGTTGACCGGGTAGATCACTTTATAGCCGCGCTGTGCCGCGGCGCTCCCGGTGCCGATGCCGACGCCTCACGTCGAGGTCGCGGTGATGATCACGGTCCTGATGCCGCGGTCCTTGAGGCGCCCGTCGAGATCTGTGGCCAGAAACTTGTCGGGTCCGGAAAGTTCCTGGGCGACGATCTCGCGCTTATGCGGAGCCAGGCCAGGATCGACGACGGTAGTGGTTGTGCGGTTTGGTAAGGCATAGGCTAACATCGCGTTGATTGCACGAGCCCGGTCCATCACAACTTTGATCTTCAGGATCGAGTTCGACGCAATGCGGGCGCTGCGCCATGGTGCAGCTCGGCGCCTGCAAATCGAGGATGAAGAGGGCGGTCGTCTTGCCGTCGAGCGTCACGGGCTTGAGCTCGGGTGGGGGAGGCATCTTCACGTTCGGCCAATCGGCGATAATGTCGGCGGCCGGCGCGGGCACGGCGCCATAAATCGCAGCGGCAAACGCAATCGCCATTGCGGATACGCGCAACCAGCTGGGCTTTCCAGTCATGCGGTCCTCCTCTTCAACCAAGATTCCTCGGACGATCAGGGATCCGCAAGAAAGATAGCATCCCGCTCGGGTAGCCAGATGCCGGATGAACCTACTCGGCGCCAAGCCGACCAGCGCATCGGCAGAGCGTAAGACCGCCTTCGCCAGCATGGCTGCCCCAGGGCCGAGACCCCATTTCGGGCGCTTTTGACCCAGGCTGTGTGGAAACCCCATCGATGATATGATTCTTTTGCTGGATCACGCGGGGGGATGATGAAGGGTTTCATTCAAGGGGCGGATCGCCAGCAGACGACGCTGTTGCCGGAATGCCTTGATGATTGGGTGGAGGAGAGCAATCCTGTTCGCGCGGTCGATGTGTTCGTCGATGCATTGGAACTCCGCGACCTCGGGTTCGATGGCGTCGATCCGGCAGCGACCGGCCGGCCGGCGTACCATCCTTCGCCGATGCTCAAGCTCTACATTTACGGCTATCTCAACCGGGTCCAATCGAGCCGGCGGCTGGAGCGTGAGGCTGGCCGCAATCTCGAGGTGATGTGGCTGACGGGGCGGCTCGCGCCGGATCACAAAACCATCGCCGACTTCCGCAAGGACAATGGTCCCGCGATCAGGAAGGTTTGCGTGCGATTCGTTGAGTTGTGCCGCAAGATGGGCCTGCTGGCGAAGGCCAGCGTTGCCATCGATGGCAGCAAGTTCAAGGCCGTGAACAGTCGCGACAACAACTTCACGCAGGGCAAGATCCAGCGCCGCCAGAAGCAGATCGAAGAGAGCGTGGCGCGCTACATGAGCCAACTCGACACCGCCGACCGCCAGACTGCCGCAGGAGAAGAGCCGTCAGAAACGGTGCTGCTGATCAAGACGCGGCTTAAGGAAAAGCTGGCGAAGCTTGAAGAAGAAGTGCAGCGGCTGGCCGCGATTGAAAAGGCATTGCTCGCTTCGCCCGACAAGCAAATATCGCTGACCGATCCCGATTGCCGCTCGATGGCAACGAGCGGTCGCGGCTCAGGCATGGTGGCCTACAACGTGCAAAGTGCGGTCGACACCACGAACCATCTGATTGTCGCACACGAGGTCATCAACGTCGGCACGGATAGATCGCAACTGGCGACGATGGCGCAGGCGGCAAAAGCTGCGCTGCGCAGCGATAACTTGGACGTCGTTGCGGATCGGGGCTACTTTAAAGGTGAGGAAATCCTGGCATGCGAACAGGCCGGCGTCGCGGTCACACTACCCAAGCCGCAAACCTCGGGCGCCAAGTCGGCAGGCCGCTTTGGGAAACCTGATTTTGTTTATTCGGCCGAAAACGATGTCTATCGCTGCCCGGCCGGCGAGAACCTGGCACACCACTTCACCGCTGATGAGGATGGCCAGAAGATGCGGATTTACTTGACGAAGGCGTGCCGCACATGCCCGCTCAAGGGTCAGTGCACAACGGCCAACGAGCGCCGCATCAAACGCTGGGAACACGAACACGTTGTCGAGGCCGCGCAGACGCGGCTCGATCAGAACCCGCAGGCCATGCGTGTGCGCCGCGAAACCGTCGAGCATCCGTTTGGCACGCTGAAGATGCGGATGGGGGCGACGCACTTTCTGATGAAGACGCTGCCGAAGGTGGCGGCCGAGATGGCGCTGCACGTGCTCGCCTACAACCTCACGCGCGTGATGAACATCGTTGGGATCAAACCGCTCCTCGCGGCGATCCGGGCTTGAGGAGCGTGTACTGTTGTGCGCGCCGTGTGACCGTTCAGGTCGCTCAGCGTGGCTCGAGGTTGCGCCAGGATCGATTCCTGACTCGATGCAGCAAAATGGGCTCAGACGGTCGCATCGAGATCTACCGCGCCCGGGTGCGTGCGCTTTTTTTAGAGCGAAAAACGTTTCCACACAGCCTGGACCAAAAGCGGACGCGGTTACTTGGTTACGCGACCCTTTACCGCATTAGCGCGTCCACCGTAGGTAATACGGCCCGCAGCACCTGCCGGCAGCCGCGCGCGCACGCGCGTTTTGAGCAGTTCCACATCGCCGGAAGCCATCGCGGCGACGGTCGGGCCAAGGCTCGGCGCCATCAGGCTGGTCGTCCAGAGGTCGTCGAAATCGGTGAACGTCCGTTGGATCACGATCTCCCTAGTCTCGACCGCACGGAGGCCCGCGCCGGTCCACAAGTCCCGCAGGGCGTCCATCCGAGACGCACCGGGGCTCGGGGGAAGTGGGAGCGTGAGGCCCATCGCGCGAATCTCGGCTTGGATCGGCTCGAGAGGTCCGCCGCCCGCCATGTCCCACGCATAGGCCGCCACCGTGCCGCCCGGACCAACCACCCGGACCATCTCGGCGACGCCCTTGGCCGGATCGGGAACGAAGAAAATCACCAGTGCCATGACGGCCACATCGAACCTGGCTACTGCGAAGGGAAGTGCCATGGCGTCTCCTTGGCGGAACTCTGCCACGCGCAATGCGGGCCGCGCTTGCGCAAAGGCGAGCTGCGCCGCGGACGGATCGATCCCTTGAACCTCGGCTGGCGCGCACCGCTCGATGAGCAGCTCGGTGAAGGCGCCACTGCCGCAGCCGACGTCGATCTATCGCAAGCCCGGGGGTGGCGCCAGCCAATCGAGGAAGATATCACCCGCAAGCCGGCTCCAGGTCCCTATCATCCGCTCGTAAGCGGCTCCGTTGTCAAAGCGGATTTGATTTTCGGCCATCGGCGATGTCCTTCGTTTGGACCGGCATTTCTCAAATGACCGGGGCTCGGCTCGAAAATAGCACTCCGCCCCCGGAGCCAGAAGCCGAAAGGCCGCACCTTCACGCTTCCGGCAGCGAGCGCGAGGTCGAGAGGCGGCACACACGCGACCAACGCCATTGCCGGCCGTAGGTCTGCTTCCCGCCGGATAGCTACCCTAAGGCCGAGACCTGCGGAGGCGCTCGGCCTGACCGTGCCGCGATCTCTCCCTATCGGCCAAAATCGCAAAGCTTCATCGCTTACATCTTCGGCAGGAATGCCTCGGTATAAAGCTTCGACATGTCAGGCGGCGTCTCGACCATCTTCAGATCGACGAAGGACCGCTCGAGGTTGGCGAGCGACTGCGCGTCGAATTTGCAGTCCTTGCTGAACATGCCGATCGTAAGATCGTATTCCTTCGACATGACGCTTTCGGAATAGCCGGTCACCACGCCTTCGATCTTCACCGTCTCGGCCTTGTTCTTGCGCATGTAATCGATCGTTTCCAGCCAGCCGGCCAGGAAGCTCCGAAGCGCATCGGGGTTGCTTGCGATCAGCCGGTTCGTCGCGAAGATCGCGCCAGCGGCGATATTGCCTACATATTCAGACACGGGAATCAGGAGCCGCGCTTGCTTTTTCTCTTCCCAACTGAAGATGTTCGAGGTCACGCCGATGTTGGCGTCAACCGCATCAGTACGGAACGCCGCGATGACGCCGGTGGCTCCGTTGCCGATCGCGACCGGAGTGACGCCTTGCGGTCCCCAACCGCGCACCCGCGCAAGTTCCTGCGCCAGCCAGTCGGTCAACGAACCGGAAGCTCGAGATGCCGATCTTCTTCCCCTTCAGCTGATCGAGCGAGTGTATCGGCGAATCCCACGGGACGGCGATGCCGATGAAGGGGATTGGCGGGGCGTCGTCGCAAACGCCCAGCATGGGCGCACCTTTGATTTCGAGCGCCATCAAAGGTCCCGCTGCGACACCGATGTCGATGCTGCCTGCGGTCATCGCCTGAACCAGCTTGCTGCCGCCCGTGAAGTCAGCGATCTCCACATCGAGGCCGTGTCGGGCAAAGATGCCGGCCTTCTCGCCGACATTGACCGGCAGGATCGGCGACGCATTTGCATCTGCCTTGCCGACATTCAGTGTCGTGGCCGCGAATGCCGTCGATCCGAAACTAGGCGATCCGAGTATGACGACGAGCGTGGAAAGAAAAAGCGCGCGGAATGGGATCTTGCTCATGGTTTCCTCCTCTGACTTCGGCCGTGGGGCTGTAGCCGTTGCCGCGGCCTGTCCGCCTCCATCGCGACCGGCGGACGCTTTATAAATTTCCTTACGCCGCGCATGTCCGCTTCGTAGGTAGTGGCCCCTTATTCTCCGAATGACCAGGAAACTGCGTGAACGATAGCATCCCACTCGGGTAGCCGGAAGCAGAATGGCAGCTTTTGGGACGTTGCCGCCGTTCCCGGCACTGCAGCATCACGGCGGCTATTTTTGAATTTCTGCTCTTCGGCAAGGTAACGTCAAGACGTTCGTGCCAGCAGGAAAAGGAAGCGGACATCGCGGAAGCGTCGTTGGATGGCGGGCAGCCCGCCAACTCCACCCCGCGCTAACTCAAGCGGATCGGAAAACCCTCAACCGATGGGACGATCAACGCGGGCCTCTCGGTTTCAATCTCGAAGAGCCGCGCATACCTCGAACTCCAAAGGCCGACGGCAGAGACGGGCAAGGCGCCGGTAGAGACGCTCGGCGAAATATCGCCCTACGCCGTCACGATTAGCGTCGCTCCCAATTAGACGGTCCGAAGAACCCTCACAATCGGCCCAAAATGCCCAGCTTGGTCTGATGCCAGTATGGACGCACCAAAGAGGCAAAAAAGAGTGGTGGGCCCGGCAGGACTCGAACCTGCGACAACGCCGTTATGAGCGGCGCGTTCTAACCAACTGAACTACAGGCCCGCCAAGAGCATTTTCGGCGAAGTGGATAGCGCTTCGCCCCGGCAAATGCGACCAAATTGAGAACCCAGAGCAACGCGCCGATTCCATTCGAGGAGACCGCTCAGGAAGCGGGGCCACGCGGGAATCACGTGTCGAGGAAGCTTCTGAGCTTGCGCGAGCGCGAGGGGTGCTTCAACTTGCGCAACGCCTTCGCCTCGATCTGGCGAATGCGTTCGCGCGTCACCGAAAATTGCTGTCCCACTTCCTCGAGGGTGTGATCGGTGTTCATGCCGATGCCGAAGCGCATCCGAAGAACGCGCTCCTCGCGCGGCGTCAACGAGGCGAGAACCCGCGTCGTCGTCTCGCGCAGATTGGCCTGGATCGCCGCGTCCAGAGGCAGCACCGCGTTCTTGTCCTCGATGAAGTCACCGAGATGCGAATCCTCCTCGTCCCCGATCGGCGTCTCGAGACTGATCGGCTCCTTGGCGATCTTCAAGACCTTGCGTACCTTCTCGAGCGGCATGGCGAGCTTCACCGCCAACTCCTCGGGCGTCGGCTCGCGCCCGATCTCGTGCAGCATCTGGCGCGAGGTGCGCACCAGCTTGTTGATGGTCTCGATCATGTGGACGGGAATGCGGATAGTGCGCGCCTGATCGGCGATCGAGCGGGTGATCGCCTGGCGAATCCACCAGGTGGCGTAGGTCGAGAATTTGTAGCCGCGGCGGTACTCGAATTTATCGACCGCCTTCATCAGGCCGATATTGCCTTCCTGGATGAGATCGAGGAACTGCAAGCCGCGATTGGTGTATTTCTTGGCGATCGAAATGACGAGACGGAGATTGGCCTCGACCATTTCCTTCTTGGCGCGGCCGGCTTCGCGCTCGCCGCGCTGGACGGTCTGGACGACGCGGCGGAATTCGACCGGCGGCACGCCCGCCTCGGTCGCGATCTCGGCGATTTCGGCACGCCGCGACTTGACCTCGCCGGCATATCTGCCAACGAGACCGGACCAGCCCTTGCCGTGGAGGCGCCGGACCTGGTTGATCCAATCGGGCGCGAGCTCGAAGCCGACGTGGTGGTTGAGGAAATCCTGCCGCTTGACGCCGGACGATTCGGCAAGGCGCAACAGCTTGCCCTCTGCGCCGACGAGCCGCCGGTTGAGCCCGTAGAGCTGATCGACGAGGTGCTCGATGCGGGCGTTGTTGAGGCGCACGTTCTTCATCGCCTCGACCATCTGGGTCTTGAGCTTGTCGTAGCTCCGCTCGGAGCTCTTGCCGAGCTCCTCGCCCTCGTTCAAGGATTTGAGCCTAGTGTCTTGGCGCTTTTGCAGCTTCTTGTAGAGCATCGCGATTTCGTCGAGGCTCGCCAGCACGCCGGGTTTCAGCTCGGCTTCCATCGCAGCGAGCGAGATCGCGCTCTCCTCGCCCTCGCCTTCCTCGCTATCGCCGCCCTCGGCCGCGGAATCCGCGGCCTCGACCACGGCTTCCGGGTCCTCGCCATTGGCGACGGCCGCGGCCTTGGCCGCTTCCTCGCTTTCGAAAGCGTTGTTCCCATAGGTGGCGTCGAGATCGACGACATCGCGGAGCAGCATCCTGCCCTCGACGAGCGCATCGCGCCAGCCGATCAGCGCGCGCATCGTCAGCGGGCTCTCGCAGATGCCGCCGATCATCATCTCGCGCCCGGCTTCGATGCGCTTGGCGATCGCGATCTCGCCCTCGCGCGACAGCAATTCGACCGAGCCCATCTCGCGCAAATACATGCGCACCGGGTCGTCAGTGCGCCCGATATCCTCGTCGTTGAGATTGCCGGCGGTGCGCGCCTCGCCGTCCTCGCTGTCCTCGTCGCCGGCCGCGTCCTCGGCCTCTTCGTTTTCCACGAGGTTGATGCCGAGCTCGGACAGCATCGTCATCGTGTCCTCGATCTGCTCGGAGGACACTTGTTCGGGCGGCAACGCCGCGTTCAACTCGTCATAGGTCACATAGCCGCGTTCCTTGCCGCGAGCGACCATCTTCTTGATCGTCGCCGCGACGGCGTCGAGCAATGGCGCCTCGGCCGCGTCCTCGCGCCCTTCGGGAACCTCCGCCGCGCCTGCCGACTTACTCGCCATGTCCGTCCCGCCCTGAAGTGACGTCGCGCTATGCGTGACCACGACCGCCGGGGCCATTGTCCCCGGCATCGCTTCACATTTAGTTAACCCTCTATTCGCCGCATCGACCCCTTACCCGCCCCCCGATCGGACCGGGACATCGCCGGTCCGGCGCCAGTTCGCCCTGCCCGAGTCGGGCCCTGGTCATTCCGCCGCGCCCCACCCCCTCGGGCTTGGCGTCTTGCCGGGCCAAGGCGGCCCGGCTCAACACCCGGTCCGACAATACCCGCCAACAGCCTAGGTAAATCCGTCATTTGTCAACTGGCGCTTCGGTCCTTCGACGTCAAGGTCTGGCTTAAGGTTATGGCCTTTTAGGAGTGCACGGCAAAGCCTGTCAAGCCGCCCGCCCGAGTCGTCGAAAGCCCAAATCATGGGCTTCAGTGAAGGGTTGGCGCCCCTCTGGAAGGGGCCAAGCCTTGCCAGTGCGCCTGAACGTAATCTTCCTCGGTTTCATGAACAGCAACGATCTCGCGATAGAATAGGACGGTGCTCAAATTCTCGTCGGTGGAATTTTTAACCCATTTTTCGATCGCCTCTTCCAATTCCTCCTTGAGCTTCGGAAGGCGTGCCTTTTTCACCATGGCGTTCCATCCCTTCCGAGCCCATTCGGGCTCAGCCCCGTAATGAGCGAAGGACCGACCCTTGAATGCCTGGGAATGGAATAGTCGTTCCAATATATCGCGATACCGCTCATCAAGGATGGATATTAGGTGACCGCTATCGGGCTGATTATTGCCGTCAAACGCTTCTAAGATGGCCTGCCAGACATCTCGAATTTCTCGGTTGCGGACCTCGAGCGCGGCAAATGAGTCGATGTCCTTTAACGCTATTTCAGGGTAAGTCACCGCCATCGATATAAGAATAATTTCTATATCCCTTTCGCGGGTCTCGATCCCGGTCCTGCCGTCCCTCACGAGGGCCAAAAGCTGCGGCGAAATCTTGTCCTTCTTCAGGTCGCGCGCCCGCCGAATTCGGCGTCTAATTTCCCAAATGCGATCCCAAATGAAATGCTGATAGTTGTTCTGTACGACGCGATTGTCGATTTTTTCGATCTTGTTCTTAAGGCGTGCCTCCAGCTGCGAGATTTTCTCGGGCGTGGAAAAAGCCGTCGCTTCCCTACCCCCCGTTGCCGTCCGCCAGAGGAATTCTGACACTGGAAGCGCGGAGTTTAGATACCCTGCAAAGGCAGCGGAGCCATTGGCTCGAATGAACGAGTCCGGATCGTCTTTCTCGGGCAACTTGACAAACTTCAGGCTCATTTCGGGTCGTAGAAGCGGCAAAGCCACGTCGAGCGCCCTATGCGTCGCCCTCTGACCCGCGGCGTCGCCATCAAAGCAAATGACCGGTTCTGGAGCGATACCCCAAAGTTCAACGAGCTGACTTTCCGAAAGCGCCGTCCCTAATGGCGCCACCGCGCGCGTAAAACCGGCAAGATGAAGGCCGATCACGTCCGTGTAACCCTCGACCACGATCGGGGGCCATTCGGATTTGGTCGCAGAACGCGCGATATGAAGACCATAAAGAGTCCGTCCCTTGTCGAAGATCGGGGTATCGGGCGAGTTCAGATATTTTGGCTGCCCGTCGCCGAGAATTCGGCCGCCAAAGCCAATAACTTTCCCTGCGCGATCCGAAATCGGGAAAATCACTCTTCCCCGAAAGAAATCGAAACTCTCGCCTTGTTCCGGCCGACGCAATAGACCGGCCGTTATCAAAAGCTCTTCCGACAACTTCGGAACCAACTGGCTTTTCAGTGCACCACGAGCATCAGGAGCCCAACCAAGGCGGAAGCGCTCGATCGCATTGGCGTCGATACCCCGCCGCGCCAGATAATCCAACGCTTGTTTACCCCCGCGGCCCGTTAATTGGGACTGGAAGAAGTTACATGCCGCTTCGCACGCATCATGAAAACTCGCGGCTCGCGCTTGCCTCTCACGCTCGTGTGGAGAGTCGATCGGAACACGAATTCCAGCTTCGCGCGCCAGTTGTTCAACGGCTTCACGGAATGACAAATTAGTTATGCGCATCGTGAATCCGACGATGTCGCCGTGCGCGCCACAGCCGAAGCAGTGGTAGAAGTGCTTGTCCTCGACGACGTTGAATGACGGAGTCTTTTCCTTGTGAAACGGGCAGAGGCCCACATATTCCTTTCCGCGCCGGGTCAGCCGGACGTGACGAGACACGACACTCGCCAAGGAAACTCGGGAGCGCAACTCTTCGAGAAATTGCGGGGCGAAAGCCATAATCACTCGCTGCCAGCCGAGAGCCCTCGCGACGGACGCTTCATGCGTCCGTAATTTTTCCGATCCTAGCTCAGGCCAGCGCCGGCTGAAAGCCGCGTGACGGACCTATCCCAGCAGCCGCTTCACCGTCTGGCTCGCCTTGGCGGGATCGAGCTGGCCAGCATATTTCTCTTTCAGCGCGGCCATAACGCGCCCCATGTCCTTCACGCTTGCCGCGCCCATCGTGGCGATCGTCTCCTTCACCGCAGCCTCGGTGTCGGCATCCGACAGAGCCTTGGGCAAGAACCGCTCGATGATCGCGATCTCGCCGCGCTCCTTGTCGGCGAGCTCGGGGCGCTTGCCTTTCTCGTAAAGCTCGATCGACTCGCGGCGCTGCTTGATCATGCCCTGCATCATTCCCACTATGTCGGCATCGGCGATGCCCGCGACGTTGCCTTTGGGGCGCGCCTCGATGTCGCGCTCCTTGAGCCGCGCCAGGATGAGCCGCACCGTCGAGACCGCGAGCGCGTCTTTCTCTTTCATCGCCTGCCTCAAGGCGTCGGTAAAGCGCGTGCGCAGCATCGTGAAGCCCTCCTTACGGCGCGACGATCATTAGCGCAAAGCGGCGCTTGACGGAAGGATAGGGCCGGTCTATCCCACGAACTTGACCCGATCGCAGTCTTGCGGCGCCGCCGGTTCCCCAGGCGGCGCGTTTTGGCGCGCATCGGCCACCGCTCGATGAGGCCGTTGTCCCGTATATGACCGACGCGCTCCCGCTGCCCGCGCGCCCAGCCGGCACGAACGCCGCGCTGGTATTGGCCGACGGCAGTATTTTTTGGGGACGAGGCATCGGCGCGCCCGGCACCAGCGTGGGCGAGATTTGCTTCAATACCAGCATGACCGGCTATCAGGAGATCGTCACCGATCCCTCCTATGCCGGTCAGATCATCACCTTCACCTTCCCGCATATCGGCAATGTCGGCGCCAATCTCGAGGATATCGAGACCGTGACCCCGGCGGTGCGCGGACTCGTCGTACGGGCCGAGATCTCCGAGCCATCGAATTACCGCGCCCGCGAGCATTTCGATACCTGGCTCAAATCCAAGGGGCTGACCGGCATCGCAGGCGTCGACACGCGGCGCTTGACGCGGCGGATCCGAGACGGCGGCGCGCCCAACGGCACGCTCGCTTACGACGCCTCGGGCGAGCTCGACGTTCCGGCGCTCCTCTCGCGAGCCCGCGCCTGGCCGGGACTCGAGGGCATGGACCTCGCCAGGGAGGTCACCTGCCGCCAGAGCTATACGTGGGACGAGACCGGTTGGATCCAGGCCCAGGGCGGCTATGGCCGGCTGACCCAGCCCCGGTACCGCGTCGTCGCGGTCGATTACGGCGCCAAGCGAAACATCCTCCGAATGCTGGCGTCGGAAGGCTGCGCCGTCACCGTGGTGCCCGCGACTTCGACCGCCGAGGAGGTTCTGCGCCACGAGCCAGACGCGATCTTTCTCTCGAATGGTCCGGGCGATCCCGCCGCCACCGGCCGATACGCCGTCCCGGTGATCCAGGCACTGATCGCGAGCCGCAAGCCGATGTTTGGAATTTGCCTCGGCCACCAATTATTGGCGCTCGCGCTGGGCGGGCAGACCCGCAAGATGGCGATCGGCCATCGCGGCGCCAATCATCCGGTCAAGAATCTGGAAACCGGCAAGGTCGAGATCACCTGCCAGAATCACGGCTTCTGCGTGATCGCCGAAAGTCTCCCGAGCGACGCGCAAGTAACCCATGTGTCGCTGTTCGATGGCTCGAACGAGGGCTTCAAGCTGAAGGATCGCCCGGTATTCTCGGTGCAATACCACCCAGAGGCGAGCCCCGGCCCGCAGGACAGCCACTACCTCTTCAAACGCTTCACCGCGCTGATGGACCGGCAAGGCTGAGGGATGCCCAAACGCGCCGACATCGCGAGCATCCTCATCATCGGCGCCGGGCCGATCGTCATCGGCCAGGCTTGCGAGTTCGATTATTCCGGCGCGCAGGCGGTGAAGGCGCTAAAGGAAGAGGGCTACCGCGTCATCCTCGTCAATTCCAATCCCGCGACGATCATGACCGATCCGGAATTGGCTGACGCGACCTATATCGAGCCGATCACGCCCGAATTGGTCGAGAAAATCATCGAAGCCGAAAAGCCCGACGCGCTGCTTCCCACCATGGGCGGGCAAACCGCGCTCAACATCGCGATGGCGCTGGCCAAGAATCGGCGCGCTCGCGCGTCATGGCGTCGAGTTGATCGGCGCATCCGAGACTGCCATCGCCAAGGCCGAGGACCGGCTGTTGTTCCGCGAGGCGATGGACCGGATCGGCCTGCAATCGCCGAAAAGCCGGCTGGTGCGCTCGCCCCATGAGGCGCGTCATTCGCTCGACCTGGTCGGCTTGCCGGCAATCATCCGGCCGTCCTTCACCTTAGGCGGCATGGGCGGTGGCATCGCCTACAACTCGGAGGAATTCGAGGCGTTGGCGCGCGGCGCCTTGCGCGCCTCGCCGATGCACGAGGCGCTGGTGGAGGAATCGCTCGTCGGCTGGAAAGAATTCGAGATGGAGGTGGTGCGCGACAAGGCCGACAATTGCATCATCGTCTGCTCGATCGAGAACATCGACCCGATGGGCGTCCATACCGGCGATTCGGTGACGGTGGCGCCGGCGCTCACCCTGACCGACAAGGAATATCAGGCGATGCGCAACGCCTCGATCGCGGTGCTGCGCGAGATCGGGGTCGATACCGGCGGCTCGAACGTGCAGTTCGCCGTCAACCCCGCGGATGGGCGTCTCGTCATCATCGAAATGAACCCGCGGGTGTCGCGCTCATCGGCCCTCGCCTCGAAAGCCACTGGGTTCCCGATCGCCAAGATCGCGGCCAAGCTCGCCGTCGGCTACACCCTCGATGAGCTGAAGAACGAGATCACGCGGGTGACGCCGGCTTCGTTCGAGCCGACGATCGATTACGTCGTCACCAAGATGCCGCGCTTTACCTTCGAGAAATTTCCCGGCACGGAAGCGCTCCTCACCACCTCGATGAAATCGGTTGGCGAGGCGATGGCGATTGGACGGTGCTTCGCCGAGTCGGTGCAGAAGGCGCTGCGCTCGATGGAAACCGGCCTTACCGGCTTCGACGAGGTCGAAATACCGGGCGCGGCCGCGGGCGACAAGAACGCGATTCGCGGCGCGCTCGCCAAGCCCACGCCGGATCGGCTGCTCACCATCGCGCAAGCCTATCGCCACGGGCTGACGACGCCCGAAATCCACGCCGCCTGCAAATACGATCCCTGGTTCCTCGAGGAAATTCGCAAGATCGTCGCCCGCGAAGCCGAGGTCAGGCGCGACGGGCTGCCGGCGGACGCCATCGGAACTGGTGCGCTTGAAGCCGATGGGCTTTTCCGATGCGCGCCTTGCCGAGCTCGCCGGCGCCGGAGAGGCGGAGGTCGCCAGCCGGCGCGCCCGCCTTGGCGTTCACCCGGTCTACAAGCGCATCGACACCTGCGCCGCCGAATTCCCCTCGGCCACGCCCTACATGTATTCGACTTATGAAGGCGACGGCGCGCGACCGCCCGAATGCGAGGCCGAGCCCAGCTCGCGCGACAAGGTCGTCATCCTTGGCGGCGGCCCGAACCGCATCGGCCAGGGCATCGAGTTCGACTACTGCTGCGTTCATGCCGCCTACAGCCTCAAAGAGGCCGGCATCGAGATCGATCATGGTCAACTGCAATCCGGAAACGGTCTCGACCGATTACGACACCTCCGACCGGCTTTATTTCGAGCCGCTCACGGCCGAGGACGTGATCGAGCTGGTGCGGGTCGAGATGCGCAACGGCACGCTTGCTGGGCGTTATCGTGCAATTGGGCGGACAGACGCCGTTGAAGCTCGCGGCGGCGCTCGAAGCCGCGCGGATTCCGATCCTCGGCACCTCGCCTGACGCGATCGACCTGGCCGAGGACCGGCGGCGCTTTCAGGAATTGCTGCAGCGTCTCGGTCTGAAACAGCCCGACAACGGCACCGCGACCTCGCCCGAGGAGGCCGAGGCGGTGGCGGCGCGCATCGGCTACCCGGTGGTGATCCGGCCGTCCTATGTGCTGGGCGGGCGCGCGATGCAGATCGTGCACGAGAAGGCCCAGCTCGCGCGCTACATGACGAATGCGGTCAAGGTTTCGGGCGGCAATCCGGTGCTGATCGACCGCTATCTCCAGGATGCGATCGAGGTCGATGTCGATGCGCTGGCCGATGGCACCGAGGTCTTCATCGCTGGCATTCTGGAGCATATCGAGGAGGCCGGCATTCATTCGGGCGACAGCGCATGCTCGCTGCCGCCCTATTCGCTACCGCAAGCAACCATCGACGAGATGGAGCGCCAGACCGCCGCGATGGCGCTGGCGCTTGGCGTCGTCGGCCTGATGAACGTGCAGTTTGCCGTGCAACGCGGCACCGTCTATGTGCTCGAAGTCAATCCGCGCGCCTCGCGTACCGTCCCGTTCGTCGCCAAGGCCATCGGCGATCCCCATCGCCAAGATCGCCGCGCGCGTAATCGCGGGCGAGAGGCTGGCTGCCTTCACGCTGACCCCGCGCGCAAGGCGGGCCCATGTTGCGGTCAAGGAGGCGGTTTTCCCGTTTGCCCGCTTCCCGGGCGTCGATCTGCTGCTCGGGCCAGAGATGAAATCGACCGGCGAGGTGATGGGGCTCGATTCGGATTTCGGCCGCGCCTTCGCCAAATCGCAATTAGGCAGCGGCAATACCCTGCCGCTCCAGGGCAGGGTGTTCGTGTCGGTGCGCGACCACGACAAATCGGCTCTGGTCGAGCCCTGCGGGAGGCTCGTCGCCCTGGGATTCGCGCTGGTCGCGACTCGAGGAACCGCCGCGCTTCTGCGCCAAGCCGGATTGCCGGTCGAGACCGTTAACAAGGTGGTCGAGGGCCGACCTCACATTGTCGACCGCATGCTGGCGGGAGAGGTGCAGCTCATTTTCAACACCACCGAAGGCGCCCAGGCCATCGAGGACAGCTTCAGCATTCGGCGCACGGCATTAACCAACGAAATTCCCTATTATACAACCGTTGCGGGTGCGCGAGCCGCGGTCCAGGCGATAATCGCGCTGAAGTCGGGCGGCCTTGAAGTCGCCCCGCTCCAGTCCTATTTTGATACCCCGTTGTAAACGATGTTCCGATTAGGCTTTCACTTATTTTCCGCCACGGGTACCGAGATTCCCGCATGACGAAGATACCGATGACTTCTCCCGGGTTTAACCGCCTGCAAGAGGAGTTGAAGCGGCTCAAATCCACCGACCGGCCGGCCATCATCCGGGCGATCGCGGAGGCGCGCGAGCAGGGCGATATCGCGGAAAACGCCGAATACCATGCCGCGCGCGAACGCCAAGGCTTCATCGAAGGCCGGGTCATGGAACTCGAGGACAAGATCGCCCGCGCCGAGGTCATCGACGTCTCGAAGCTGTCGGGTAAGATCGTGAAATTCGGCGCCACGGTGACGCTCGAGGACGAAGAGACCAAGGAAAAGACCATCTACCAGATCGTCGGCGAGGACGAGGCGGATATCACCAAGGGCCGGCTTTCGGTGACTTCGCCGCTGGCGCGCGCCTTGATCGGCAAAAGCACCGGCGAAAGCGTCGAAGTGTCGACGCCGCGCGGCGCGCGCTCTTACGAAATCGCCAAGGTGCAATTCAAGTAACCAAGGCCTCGCCTACTCGGCTTCGATTGGCACGCCCGGCTCGAATTTCGAGGCGCGGATACCGAGCGCCGAGCGCACTTGCGTCACGTTGGGCGCCGCGGTGAGCTTGGTGGTGAGAAAGCGTTGATAGGAGTCCCAATCGGCGGCCACGACCTTGAGCAGGAAGTCGGTCTCGCCCGCCAACATGTGCGCCTCGCGGACCTCGGGCCAAGACGCCACGAGCCCCTCGAACGCGGTAAGATCAGCCTCGGCCTGACTCGCCAGGCCAACCAGGGCAAACACGGTGACGCCAAAGCCGAGCGCCTCGGGATTGATCTTGGCGTGATAGCCGTGGATGAACCCGGCCTCTTCCAGCGCCCGGACGCGCCGAAGGCAAGGCGGGGCCGAGATCCCCGCGCGATGCGCAAGCTCGACATTGGTCATCCGGCCATCGGCCTGGAGATCGCGCAGGATGCGCCGGTCGATCTTGTCGAGCTTGCTCCGCCGCATGAAAGCTTCCCTGAACGGACCTAATCGGGACCAATAATTACCAATTTTAGATTAGCGCAATAATATTTCAAGACCGCTGGTGGTGCCGCTTGCCGGGCTCGAATCCAGCGGCTAAGCCCGCGATATGGTAATCAGCACGGAAAACGGCGACGCAATGACCGGCCTTCGCGATGTGCCGACGGTCTGGGTGCTCCACGACGGTAAAGCCGGAATGGCGAGCCAGACGATCGGCCTAGCCGAGGCACTGGGCTGGCCCTTTGTCGAGAAGCGCTTGGACATTCGCTGGCCGTGGCGGCATCTGGCGCCGCAATTATGGCTCCGTCCATTGCGGACGCTCGCTTCGAGCGGCGACCTTCTGGAGCCGCCCTGGCCCCGGCTTCTCATCGCCTGCGGCCGCAACGCCGCAGCGCCCGCTCGGGCGGTAAAGCGCGCCAGAGGCGGCCGGACCTTCTGGGTTCAAATTCAGGATCCACGCTTCGCGCGCGCCGAGGCCGATCTAGTCGTGGCGCCGCATCACGATCCCGCCCCGGGCAGCAACGTCTTTCGCACGCTGGGCGCGGTGCACCGCGTGACGCCGGCCAAGCTCGCGGCTGCGGCCGCTCGCTTCGCGCCGGTCTTCGCGCCGCTGCCGCGGCCGCTGGTGGCCGTGCTGATTGGCGGCAACAACCGCGTCTATCGGGTTGGAGAGGCGCGTTTCGCCGCGCTCTGCGATCAACTCGCCGCGCTCGCCCACGCCGGCTTCGGCCTTGTCGTGACGGCGTCGCGCCGCACCGGGCCCAAGAAGCTCGGCATTCTTCGCGCGCGGCTCGCGGGCTTGTCCGCCTCAGTCTGGGACGGCAGCGGCGAGAATCCCTATTTCTCGATGCTGGGCACCGCCGACGCGATCGTCGTCACCGCCGATTCGGTATCGATGGTGAGCGAAGCGGCGGCGACTGGCAAGCCGGTCTATGTCATCGAGCTCGATGGCGGGTCGCGCAAATTTGCGCGCTTCCACGCCGCGATGCGCGACGCGGGCATTACCCGGCCCTTCGCCGGCGCGATCGAGCGTTGGAGTTACGTTCCCCCCGACGATACCGCGCGCGCGGCGGCCGAAATTCGCCGTTGCCTGGCGAATGTCGTCTGAGATGGCGGGGCGTTTGGCCGGGTTTAGCGCCGCCTTCGTGATTTTCTGCGGCGGGTTGGTGCTGCTGCCCGGCATTGATCTGTGGGTGAGTAGCCTATTCTACCGCCCAGGCGCTGGGTTTTTCCTCCGCGATTGGCCGGCTTTTCGGGCGATTTACGACGGCTTGCCAGATGCCGTAGCGGTGTTCACGCTGGCGGTCGCGGCCGCGTTCCTGGCCACCGCGGCGTTGCGTCGCCCGGTGCTGGGTCTCGGCCGCAAGGCGACGCTATTTCTGCTGATCTCGCTCGTCCTAGGGCCAGGCTTCGTCGTCAACACCGTCTTCAAGGACCATTGGGGGCGCGCGCGACCGGCGCAGATCGTCGAGTTCGGCGGGACCGAGAACTTCACCGCCGCCTTCGTGCCGAGCAATCAATGCGAGCGCAATTGCTCGTTCCCCGCAGGCGATCCGTCGATCGGATTCTATCTCGTCTCGGTAGCATTCCTGATACCGGTCGCTCGGTGGCGGCGCTGGAGCATTGCCGGTGCGCTCGCGTTGGGCGCCGGACTGGGCATCGTGCGGATGGCACAGGGCGGACATTTTTTGTCGGATGTCCTCGCCGCAGGATTCTTGGTTTACGGCACGAGCTGGCTGCTCTTCCGCGCCACCTTCGCTTATGACGGAATCGCCGCGCTCGGTCGCGCCTTGCGCCATCCCTCGTCCGGGCTCAAGGCCTGGGCGTGGCTCACGCTTGCCACAGCGTTGCTGTTTGCGCTGTCCTATTCGTCCCTCGACCAGCCGATCGCGCGGTATTTCCAGGACGCCCCCCCGACGCCGATTCGCGTCTTCTCCTTCATCACGCAGTTCGGCCAGGGCGGAATTTATCTCGTGCCGCTCGCCCTCGTCATAGGCTGGAGCCTCTGGACACGCCGCCAGACGCTCGCCGCCCGCGCGGCGTTCATCTTTGCCGCCGTGGCGCTGCCAGGCCTCGTCGCCGACATTCTAAAGCCGGTGTTCGGGCGCGTTCGGCCGCGCCTTTTGTTCGCGGATCGGGTCTACGGCTTCACCTGGCATGGCGCCGATGCCGCCCATTGGTCCTTTCCCTCGGGCCATGCCGTGACCATCGCGGCTCTGGCCGCCGCGCTGTTTGTGGTTTATCCGGCGCTGTGGCCGGTTTATGCGCTAGCCGCGCTGCTGGTGGCGGCGAGCCGCGTGATCGTTGACGCGCATTACCTAAGCGACATCATCGCCGGCCTCTATCTCGGCCTCGTCGCCACATGGGCGCTTGCCGCGGCGGCGAAGCACAACGGCCTCCAGCTCAGCGATAACCCTTGAAGCCGTGGAGCAGCCGAACCTGGTAGACCCGCGCCAGGCCCGGCCCCAGGGGGATGGTGATGCGCTCGATCGGCCCCGACGATGCAAAGCGCGCGAGAACGTCGTCGATATTATCGTGTGTGCTCACCAGCAGGAAATCGGCGCCGATATAGCGCGCCGGATCGGCGGTGAGATCGAATTGATCGTGGACGCCGCCCGCGCCGTTCCATTTCAGCGCATCGAACGGATGTTGCGGGATGTAATAGAGGAGCGCCGCCGTGGTCTCCCGGTCATCCGTCATCAGAACCGCGCCAGGATTTTCCGCCAGCATTTGCCCGACAGTGGTGCCGAGCCTGCGCCAGCCGCGCAACCGGTGCAGCGGATCGTATTTCCCGGGCAGCTCATATCCCAGCGCATGCGAAATCGGCTGAAGCTCGACCAGCGCGAGGACCGAAACGACGTGCAACGCGATCGATCCCCACAGCAGCAAACGCCGGCCCTCGGCCACGAGAATGCCGATCACGAGAACGCAGGCCGAGACATAGGCCGGCGCCGCCCAGTTCGGCTGGGCGCGCGACAGGAAGCTTACCACCAGCATCAAGCCAAGTGCCGGAAGCGCGAACCAGGCGAGCAGGGCTTCGCGCTTGCCGGCGAGCTGGCGCCGCCAGAACAGGGCTGCAATGCACAGCACGGCGAAGAAGATCGGCCCGAACACGCCGAATTGCGACGCGAAGAATTCGAGCAAGCTCAACGGATGAAACAGCGGCCCGCCGAGCGAGGCATTCGCTTCGGTGTGCCGGTAAGAGACAAAGCCGTTATCGGCATTCCAGACGAAATTCGGCGAATAGACGAGGAGGGCCAGCGCCGCCGCCGCGCCAAAGCGACCGAGATGACGCCGCTCGTCGCGATAGATCAGCAGGAACAGCAGCGCCGACAGCAGCCAATACGCCATCGCGTACTTGGCGAGAAGCCCCATTCCTGCCGCCAATCCGACTGCCCACCACCAGCGCTCGCCCCTCGGCTCGCGCGCCCGCACGAAGGCATAGAGGGCGATCGCCCAGCACAACAACAGCGGCGCGTCGGTCGAGATGATGACCGCCGAAAGCCAGGCTCCCGGCACCGTCGCATAAGCGACCGACGACCAGAACGCGACACGTGCATCGTATAGCCGCCGCGCCAGCGCATAGACGACCAGGGCCGTGCAAAATTGCAGGATCGGTGCGGCGAGCCGGATTGCAAACTCGCTATCCGCGTTGCCGAGCCGGGTGGTCGCGGCGATCAGCCAGGCGACGAGCGGTGGCTTCGAATAGTAGCCCCATGCCGGATGGAGCGACCATAACCAGTATTGCGCCTCATCGGGGTAGAGATCGGTCGCGCCGGAAGCGAGCCAAACGAGGCGCAGCACGGTCAGCGCGAACAGGATGAACGCCGCGGCGCGGAACGAGCGCTCGTCCGCCGCATTGCTCGCCCGTGCCAGTTGCGCGCCGATTGCCATGATGAGCGCGAACCTAGAGCATTTTCCGGCGCAAGGTCGAGCCGAGAAACAGCTTCGCCCTTGCTGTAAGACGCCGAGATGCGCAGAATGCGGCCGTCATCGCCGCAATCAGGCCGATGGGCCGCTCGTTCAAGAAAGATCGGATCAAGGAACGCGGAGCCGCCTGCAATGAAGAAGTCCGCATGGATAAGCATTTTTGCGTCGGTCACCGGATTAGCGTCGCTGCCATCCTCGTTGGCCGCCGCCGACCCGCTGGCCGATCCCGCATCGATCTGGACCTTTCAGGACGAGAATGCCTCGATCACGACGTCCAAGCTCACCGATAAATATTATGTCAATGGCCTGCGCATCGCCTGGACTTCGCCGACCGATACCGTGCCGCTTTTCCTCGCCAATTTTGCACGGGCCATTTGGGCCGAAAGTGGCACACAGCGATGGTCGATCGGTCTTGCGCAGTCTATATTCACGCCGGCCAATACGACGATCGTTCCACCCAATCCGACCGACCGTCCTTACGCGGGCGTGTTGACCGCAAACCTCTCGGTGCTGCAGGACACGGATCGAACCCGAAGCGTCCTCGGCCTCGAAGCCGGGATCGTCGGCCCGGCGGCCGGGGCCGAGCAAGTCCAGAACGACTTCCACGATCTTATCGGTTACGGTCATACGTTAGGCTGGGGTTACCAGATACGAGACGCGCCGGTTGCCGAGTTGCTGGCGCAGCGGGACTGGCGGTTCGCGCTTAGCAACGGCGGAGGTCTCGAGACGGATGCGGTTCCCATGCTCGAGGGCGGAGCGGGCAATCTGCGTGTCTACGGGCTCGCCGGCTCCTTGATGCGCATCGGTCAGGGCCTCGATTCCGATTTCGGTCCCGCCCGGATCCGTCCTGGCTTGACGGGATCCGACGCGTATACCAACACACGCCCCATCGCGTGGTATTTCTTCGCCGGCTTGGATGGGCAAGCCGTGGGCTACGACATTTCGATCGACGGCACGAAACCCGAGTTGAGCGATGGCGCGACCCGGGCGCCCTTTATCGGCGAGGCCGAGGCGGGTTTTGCGATTATGATTTTGAAGTTTCGCATTTCCTACACCCAGGTCTTTCAGACCGAAGAGACTCGTCACCAGGAAGGCGGAATCCACGAATTCGGTGCGCTGACGCTTTCCGGACATTTCTGACCTCCGCCCGAGCGACCCGCCGCCGATTTAAGCCGACATTTCGCTGCCCACGGAGCGCTTTCATGCGACGGGGTAGTGGTAATCCTGCCGCGCGCTTGCTAAATGAGGGCAAGGCCTATGCTGAAGATCGAAACGTTCAACAACAGCCGCGGCGGCAACGCCTTTTTCAAGGCGGTGACGCACCCATTGGCCGCGCGCGCCGCACCCGCCCTGCTTCGCCGCCTCGGCAGCGGCAAACTCGCGATCTACGACATCGACGGCCAAGCCGATGCGCTAGCCGAGCTCTATGATTTTAGCCATGTCGACTTGGCCGGATGCTTCGTCCAGGACGTTAACGCCATCGGCAAAGCAGTGCTGGGCCGCGCGGCGCAGCCAGTGACCGAGCTCGAAGCATCAGGCGCCGGCGTGGTCTTCCTGGTCGCTTTCGATGCCGGGCGTGCGATCGCCCAGATCCGACACCTCATCCCAGCCAACGCCGACATCGTGAGCCTCGATGCGCTGCGGCTCTCCGATGCCATCGTGCCGACAGCGCGGCGCTATGTTGACCCGCTCAACTTCGCGACCAATTTCGTGTTCTTCCGCGAGCAGGCGGGATTGTTCGACCCGACTCGTTACCGCCAATTATTGGGCGAATTATGGCGGTAAGGACATGAAGCTCTGGCTTGTTCTGTTCGATGCCGCCGGGACGGCGATCGCGGAATGGGAAGAGCCAATGCCGCCGGGCGGTGCGAGCATCGTCATCGACAGCAGCGCCGTACGCCGACGTTTCGGCCTGCCGGAATTCACCGGGCAGCTTTTCCTTCACGCCGCTCGGGCGGCCGGCCATGACGTCGTCAAATACGCGCTCGACATCTTTGGCGGAAGCGATGCCGAGCGGGTCTGTTCCTGCACCCATGACGCCAATTCCTGGCCGGCCGATTTCTATGCCGGTCTGCCCGCTCCCCAAGCCGGCGAGACGGTCACGCTATGGGTCCAGAACAGCCAGCCCTGCGCGATCCCTGCCGGCGCCATAAGCCTCAATCTGATGGGCGACGACAAAATTTGCGCGCTCGATTGCGCAGTGGCGCCCTTTGCCACGCTCGCGCTTGACATAGCGAAGCTCTTGCCCGAGGCGCGCTGGCCTCAGCAGATCGAGGTGACCGCCGGCAAATACATGGTCCGCCCGCGCTATGAGATAACCGCGCCGGGACGCCGCCGCATCGCCCATGTCAATGTCGAGCGCGGCGATCTCAAGGCCGATCCAAACCTGCCCGAGCTCGGCAATCTCTTGGGCAAGGGCTACCTGCTGCCCGCGCCGATCCTGCCACGCGACCGCTGGCTTTCGCTCGTGTTGCCGACGCCGATGACACGCGCGCAAGCCGAATTGCCGATTGCGGCAGTCGCCTATGACAACGCGGGCCGCGAAGTCGGCCGTTACCGCTTCGGCCGGCTGAAACGCCGCGACTCGGTCGCGATCGACCTCGACGATGTGCTGAACGGCGCGCTTCTCCCGGACAACTATGGCCATGTCGAGGTGGTCTATGATTTCAGCGCGGGCGGCGACGGCGATGGCTGGCTCCACGCACTCTTCCGCTATCAGGACCGTCGCAGCGGCCACACGGCGGAGACCAGCTTCGGCGCGCATCTTTTCAATACGGTGCTGACCTATCGAAGCGAACCGCAATCCTATTCCGGATCGGCACCCGGGCTATCGACCCGGCTCTTCCTACGGCTCGGTGCCGAGCCCTGCGACACGCTGTGTCATCTCATCTACCCGGCCTCGACCCCTTGGCACGAGGCGAGTGCGACTGACGTCATTCTCCATGACGGCGGGGGGGCGGAGGTGGCGCGCAAGCGGGTTGCGATTCCGTGCTCGGGCTCGAGCTTCTGGCGCTATCGCGAGATGTTCGATGCCGACACGCGACGGCGTGCCGGCGTCGCGCCCTATATCATCATTCGCGATAGGAGCTGCCGGCTTTTCGGCTATCATGGCGTCATCGATCGCAGCGGGGCATTCAGCCTCGACCACATGTTCGGATTCTGATGAGCGAACGTTTTTACACCAAGTTCCTGATCATCGGCGCTGGCGCGGCGGGCTATACGGCCGCGATCTATGCCGCGCGCGCCAACCTCAAGCCGATTTTGGTGCAGGGCCTCCAGCCGGGCGGACAGCTCACCATTACCACCGATGTCGAGAATTATCCGGGTTTCGCCGACGTGATCCAGGGACCCTGGCTCATGGAGCAGATGCTCAAGCAGGCCGAGCATGTCGGCACGAAAATCATCGCCGACATCATCGTCGGCTGCGACCTTTCGCACCGGCCCTTCACCTGCGCGGGCGATTCGGGCGACACCTACATCGCCGAGGCGCTCGCCGTCTGCACCGGTGCGCAAGCGCGCTGGCTCGGCTTGCCCAGCGAGGAAAAACTCCGCGGCTTCGGCGTCTCGGCCTGCGCCACCTGCGACGGATTCTTCTTCCGCGGCCGTGACGTGGCGGTGGTGGGCGGCGGCAACACGGCGGTCGAGGAAGCGATATACCTCACCAACCATGCCAAAAGCGTGACTGTGATCCATCGCCGTGACAAGTTCCGTGCCGAGCAGATTTTGCAGACGCGGCTCTACGCCAATCCCAAAATTCGCGTGATCTGGGACAGCGCCGTGGAGGAGGTTTTGGGCGAGACCACGCCGCCGCACGTCACCGGGGTACGAATCAGGAACGTCAAGACCGGCAAGATCAGCGATCTCGCCTGCGACGGCGTCTTCATCGCCATAGGGCATGATCCGGTGACCGAGATTTTCAAGGGCCAGCTCGCGCGCGACGCCGACGGCTACCTCGTCACCAAGCCCGATTCCATGGCAACCGAAATTCCTGGCGTTTTTGCCGCGGGTGACGTGCGCGACAAGGTGTTCCGCCAAGCCGTGACCGCCGCCGGCATGGGCTGCATGGCTGCGATCGAGGCCGAGAAATTTCTTGCCACCTCGGAGCCCGCCCCCCGCAGCGCGGCGGGGTAGTTGGTCTTGAGTACACCAATGGATTGGGACAAGCTCAGGGTCTTTCACGCCGTCGCCGAGGCAGGCAGCTTCACCCATGCTGGCGAAGCCCTCAATCTCAGCCAATCCGCAGTCAGCCGCCAGATCAGCGCGCTCGAGGAAAGCTTGTCGGTGCCGCTGTTCCACCGTCACGCGCGCGGCCTCATTCTCACCGAGCAAGGCGATCTGCTGTACCGCACCGCGCGCGTGGTATTCGCCAAGCTCGCGATGACCGAGGCGATGCTGACGGAATCGAAGGACCAGCCGAAGGGTCCATTGAAAGTGACGACGACCGTGGCCTTCGGCTCGGCCTGGCTCACGCCGCGCATCCGCGAGTTCCTCGATCTCTACCCTGAGATCGAAGTGACGCTGGTGGTCGACGACAGCGAACTAGACCTATCGATGCGCGAGGCCGATGTCGCCATCCGCATGACGCCGCCGCGCCAGCCCGATCTCGTCCAGCGTCACCTGATGACGGTGCGGCACTATGCCTATGCCTCGGCGGATTATCTCAAGAAACACGGCACGCCGCAGCGGCCTGAGGATCTCGACAGGCACCATATCATCGTTTACGGCGCGGCATCACGGCCGCCGATCGTCAACGTGAACTGGCTTCTCGAGGCGGGGGCAAGACCGGGATTCGAGCGCCACCCGATCCTTTCGGTCAACAACCTCTATGCCATCCTGCGCGCGCTCGAATCCGGGCTCGGCATCGCGTCTCTGCCCGATTTCATGGAGCGCGAAACCAGCGGCCTCGTCCGCGTCCTGCCCAACACGCTGGGCGGCGAATTCGAGGCATTCTTCGTGTATCCCGACGAACTCAGGACCTCGAAGCGGATCGCCGTGTTCCGCGACTTCCTTCTGCGCAAGGTGGTCGATGCTAAGAACGGCGCGGGGTCGCCCTAGCTAATTCAGCGGCCGGGAGCCGTCCGGTGTCGGTACCTCGAAGCTCCGCAGCGTGATCCCCACCATGTTGTAGAAGCCGATCGAGGTGATGAGTTCGATCAGCACCGGCTCGCCCAGCGTGGCCTTGGCGCGCGCATAGGTCGCATCGCTCAAGGCGTGCCGGTCCATCAGCTCGGTCGTGACGTCGCACACCACTTTCTCGTCCTCGCGCACGAGCCCCGTGGGCGGATTGTTGGTACGGATGGCCTCGATTGCTTCGGGTGAAATTCCCAGTTGCTTGGCACGCGGCCCATGCGCCCACCACGCGAATTGCGCCGACCACCGGCGGATGACCACGAGCGTCATCAGCTCGAATAGCCGCCGGTCAAGCCTGGCCTCCCGGCGCATGACGACGAAGAGATCGACGATGGCGGAGCCGATGCCGGGCATCCGCAGCCAGACCGAGAACGGGCCTCCCAGCCCGCTCTGCGAGATGACGGTGCGCAGATGCTCGAAGCTCTTCTGCTGCTCGGCATTGAGGTCGGTCAGTCTGAGTTCGGCGAGACGGCTCATGGCGGTTATTCCCTGCGGCTTGGACGGACTTTATGGCGGTTGACGATGCCATAACGCCACCGATCCGTCTTGCGAAATTAGGCGCTCGGGCCAGCGCCCCGGCAAAGCGATGCGGATTTTGCACGGGAGATGCCTGTTATTTCCGGCGGCGACGCGCATCCTCCGACTGCATTTTGAGTGCGTGTCTCGGCGCGCCTGTACGCGCGGTTCGGTTTTCCGGTTCGGCTAACCGGAAAGAGGGTTCTCGGACCCTCGCGTCTCGATGACGTATAGCCTCCCTATTCAAACTGGCCCCGGCATCGACGTCGGGGCTTTTCTTATGCGACTATGCTAGCCGTTTGTATTCACGAGCGTAGCGCGATTTTCGGCGCACCACGATTCTTTTGAAGTGTGACAAGGCTGATCCATCGCGTTCGTTACGACGCTGATCGGGATTTTATTGGGTCGAGGGCTGGAGGTTGCGGGAAGGGTTCGGCGGGGCACATCGCCCCGTGGGTCATGGTCCCGCAGCGGCGAAGCGGCCGGCGAGCAGCCGGAAGATCGCTGCGTCCGGGCAAGCTGTCGGCAGCCAGAGGCGAATTCGAGCGGCGCCCTCGACGACGCGGGCGGCGATCTTGATCAGCCGCAATCGCAGCGTCGTGAACTCGGCCGTTCTCCAAGAGGAACGCTTGGGCGCGGCAGCGCGCAGAGTGAGAAGCAGCCAATAAGCCGCCGTGTGCAGGATGAGGCGCATCTGATTGGCCCGCGGGTCACGGCACGACGTACGATCCGAGGCGAGCTGGGCCTTGTGTAGCTTGATGAAGTTCTCCGCTTGGCCGCGGCCACAGTAGACTGTCTCATAGAGATGCTTGGCGCTGCCCTTGAGCGAGGTGACGACGTAACGGACATCGAGGCCGAGCTTCGTCGCCTCGATCCGGGCGACGACACGGCGCTGTCTTTGCCAACTCTTGGCGCCGTAACGCAGCGTGCCTCCAGCGGCGCAGCTTCTCGGTTCCGGTCACCGCGCGCTCGACGCACACCGCGTCGGCAACCGACCGGATCATGCCGGCGAGCACCGGGTTGCCGCCGAAGCCGAAGATGTAGCCAATCCCATTGGCTTCGCACCAATCCATCGCCTTGAACTCCACCGTAGTGGCTGTCACCGCGCACCAGGATGTTGACCTTCGGCCAGTGCCGGCGAATGCGGGCAATGACATGCTTCAGGATCGTGCGCACTTCGATCCCGCCCGGCGTCTTGCCGCTGCGCAGGATGACGGCAACGGGCTTGCCGCTCGTCCCCTCGTAGATATGGATCGGCAGGAAGCAGCGTTCGTCGTAATGCGCGTTGAACAGCGATAACTGCTGCCGGCCATGCACCGCGTCGAAGGTGTCGTCGATGTCGAGAATAATCGAAGCCGGCGCCCGCGCGTAACTGGCACAGAACTGATCCACCAGCGCCAGCATCAGTCGCGCGATCTCGATCCGCGACGGCGCATTCTCCAACCGCGACATGGTCGGTTGCGAGCACAGCGCCTCGCCGCTTCCCGGTGCTCGGCCCACCGCCATCTTGAATACCGGGTCGTCCCGCAGTTTGTTGCAGTCGTTGGCGTCCTCGTACCCCGCCGCGATCGCAAACATCCGAAGCCGCAGCATCTCCTCGACCGTGTGATCGATGCGATCGGAATCACGGCGATCCTTCAGGCAGGTCGCGAGGCGCGCTGCAACGCCCAGATGCCGCTCGACCCCGCGCAGCAGCAGCACGCCCGCATCCGACGACAGCATCCCGCCGTCGAAAGCTACGCTCACTTTCTTGCGGCAAATCGCTGGCAGGGAAAACGGCAGGAGGTTATCTTTGTTCATGGCGGATGTGGCGCTCCGTGATCGCGGCTTCGACTCTGTCCTGACAACAGAATCATGCTCGCAATCAGCGGCTTACGCTACATCCGCCAGCCTACAATCGCTCCCGTCGTGAATAAGGCGGGCTAGCGTCGTGGCTATGGACAAAGTGATCATTCGGATGGCCGTGGCCGGCCTGCTAGGGGGAACGTCGATTGGCGTCGCCTCCGCGCAGACCATCGAGATCACGCCGGCTTTGGCAAAGGTAGTCGAAGCGGCCACGGCGGAAGGCAAGGTCCAAATCCGCTGGACCAACCTCATGCTGGGCGGTCCCGAGGGCGCCAAGCTCGCCGAGGACGGGATCAACCGCATGTTCGGCACTCATTTGACCGTCGATTGGGTTCCAGGACCCGCCTTCGGCCCGCTGGCCGCGATGATCTATCAGGAGATGCAGGCGGGCGAGAAATCCTCGACCGACGTCTATACCGCAACCCCCAACCAAATCGCGCCCTATCTCGACAAGGGCCTGTTCCGAACGGTCGATTGGGCTGCTCTTTGGCCGGTGCGCATCAAGCCCGAGATGGTCGAAGGGGAAGGAAGGGCGCTGCGCTATACCGACACCTTCCCCGGCATTCTCTACAACGTCAAGGCGGCGCCCTGGGTCACCGACATCGACACGACGGCGGATTTGCTGAATCCGAAGTACAAAGGCAAATTCTACACAACGCCGTTCCTCGCGGGTTTCGACGTGCTGGCGGCCGCGGATCAGTGGGGGATGCAAAAGACCGCCGCTTTCGTGCGCCAGCTTTCGCCTCAACTTGCCGGTCTCGCGGGCTGTGAGAGCATCGACCGCATCGCCTCGGGCGAAATCCCGGCGCTCGTCATCGATTGCAGCGGCGCCTCGCCGAACCGCGCCGTCTATCGCGGCACTGGGATTATCGCGAGCCACGTCATCAGCGATATGGCCGAAAAGCGGCCGAGCTACTTCGCCATTCCGACCCACGCGCCGCACCCCAATGCAGGGATCCTTTACACGCTCTATCTCATGTCCCATGAAGGTCAGACGCGCATCGTATGGGACGATTTCGGCGCCGATCTCTACGATTTCCCGGATTCCCATGCTCGCGAGAGCGAAGCCGCGCTAATCGCCAAGGGCGTGAAATTCGTCGATGTCTCGATCGCCTGGTGGCGGGCGCATCCCGGCATCGACGCCTCGATCCAAGAACTCGCCAAAATCGTGCGCGAGAAGTGAGGCGCCTGGCGTCGTGGCCGCGATCGCGTCGGATAAGAGCGTAGTGCGGAACCGCTGGTCGCGTGCCGACCCGGCCGCCTCCGGCATGGTCACGCTCACCATCCTCGCGACAGCGTCGATCCTCGTGCTGCTCGCGATCATCCTGTGGCTGAGCTTTACCGAGGGCATGCCCGGTGACCCTGTGCTGAGCTACACGCTGGACCATTACCGCCAGATGTTCCTCGACGGCTTCACCTATCGGGTCCTCGCGAACACGATCCTGTTCTCGTCGGTCACCCTCGTCGTTGCCTTCATGCTGGCCGTGCCGATGGCGTGGCTGATGGAGCGCACGAATTTTCCCGGCAAGCCAGTGGTGTTCACGCTAATGACCATGGCGCTGTTGATTCCAGGCTTCGCGGTGGCACTCGGCTGGGTGTTCCTGCTCCACCCCAAGATCGGGGTCATCAACCAGGCGTTGATGTCGTTGTTCAACCTGACGGAGGCGCCGTTCACGGTCTCGAATATCTTCGCCATGGGCATGATCGAGGGCATGAACTTGACGCCGCTCGCCTTCATCATGACCGCCGTCGTGCTGCGCTCGATGGATCCCGCGCTCGAGGAGGCGGCGGCGATGAGCGGCGCGAGGCCTTGGCAGACGGTTCTGCGCGTGACGCTGCGCGTGCTGTGGCCCGGACTCCTTGCCGCCGCGATCTATGTCGCAACCATCGGCTTCGCCGCTTTCGACGTGCCGGCGATCCTCGGCCTCACCACCCGGATTTTCACCTTCTCGACCTATGTCTTTTGGGTCGCTCACCCCTGCCGAGGGCGCGCCCGAATACGGCAATGTCGCGACCTTGAGCGTCATTATGGTGATCTTTGCCGCCGGCTTGAGCTGGTGCTACCGCCGAGCGCAGCGCCAGGCGCCGAACTACGCGGTCATCACCGGCAAGGCGTATCAGCCGCGGATCGCTAGGCTGGGGCGGGCGCGGCTGCCGGCACTATGCTTCGTTGCCGCCTACTTCGTCATCGCGCAGCTGCTGCCGCTGTTAATGCTGTGCTGGGCCGCGCTGCTGCCCTATCTCCAGACCCCGTCCGCAGCGGCACTCGCCTCGGTCTCGCTGCGGAACTTCCAGAACCTTCCCCAGGCGCTGTTGTGGCGGGCCGGCACCAATACCGCGATTCTCATGGTGGTGGTACCGACGATCACGCTCGTCGCGAGCCTCGCGATCTCCTGGGTAGTGCTGCGGACCAAGATCAGGTTCCGCGGCTGGTTCGAATTCCTCGCTTTCCTGCCGCTCGCCATTCCCGCGATCGTGTTCAGCGTGGCGGCCCTGTTGCTGGCGCTGTTCGTGCTGCGCGGCATCGCGCCGATTTACGGCACGATCTGGATTCTCGTGCTGGTCTATGTCGTGGCGCGCCTCAGCTACGGAACGCGCATGACCAACAGCGCGCTCATCCAGGTTCACCGCGAACTCGAGGAGTCCGCCCAAATCTGCGGCGCAAGCACCGGCGGGGTGCTGCTGCGGGTGCTGGTGCCGCTGTTGGCGCCGACCCTCGTTTATGCCTGGATCTGGATCGCGCTTTTGACCTATCGCGAGCTCACCCTGCCGGTGGTGATCTCGACGAGCAACAACCTGCCTTTCTCGTATTTGGTCTGGGGATTCGTCCAGGCTTCGGCCTATGGCTCGGCCTCGGCCGCGGCGCTCATCATGCTCGCGCTGATGGCGCCCGTCCTGTTGCTCTACTGGCTCGTCGCCCGCCGCGCGGGTATGATCGCGCTCCATTAAGCCGCCCAGGGCAGTAGCCATGATCGAGATCCACAACCTGTCGATGACCTACCGCAGCGCTCATGGCGAGCACCAGGCCGTGAAGGACGTTTCGCTGCGCGTCAACCAGGGCCGATTTTATACGCTGCTCGGCCCGTCGGGCTGCGGCAAAACCTCGATGCTGCGCTGCGTCGCCGGGCTCGAGCACCCGGATTCGGGCGAGATCGCGATCGGCGGCGAGATCGTCTATTCCGCCGCGCAACGCATTTGGGTGCCGCCGCACAACCGCAACATCGGCATGGTGTTCCAGTCCTACGCGATCTGGCCGCACATGACGGTGTTCGAGAACGTCGCCTTCCCGCTGCGCCACAAGCGCCCCCGCCCCACCCGTGCGGAGATCAAGGACCGGGTCGCCAAGGCGCTGGCGCTCGTCCACTTGGCCGGTCTCGAGGATCGACCCGCGCCCTATCTTTCGGGCGGCCAGCAGCAGCGCCTCGCCCTTGCCCGCGCGCTGGTGTCGGAGCCGAGGGTACTATTGCTCGACGAGCCCTTATCCAATCTCGACGCCAAGCTCCGCGAGGAGATGCGGTTCGAGATCCGCCAAGTGGTCGACCGCCTCGGGGTGACGACCTTGTTCGTGACGCACGAGCAGATCGAGGCGCTGACCATGTCGGACGTGATGGCGGTCATGAACGACGGACGGATCATACAGGAGGGGACGCCGGCCGAGATCTATGCCAAGCCGGCCGGCGCCTTCGTCGCGGATTTCATCGGCCGGTCGAATTTCCTCGCCGGCACGGTGTCGGACGTGACCGGCGGCGAGATCACGGTCGAGACCCCGATCGGCGCGGTGCGCTGCCATGCCGGTGGCGACATGAGGGCAGGCGATCCGGTGACGGTCGCGATCCGGCCCGAGAACGTGGTGCTGATGCAGGGCCAGGCGCACTCCGAGGCGAACCAGTTCACGGGCACGCTCGACACCGTCGTCTATGTCGGAAACCTGCTCGATTGCGTGGTCGCGGTCGGCTCCGAGCGCATCCGGCTTCAGCTCCAGCCCTCGGCCGCGGCACAGCGCGGCGCCAGCGTCCGCCTCGCCTTCCCGGTCGAGCACTGCCTCGCCCTCTTGCCCTGAAGAGTCAGCCATGGACCAAATCCACGAGCGCGCCCTAACCGCGGACCCGGTCGTCACCGAGATCGTCCGCAACGCGGTGATCGCGATCACCGAGGAAATGAAGACCAACCTGATGCGGACCGCCTACAACATCATCATCTACGAGGCGCTCGACTTCACCACCGGCATGTTCACGGCGAAGGGCGAGACCGTCTCGATCGGCTTAGGGCTGCCGATGTTCATCCGCGGCATGGCCGAGACGGTGAAGGCGAAGATCCGGCATTTCGGCCTCGACAAGATGGCGCCCGGCGACATCTACATCACCAACGACGCCTACACGACCGGCAGCCATCTGAACCACGTCACCCTGACGCTTCCGATCTTCCACCAGGGCACCCTCGCCGGATTTTCCTGCTGCATGGCGCATTGGCTCGACATCGGCGGCGCGCTGCGCGGCTCGGGCAGCGACATCTATGCCGAAGGCCTGCAGATCCCGATGGTCAAATACCAGGATGCCGGCGTCGTCAACAGCGACCTCCTCGACATCATCCGCATGAACGTGCGCATCCCCAATCGCGCGATGGGCGATTTGCGCGCCCAGATCGCCGCGGTCAAGACCGGCGAGCGGCGCTTTATCCAGCTGCTCGACCGCTATGGCCGCGCCGAGGTGCTCGGCGCCATCGCCAACGTGATGGATCACGCCGAGGGCAAGGCGCGCGCGCGAACCCTTTCCATCCCCGACGGCGCTTACGAGGCCGAGAGCTATATGGACGATGACGGCGTCGATCTCGGCAGGAAAGTGCCGATCCGGGTGAAGGTCGTGGTCAAGGGCGACGCCATGACCATCGACCTCAGCGAGGTCTCGAGCCAGGTTCGCGGCTTTTATAATTCGGGCGTCACCACCGGCATCGGCTGCACCCAGGTGGCCTATAAATGCATCACCTCGCCGACCGATTATCCGGTCAATGACGGCTCGTTCCGCAGCCTGACCTCGATCGTGCCCGCGGGCAAGGTGGTGAGCGCGGTGCGGCCGGCGCCGATGCGCAAATGGATGACCTATCCGATGACCGTGATCGACACGGTGTTCAAGGCGCTGGCCCCGGCGATTCCCGACCGCGTCATCGCCGGGCATCACGCCGATCTCTTATCCGTGAACGTCCACGGCATCAACGCGAAGACGAAGGAGTTCTTCATCGGCGGAACCAGCCTCCCCGGCGGCGGCTGGGGCGCCAAGCGCAACCAGGACGGCATCTCGGCCACGGTGTGCATCAACGACGGCGACACGCATAACAGCCCCAACGAGCAAACCGAGGCGAAATTCCCGATCGTGGTCGAGAGCTACTCGCTCATTCCCGATTCGGGCGGCGCCGGCAAGTTCCGCGGCGGGCTCGGCGTCGAGCGGGTGTCGCGCGCGCGCTCGCACATCACGGTGAACAGCCAGATCGACCGGGTGCATTGCAAGCCCTGGGGCCTCGCCGGCGGATTGGAGGCGACCGGCAACGAGCTTGCCGTGCGCGTCAACGGCACGTGGAACGAGGATTTCAAGAACGCCAAATTCATCTTCGATCTGATGAAGGACGGCGATGCCTTCCGCGTGCGCTCGGGCGGCGGCGGCGGCTATGGGCGCCCCTGGGAGCGCGCGATCGAGGCGGTGCGCGAGGACGTGCGGCAAGGCTATGTCTCGCTCGAAGCGGCGGCCGAGCTCTACGGCGTGATCATCGACAAGGAGAGCCTAATCGTCGATTACGCCGCGACCGAGAAAAAGCGCGTGGCGCTCAAAGAGGCGGCGTAAGGGGCGGGGTGGCGCCTCCGGTTCTCCGTCACTCCCTCGTAAACGGGAGGCAAGCCCCAACAGTCTCGCGGCTGCCGGCGGTACCAAGATGACCGGGAGTTAAAAAATGATTGGTGCGACGAAGGCTCAGGCGCCTACGGGTGAGCCGCCGCGAGTCAAGAAATTACGTTTAGGGCTACTCAAAGTCATTCCCAGGTTTCCGAACAACCGAACCTCGCTTCAGCACATGCAGCAAAAGCATTTGGTTGACGTGATGATCGATTATCTCAATTGGAGGTCGCGCTACGTCGGTGTCCGGCCGCGCACCGTGGCCATCGAGCCCGCTGCGCAAGCCGACTTGCGCTGGAATTCGAATTCGGTCGCAATCGAGGCTTTCTTAGACAAGGTTCGGCGCGGAGACGATCTCACTCCCCACATCTCAATGATGCCGCACACACGTGGATATTCGCCGGCGGCGCGAGCACCCGGTGCTGCGACTGAAGACAGGTGGTCAGACAAGGATTTTTTATTGAATACGATGAACTATCATCACTTTCATCTCGATGCCGCCTCGGGGGCAGCGGGCCATTGGAACGGGGTGGACGGTCTGATTTTCGCCGAGGTAGGGCGCGACGAGTTCAAGGTAATCGCCATTTTCGGGCACGCGATTTTTGACCCGAAATCGCCCGAGCGGACACGGCTTTGGGAATTACATGAAAAGATCGCTTTTCGCGGCGTGGCTTCGGGCCAAGTCGTAACCGGCCCAGCGATCGCCACTTCCGGACATGCCATGCACGTTGTCTACCATGCACAGAGGTGTGGGAAGTGGATGAAACAACTTGAGCCGCAGTTGGACGATGGCGCAGTCACGAAGGGCTGGTTTGACACCGCCGGATTTGCATTTCCAAAAAAACCTATGTTTGAGTGGATGTTCATGCACCTCGATTTTGGGCTCCACGAAAAGACCTCTCGATCCGCATTCTGGCTCCAAAAGGGCTGGAACTGATAGCGCGCATCGCGATGCGGGATATGTCAAAAGCGGTCAGCTCTTGTTACGTTCTCTGCCATGAAGGCGCAAGGCCATCCGTTCGCAGTACGTTATCGCTAAATCGCGCTGGTTCTGCTTTGCCAATTCTTGGACATCGGGCACGCCCGATAGAAACTCAAGCAGCTTTTCTTTTGGCGTATGCTGATAGGTTTCAAAAAGGAAATCAAAGAGGTCAATAACGGTTTCCGCTTTGTGCGTGACGTTATTTTTCATAACCCCGAAGAACGTTTCGGGATGAAGGTCGTATGCGCGAACCTCATCATCGGTAAGTGTGTTGGTGCACGTAATGTGGTGACCCTCCCGTGTGCGATAGATGCAGAATGCGGTTTTCGCGTTTCCAAGAACCGCTGCCTCGCATAGCTGCGCTGCGACTTCTCCGCCCTGCCCATCGGGCACCTGGTACCAACGTCCAATTGTCAGGCGGGGTATGGGGTCGTTTGAGAAGGCGAGCGCCGGGTTTGAACCATCAAACGTTGACGGCACCCGTTGGCGAACCTTCGCTGCATCCTTGAGGGATAGAATGTCTGCGTGACGCTCTCTCGCTTTCAAAAGGGCATGCATACCCTGATGAACTGCACCTTCTCCGAAATCGGGGATCTTAAATCCTACGGCGAAAGCCTGGAAGCCAAAGGAAGCGTCCCCGGTACGACGATGATCCGGAATGTTAGAGACAAATACATACGCCGGCGGAGCAGGCCGTCCACCGATTTGGAGCGTATCTTGTAATTCACGCAATTTCGGCACGGCAAAATCTGCTACAGCTTTGAATTGTTCAAGCTGTGTAATCGTCGGCATATCGATGTCGATAAAGACAACGCGATCATGTTGCGCTCGTTTGGAAAGCGCCTCCTCGAGCTTCTTCCCAAGCGCAAGAGTTTTGTCATCAACGCGGGGAGAACCGTCTGGATTGGCAGGTGCCGAAGCGCGATTTCGGCCCTTGCATTCTATCGAATAGGCACGGCCGCTCTTGCCACGCGCGCTGAATTCACAGTGCGTCGTCGAGTGATCAGACTCGTCCTCCAGCTCCATGGAGAAGCCCGCTAGGGCGAACAGCGAGAATGCGTAAGTCTCATAGAGCGCGCCCCAAAAGTGATCCGGATTCTTCAATCGTTTGACCAATTTCTGACATAGCCGCTCCGTTTTTTGATCTGCGGGGAGATTATGATGGATCAAATAAAGATTGTACGAGATCGACATCACCGCTGAAATCGCGGCCGTCATCGGCCCCTGGGAGATCGCTCCTGACGCGCTTGCGAGACGCTTATGATCATCGAACGCTCGCTGCATCCATTGAAGATAGGGGTGCCGCTCCTCTAGCCCGCCTTATTCACGACGGGAGCGATTGTAGGCTGGCGGATGTAGCGTAAGCCGCTGATTGCGAGCATGATTCTGTTGTCAGGACAGAGTCGAAGCCGCGATCACGGAGCGCCACATCCGCCATGAACAAAGATAACCTCCTGCCGTTTTCCCTGCCAGCGATTTGCCGCAAGAAAGTGAGCGTAGCTTTCGACGGCGGGATGCTGTCGTCGGATGCGGGCGTGCTGCTGCTGCGCGGGGTCGAGCGGCATCTGGGCGTTGCAGCGCGCCTCGCGACCTGCCTGAAGGATCGCCGTGATTCCGATCGCATCGATCACACGGTCGAGGAGATGCTGCGGCTTCGGATGTTTGCGATCGCGGCGGGGTACGAGGACGCCAACGACTGCAACAAACTGCGGGACGACCCGGTATTCAAGATGGCGGTGGGCCGAGCACCGGGAAGCGGCGAGGCGCTGTGCGCGCAACCGACCATGTCGCGGTTGGAGAATGCGCCGTCGCGGATCGAGATCGCGCGACTGATGCTGGCGCTGGTGGATCAGTTCTGTGCCAGTTACGCGCGGGCGCCGGCTTCGATTATTCTCGACATCGACGACACCTTCGACGCGGTGCATGGCCGGCAGCAGTTATCGCTGTTCAACGCGCATTACGACGAACGCTGCTTCCTGCCGATCCATATCTACGAGGGGACGAGCGGCAAGCCCGTTGCCGTCATCCTGCGCAGCGGCAAGACGCCGGGCGGGATCGAAGTGCGCACGATCCTGAAGCATGTCATTGCCCGCATTCGCCGGCACTGGCCGAAGGTTGACATCCTGGTGCGCGGTGACAGCCACTACGGTCGAGTCAAGGCGATGGATTGGTGCGAAGCCAATGGGATTGGCTACATCTTCGGCTTCGGCGGCAACCCGGTGCTCGCCGGCATGATCCGGTCGGTTGCCGACGCGGTGTGCGTCGAGCGCGCGGTGACCGGAACCGAGAAGCTGCGCCGCTGGAGCACGCTGCGTTACGGCGCCAAGAGTTGGCAAAGACAGCGCCGTGTCGTCGCCCGGATCGAGGCGACGAAGCTCGGCCTCGATGTCCGTTACGTCGTCACCTCGCTCAAGGGCAGCGCCAAGCATCTCTATGAGACAGTCTACTGTGGCCGCGGCCAAGCGGAGAACTTCATCAAGCTACACAAGGCCCAGCTCGCCTCGGATCGTACGTCGTGCCGTGACCCGCGGGCCAATCAGATGCGCCTCATCCTGCACACGGCGGCTTATTGGCTGCTTCTCACTCTGCGCGCTGCCGCGCCCAAGCGTTCCTCTTGGAGAACGGCCGAGTTCACGACGCTGCGATTGCGGCTGATCAAGATCGCCGCCCGCGTCGTCGAGGGCGCCGCTCGAATTCGCCTCTGGCTGCCGACAGCTTGCCCGGACGCAGCGATCTTCCGGCTGCTCGCCGGCCGCTTCGCCGCTGCGGGACCATGACCCACGGGGCGATGTGCCCCGCCGAACCCTTCCCGCAACCTCCAGCCCTCGACCCAATAAAATCCCGATCAGCGTCGTAACGAACGCGATGGATCAGCCTTGTCACACTTCAAAAGAATTGTGGTGCGCCGAAAATCGCGCTACGCTCGTGAATACAAACGGCTAGGGGTCTAGCCATTTGCTTTTTCATCCACGAAGTTCCAAAAAGCATCGCCGGATAGTCCCGAAGAAAATCGTGGAAGGTTTTCCAGTTCTGCGAGTAAAAAACCGTGTTCCCTACACATATTATTCTATAACCGCTCGCTTCGAACGAGATGATAGGCCTCCCAAGCCCCTGCTGCTTTTCGCGCTGGTGGCGTTCGGCTTCCTTTTCTGCGAGCGTCTGTCTGATCCACGCTTCGGGCGGGAACGGCGGGATCGCAGCGGACGCGCGTGCTGCGTCGAATGACCCATGGCAGCGTTTGAACTTTTTCCCGCTGCCGCAAGGGCAGGGTTCGTTGCGCCCAGTTGTCGGCGAATTAGTTGTCTGCATGGCGATCGCCGGAAACGAGAATCTTTCGTCGGTAATTATATTAGCCGAGTGCGCCGTCAGAGCAAGCGACGTGGCTCAACCTGGACCCCCGCTTTCGCGGGGGGTGACGAAAGAACGTTTCGACTTGCTCGGATACCGCTTTAGCTTCCGGGTCGAAGCCTGGCGTGATGGCGCAGGTTGCGGACGATCACGCCGTCGCGCTCGACCGTGTAGAAAATCAAGAAGGGATATCTGCCAAGCGGCAGCATCCGCACATCATTCTCGATTGCGTGGCCGATCCTCGGGAATTGGTCTATCCAGGCAATCACCTGCTCGATACGAGCCGCCGCCGCGTCGGCGGCTGCGGGATTGTGGCTTGCAAGGTAGCCAAGAACTTCTTCGATTTCGCGCAGCGCGGTTCGGGTGTAGCGAACGCTCATGCGTGGCGAAAGCGGGCGAAGACCTCTTTTACCTCATCCTCGCCGGCGAAGTTATTATTGCGAACGTCGTCGAGGCTGCGCTGGAGCGCGGCCCGATCTTCGTCCGTCAACTCATAGGTTCCTAGATACCGCGTCTCGATGGCGAAGGCGGATCGCACCAACTCTTCCTGCGCCTCCTCCGGCCAGGTTTCCGCGCGAACGATCAATTCCGTCAGTTTGCTCGTCATGACGGATACTCTATCACGATTTTCCTTGACTAACTACGATTGCAATGGTAATAATGTTTCACGCTTGAGATCGCCCGGCCGCACGTGCCGGGCGTTTTCGTTTGCGCCTCTCGCGCATGATCGTTCGCTGGGTTCCCGCTTTCGCGGGAACGACGATTAAAATACGCGGGGCGCGCCGCGAGCGTCGCCCTGCCCTCCACCCACCGAAAGAGCCCACCATGACGCCGCTCGAAGAGCGCTTCGTCGCGGAATACCGCGTCTCGCGCAACGCCACGCAATCGGCGCTCCGCGCCGGCTATTCGGGGCTCCACGCCTCGCGCTACGGCTCGCGCCTCCTACGAAACCCCGCCGTCATCGAGGCCTTGCGCGCGGAGGGCGTCGAGATCGCGCATGGCGTCCATCCGCCCAGCCAGGTGCGGGCGCCACGCGCGAGCGCGCCGATGACGCCGCGGCAGCTCGCCTTCGTCGCGCAATACCGGCTCTCGCGCAACGCCGCCCAAGCCGCGCGCGAAGCGGGCTACACCGGCCGCGATGCCGGCTTGGTGGTCCTGCGCAAGCCCGCCGTCCTCGCGGCCTTGGCCCAAGCGGGCGTTGTACCCGCGCGCGGCGTCCACCCGCGCGACCAGAAGCGCAAGGCGCGGCCGCCTTACGAGAAGCGCGGCCTCACCGTGCTGGAGGAGCGCTTCGCGATGGAATATCTGATCGACGGCAACGCCACCCAGGCCGCCATCCGCTCGGGGCTCCCCTCGCGCAAGCCGCTATCCGCCGGGACGAAGATGCTGCACCGCCCCGCCGTCGCCGCCGCCATTGCCGCCGAGCGCCAAAGGCGCGCCGAGCGCGTGCGCGTCTCGGCCGATCGCGTGCTGGGCGAGATGGCGCGCATCGCCTTCTCCGATATCGGCGCCATCGCCGAGTGGGACGAGGACGGCGTGACCCTAAAGCCCAAGGCGGAAATCGGGCCGCACGACCGCGCCGCCATCGTCGAGTATCCGGTCGCGCCGCGGCGAGCACGGCGCCGACACCCAGATCCGCCTCCACTCCAAGCGCTATGCGCTCGAGGGCCTCGCCCGCCATCTCGGGCTTTACGGGCGGGGCGCCAAAACCATCGCCGAGGCCGAGCCCAGCGACGCCAAGGCCGCGCGCGAGGAATTGCGCGAGCGCCTGATGCGCCATTTCCGCGAGGCCGCTTCGCCGCCCGCGCCAGCCGAGCCCGGGACGGAATGAGCGGCGAAAGGGCTGCCGGCGGCATGACCCCGCCGCCGCTTCGGGTTTGACAGCCTCGGCCGGAGCGGCTAGCCACAGGCGAGTGACGCCAGAAACGCGCAGCACGCGCCCGGCAACGGCCGCGGCCCTGCGATAATCATTCAGGGAGACCTCCGATGATCCGAAGCATCCTGTCCTTCCTCGCCGTGGCTCTGGCGAGCGCAGCCGTTTCCGCCGGCGCCTTCGCCGAGGAGCCGGTGCTGCTGCGGTACGGCGATCCCGGCCCGCCCGACGCCTCGATCCACACCGACCTGATCAAGCCCTGGTCGGAGAAGGTGAACAAGGAGGGCGCCGGCGCCGTCAACGTGCAGGTCTATGTCGGCTATTCCCTGGTCAACATGGTGAACACGCTCGACCGGGTGCAGGACGGCGTCGCCGACCTCGCCTTCTGCATCCTCGGGCCGGTGTCGTCGCAGTTCCCGAAGACGCTCGTCGCCACCCTGCCCTTCGAGGCGCGGAACGGGCACGAGGCCGGGCTCGCGCTGCAGCGCCTCTACGACCAGGGCATCATCTCCGACGAATGGAAAGGGGTGAAGCCGATCGCCTTCGGCGACTTCGCCAACCTCACCTATCACACCGTGCCGATGGTCAAGACGCTCGACGACTTGAAGGGCGTCAAGGTCAGCGTGCAGGGCCGCATCGAGGGCCAGACCTTGGAAGCCCTCGGCGGCACGCCGATCACGATGCCGATCAACGACGTCTACGAAGCCTTGCAGCGCGGCACGGTCCAGGGCGCGGCGATCGGCTGGCCCGCCGACGTCAACTTCAAGCTGACCGACTTCGCCAAGCACCATCTCCACGAATCCTTGGGCGGCGCGTCGGCGGTCATGATCATGAACAATGCGACCTACGCGAAGCTGTCGGGCAAGGCGAAGCAGGTCATCGACGCCAATATCGGCACCGACTACACCAACTGGTTCAACAAGGTGATCGACGACACCGAGCACACCAACATCGACAAGGTCGAGGACGAGATGAAGGACCAGACGGTCACCGAGCTCACCCCCGCCCAGCGCGCGATTTGGGAGGCGCGGATCAAGCCGGTGATCGACCAGTGGGTGAAGAACACGCCGGACGGCGCGCACGTGCTGGCGGCGTTCCGCAAGGAGATCGCCGACATCCGCGCCGGCTCATAAGCGGCGGAATCCTTCCTCGCGCGAGGTCTCGCTCGAGCGGCTCAGCGGATGTCCGCGAGCTCCTGGGTCTTGTCGAAGGCATTGTCGTAGCGCGAGCCGAAGGGGTCGAGCGGCCGCCGCTCGCGCGCCAGATCGATCATCGGCTCGTTCTCGGCGCGGTCGCGGACGAGCGCCATCGGCTCGAGCCCCCGCTCCACCCGCTCCATCTGCTCGTTGAGGAGCTTGTGGTAGAGGACGATGCCGCGGTCGCTCGTGGCAAGATGCTCGCGCGTGCGGTCCGAGATCGCGCCCTGCCCGACCCATGCGAGCGCGTCCTGGGCGAGGATGGTGTTCATCACGACCTTGCCCTCGGCGTCGAAGACATTCGTGTGCTTCACCGCGATCGGCCGCGGCGGCGCGCCCGGCTTGCGCTGCATCGTGCGATAGACGAGCTGCATCGTGTGGGTGTCGTCGACGGGCACGCAAATCTGCAAATTGGGCGCATGAGCGCCGCCTTGCGCGAGGGTGTTCGGGAACAGCAGCGGATGCCCGACGGTCCAGTCGTCGGCGGTTTCGGGCTCGCCCTCGAGGAGGCGCCGCTTGTAGATGCCGTATTTGAAGACATCGAACGCGATCTTGACGTGCCGCGCCGGATTCATCGCCGGCGGCCGGCCGAATTTCTTCTCCATGTAGTTCCCGAACCGGGCATGGAGGAACTCGAAGTGCACCGGGTCGGCCGAATTGTCCATGCATTGGAGCCAATTGCACGGCAGCATGTAGATGTCGACGGCGCGGTCGAGATCGTCGCGCACGAGCACGTCCCAGCGCGGCAGCAGCGGCCGCGGCTCGGGGCCGAAATAGCCCCACACCAGCCCGCCCAGGGCCTCGACCGGGTAGGACTTGATCTTCATCTCGTCCTTGAAGCGCGAGTCGGGATGCGCCAATTCCTCGAAGGGCTGCTCGAGGCAGCGCCCTTGCGCGTCGAAGAGCCAGCCGTGATAGGCGCAGCGCAGCCCCGTGTCCTCGGGGATGCCATATTCCAGCGACACGCAGCGGTGCGGGCAGCGCTCGTCGATGAGCCCGTATTCGCCGCGCGCGGAGCGAAACAGCGTCAGGTCCTCGCCGAACCAGCGCACGCGCTGCACCGGCTCTTTCGCCAGCTCGGCCTCGGTGCCGACGGGGTGCCAATAGCGCCGCAACAGATTGCCCATCGGCGTGCCCGGGCCGACCCGCGTCAGGCGATCGTTCTCTTCCTGAGTGGCCATGCTCTTCCTCCTCGGTTCCGCGCTATTCTATCCGACATTGCCCCAATCGACCCCGGAACGGCGTCGAGAATAGCAGAGGGCGGCGTTCCCCGGAAGCGACAGGCCGGCTGCGGCCCCCGGTTCCACGATCGTCCGGTTTCGCCCGGGCCGAGGTCAGGCCAAGGTTTCCGGCGCAAAAATCTCGTCGACTTGCCAAGCGCGCTGCGTCAATCCCTGCTCGTGATGATAGCGCAAGCAAGTTGCCAAAGCCGTTCGATTGGCCTCGATCCCGTATGGCCACGGATCGTCGCCCATCAATTGCCAATTCTTCTCCTGAAGGGAATGCAGCCAGGGGATCATGAACGGCGCGCCGAAGAAGACTTCCGCCGATTTGTAAAGTTTTGTCGCGCGATCCTTTGCCTCTTGAAACGCCTTGCACAGCGCCGGCGCGATCCAGGGATTCTGCCGATAGACGTCCTTGCGAAGGACGACCGTATGCATGATCGGGAATACTGCGGTTCGCCGGAAATAATCGCGCTCGACCTCTTCGTAGTTCTCGAAGAGGCGTCTCACCTTCGGCGATCTCCGAAGGACGCTCGGCGGCACCATCGCGGAGAATAAAGCGTCGATCTCGCCCGCCTCCAACATTCTGTCCAGAGTTTGATCGGGGCCGAGATGTCGAATTCGCACGTTTTCCGGCTCGGCAAAAGGCGCCCAATCCCTTGGCGGCGCCGGCTTGTCGAGAACCTCCGACATAATACGTGTAGCTATCGGCCGGCACGCCGTAATCGTCGCTGAGGGCGCCCTTGGCCCAAATGCCCGCATCATGGCCGTAGCGATGAAGTTCACCGACCTTTTTTCCGCTCAAATCCGCCGGCGTCTTGATGTTGCTCGCGGCGTTCACAAAGATGGCGCCGTGCCGAAAGAAACGGTTCGGAAACACCGGAATCGCGACGAAAGGCGGGTCTTGCATGTCGAGACTTCGGAGATAGTAGGTGAAACCCAGCTCGGAGACATCGAACTCCAGCTTCAGCGCCCGCTCCATGATGTCGCCGACGAGTTGGCTGCTCTGACAGGCGAGATCGATGCCATCGGGGCGGACGCTCCCGTCCATCAATGCCCGCGTGCGATCGTAGTTCCAGCAAAGCCAGCGTAAGCTTCAGGTTTGCCACCCCGTCACTCCTTCGCACCCTCGTTTCGATGCCGCATCGACATCCTGCGTCCGTCACCGACGCTCGGGACGAGGAAATGCTCTCGACGGCATCAAGAATATTTCCTGTCTCGACCGTCGAAACGGCAGTGGATGCCGATCCGATCTTCAAGCCGAGACCGTGCCGCCGAAGGAACGAGATTGCCCGGTTCGCGTCTTTCGATCAAGCTGTCGAGCCTGCGCCGCGACGGCGTTGCGGCCGAAAAACGGAGAAAACGATGAGATACTCAGGGAAGGAATGCGGCTTCGCTCGCGGCTATCGTGACCTGCCTGGCGCTTCTGACCTGTGCCGGAAATGACGCTTCGGCGCAGGACGCGAAGGCCGAGTGGCAAAAGACAGTTGCCGCCGCCGATACGGAGGGCGAGTTGATCTTGCTGTCCCAGCCCAACCAGGCGGCGCGCGATTTTCTCTTGCGCGAATGGGCCAAGGCCTATCCGAAGATCACGCTGTCGCTGTCGGTGGCTCGAGCCGGCGGAATATATCGCGCGGGTCCGCACCGAGCGGCAAGCGGGAAAATTCCTCTGGGACGTGGCGCTCGCCGGTTACGTCCCCGCCTATGTCCTCGGTCATGAGGGCGTTTACGATCCGCTGCTCGCCGAGTTCGTCAACCCCGAGATCAAGAACCCGGAATTGTGGGGCGGCTGGGACAACGCCTTCACGGACGTTACCCATAAATATGCCTTCTCGATGTCGAGCTACATCGCCGGTCCGTGGTACGACGCCTTGCACGTGTCGCCCGAGAAGGTCGCGCGCCTCGGTCTCAAAGTCATGCTCGACCCCGAGTACAAGGGCAAGACCGTGTGGCACGACCCGACGGTCCTGGGCTCGGGCCAGGGCTATGCCTTCCTGCTCTACGACAAGCTCGGGCCGGAAGGGTTGAAGACGCTTATTGTCGACCAGCAAGCCGTGCTGGTACCGCAGATGTTCCAAGTCGTGGAAAACATGGCCCGCAATGTGGCTTGGTTCGGCATAGGGCCGCCCGTGCGCTCGCTCATTGCGCCCTATGCGCAGGCCGGCATCAAGACCGACATCCGCGCATTCGGCCGCAGTCCGGAAGTGAATATCAACGCGCTCGGCGGCTCGTTCTTGAGCGTCTTCAATCGGCGGCCGCACCCGAACGCGACGCGCGTTTTCGTCAACTGGCTGTTGTCCAAAGACGTGCAAACGGGGCTCGCCAAGGCGCTCGATCAGGGCTCGCGGCGACGCGATGTTCCGCCGACGGCCGAACCGGACTCGATACCGATTCCCGGCGCGACCTACATGACGCCGCAGCGCGAGGAGAATATCCCGAAAATTAACGAGGCCGCGAAATACATCGCCGACCTTCGCAAGAACATGAAGTGATCGCGGCCGCGGCGAGGCGTGGCGACGGCGTAATCGACCCGGACCTTCGCGCCCCTCAGCTCTCGATTTCACGCTGAATGGTGATGCGCCGCAACAGCCGGCGCTCGTCGCTCGAGAAATCGGTGCGCGCGTGGAGCGTGCAGCGATTGTCCCACAACAGGACGTCGCCCGGCCGCCAGCGATGCTGGTAGACGAATTGCGGCTGCTCCTGATGATCGAACAAGGCGTCGAGCAGCGCGTCGCTTTCTTGCGTCCCCATCCCCTCGATCTCGTAGGTCATCAGCCGGTTGACATAGAGCGCCTTTCGCCCGGTCACTGGATGGCGATGGACGATGGGGTGCGCCCATCGCATCGCGTTCGCGGAAACCGGCCCCTTGCGCATGGTGTAATCGCTCGCGGGATCGTAGTAATTGACGCCGCTGAGGTCTTCGATCTTCTCCTTCATCCGATCCGAGAGCGTGTCGTAGGCGGCGTACATGCTGGCGAACAACGTATCGCCGCCGACCTTAGGCACCTCGATGCTGTACAGCATGGTGCCGGCGGGCGGGTGCTCGACGTAGCATTGATCGGAGTGGAACTGCATCTCGCCGTCGGGCAGCGCGCCGATGGGCTTGCCGTTCTCGCGGATGTTGGAGATGAACAGCACCCCGGGATGCTTGCCGTCGCGGCGATTGAAGACGTGCCCGATCTCGCCGAAGCGCTCGCCGAAGCGAACCTGATCGTCCTCGCTCAATTCCTGATCGCGCAGCAAGATGACGGCGTGATCGTGCCACGCCTCGCGAATCGCGGCAAACGTCGCGCGGTCGAGGGTTCGACGCAAATCGACGCCGGCGATTTCGGCGCCGATCAACGGCGCGAGCGGTTTCACCGCGAGCCGCGCGGATAAGCTGTCCATGCCCGATCCTCCTGACGATCTGGCCCAATCCTGCTCGGTTTGGAGCTTGCCGGCAATGGCATTGTGAAGGCCCCGCAAAAGGGCGTAGCGTCGGGGAGAATCCGGCTTGGGGAGGGACGAAGATGCGCGTTTGGGTTCGGATCGCAATTCTCGCGAGCTTCGCTGGGGCCGTGGCCGCGCCCTACGCCTCTGCCGAGGAGGAGACGCTGCTCTTCGCCACGGCCGCCGGCGCGGACACCCATCCCAACACGCAGTTCCTGCATCCCTGGGCGGAAGCCATCAACGCCGACGGCAAGGGCGTCCTCAAGATCGACATCCGCGACGGCACCGCCATCGCGAACACCGCCAATTACTACGATCGGGTGATGACCGGCGTCGTGCAGATCGCTTGGGGCCTGCAAAGCACCGTCGCCGGCAAATTCCCGCGCTCGGACGTGGCGACGCTGCCCTTCATGGCGCGGACCTCCGAGGAGGGCTCGGCGGCATTCTGGCGGCTCTACCAATCGGGCGCCCTCGACGCCGAATATCAGGGCCTCCATCCGCTCGTTCTCGTCGCGCTGACGCCGTCGGGGATTCACATGTCGCACCCCTTGAAGTCGCTCGATAATCTCGGCGGCGCGAAGCTCATCATCGCCTCGAAGGTCAACAGCGACGCGATCACCCTGCTCGGCGGCTCGCCCTCGTCGATCCCGCTCACCGACATGTACGAGGCGATCCAGCGCGGCGCCGTTGACGGCGCCTCCGTCGCCTGGACGTCGTTCAACCCGTTCAAGCTCGCCGAAGTCACCAACTACCATGTCGAGGTGCGGCTCGGCACCTCGGTCGGCTGGGTGTTCATGACCCAGGCGACCTACGACAAGCTCTCGCCCCAAGCGCGCAAGATTCTCGACGCTCATACCGGCGAGGGCCCGAGCCGCCAATTCGGCGCGTTCTGGGACGCCGAGCGCAAGGCCGGCAAGGACGCCACGATGGCGCGCGCCGACAAGCAGACCATCGTCGATCTGACGCCGGCCGAGGCCGAGGCTTGGCGCCAAAGAATCGCGCCGCTCGCCGACGACTGGGTGAAGAGCACCCCCGACGGCGCCACGGTTCTCGCCGCCTACCGCGCCGAGCTCGCAAAGCTGCAAGCCGGGAAATAGAGCAGATCGAGTGAAATCGAAACAGCCCGCCTCGGCGCCGCGGCGGCGAGCAAGCCGTCGAGGATGAGCGAGGCCGATGCCCGACCGCGCGAAAGCGGCGACGAAACGGCGGTCTTGAACCCGCCGCGCGGAGGCGCGGCACTCTCCTGGGATGCGTTCCTTTCGACATATTTGCCGGCGCTCGTGCTCGCGGTGGGCACCGGCATCGCGGTGCCGGCGATCCCGACCCTGGCCAAGTCTTTCGGGGTCAGCTTCGGCCTCGCCAGCGGCGTCGTCACGGCGTTCCTGCTCGGGAACCTGGCCGGCACGATCCCTTCGGGCTGGTTGATCGACCGCTTCGGGCGCCGTCCAGTGCTGATCGCCGGACCGCTGCTGACCTCGGCGGTGGCTTTCATGGTCGCCTTCGCGCACTCGTTTCCGGAGCTGCTGGTCCTGCGCTTTTTCGGTGGCTGCGCTGCCCAGATGTGGGTGATGGCCCGGTTGGCCGCGATATCGCACGGCGCCGCACCCGCGCAGCGCGGCCGGCTGATCAGCTGGATGTTCGGAATGGACAGCACCGGCAGGCTCGCGGGCCCGGTATTGGGCGGCTTCATCGCGAGCGCGTGGGGGCCGCGCGCGCCGTTCTTGGCCTATGCCGTCCTCGCCTTGCTCGCGCTCGTTCCGACCTCGACGCTCGCCGAGGACACGCCGCGCCGCGAGCGCGGCGCCCGCACAAAGGCGCGCGCAGCGTCGCGTCCGCTGTCGCTGCGCCAGATCGTGATGCCGCGCCTCGTCTACTTTGGGGTGGCTCTGTTCGCGGGACTGACCCGGGGCCCCATTCAAGCGGACCTGCTGCATCTCTATGCGGCGTTCGCCTACCAGCTCGGACCCAGACAGATCGGCTACCTCGCCACCGGAGCGGCCGTTCTCTCCTTGCCGATCGGATTCATCTCCGGCTGGATGATGGATCGCTTCGGCCGCAAACGCACGATGGTTCCCGGCTTTGTCGGCGTGACGATCGCAATGGCCGCGCTCGCCGCATCGGCGTTCGTGCATCTGTCGCTGGCCTGGTATGTGGCGCTGTTCCTTCTTGGCGTCGCCGTGCAAGCCTTGACCGGCGGCTCGATTCAGACGGTCGGCGCCGACGTAGCACCCCCCGAAGCCCGCGGCACGTTCCTAGGCCTGTGGCGATTTACGGGCCAAGGCGGCAATGCGCTCAGTCCGATCGTATTCGCGCTCCTGGCCGACCGAGTGAGCTATGGCACGTCGTTCCTGTTCACCGCGGCCTCGGCCGCGGTGGTGGCGTTCCTGCTCATCCGTTACGTGCCGGAGACCAGGACAAAGGGGTGACGCCCGGCGGCGTCGAGGGTTTGGGAGAGCAGGGATCGCGTCGACCGGAAGCGATCATCCTTTACGGCGCGATGAGATTCGCGGGATCGGGATTGCCCGTGATCAGGCCCTGCTCGCGGCACGCCTCGATCCAGAAGCGGATGCCCTCGGGCCTCGGCACCGGATCGAGATTGGTCGGGATCTCGATCGCAGCCGCCGCTTGCGGCGGAAGATTGGTGTATCTGGCGATGCTGGCGCGCACCGCGGCCGCGTTCGCCGGGCTCTCGATATAGGCTTTCGAGTCCTCGAGCTCGGCGCGGAAGGCGGTGACGGCATCTTCATGCGCCTTGGCCCAGGCGCGGGTCGAGGCATAAACGACGACCATCGTGCCGGGCGGCTCGATATCGCCGAAATCGCCGATGATGTAGCCCGCCTTGCTCTTGACGATGCGGTCGAGGAACGGGTTCACCACCGCGACGGCGTCGGCGAGCCCGGCGCTCAGCGCATCCGGCATGCGCGGGAGCATGAACTCGACCCAATCGACCTTGCGATAGTCGCCGCCATGCACCTCGACCCATTTCTTCATCGTCACATCGACCGTGCCGCCGAGGCCCGGCACCGCGACATGCCTGCCCTCGAGATCGCGAGCGTCCTTGATCCCGCTGCCGGTGCGCGCGGCGATGCCGGTTTCCGAGATCGGCGGCTGCTTCGCGTTGCGATTGGCGCTGGCGACGATGACGAGATCGAGGCCCTGCTCGTCGGCTTGCAGCAGCACGGTCGGCGTCGGCGCGCCCAGCTGCGCCGAACCCGCCTCGAGCGCCGCCGAGATCACCGAGCCGTTCTGCGCGGCCTGGAGCGTCACATCGAGGCCGCGCTTGGCGAAAAAGCCCTGGTCCTTGGCGACGTAGCTTTCGGTGAAGGAATCCCCGGCGGTGAAGAGCAGCGTGATCTTGGTCTGGGCGACCGCCGGACCCGCCCAGCCGAGAATCGCCGCCGCGAGAAGCGCGAAACCGCGGCCCACGACGCCCCTCGGAATCTCGGACTATTCAGCCGCCCAGCTCGGCGCCGCGTTGGTGTACTGGCGTATCAGCGCCTCGTAAGCCTCGCGGAACGGCTTGCCCTTGGGGGCGATGAAATTGCCGGCGCGGTGGCCGCGATAGACGGATGGATCGTCGACGCCCGGGAGCTTCGTCGATTTGTCCTCGGCCAAGGCATGGACGAGGCGAAGCAGCTTGCGCCGGGCGCGCGCGATCATCTCGTCGCTCTGGGTGAGATGCTCGCGGGGCCGGTCGCTGATCGGCCCGAGCATGCCGCCGACCGCCGCGTCCTGCACGTTGAGGCCGGTGATGCCGCTGAAGACGCCGCCATTTCGCTGCGCCTCGCGGTCGATGAGATAGTCGTTGCCGGCGTTGTTCTTGAGCCGCCAGCGCCCGAACCAGTCGGTGGTGTTGGGCAGGTAATCGTTGCTGCTGTTGGGGAAAAAGCCGAGGCCGGGAATGGGCTCGCCCGAGCGCATCCGCGCCCGCTGCCGGTTCTGGTTCGCGCGCTGGATCGTGAAGACGAGGGTGTGGGTGTCGTCCATCGGGATGTAGCCCTTCACCATGATCTGGTCGGCGAGCATGGCGGCAGGCGGAATGACCCAGAACGGCACCACCAATTGGGCGAGCCGCCAATGGGTGTTGCCGCTATCGGCGGGGCGGTAGGCGCCGTACATCAGCCCCAAGGGCGTGTACTCGATATGGAATTGCGGCGCGCGGTCGGAGGCGAGGTAGTACTGCGTGTCGCCCGGAACCATCGCCGCCGGATCGACGCCGCCCAAATGGAGAAAGCCGAAATGCGAGGTGTCGAGGTCGTTCTCCAGGCCTTGGAGCCAATTGTACTCCTGCTGGATGATCTGGACGGTGATCTCGTCGCTCTTCAAATCGTTGAGCTCGAAATCGGGGAAGGGCGGCGCCTCGGCGCGGTCGCCCATGTAGAGCCAGATGACGCCGTAGCGCTCCGTCGTCTTGTACGCCTTGGCCTTGATCTTGTGCTTGGAATCCTGGTGCGGCGGCACGTTCGGCATGTCGAGGCAGTTGCCCGCCGCGTCGAACTTCCAGCCGTGATAGACGCAGCGGATGCCTCCGGGCTCGTTGCGCCCGAAGAACAGCGAGGCGCAGCGGTGCGGGCAGCGGTGATCGAGCACGCCGAGCCCGCCGGCGGCGTCGCGGAACGCGACCAGCGGCTCGCCCAACGCCATCAGCCGCACGGGATCGCCGTCGGCCTTGACCTCGTCCGAGCGGGCCACCGGTATCCAATACTCGCGCATCAGCGCGCCCATCGGCGTGTCCGGGCCGACCCGGGTCAAAAGCTCGTTCTCGCGCGCCGTCGTCATTGCATCCTCCCGCCATCGCGTCGAAATTAGCCCGATTATAGCGCCGCGAAACCGCGCGTGCCGATCTTTCGCGCTCGAGCCGGCGCGGGCTAAAACGACCAGCCCAGCCACAGATTGTCGAGCGATAGGGCGCCGCCGCCCGCGGCCGCGAAGAACAGCGCGACGAGAGCCCACAGCCCCGGATATTCGACCCCGAGCCGGTTCCAGAAATAGCCGTCGAACCGCGCGTGGTCGTAAGCCGCGCCAACGAAGAAGAGGAAGATCAGCACCGCATCGAGCCGGGTGAAGAGACCGAGCGCGAGCAGCGGCCCGGCCACGAACTGGACCAGCGCGATCACCCAAATCCAGAGCCGGCCGGGGCGAAAGCCCGAGCGCTCGATCCCGGCCGCCAGCAGGGCGGGGCTGAGGATGCGCGAGCCGGTATCGGGAAACCAGCCGAAGAACGCGCGCAAGCCGTGCGGCACGAGCGCGAGCCCGCAGGCCGCGCGCAGCAGCGCCCAGGTCCAGGGCAGCAGCGCGGCATAGACCGCGCCAAGCGGCGGAAAGATCAGCGGGCTCATCGCCCGGCAGGGATAAAGACCGCGCGGCGCCGGCGCAAGTCAGGCTTCGGTCGGCGGCGGCGCTGGCGGCGCGGTGGAGCGGAGGGCGACGAACCAGCGCACCGCCTGCACCAGCGCGGCCAAGGCGGCGCACAGCCCCGCCAGCGCAAAGCCCAAGGCGATCGGATGACGATCGACGACCGAGTAGACGATCGCCGCCGCGGGCGCCAGGGTCGCGACCACGCCGGTCGCCGTCGCGAAGGCGGCTTCGCGCCGCTCGGCGCGAAGCGCCACGATCGCCTCGGCATCGGCGGCGGCCGAGCGAACCGCCGCAGCCTCGTTGCCGTCCTGGCGGCGGCGCGCGGCCAGCTCGCGCAGCCGATTGCCGGGCAGGTCCGAGGCGGCGGCTTGCGGCGCGGCGCGGCGCCACCAATAGAGCGCTTCGAGGGCGCCCGAGTCGGGCGCGGCGCGGCCGTCGAGTGCGACGAGATGAGCCATGATTCCTCCTCAAGGGCGCCGATCGATTGAGCCGCCGGCGCAAATCGCGAGCTGCGGCGTTTTCGCCCAGGCCTCTGCAACCGCCAAGCCAGCTTTGGCTTTTCAAGGGGTTGCAGCGGCCGTGTCGGGAAAAACCGACGCTCTGTAAATAAGACCGGCACTGGTGCGCGAGATAAAGCTCGGCTATTAATATTAATCAAGGTTAACGAGAGGGATCGCGATGAGCGATCACAGGCCGATCGCGATTGCCGTGACGGCGGCAATCCTCGCCATCGCGGCCAACGGGGCCGCGGCCCTGATCGCGGTATCGGCCACCGCGCGGCCGGAAGCGTTGGGCTTCGGCATCGCCGGGTTGGGCGCGGCCTTCATCGGCCTGGTGCTGACGACGCTGTGGGCGCGGCGCGGCGCGGCGCCGCCGCGGCCGCACCGGGTGTTCGCGCCGGCACCGCTCCTCAAGAGCGACGAGCCCCCCGAGCATTTGCCGCCGAAATGGCTGGCGGTCGGCCGCGGCCGATGCGAGCCCCTCGAAAGCCCGGAGCGGCGGGGCGATCCGGTTCGAGCGGCCCGGGCTCGAGGGCCGGAATTGAGCGCGGAGCCCGCCCTGCCCTTCGCCGCCCCGCCCGCCCAGCCGGAAGGCGATCACGTCGTCATCTACATTCGCGACTGGCTCGCCGCCAAGCGCTAAGCGCCGAGCGCTAAGCGGGCCTCAGAGTTTATTAAGGTTCATCGCTAAAACTGAAGCGATTCTTCGGTTAGGCGATGGCACAGCAAAACGACACTCCGCGCAATCCCGCGCGCCGGATTCTGCTCGGCGGCATCCCGATCGCCGTGACCTTGGCGAGCCGGCCGGCCCTCGCCTTGACCCAGCAATGCTCGGTCTCGAACGCGCTTTCGGGAAACCTGTCGCATCCGCTGCCCTCGGGCGTCAATTGCGGGCTGACGGCACTGACCTGGTGCAACCTCGCCGGCACGAATCAACTCTGGCCGCGCACGGCGATGTACCCGCAAACCACTTTCATCAGCGCCTGCGGCGGCGGGCCGACCAACGGCGCTTGGACCTGCGGCAACCAATCGCTGCTGGCATCGCTGCAAGGCAGTCTCGTCATCACCTGCAAGATCAAGGGCACCGCCGTCACGCTCAACGCGCAGCTTTTCGGCGAGCAGGCCGCGGCCGCGATCCTCAATGCCGCGGCCTTCGCGCCCAACAACTTTCCCAAGTCGCTTGGCGCGGTGCTGGCGATGCTCGAGCCGATCTGGGCGACGGCGCCCACCGGCGAAACCCAAGCGCAGGCGCAGCTCGACACCGTCACGAACCAGCTCGCGCCGCTCAACATCAACACATGATGCGCCGGGCCAGCGCCCCGGCGTGGCGCATCGCGCCCGACGTGCTGTGGCGCGTCTGGGACGGCGAGGTCGTCGCCTATAGCGGAACGACCGGCGACACCCATCATTTCGCCGACATCGCCGCCTTCCTCTTCCGCATCCTCGCCGAGAAGGCCGCGAGCGAGCAGGACCTGCTCGACGCCGCCGCGCGCGAGATCGAGCTGCCCGCCGCCGTCGATCGCGGCACCGCGATCCGGCGCAGCCTCGCCCTGCTCGAGCGGCTCGAGCTCGATCGAGGCGGCATGTTGAGGCTAGCGCTGCGCTTCGGCCCGTTCGCCGCCCGGCTGGCCACGCCCTTTCCCGCGCTCGTCGATGGCTTGCGGCTTCTCTACCCCGAAGAGGCTCTCGCCGATCGCATGGGCTTCGCCGATTTCGACGTCGCGGTCGTGCCCGGCAAGGGCCTACGCCGCTGGGCGAAGCCCCAGGCGCGTTTTCTCCTCGACGGCAGGAGCCCGTTCAAGCCTTTGCCGCGGGGCCAGGCATTGCCAATGTTCGAATGGGGACTCAATTACGCGATCGCCGGCCAGGCGCATCAGTATCTCGCGATCCACGCCGCCGCGATCGAGAAGTCAGGCCGCGTCGCGATCCTGCCCGGCGCGCCGGGGGCGGGCAGAGGACCCTCGCCGCCGCGCTCACTCGGCGCGGCTGGCGGCTCCTGTCGGACGAGCTCGCGCTGATTCGGCCGGCGGATGGCTTGGTCGTGCCCTTGGGCCGCCCGCTCAATCTCAAGAACCGCTCGATCGCGCTCATCCGCGCCTTCGCGCCCGACGCCGTCCTCAGCGCCGAGACCCACGACACCGTGAAGGGCACCGTCGCCTTGCTCCGCGCGCCGGCCGAGAGCCTGGCGCGAAGCGACGAGGCAGCAAAGGTCGGCTGGATCGTGTTTCCGCGCTGGCAGGAGGGCGCGAGCGCCCGGCTCGAGCCGTGGTCGAAGGCCGCGGGGCTCATCGAGCTGGCGCACAACGCGATGAACTACAGCCTCCACGGCGCCCGAGGCTTCGCGCTCCTGGCCGAGATCTTCGCCGGCAGCGAGTGCTGGCGCTTCACTTATAGCCGGCTCGACGACGCCGTCGCCGCCTTCGCCAAGCTTGCCGCGAAGGGCTAAGCTCGGGACGCGCCTCGACGGCACGCCGTTCAGCATCCTTGCACGAATCCCGACTGAACCTGCGACATAGTGCAGAGTTCTAGAATTTTGTACCGGGCGCAATTTCACAGAATGGGGCTTATGCGACAGGCGCGGGCTGGCCGCTACCGGCGCAGAATGCTAACATTCGCGCGGGTTCCTGGTGATCGGGGGACTGTCGGTTAAAGTAATAGTCGGCTACCCAAAGGGGGGACGATGGGCCGTAATCCGAGGCTGATCTCTTCGTGTCTGTTTGTTCTCGCGCTTCTCGGATGCAGCACACCACCTGCAAAGCCATTGACGGCTGAACAGGCTCAGAATGCAGAGACCGAACGTCTTTGTTGGGGCTATCACGAATTCGGCGCGATCAATGGTGATGCCTCGCAGGTTTCGAGGGCCAACATCCGAGCTGAACTCATAAAGCGCGGTGTAATGAACGATCACGATTGGCAGATCGTTGATCGGCAGAGGGTTGACACCGGGATCGGACGTTGTGCGGTGCTCGCCCTCTTCGGCATTCCATCGACTGCAAACGAAAATGGCCGGATAGAGGTGCTCGCCTTTGGCGTCTCGATTTTCATCACGTTAGTTGATGGGAAGGTCACGGCGTATCAAGTGCCGTCGCAGTACATGCTACGTTAGCCCAAGGGGGCGCTCCTTGCGCCGCTCATTCCAGAGAGGAGGCCAATGGACACTTCGATTGGCGATCGGTTGATTAGAAAAGGAAGGCGGACGCTCGACGCACCGCTTCGTCTCTACCCGTTCACGGAGGAGAAACCCGCCGATGAATTATTGAACGACCTTGCCGATTACCCGCACGCCTTTGTCATTGCCTGCATCGCCGACCGGCAAGACAGAACCAAACGACCGTGGCTCATGCCATTCCGAATGGCGGAAAAACTTGAAACGTTCGAGTTCTCCCACCTACGTGCGCTTTCCGTTAAGGAAATCGTGCGCCTGGTGAGTAAGCCCAAAGCGCTCTGTATCTACCCGAATGTAATGGGCACCGCCGTCCACGATGCACTAGTCGTCATCGAGCGCGAGTACGGTGGAAACGCTAGCGGGATTTGGGCCGGCAAACCATCGAGCGCCGACGTTGTATATCGTTTCCTTGAGTTACCTGGCTTCGGCGTAAAAATTTCTACGATGGCCGCAAACATTCTGGCGCGCACGTTCAAGGTGCCTTTTCGTGACTATTCCTCCATCGACATATCGCCTGATCGCCACGTGCGGCGGGTCTTCGCGAGGCTAGGATTGACGCGCGAGAAAGCGCCTGACGCAGAGCTGATCTATCGTGCGAGGAGCTTATCTCCGAAGTTCCCTGGACTCCTTGATTCCCCAACTTTTGAGATTGGACGGAACTGGTGTAAGGAGCGGGTTCCGATTTGCTCAGGGTGTTTCATGCGCGATGTGTGTCCCACCGCTAACAGCGATCGGCTCAAGAAGAACCGCAAGCCCCAGCCCTAAACGAGTTGTGCTGTGGGTCGTAGGCCGTCGTTCCGCTGCGCTACTCGCCGGAACGCGATTACGCACCCGCATCTGTCTTTCGGCCTAAACCAAGAATTTCGCACCAAAATTGGAGCGTTGAGATCACGGGGCTTTTTTGGTGCAGAAATCCGGTGCGGTGTGACGCAATGAACGAAGAACCTGACATCCCGTTCGAATACGATGAAACTCCTATCCCTGAAGTGGTGGAGCGCATCGAAACGTTGAATGGCAAAATCGCGGACTTTTGGAAGACCGCGCATGGTTGGGCACCACTTGAAGCCGCTGGCCTCCTTAGCAAGTCTCGCCTCGATTGGCAGGTGTCCCTGTCATCATCGCTGCGCTTGTGGCTGGGTGAGCCACCAGAGTCCTTGAGCGACGGTGAACTCATCTTGGCCTGGGCGAATTTGGGCAGCCTGATCGAGGGCACGCTAAAACTGTTTCTATCTGTGTATTACAACGACTACCGAAACGACATCGACAATCTAAAAGCCGCAGACGCTTACGACAGAAAGAAGCAAGCTCCGATGTCCCCTGACGGCCTCACACTTGAACGACTGCGAAAGTACGTGCGGGTCCGCGATCTAATCGAGCCGGCAGGTGATGCGCTCGCCAAACTCGTGCAACAACGCCGGAACGCGATCCACGCTTTCGAGGATAGACCTATAGGAGATGCGGCTGAATTTAACGGTGCGGTACGAGACTACCTAACCGTACTCGAAGGCGTGGACAGTCGCTTGCCTTACCCGGACGACATGCGGGTCCCGCGCGACATCTAGCGGACTAGACAGCACGGGATAAACCGCCAAGCGGCGCGCTGCCGCGCCCGGGCACGTGGGGCACGACGCCGTCGCCGCCTTCGCCGATCTCGCCGCGACCGGCTAAGCCCGAGCTTATTTCCAGACCGGCTGGCCGAGATAGATTTGCGACGGGTCGGTCGCGGCGCCCGCAGTGGCGCCGACGGTGCTGCCCGCGAGCGCGCCGATCAGCGGGGCGCCGACCAGCGCGCCCACCAACGCGCCGCCCGCCGCGCCGATGCCGGCGCCGCTGAGCGCGCGATCGGTCGGGGTCTGGCCGCAGCCCGCGAGCAGCACGGAAGCGGCAAGAAAGAAAGCCACGGAAATACGCATGGATGAGCTACTCCTGGGATGGACCCAAGCGGAGCCTAGCAAAAATACCGCTTTTTTACAATCGCTTCTATGCGACTCCTCGGGAGCTTAAGCAGGAGCAGCGAGTTAGACCTTGATTTAAACGAAGAGCCGCTCGCCTTTCAGGTCGTCGTAGAGATGCGCCACGAACTCGCCATAGCCGTTCCAAATCAAGGTCGGCCGGCGTGCATCCTCGCCGAGCACGCGCTCGGTGGCCTGGCTCCAGCGCGGATGGGGCACGTCGGGGTTCACATTGGCCCAGAAGCCGTATTCGCTAGACTGGATCTTTTCCCACATTCCGACCGGGCGCTTGTCGGTGAAGCTGAACTTGACGATCGATTTGATCGATTTGAAGCCGTATTTCCACGGCGTCGCCAGGCGCAGCGGCGCGCCGTCCTGGCGCGGCACCGGATGGCCGTACATGCCGGTGACGAGAAACGCGAGCTCGTTCGTGGCCTCGGCCATGGTGAGGCCCTCGATATAGGGCCAGGGATACCAGAACATCTTTTGGCCCGGCGCCATCTTGGGATCGAGGAAGGTGGTCATTTGCAGGTACTTCGCGCCGGACAGCGGCTTGGCGAGATCGACGAGGCTTTTGAGGGCAAAGCCGCTCCACGGCACCGCCATCGACCAGGCCTCGACGCAGCGATGCCGGTAGAGCCTTTCCTCGAGCGGCATCTGCTTCAAGAGATCGTCGATGGCGATGGTCATCGGCTTCTCGACCATGCCGTCGATGGCGACCGTCCAGGGCCGAATGATGAGTTGCTGCGCGGCGGCGGCGATGTCCTTGTCCTCGCCGTATTCGTAGAAATTATTGTAATTGGTGGCGAGCTTCTCGTCGGTGATCGGCCGATCGAGCGTGTATTTCTCGTTGCGCTTCACCGGATAAAGCCCGGCCGAAGGGTCCGGCTCGGGCGCCGCGGCGGCGCGGGCCTGACCCAGCGGCAGGCCCGCGGCCGCCAGCAAGCTGCCCATGCCCATCGCCTTGAGCAGCGCGCGGCGGTTGCGGAAGACGGATTTGGGCGTCGCTTGGCTTTCCGGAATTTCCCAACCGCGCTTCACCTTCAACAGCATGGTGGCCTCCGCTCGATGATGTCAGCCAGCGATAACCCCAAGCGACCCGCAGGGCAAGTCACGCAAGCGCGATTGGCGCTCCGCTCCCGGCCCGTCCGGTTGTGCTGAGAGCGGCCCCGCCTTGCATTTTCCCGACAAATGTATAGACTTTTGCCATGAATTTCGAGTGGGACGAGGCCAAGTCCCGGGCGAATCGCGCCAAGCACGGCATCCCGCTCGACTTCGTTCCGCTCGCTTTCGAAGGACCGCTGCTGGCGCGGCGCAACGATCGGCGCGGCGAGGAGCCTTGGCTCGCGATCGGCGCGGTCGAAGGTCTCGTGATCGCCTTCGCTAATCGAAACGCGGCGCCAATATTTGGATCATCACGGCCAGGAGGGCGAATTGGCATGAGCGGCAGAACTATCTCGAAATCGCGCGCCCGCGCGGTCGTTGATCGACTTCGCGGTCGAACGGACGAGACGATCGACTATTCCGACATCCCGCCGCTCGGCGACGACTTTTTCCGGACTGCCGAATGGTTGATGCCGACCGGCAAGTCGGAAGTCTCGCTTCGACTCGATAGCGACGTTCTGGATTTCTTCCGGCGCGGCGGCAAGGGCTATCAAAGCCGCGTGAACGCGGTGCTGCGCGCCTATATGATCGGAATAAGGCAGCGCAAAAACCGCCCCTCGGCGATGGCGAGACGCGCCTCCCGGTGACCCACACAGGCCGGCAATAGACGCAGGCAACCCGCGCGGCAAGTCACGCAAGCGCGATTGGCGGCGGGGTTATCAGCCGGCGCTGCAGCGCTGCGCCAACTCATGCCTCGACATATTCGGCAAAGCTCTGCGGCGCTGGCACCGCCAAGCCATCGGCGCGCAGACCCTCGATATGGAAGCGGATCGCGTCTCGAATCTCGCGCTCAGCGTCTTCAACCGTCGCGCCCGTCGCGACGCAGCCAGGAAGGTCCGGGACATAGGCGGAATAATTGCCCTCCGCTTTCTCGATCACCACCGCGTAGCGCATCACCTCGTCTCCTTCGGTCCGGCCCGCTTCCTCCGATTTGCCCACTCGGCGGGGAGAGAAAGACTATTGCGCCGCCGCTTCGGTGGCGCGGCCCTGCATCGCCTTTTCGGCGAGCTTGCCGGTGAGCTCCTGGAGATGGTCGAAGCGCATGACATAGGTGCCGACGCCCAAGGTCACCGAGCGCAGCTCGACGATCAAGTCGTGCAGCTCCGATAGCGGCATGTTGGCGGCGACCAGGTCCCAGCCCGGCCAGAGGGGCTTGGCGTCGAAGCCCAAGATCTGCCCGCGCCTCCCTGAGACGATGCGCTGGACCCGGCTGGTGAAGGCGTTGGGCACCGAAATCTCGACATGGTCGATGGGCTCGAGCAGGACCGGGTTGCATTTCGGCATCGCCTCGGTCATCGCCTGGCGCGCGCAAGTCTTGAAGGCCTGGTCCGAGCTGTCGACGTCGTGGAACTGGCCGGTGACCAGCGTGACCGCGACATCGACGACGCCGAAGCCCAATGGCCCGCGCTTGAGATATTCCGCCACGCCTTCCTCGACCGCCGGGATGAAGTTGCGCGGAATGGCGCCGCCCACCACCGCGTCCTTGAAGACATGGCCGGTGCCGCGCGGCAAGGGCTTGACCTCGATCTGGATGTCGGCGAACTGGCCATGGCCGCCCGATTGCCGCTTGAAGCGCGAATGCTGCGACGTCCCCGTCTTGATGGTCTCTTTGTACGGCACTTGCGGCCGCTTGGTCGTGACGGCGAGATTGTATTTGTTGCGCAGCCGGTCGATCGCGATCTGCAAGTGGATGTCGCCCTGGCCCCACAGCACCATCTCTTGCAGGTCGGCGTTGTGCTCGAGCGACAAGGTCGGGTCTTCCTCGATCAAGCGCTGGATCGCGCCGGTGAGCTTGACGTCGTCGGTGCGTTTCTCGGCGGCGATGGCGAGGCCATAGACCGGCGCCGGAAGCGGCAGCGTCGGCAGCACGGGGGCCGCGCCCGAGGACAGGACCGCGCCGGTCGCGATGCCTTCGAGCCGGGCGAGGGCCACGACCTCGCCGGGCGAAGCCGCGGGCACTTTGGTCGCTTGCGCGCCGACGAGCCGCAGCACGCCGGCGACGCGCACGCCGTTCAAGCTCATGCCCTCGGTGACCTGGCCGCTCCACACCCGCACCAGCGAGAGCTTTCCCGCATTGGGCGGATGGTAGGTCTTCAGCACCTGCGCCACCGCGTCGGTTTTTTTGGCGTCGAGCTTCAACCGCGCCGCCGCGGCCGCGACCTCGGGGGTCTCGTGGCGCAATGCCTTCAGCAGGCGGCGGACGCCGTGATCGAGCGAGGCGGCGCCGAGGAACACCGGCACGATCGCGTCGCGGCGTAGATTCTGGGTGAGATGGCGGTAGATATCCTGCTTCGAGGGCTGCACGTCCTCGAGCAGCTGCTCCAAGAGCTTGTCGTCGAAATCGGCGAGCTTTTCCAAGAGCCCGGCGCGGATGGATTTCTCCTCGTCGAGCATGTCCTCGGGCACGGCGATGAGGTCCGAGGCTTGGCCGGGCTTGTAGCGATAGGCGCGCTCGCTGACGAGATCGACATAGCCTTGCGGCGCGTCCTCGGCGCCGGGCACCGGCACCTGGCGCAGCACCAGGGGGCGCTGCGACACGCCTTGCAGCGCCGCCAGAATCTCGGAGACGCGAGCCGAGGCGGTGTCCATCTTGTTGATGAACACCATGTGGGGAATTTCGCGGTCGTCGAGAAACTTGAAGAGCGGCGCCAGCGTCAGCGCGCGCTCGATTTCCGGCTCGCAGACGACGACCGCGACATCGGCCGCCAGCAGCGCGTTCTGCCCTTCCCAGGCCAGCTCGACCGAGCCGGGGCAATCGAGGAAGGTCCAGGGATCGTCGAGATAGGTGGCGCGGGCGACGTTGATCTCGGTCGACATCTGCCGGGCGCGGGATTCGGGCGCGGCGTCGCCCACCGTGTTGCCGTCCTTCTGGGTGCCGCGCCGGTTGATCGTCCCCGAGGCGAAGAGCAGCGCTTCGAGGAGGGTCGTCTTGCCGGAGAGGTACGGCCCGACCAAAGCCGCGCAGCGCGGCCCCGAGGGTCTATCGCTCATGCCCGCCTCCTCGCGCGCCGGTAATGGCGCCTATGGCTAAGGATGGTCGCGCGGCGCGGGGCGGATGGCAAGCGGGAAAGAAAAGGCCCGCCTAGCCGCTATTTCGCAAAGCCGCCGCCGCCGGCCACCGCGTTGCCCCATCCCGGCAGCGGATTGCCCTGCGCGTCGCGCACCTGGTCGGTCCAGTCGTAGCCGCTATTCGTGATCGGGTTGTTCCGCGCCGGAAAATTCGCGCATCCCGCGAGCGCGAGACACAACCAAGCCAAAGCCATCGCCCGATAGAGCATCGCATCCTCGCTTCGCTGTATCGTAAAAGCATAGGCGCGGCTTGCCATGAGGTCGAGGCCCTAAAGCGGATTTGACATCGCGCCGGCTTGGCTGTTGGTTGAGCCGGCATGGGCGCGTCGAGGGAGGAATTCCGCAAATGAGCGATCGGGACATGACCGGCGAGGGCATCGGCCAGCCGGTCCGGCGCAAGGAGGATTTGCGCCTCCTCACCGGCAAGGGCCAATACGCCGCCGATTACCGACCCGCCGATCTAGCCTACGCGGCGATGGTGCGCACGCCCCACGCCTCGGCGCGCATCGTGCGCATCGAGACCGCGGCGGCCAAGGCCGCGCCCGACGTGATCGCGGTGTTCACCGGCGCCGATTTCAGCGCCGACGGCAGAAAGCCCATTCCGCACGCGCCGAACTGGCAAGGCGCGCCCGATGTCACGATCCGGCTAATGCCGGGCGCCAAAGTGTATGTCGGGCCGCATCCCGTCCTGCCGATCGACCGGGTGCGCTATGTCGGCGAGCCGGTCGCGATGGTGGTGGCGGAATCCCTCGACGCCGCCAAGGACGCGGCCGAGCTGATCGAGGTCGAATACGCGACCCTGCCCGCGGTGGCGTTGGCGAGCGACGCGATCAAGCCCGGCGCCGCGCGGGTCTGGGACGAGGCGCCCGGAAATCTCAGCCTCGACGGCGAGGTCGGCGACAAGGCGGCGACCGACGCCGCCTTCGCCCGCGCCGCGCATGTCGTCCGGCTCGAGACCTGGATCCAGCGCGTCACCGGCACGCCAATGGAGCCGCGCGCGGCCACCGGCCTCTACGATGAAGCGAGCCGGCGCTACACGATCTGGGCCGGCACCGGCGGCGGCGTCAACCGCGAGCGCCAGACCCTCGCCGGCGCGCTCGGCGTCGGCCTCGAGAGCTGCCGCGCGATGTGCGGCGACATGGGCGGCAATTTCGGCACGCGCAACACCTTCTTTTCCGAGTACGCGCTGCTGCCCTGGGCGGCGCAGCGGATCGGCCGCCCGGTGCGGTTCCTCGGCGACCGCAGCGAATGCTTCCTCAGCGATTATCAGGGCCGCGACCTGACCGTCGAGGCCGAGCTGGCGCTCGATACGGAAGGCAATTTCCTCGGCGTGCGCGGCACCAATCTCAGCAATATCGGCGCCTACACCGCGCATTACACGCCGCTGCGCAAGGGGCTCGGCATCATGTCGGGGGTCTATCGCATCCCGGCGGTGCATTTTCGCGGCGGCGCCGTCTTCACCAACACCGTGCCGACGACGCCTTATCGCAGCGCCGGGCGGCCCGAGGCGATCTTCGTGATCGAGCGGCTGATCGATCTGGCCGCCGACCTCCACGGCTTCGACCCGGTGGAATTGCGCCGCCGCAATTTCATCCCGCCCGACGCCTTCCCCTACACCAACGGCGTCGGCATCACCTACGACAACGGCGAATACGCAAAAGGCATGGACGCGGCCTTGAGGCGCGCGGACTGGCGGGGCTTTGCCGCGCGGCGCTCGGAATCGAGGGCGCGCGGCCTGTTGCGCGGCATCGGCATCGCCAATTACATCGAGGGCGCGGGCGGCGCCCCGCGCGAGCGCGCCGAGGTCACGGTGGGCGCGGCCGGCCGCGTCGAGCTGGTGCTCGGCACGATGAACAGCGGCCAGGGCCACGAAACGAGCTTCGCCCAGCTCTTGAACGAATGGCTTGGCGTGCCTTTCGCCAGCGTCGATTTCGTCGCCCACGACACCGACCGCGTGGTGGCGGGCGGCGGCTCGCATTCCGGGCGCTCGATGAGGATCGCCAGCCTCGCCATCGGCATCGCCTCGGACAAGATCGTCGAGAAAGGCAAGAAGATCGCGGCGCATCTGATGGAGGTCGATCCGATCGACGTCGATTTCGAGAAGGGCGTGTTCGCCATCAAGGGCACCGACCGCCGGATCGGAATTTTCGAGGTGGCGCGGGAGGCCGCCACCCGCAACGACCTGCCCGATGAACTGCGCGGCATGCTCGACGCCGTGGGCGACCATACTGTGTCGGTCGGCGCCTACCCCTCGGGCACGCATATCTGCGAGGTCGAGGTCGATCCCGAGACCGGGCTCGTGAAGATCCTGCGCTGGACCGGGGTGGACGATGTCGGGCGCGCGGTCAATCCGATGATCCTCCACGGCCAGACCCACGGCGCCGCGGCGCAGGGCATCGGCCAGGCGCTCTTGGAGAATTGCCACTATGATCGGGCGAGCGCGCAGCTGTTGTCGGCGTCGTTCATGGATTACGCGGTGCCGCGCGCCGATTTCCTGCCCTCCTTCGACTGCGAGCTCGTCGAGGTGCCGGCGACCAGCCATAAATACGGCATCCGCCCCGGCGGCGAAGGCGGCACGACGCCGGCGCTGGGCGCGGCGATCAACGCGGTCGTCGATGCGCTATCCGAGCTCGGCGTGCGCCATGTCGAGATGCCGGCGACGCCCGAGCGGGTGTGGCGCGCGATCAGCGAGGCGGCCGGAGCATTTTCCGGCGAAGTAGGCAGCGTCGCTCGCAAAGCGAGCGACCGCACGCAGAAAATGCGACCGAATCAATAGAGCGAAGCGATACGTCATTCAACCAGGAAAGGGACGTGAACATGGCCAAGGGATATTGGGTTACCAGCTACCGCTCGATCAAGAATCCGGATGCGCTGGCGGCTTACGCCAAGCTCGCCGCGCCCGCAATTCAAGCGGCTGGCGGCCGCTTTATCGTGCGCGGCAACCCGACCAAGGTCTACGAGGCCGGGCTCAACCAGCGCGTCGTCGTGATCGAGTTCGACAGCGTGGAGAAAGCCATCGCCGCCCATGACAGCGCCGGCTATCAGGAGGCGCTGAAGGCGCTCGCCGGCGCTTGCGAGCGCGACATGCGGTTCGTCGAAGGGGCGTGAGGCGCGGCCAAGCAGGTCGGCGCGATCCCTCCTCTCGCTAACCCTCTCCTCCCATTGGGAGGAGAGGGCGGGGTGAGGCGGGCTCCTTCGATTTCAGCCAATCACGCTTTAATCCGTTATTTCAGCGCGGCGCAGGCCTTCTGGATGCGGCGGCAAGCCTCGGCGAGAATCGGGGTCGCGGCGGCATAGGAAATGCGGAAATACGGCGCCAGGCCGAACGCCGTGCCCGGCACCACTGCGACACCCACCGGTCCAGCAGGTATTCGCAGAACTCGGTGTCGCTCGCGATGGTCTTGCCGTCCGGCGTGCGCTTGCCGATCGCGCCGGCGCAGGACGGATAGACGTAGAACGCGCCCTCCGGCACCGGGCAACGGATACCGACGGATTCGTCCAGCATCTTCACCACCAGGTCGCGCCGCTCCTTGAACACGGCGTTGTTGCTGGCAATGAAATCCTGCGGGCCGTTGAGGGCCTCGACCCCGGCGGCCTGGCTGAGCGACGAAGGGTTGGTGGTGGACTGGGATTGCAGCGCCGCCATCGCCTTGATCAGCTCGGTCGCGCCCGCCGCATAGCCGAGCCGCCAGCCCGTCATGCAATAGGCCTTCGACATGCCGTTGAGCGTGAGCGTGCGCGGATAGAGCTTGGGCTCGACCTGGGCGATGGTCGCGAACTTGAACCCGTCATAGGTCAAGTGCTCGTAGATGTCGTCGGTCAGGATCCAGACCTCGGGGTGCCGCAAGAGAACATCGGCGAGCGGCCGCAATTCCGCCGCGCTATAGGCCGCGCCGGTCGGGTTCGACGGCGAATTCAGGATCAGCCATTTGGTCTTAGGGGTGATCGCCGCCTCCAAATCCTCCGGGCGCAGCTTGAAGCCGGCGTTCTCGGGACAGGCGACCGGCACGGGCGTCCCGTCGGCCAGCACCACGATGTCGGGGTAGGACACCCAATAGGGCGCCGGGACGATCACCTCGTCGCCCGGGTTCACCGTCACCGTGATGGCGTTGTAGAGCACTTGCTTGCCGCCGGTGCCGACCGAGACCTGGTTGGGCGCGTAAGTGAGCCCGTTCTCGCGCTTGAACTTGGCGCAGATCGCCTGCTTCAGCTCGAGCGTGCCGTTGACGATCGTGTATTTGGTCTCGCCGCGGTCGATCGAGCGCTTGGCCGCGTCCTTGATGTTCTGCGGCGTGTCGAAGTCGGGCTCGCCGGCGGCGAGGCCGATGACGTCGCGGCCCTCGGCCTTCAGCGTCGAGGCCTTGTTGGCCATGGCGATGGTGGGCGAGGGCTTGATCCGCATCAGGCGGTCGGCGATGAAGGGCATGGCTCGGACAAGGTTCGGGGTTGGGGAAGCGGCACCCTAATGCCGCACCGCACCATGCGCAAGCGCCCGCGCGATGCCCGCTAATTTGCTATTCTCGCGCAACTCGGGGGAAGAGAGTTCTCATGGCCGACACGACCGCGCGAATATCGGATGCGGGGAACGAAGGGTTCCGGGTCATCTTCGACAGTGTCAGCGACGGGATATTCGTGACCGACGCGCAAAACGGGACCTTCACCAACGTAAACGACGCCGGCTGCGCCATGTTCGGTTACTCGCGCGAGGAATTGATCGGCCACAACATCGGATTTGTTTCGACGGGCGTGCCGCCCTACACGCAAGAGAACGCGGTAAGAATGCACTTGGAGAATGGGCCGGATGCCGCGCAAACATTCGAGTGGCACTGCCGAGCGAAGGACGGCCATCTTTTCTGGGCCGAGATTTCTTTCCGCACCGTATTATTGGCGGACCACGGATTGGTGGGCCTCGCCATCCTTCGCGACATTACCGAGCGCAAGCGCAAGGAAGACGAGCTTCTGCAAGGCGCGAAGACCGACCCGCTCACCGGTTTGCCGAACCGGCGCGATTTCGAGAGCGTTCTTCCGCAGGAAGTCGCCCGAAGCGCGCGCTACGATCGGCCGCTCTGTCTCGCCATCGGAGACATCGACCATTTCAAAGAGGTCAACGACACTTACGGGCACCCGGTCGGGGACGCGGTGCTCGAAGTGGCTGGCCGAGTTCATGCGCGCGGGGCTGAGGAGGACCGATTACATTGCCCGCTGGGGCGGCGAGGAATTCGCGATTCTCCTGCCCGAGACGAAGCCGGATGATGCGGAAGCACTGCTCAATCGCCTGCGCGAGGCCATCGCGAAGAGCGTCATTCCCGGCGTGGGGCGAGAGGTCACATTGAGCTTTGGGCTCACCGGCCATGCGGGATCCGACGGTCCGGAGGAGTTTCTCGAGCGGGCCGATCGGGCGCTTTACCTATCGAAGCACGACGGCCGGAACAAGGTCACGAAAGTCTAGGGCGCGCCCGCTCGGCGCTCTGGCATCGCCCGCCTGCCCGCCTTAAGCTAAACTCCATGCCGCTATTGACCGCCGAGAAGCCCGTCAACGATCAGGGACGGCGCTTCGCCATCCATTCCGAATTCACGCCGGCGGGCGATCAGCCGCAGGCCATCGACGCCCTTGTCGCCGGCATGAGCGCGGGCGAGCGCGATCAGGTTCTGCTGGGCGTCACCGGCTCGGGCAAGACCTTCACCATGGCGCACGTCATCGAGCGCACGCAGCGCCCGGCCATCGTCCTCGCGCCCAACAAGACGCTGGCGGCGCAGCTTTACGGCGAGATGAAGAGCTTTTTCCCCGAGAACGCGGTGGAATACTTCGTCTCCTATTACGACTACTACCAGCCCGAGGCCTATGTGCCGCGCACCGACACCTATATCGAGAAGGAATCCTCCATCAACGAGCAGATCGACCGCATGCGCCATTCCGCGACCCGCGCGATCCTCGAGCGTCGCGACACCATCATCGTCGCCTCGGTGTCGTGCATCTACGGCATCGGCTCGGTCGAGACCTATTCGCCGAGATGGTGGTCACGGTGACGGCGGGCGCCACGCTCAACCGCACCGAGCTGCTCGCAGCGCCTCGTCGAGCTGCAATACCGGCGCAACGACGCCAATTTCCTGCGCGGCACCTTCCGCGCGCGCGGCGACACGATCGAGATTTTTCCGGCCCATTACGAGGACCGCGCCTGGCGGCTCTCGCTGTTCGGCGACGAGCTCGAAGCGATCCACGAATTCGATCCCTTGACCGGCGAGAAGACGACCGCCTTGGCCTCGGTCAAGCATCTACCCCAACAGCCATTACGTGACGCCGAAGCCGACGCTCCATCAGGCGGTCGAGGAAATAAAGCGCGACTTGAAGCTGCGGCTCGAGGAGTACCGCGCCACCGGCAGGCCGCTCGAGGCCGAGCGGCTGGAGCAGCGCACCACCTTCGATATCGAGATGATCGCCGCCACCGGAAGCTGCGCCGGGATCGAGAATTATTCGCGCTACCTGACCGGCCGCAAGCCGGGCGAGCCGCCGCCCACCCTCTTCGAGTATCTGCCCAAGGACGCGCTCGTGTTCGTCGACGAAAGCCACGTCACCATCGGACAGTTGAATGGCATGTATCGCGGCGACTATGCGCGGAAATCGACGCTCGCCGAATACGGCTTCCGCCTGCCTTCCTGCATCGACAACCGGCCGCTCAAGTTCGAGGAATGGGATCGCATGCGCGGCCAGACCGTGTGCGTCTCGGCGACGCCCGGTCCGTGGGAGCTGGAGCGCAGCGGCGGCGTGTTCGTCGAGCAAGTGGTGCGTCCCACGGGCCTCGTCGACGCGGTTCCGATCGTGCGGCCGGTCGAGAACCAGGTCGACGACCTGATGGCCGAATGCCGCGACGCCGCCCGGAAGGGCCAGCGCGTCCTGGTGACGACCCTGACCAAGAAGATGGCCGAGGCGCTGACCGAATATTTCCACGAGAACGGCATCCGCGTCCGCTACCTCCATTCCGACGTCGAAACCCTGGAGCGCATCGAGATCATCCGCGATCTGCGCCTCGGCGTGTTCGACGTGCTCGTCGGCATCAACCTGCTGCGCGAGGGTCTCGACATTCCGGAATGCGCGCTCGTCGCCATCCTCGACGCGGACAAGGAGGGCTTCCTGCGCTCGCGCACCTCGCTCATCCAGACGATCGGCCGCGCCTCGCGCAACCTCGATGGCCGCGCCATCCTCTATGCCGATCAGATCACCGACAGCATGAAGGCGGCGATCGAGGAAACCAACCGGCGGCGCGAGAAGCAGCTGGCCTACAACGCCGCCAACGGCATCACGCCCGAGAGCATCAAGCGCGCGATCTCCGATATCCTGCAAAGCGTCTACGAGCAGGATCACGTCACCGTCGATCTGGGCGTCGGCTCCAGCCCGCAATATCAGGGCTCGAATTTGAAGGCCGTGATCGCCGATCTGGAGAAGCAGATGCGCGCCGCGGCGGCCGATCTCGAATTCGAGGAGGCGGCGCGGCTGCGCGACGAGATCAAGCGCTTAGAGGAACTCGACCTCGGGCTCTCCCTCGAGCCGGGCGGGCCCCCGCGCGGCCGCTCGACCGCCGGGCGCGCCGGCTCCTCGGCCAAGGAGATGGCCAAGCGGAAGGCGCGCCAGCGCTATCGGGGACGGTGATGGCGCGCGCGGCGCTCGTCACCGGCGCGGGAAAGCGCATCGGCCGCGCCATCGCGCTGGCCCTCGCCCATGACGGCTATGACGTGGCCGTCCATTATCGCCGCTCCAAGGACGCCGCGGCGGAGGTCGTCGTCCAGCTCGAGGAGCTGGGGCAACGGGCCGTAGCCCTGCCCGCCGACCTCACCGACGAGACCGCCACCGCGAAGCTGGTGCCGAGGGCGGAAGCAGCGCTCGGGCCGATAACCCTGCTCGTCAACAACGCCTCGACCTTCGAGCGCGACGAGGCCATGACGGTCACGCGCGCGAGCTGGGACGCGCATTTGGAGACCAATCTGCGCGCGCCCTTCGTGCTGATGCAGGAATTCGCGCGCCACCTCCCGAAGAGCGAGCCGGGCGCGATCGTCAACATCGCCGACGAACGGGTCTGGAACCTGACGCCGCATTTCGTCTCCTACACGTTGTCGAAGGCGGGGCTGTGGACGCTCACCCAAGTGATGGCGCTGGCGCTGGCGCCGCGCATTCGCGTCAACGCCATCGGGCCGGGTCCGACGCTGCCCAGTCCGCGGCAGAACGCCGAGCAGTTCCAGCGCCAAGGCGAGAGCACGCCGCTGCGGCATGGCGCGACGCCCGAGGAAATCGCGGCGGCGGTGGTTTTCGTAGCCTCCGCCGTGTCGATGACCGGGCAGATGATCGCGCTCGACGGCGGTCAGCATCTCGGCTGGGCCCAACCGGGCACGGCCTCGCCGCCCGAATGAGCGCGGCCAGCAGGCTGCGCTAAGCATCGGAGCTTGCCGGGAAGGCCGATTTCCGGGCGAGATAGATCGCCGGAGCTGGGATTTGTTCACACCAACGGCGACGCTCTCGATGATCTAGCGGAATTCGGGCGAGATTCAGGTGTGTTACCAAAGGTTTACATTTCACGGGAAAAATATCCTTTGATCGCAAGGGGATAGAAAAATGCCTGATTTTTATGCAAACACGTCAATCCCGCGATTTTACGCGGGACGAGGCCTGCGCGCGCGCGGTTTTCAACAGAGTTTTCCACCGCGTCCGTGGATATCGTCGGCGGCCCCGAATCATCGAGAAATCGAGCCCGCGCGATTGACCTGGGGGCAGCCACGCGCCAAGTGACGAGGCGATGATCGACGATCCCGAAGGCTACGTCCCGGCCGGCGACGACACCATCGATGACGGCGAGGCGATGCCCGCGACCGGCCAGCTCGCGCAGGGCGTCGGGATCATTCGCGGCGTGCTGCGCAACCTGCCGGCGGCGCCGGGCGTCTATCGCATGCTCAACGCCAAGGGCGACCCGGTTTATGTCGGCAAGGCCAGCAACCTCAAGAATCGGGTGGCGAGCTACACCCATGCGGGAAATCTCTCGAACCGGCTGAAGCGCATGGTGGCCGAGACGCGCGCGATGGAAGTGGTGATCACCCACACCGAAGTCGAAGCGCTGCTCCTCGAATGCAATCTCATCAAGCGCTTCATGCCGCGCTACAACGTGCTGCTGCGCGACGACAAGTCGTTCCCTTATATCCATCTCACCGGGGGCGGCGATTTCCCGCAATTGACCAAGCATCGCGGCGCCACCGGCGACAGCGGCGATTATTTCGGGCCGTTCGCCTCGGCGGGCGCGGTCAACCGCACCTTGATCGCCTTGCAGCGCGCGTTCCTGCTGCGCTCCTGCTCGGACAGCATCTTCGCCGGCCGCACCCGGCCGTGCCTGCTCTATCAGATCAAGCGCTGCAGCGCGCCTTGCGTCGGGCGGATCGACAAGGCGGGTTACGACAAGCTGGTCGGCGACGCGCGGGCCTTCCTCAAGGGCCGGACCCGGGACGTGCAGCAGCGCCTCGCGCGCGACATGACCGAGCGCTCGGACGCGATGGATTACGAAGGCGCGGCGATCCTGCGCGACCGCATCCGCGCGCTGACCCAAGTCCAGGGCCGCCAGGACATCAATGTCCAGGGCGTGGGCGACGCCGACGTCATCGCCGCGTATCAGGCCGGCGGGCACAGCTCGGTCCAGGTGTTCTTCTTCCGCGGCGGCCAGAATTGGGGCAACCGCCCCTACTTCCCGAGCCACACCAAGGATCTGGGCCTCGACGAAATGCTCGCGGCCTTCATCGGCCAGTTCTACGCCAACCGGGTGGCGCCGCCCGTGGTCCTGGTCAACGAGCCGCCCGCCGACGCGGCGCTCTTGGCCGAGGCGCTCACCAGCCGCGCCGGCCGCAAGGTCGAGCTCTCGGCGCCGCAACGCGGCGCCAAGCGGAAGCTGGTCGAGCATGCGCTCGTCAACGCGCGCGAGGCCCTGGCGCGACGGCTGGCCGAGGGCTCGGCGCAGCAAAAGCTGCTGGAAGGCGTCGCCGACCGGTTCGGCCTCGACGCGCCGCCGCAACGCATCGAGGTCTATGACAACAGCCATATCCAGGGCGCCCATGCGGTCGGCGCGATGATCGTCGCCGGGCCGCTCGGCTTTTTGAAGCCGGCCTATCGAAAATTCACCATCAAGGCCGAGGACACCGCGCCGGGCGACGATTTCGCGATGATGCGCGAGGTGCTGGGCCGGCGCTTCGCCCGCGCCCTCAAGGAGGATCCCGAGCGGAACCACGGGTCGTGGCCCGACCTGATCCTCATCGACGGCGGCCAAGGACAATTATCCGCGGTGACGCAGGTGCTGGCCGATCTCGGCATCGAGGATGTGCCGGTGGTGGGCGTGGCCAAGGGGCCGGACCGCAACGCCGGGCGCGAGCGCTTCTTCCGCGCCGGCGCAGCGCCGTTGAGCCTCGATGCCAAGGACCCGGTGCTCTACTACCTGCAACGCTTGCGCGACGAGGCCCACCGCTTCGCCATCGGCGCCCACCGCGCCAAGCGCGCCAAGGCCTTGACCGGCTCGCCGCTCGACGAGATCGCGGGCGTCGGGGCGCGGCGAAAGCGCGCCCTCCTCCATCATTTCGGCTCGGCGCGCGGGGTAGCAAGCGCCGGCCTCGCCGATCTCGAGCGGGCCGAGGGAATCAGCAAGACGGTCGCGAAAAAGGTCTATGACCATTTCCACGCCGAGGGTTAAAGTCTAATTTCGCAAAGATGGTCACGAGCCTCCCCAACCTCCTCACCCTGTCGCGCATCGTCGCGATGCCGCTCGTCGTCGCCACTTTTTATTTGCCGGTGCCCGAGGGGCCGTGGATCGGCTGCGCGATCTTCGCCACGGCCGGCGTCACCGACTGGCTCGACGGAAAGCTGGCGCGCGCCTGGCAACAGCAATCCGAACTGGGGCGCTTTCTCGATCCGATCGCCGACAAGGTGCTGGTCGCCGCGACTCTCTTCATGCTCGCGGCGATGCAACGGATCTCGGCCTCCGCGGTGCTGCCCGCGCTCGTCATCCTGTGCCGCGAAATCCTGGTCTCGGGATTGCGCGAGCATTTGGCCGGGATGCGGGTGAAGGTGCTGGTCAGCGGGCTCGCGAAATGGAAAACCGCGATCCAGATGGTGGCGATCGGCGTCCTCCTCGTCGGCGATTCCGGCCCGGCGTTCCTTCACACCGAGGCGCTGGGCGAAGTGCTGTTATGGATCGCCGCCGCCTTCACCCTCGCCACCGGCTATCAATACCTTCATTCCGGAATCGTGCATGTGAACATCGAGGACTCCAAGCGCGCGGCACCTCCGATCGAGCCGGCGGCCAAGCCGAGCCGGGCGACCTAGCCGACATGCGGGTCTTCGGGCTTGCGGGCTGGAGCGGAAGCGGCAAGACGACCCTGATTACCCGTCTCGTGCCGGCTTTGCTGCGCCGCGGCCTCGCCGTCTCGACCCTGAAGCACGCGCATCACGATTTCGACGTCGATCAGCCGGGGAAAGATTCGTATCGCCACCGCCAGGGCGGCGCCAGGGAGGTGATGGTGGCGAGCGACCGGCGCTGGGCGCTGATGCACGAATTGCGCGGCGCGGCCGAGCCGGCGGTGGCCGAGCTGTTGCGCCACATGACCCCGGTCGATCTCGTTCTCATCGAGGGCTTCAAGCGCGAGCCGCATCCCAAGCTCGAAGTCCATCGCGCGTCGCTGGGCAAGCCCTTGATCGCGCCGGACGACAAAGCGATCGTCGCGGTGGCCTCGGATGCGCCGGTTTCCGATCTCGCCCTGCCCTTCTTCGCGCTCGACAATATCGACGCGATCGCGTCTTTCATCATCGCCCATTGCGGCATCGAGGTGACGGCACGTGGCTCAGCTCGGCGATGACTGCTTCGCCTTCGGCGGCGAGCTGATGTCGGCGGGCGCGGCGCTTGCCTTGCTCAAGGCCAATCTTGCGCCGCTGCCCGCGGTGGAGCGCGTCAAGCTGGCCCAATCGGCCGGCCGGATTCTCGCCGGCCCGCTGGTCGCGACGCGCGACGTGCCGCCCGCCGACAACGTCGCGGTGGACGGCTATGCGGTTTGCTTCGCGGATTTGCGGCCCGACGGCGATTCCGTTCTGCCGATAACGGGACGCGCCGCGGCCGGCCACCCCTTGCGCGAGACCGCCGCAAAGGGCGGCGCCATCCGCGTCTTTACCGGCGCATTGTTGCCGCCGGGCACGGACACCGTTCTCATGCAGGAGGATTGCAAGGTCGCGAACGGCGCGGTGACCATTCCGGCCGGGATCGAGCGCGGCGCCAATCGCAGGAGCGCAGGCGAGGACGTGAAGGCGGGCACCACCGTCTTGGCCGCGGGCCGGCGGCTGAGGGCGCAGGAAGTCGGGCTCGCCGCCTCGCTAGGGCTTACCGAGCTTGAAGTCTATCGGCCGCTGCGCGCCGCCCTCTTCTCGACCGGCGACGAGTTGCGCGAGCCGGGCTGCGCCTTGCCGCTGGGCGCGATCTTCGACGCCAACCGCTATACCCTGCAGGCGCTGTTGCAGGGGCTCGGCTGCGCCGTGTCCGATCTCGGCATCCTCCCCGACCGGGCGCAAGCGGTGCATGCGGCGCTCGCCGAGGCTGCCGCGAACCATGATCTGGTGCTGACCTCGGGCGGCGTGTCCACGGGCGAGGAGGATCACGTCAGGGCCGCGGTCGAGGCCTTGGGCAAGCTCCATTTCTGGCGCCTCGCCATCAAGCCGGGACGGCCGGTGGCGATGGGACAATTGGGACGGATTCCGTTCATGGGGCTGCCCGGCAATCCGGTGGCGGTGATGGTGACCTTCCTGCTCCTGGCCAGGCCGCTCGTCTTGCTGCTCTCGGGCGCGGTCGATGCCGGCCCCCGGCTCTATCGGGTGAGCGCCGGCTTCGAGTACAAGAAGCGCCCCAATCGCACCGAATATATCCGGGCGCGCCTGACAAGGGGACCCGACGGCAACTGGGTCGCCGAAAAATTTCCGCGCGACGGCGCCGGGATACTCACCTCGATGGTCGATTCCGACGGCCTCGTCGAAGTGGGCGAAGGCGTGACCGTGCTGGAGCAAGGCGCGCCCGTCGATTTCCTGCCCTTCTCGGAAGTGCTTTCGTAACCTAGATTATCGCCATGAGGCTGCTCTATTTCGCCTGGGTTCGCGCGAAGATCGGCACGGCCGAGGAAACCATCGACCCGCCGGGCGGGATCGCGACCGTGGCCCAGCTCATCGAATGGTTGAAGGCGCGCGGGCCGAATTACGCGGCGGCGCTCGACGACGCAAAGCGCGTGCGCGTCGCCGTCAATCGCGACTATGTCGGCTGGGACCACAAGGTGAAGCCCGACGACGAGGTTGCTTTCTTCCCGCCGGTCACCGGAGGCTAGAAGCGTGATCCGCGTCCAGCGCGAGGATTTCGATGTCGGCGCGGAGCTCGACCAGCTCACGCGCGGCAAGACCGCCATCGGCGGCGTGACCTCTTTCGTCGGCTTGGTGCGCGAAGGCGCCGGCGACGAGAAAATTTTCGCGATGACGCTCGAGCATTATCCCGGCATGACCGAAAAGCAGCTTGGCCTCGTCGAGGCCGAGGCGCGGCGGCGCTGGCCCCTCGACGAGGTGCTGATCGTCCACCGTTATGGCCGGCTCGTGCCGGGCGAGCGCATCGTGCTCGTGGCCGTGGCCTCGCCGCACCGCGACGCCGCCTTCGATGCCTGCCGCTTCCTGATCGACTGGCTCAAGACCGAGGCGCCGTTCTGGAAGCTCGAGGAGACGAGCGCCGGGCCGCGCTGGGTCGAGGCCAAGGCCAGCGACGACGCGGCGGCGAAAAAGTGGGCGACGGATTGAGGCAAGCTTGCGGGCGGTCGGCTCCGCCATTATGATACACATGATTTTTGTATATCTTCGAGGCCATGATGCAGATTGCCAAATGGGGGAATAGCCTCGCGGTTCGCCTGCCCAAGACGGTCGTCACGGCCCTCAAGCTGAAGGAAGGCGACGACGTCGAGATCGTCATCGCCGGCGCACGCCGCTTCGAGGTCGCGCGGGATCGGGGCCGTGACAGGGCTTTGGCGCGCTTGAGGGCGCTCAAGCGTCCGTTGCCGAGGGGCTTCACGTTCGATCGCGACGAGGCGAATGAACGCTAAGCCGTTTCTCGACACCAATGTCCTCATCTACGCCTTCGCCGCCGATGATCCCCGCGGCGCGAAGGCCGAAGCGCTGATTGCCGCCGGCGGCACGATCAGCGTCCAGGTCCTGAACGAGTTTGTGAACGTGTCGCGATGCAAGCTTCGCCGCGAATGGTCGGAAATCGAAAGCGCGCTCGGCGCGCTCAAGGCGCTCCTCGATCCGCCCATGCCGCTGACCATCGAGGCGCACAAGACTGCCCTCGCACTGGCGCGCAACCATGACTTCGCGTTTTATGACGCTCTCATCGTCGCGGCCGCAAGCCAGGCGAAATGCGGCGTTCTCTTCAGCGAGGACATGGCAGACGGCAAACGCGTCGCCGGGCTTACGATCCGCAACCCGTTCAAGCCGGCATAGCGCGCCGCGCCGCGCTTTCAGCTCGCCCGCACCATCCGGTCGAAATCGGCCATCAAGGTTTTGCTGATCGCGCCCACCGGATAATTGTGCTGCGCGATTTGGGTGACGGGCGCGATCTCGGCGGCCGTGCCGGTGAGGAACACTTCGTCCGCCTGGGCCAATTCCTCCGGCAGGATCGCGCGCTCGATGACCGCGATCTGGCGCGCCTTGGCGAGCCCGATCACGGCGCGGCGGGTGATGCCGTCGAGGAAGCAGTCGGGCGTCGGCGTGTGCAGCGCGCCGCCGATGCCGAGGAAGATGTTGGCGCCGGTGGCCTCGGCGATCTGGCCGCGCCAATCGAGCATGAGGGCGTCGTCATAGCCTTCGGCCTCGGCCGCGTGCTTCGATAGGGTGCAGATCATGTAGAGGCCCGAGGCCTTGGCCGCGGTCGGCGCGGTATTGGGCGCCGGCCGCGCCCATTTCGACCAGCTCATGCGAATGCCTTTCAAACGCGCCTCGGGCGAGAAATACGCCTTCCAGTCGTCCCAGACCGCGATCGCCATGTGGATCTTGGTGAGCTGCGCCGAGACGCCCATCTGCTCGGGCCCGCGCCAGGCAATCGGCCGGACATAACCGTCGCCGATGCCCGAGGCGGCCACGGTGGCGTTGGACGCCGCTTCGATCTCGGCCAGGGTCCACGGAATCGCGAAGCCGAGGAGGCCCGCCGAATCGATGAGGCGCTGGCTGTGCTCGCGCAGCTTGAAGATGCGTCCGCCGTAGATGCGCTCGCCCTCGAACACGCAGCTCGCATAGTGGAGCGCGTGGGTCAGAACGTGGATGTTGGCCTCGCGCCACGGCACCAGCTTGCCGTCGAGCCAGATCGTGCCGTCACGATCGTCGAAAGGTCTCGTCGCTGTCGCCATGGTCCCGCGTCCCTCGGCCGTCCTTGCGCTTGGCTCAATCTTCTCGGCGCCTTGCCGGGGATGTAACAACTCTGCTAAAAATAAGTCAACATGCCTGACATAAAAACCGATGACGGCCTATTGCGGGAAGACGCGCTGCGCCAAGGCATCGAGCTGCTGTTCTATGCCTATCGCGATTTCACCGCCGAGCCCGACGCGATGCTGGCGCGCTATGGCTTCGGGCGGGCGCATCACCGCGTGATCTATTTCGTCGGCCGCCATCCCCAGATGAATGTCAGCGAGCTGCTCGACATCCTCAGCATCACCAAGCAGAGTCTCGCGCGCGTGCTGCGGCAATTGAAACGGCAAGGATTCATCCGGCAATACACCGGCAGGACCGACCGGCGCCAGCGGCTGCTCGAGCTCACCGCCCAGGGCGTCGAGCTCGAGCGCCAGCTCTCGGAGAATCAGCTCCGGCGCATCGCCCGGGCCTTCGCCGAGGGCGGGCCGCAAGCGGTCGAAGGCTTCCGCAAGATCATGCTCGCCATCCTCAGCGACGACGCCGACCGTGCCCGGTTCAAGCGCGAGCGCTGATCGGGTGTATAGTGGCGCGATGAGCGGCGCCAGCGACGGCGGCAATGCCGAGGCCCATCTCCTGGTCGTGGATGATGATTCGCGACTCCGCGATCTGCTGCGGCGCTACCTGATCGAGTGCGGCTTCCGCGTCACCACGGCGGCCGACGCGGCCGAGGCACGGCAACGCCTCAGCAGCCTCGCCTTCGATCTCCTCATCGTCGACGTGATGATGCCGGGCGAGAACGGCCTCATGCTCACCGAAAGCCTGCGGCGCACCGGCCCGGTGCCGATCCTCCTGCTGACCGCGATGGCCGAGGCCAGCGACCGCATCAACGGGCTGGAGCACGGCGCCGACGATTACCTGACGAAGCCGTTCGAGCCGCGCGAGCTGGTGCTACGCATTCGCAACATCCTGCAGCGCGTGGCGCTTGCGCCCGAGCGCGCCGAAGCGCTCCGCCTCGGCGCCTTCCGGCTCGATCTGAAGCGCGGCGCGCTCTATCGCGGGCGCGAGCCGGTGCATCTGACCGCGGCCGAGGCGGCGCTGCTGCTCACGCTCGCGAAACAGCCGGGCGAGCCGGTGTCGCGCGAGGCGCTGTCGCAGGAGGCGCAGTGCAGCGGCAATCTCCGCACGGTCGACGTGCAGATGACGCGGCTCCGGCGCAAGATCGAGCTCGATCCGAAATTCCCGCGTTACCTGCAGACGGTGCGAGGAACGGGCTATGTCCTCAAGCCCGATTGACGACGGCCAGGGGCGCCTCGGCCTCTACCCGCCGGCCGCGGCGGCAGCGGCCGACAGTCACCGCCGCTGGTTCAAGCGCGCGCTGCCGCGCTCGCTCTGGGGCCGCTCGCTGCTCATCATCATTTTGCCGATGCTGCTGGCCGAGATTTTAGCCACCTGGTTCTTCTACGACCGGGTCTGGGACACGGTGGCGCGGCGGCTCTCCGCGGGCGTCGCCGGCGACATCGCCCTCACCTTGACGGCGCTCGACGACGCCGCGACGCCGAGCGGGCGCCAAGGCTTGCTTGAGCGCGCCGCCGACACGACCGGTCTCTATTACGGCTTCCGGCGGGGCGAGACGCTGCCGCAGGGCATGCCGCGCACCACCAGCGGCGAGGTCGAGCAACAACTTGCCCTGGCGATCGCCGAGCAGATCGACAGCCCGTTCGAGATCGACGGCGAGTTCGATCCGCGCGACCTGTTGGTTTCGGTCGCGCTGCCGAGCGGCGTCATGCAGGTGGCGGTGCCGCGCAAGCGCCTGACCACGCCGACCACCTATCTCTTCGTGCTGTGGATGGCCGGCTCGTCGCTGCTGCTGCTGCTGATCGCCTCGATGTTCATGCGCAACCAGGTGAAATCCCTGCGCCGGCTGGCCGCCGCGGCGGAAGACCTCGGCAAGGGGCGCGATGTGCCGAACTTCAAGCCGGAAGGCGCGAGCGAGGTGCGCCGGGCCGCGCGCGCCTTCATTCGGATGCGCGACCGCATCAACCGCCAGGTCGCCCAGCGCACCGACATGCTGGCCGGCGTGTCGCACGATCTGCGCACGCCGCTGACGAGGATGCGGCTCGCGCTCGAGCTGATGCCGGAGGATCCGAGCGTCGCCGGGCTGAAGAGCGATGTCGTCGCGATGCAGCGCATGATCCAGGGCTATCTCGATTTCGCCCGCGGCGGCGGCGAGGAAACCCAGCGGGAGAGCGACGTGGCGCAGATCGCGAGCGAGCTGATCCTGGCGGCGCAGCGCGACGGCCCGCCGATCTTCGCCGCGCTGCCCGAGAGCTACGTTCTCACGCTGCGCGCCGACGCGACGCGGCGGGCGCTATCGAACCTGATCGGCAATGCGCGGCGTTACGGCAGGCATGTCTGGGTCACCGGGGTCGAGGTCCGCGACGGCTTCGATATCCTCGTCGACGATGACGGGCCGGGCATTCCGGCGCCGCAGCGCGACAACGTGTTTCGCCCGTTCTATCGGCTCGACGCCGCGCGCAACCCGAACACCGGCGGCTTGGGCCTCGGCCTCACCATCGCCCGCGACCTGGCGCGCGGCCAGGGCGGCGATGTGACGCTCGAGGATTCGCCGCAAGGCGGATTGCGCGTCCGCCTGCATCTGCCGAGATAGCCGGCGCCGCCATCGGCTGGAGCGTCGGCCTAGAGGTCGCTTGGCTGAAGCCCGGCGCGCTTGGCAATGCGCGCGAGCATAGGCGGGCCGATCTCTTCGCCTTCATGGAAGGCGAAGACGCAATCCGGCCATCCGCGTCGCGCCGGCGTGCGATGCGAGCCGACCTGGCGCTTAAGCATCCAACCGATTCCATAGAGTAGAGTGCCCGCAGAACCTGCGCCGCCTTCGTTGGCAGCCAGCCGCTCACGCGGGGACGAAAAGGTTCCGCGCTTAGGCGGGCACCGGCTCGCCATTCTCGATTCGGTCGGCGATCACGCGGCGGGCGAGCGCGGTCGCCTTGACGCGCGCCTCGGCTTCGGACGCGCCCTAAACGAGCACACCGGGCAGGTCCGGGACCTCACCGATCCAACGACCATCCTCCTCGCGTTCGATCTCGATCTTAAGCATCGCCGACATCCCGCCGCGCCTGCCGACAAATAAAGCTTATCATGGGTCGCCTGCCACCGGCAGAGTGCGCGCGCCTGCTTCCATCTGTCGAGATAAGTCGAGATTATTCCGCGGCGAGGACGGGCGCTGCCTCGGCCTCGCATCGCGGCGCCGCCTCGCGCGGCACCGTCATCGCGATGCGCGAGCCCGATTCGCGCGAATCGAGAATCAGGCTGCCGCCCAGGGCGGCGAGCTGGCGAACCAGCCAGCGCGGGCCGGCACCGAGCGACATCAGGGTCGGCAGATCGTAGACTCCGATAAAGGGAAACCCGGTGCCGTCATCCGCCGCGCCGAGTTCCACCGCGCCGCCGTTGACGTGCACCGAGAGCCGCAGCAGCGCCGCGCCGGCGTGGCGCGCGGCATTGAGCGCGGCCTCGTGCAGTAGCGCATGGACTGCGTCGGTGAGAGCGGGCGGCAGCCCGTCGGCCGCGTCGCGATCGGCAATGTCGAGGGCGAGCGCCATCGGATAATCGCGCTCGATGCTCCGCCGCAACGACGCGAGCCGCAAGGAAAGACCGGCGGCGCCGAACCGCGCCACGCCGGCGAGCCGGCGGGAAGGCCGATCGAGTAGAGGTTCGACGCGCCACGTATCCATCGCTTCAGAGCTTTCACCGAGAGCCCTGAAGGAGTGGTTAATAGCGCATCAACCTTGAAACCGGCCGCGCCGGTGTGGAGCGGCCGGTGGCGGAAGCTCGAGGTCAGGCCGCCTTGGTCGAGGCCATGTCGCGCATTTCCGAGAAGCTCTCGGTCATCCGCTTGGCGATCACGTTGAACGCCTCGGTGTTGGCCTTGGCGAACAGCTCGGTCAGCTCGCGCGCGCTGGTCAAGCCCTTCTCGAAAGAGGTCTTGGCGAGCTCGGCGTTCTTCGCCAACTTTTCCTGCGGCGCGCCCGGCTGGCTCAGCTCGCGGAACAATTCCGGCGCCTCGTCGAGCGCCTCGCGGGTGATCTCGGCCTGGCGGCGGGCCACGGCCTGCACGGCCTCGATGGCGAGTTGGTTGGCCTGGGTGATGGCCTCGATGTTCTTGCGCTGGGCGGCTACCAGGGCCGCGACATTGAAGCCGGGAACCGAAAATGCGGAAAACATCTTGCTCACGTCAAATTCGGGAAAAGCCTGCTTGCCGTTGATGGTCGTCGTCATGCTGGTCATCCTTTGCACTCAAGGGGGAGGAAATTTATGCTGCAGTGCACAATGACGAATATGATCTCGTCCAGCAGCCGCGTCAAGGGTTTCCGATCCTAAATCTTGCAGTGCACAAGTCCGAGGTCAGGCGCGGCGGCGGCGGCGCCGCCGGGCAAGCAGCGGAGCGAGCGCGGTGACCATCGTCTCGGCCTGGCGCAGGCGGCGGTCGAGCGCCGCCATGGTGGTCCCGAGATCGCGGCCCTCATCGCGGAAAAACGTCGGCAGGACAGAGAGATAAATCGCCGCGACCAAGCGGCGGGCAAGCCGGCCGCGGACGCCTCCGGCGGCAATTCCCGCGGCCTCCAGCATCCACGCCATCGAGCGCAGCACGCCGGGCAGCAGGCATAGGAGGGTCGGATCGCCATCGCGGAGGATCGCCCTGAGGCCCGGCCGATAAGGCTTCAGCCGCTCGAATCGGCGCATCAAGATCTCGAACAACCGGTCGCGCGCCGAGCCCTCGGCCGCGACCGGCCCCTCGCCGAGCACCGCTTCGTCGATGCCGCGGCGGAAGGCCACGAGTATCCCCGTGCGAGAGCGAAACAGGCGATAGAGTTCGGCCAGCGGCACCCGCGCCGCCGCGGCGATCTCGGCGAGGCCGAGACCGCGCCAGCCCTCTTTGGCGGCAAGGTCGAGCGCCGCCGCGATTACGCGTTGACGAGGGTCCTGCGCCGATACCCGAGGCCGGCGTTTCATCGCCATGGCATCCTCCGCTGCCCCAACCATAGGCAGGAAGCCCGGGCGCCGCAATCGGGCATAGCACGGACGCCGCGGCGTCGTTCGACCGATCTAGCCCGCCTTATTCACGACGGGAGCGATTGTAGGCTGGCGGATGTAGCGTAAGCCGCTGATTGCGAGCATGATTCTGTTGTCAGGACAGAGTCGAAGCCGCGATCACGGAGCGCCACATCCGCCATGAACAAAGATAACCTCCTGCCGTTTTCCCTGCCAGCGATTTGCCGCAAGAAAGTGAGCGTAGCTTTCGACGGCGGGATGCTGTCGTCGGATGCGGGCGTGCTGCTGCTGCGCGGGGTCGAGCGGCATCTGGGCGTTGCAGCGCGCCTCGCGACCTGCCTGAAGGATCGCCGTGATTCCGATCGCATCGATCACACGGTCGAGGAGATGCTGCGGCTTCGGATGTTTGCGATCGCGGCGGGGTACGAGGACGCCAACGACTGCAACAAACTGCGGGACGACCCGGTATTCAAGATGGCGGTGGGCCGAGCCACCGGGAAGCGGCGAGGCGCTGTGCTCGCAACCGACCATGTCGCGGTTGGAGAATGCGCCGTCGCGGATCGAGATCGCGCGACTGATGCTGGCGCTGGTGGATCAGTTCTGTGCCAGTTACGCGCGGGCGCCGGCTTCGATTATTCTCGACATCGACGACACCTTCGACGCGGTGCATGGCCGGCAGCAGTTATCGCTGTTCAACGCGCATTACGACGAACGCTGCTTCCTGCCGATCCATATCTACGAGGGGACGAGCGGCAAGCCCGTTGCCGTCATCCTGCGCAGCGGCAAGACGCCGGGCGGGATCGAAGTGCGCACGATCCTGAAGCATGTCATTGCCCGCATTCGCCGGCACTGGCCGAAGGTCGAACATCCTGGTGCGCGGTGACAGCCACTACGGTCGAGTCAAGGCGATGGATTGGTGCGAAGCCAATGGGATTGGCTACATCTTCGGCTTCGGCGGCAACCCGGTCGCTCGCCGGCATGATCCGGTCGGTTGCCGACGCGGTGTGCGTCGAGCGCGCGGTGACCGGAACCGAGAAGCTGCGCCGCTGGAGCACGCTGCGTTACGGCGCCAAGAGTTGGCAAAGACAGCGCCGTGTCGTCGCCCGGATCGAGGCGACGAAGCTCGGCCTCGATGTCCGTTACGTCGTCACCTCGCTCAAGGGCAGCGCCAAGCATCTCTATGAGACAGTCTACTGTGGCCGCGGCCAAGCGGAGAACTTCATCAAGCTACACAAGGCCCAGCTCGCCTCGGATCGTACGTCGTGCCGTGACCCGCGGGCCAATCAGATGCGCCTCATCCTGCACACGGCGGCTTATTGGCTGCTTCTCACTCTGCGCGCTGCCGCGCCCAAGCGTTCCTCTTGGAGAACGGCCGAGTTCACGACGCTGCGATTGCGGCTGATCAAGATCGCCGCCCGCGTCGTCGAGGGCGCCGCTCGAATTCGCCTCTGGCTGCCGACAGCTTGCCCGGACGCAGCGATCTTCCGGCTGCTCGCCGGCCGCTTCGCCGCTGCGGGACCATGACCCACGGGGCGATGTGCCCCGCCGAACCCTTCCCGCAACCTCCAGCCCTCGACCCAATAAAATCCCGATCAGCGTCGTAACGAACGCGATGGATCAGCCTTGTCACACTTCAAAAGAATCGTGGTGCGCCGAAAATCGCGCTACGCTCGTGAATACAAACGGCTAGTTCGTGTCGGTGGGGCCGGGGCTCGTGCTGTCGATGGTCTTGGTGGTGTTCTTAGGCACGCCCGAACCCTTCACCGCCATGCCGGGTTGCCCGGTCGCGGCGTTGTTGGGTGCGGCGAAGTTGCCCGAATTCGACTTGGAGCCATTGTAGTTGACCGAACTCGTCGCCACGCAGTTGCCGCCCACCATGGTCTGGCCAGGCGGGCACGCGCCGGTGGTCGCACCGGCGGCGAAGGCGCCATTTGCCGTCAACAAGAACGCCGCCAAGGCCACGGCCGGCGCACCTAACGCTGGTGAGAGCTTCATCGCTTCCTCCTCCATGAAGTCGGGGAATTATACCCCACTCGGGCATCACAACGCGTGGCTGGCCCGACTTATTCGGCATCCGGTGGTCAGCACGGCTTTGAGCGATTTTTAGAGCTTTGTCGATGGAACCGATTTGTGTATAATTTACTACAAGAAGTATAGTATAAATGTCGCAACGACTATATATAGGGAAGGGGCGGTTATGACTTTCGTAGGCGCCCGATATCTTCGCCCGCTCGTATCCCGGCGCATCCGAATCCACCGCCGAGAGCGGCGCGTCGATCTCGTCCTGAACACCCTCGACATCCTCGCGGTCGGCATGGTGACGCTGGCCAGCGTCTATTTCGGCGGGTGGTTTAATTAGCTTGCGCAGAACTGTCTTGTTGGAATTTCGCGGCCGATGGGCGCCGGGCTGAAATTCGGTCGGTGTTGACGCTTGCCCGAAGTCGCTCCCGAGTTGGGGTCGATCCGCGTCGCCGCTGCTTTGACGCAAAGTTTCCGGGCGCCGCCAATCCGCGAAACCGGTTACGTAAAATCCCTTAAGGACTATTCCGAATTGTCAGGCCGCCGCGGCTCGGGGTAGCTTATTCGCCAGGAGTACGGGCAATGCCCAAGACCGGCACCCTGTTGTTGATCCTGGCTTATCTCGTCGCCGCGGCGGCGAGTTGGCACCGCCTCGCCCACTCGCCGGAGGCGGCTGCGTTCCTCACCGCGGTACTTCGAGCGGGAGGACAGTCCGGCTAAAGCCGGCCCGACCCGATTAAATCCGTTCCACCCTGTGCTTCGCCGAATCCCGAGCTAATCGGCCAACTCGCGCGAGCGCTTGACGGCGGCGGCGACCGCGCGGCGCATCAGCGCCATCATCCCGTCGTCCGCCATCAGGACCGCCAAGGCCGCTTCGGTGGTGCCGCCGGGGCTGGTGACATTGCGGCGCAGCGTCGCGGCCGGCTCGGGGGAGATTCGGGCCAATTCGCCCGAGCCCGCCACCGTGGCCCGCGCCAGCCTCAGCGCGAGCACCTCGGGCAGGCCCGCCGCGATCCCGGCCTCGGCCAGGGCTTCGATCAACAGGAACACATAGGCCGGGCCGCTGCCCGACACCGCCGTCACGGGATCGAGCAAGCCCTCGTCGGCGACCCACTCGACCTCGCCCGCCGCCTTGAGCAAGCGGTCGGCCAGCGCGCGCTGGCCGGGGGCTACGCGCGCATTCGGGCAGGCGACGGCGATGCCGCGGCCGATCGCGGCGGGCGTGTTCGGCATGGCGCGGACGATCGCCGCCTCTTGCCCCAAGTGCCGCGCGAGAAACGCCAGCGTCTTGCCCGCGGCGATCGAGATGAACACCGCCCCGCCCGCGGCAAAGCGGCGATAATCCGGCAGCGCCGCGGCGAGCGCTTGCGGCTTCACCGCCAGCACGACCGCGGCTGGGGCCAGGCGCTTGGGGAGCTCGCCGGGCGAGGCGTAGCGGCGCACGCCCTTGGGGACCGACGCGGCCATGGACTCGACCACGGCGATCGGCTGCGCGATGCGGCGCTTGCGCCAGCCGGCGAGCAAGGCCCCGCCCATCTTGCCGCATCCGACCAGCACGATGCCGCGCGGCGCCGTAGATGCTGGCGGCACGCTTACGCTTCGGGATTCTTTTCTGGGCAAGCTTACGCTTCGGGATTCTTTTCTGGGCAAGCTTACGCTTCGGGATTCTTTTCTGGGCAAGCTTACGCTTCGGGATTCTTTTCTGGGCAAGCTTACGCTTCGGGATCTTTTCTGGGCAAGCTTACGCTTCGGGATCTTTTTCTGGGCAAGCTTACGCTTCGGGATTCTTTTCTGGGCAAGCTTACGCTTCGGGATTCTTTTCTGGGCAAGCTTACGCTTCGGGATTCTTTTCTGGGCAAGCTTACGCTTCGCCAATGGGCTCGATCATCGCCACGGCGATCGCTTCCTCGGCGCTCTTGCCGCCCCAGACGACGAGCTGGAAGGCCGGGAAAAACCGCTCGCACTCGCTGAGCGAGATATCGACGAGGTCCTCGATCTGCTCGACGCTGGCGCCGATGGCGCCGCGCAACAGGACGCCCTGGCGAAAGGCGGGCGACGCGTCGTCGGCAGCGAGATCGAAATGGCCGAGCCAGAGCCGCTCGTTGACCGCGGCGAGAAGCTCGTAAACCGCGCCGCGGCGCGCCCGCGGCACCTTCATCTCGAAGGCGCAACTGAAATGCAGCGCGCTCATCTCGCGCTGCCACACGAACAGCAGCCGGTAATCGCACCAGCGCCCGGATATCTCGACCATCATCTCTTCGTCGCTGGCGCGGTCATGCGGCCATTCATTGGCCTGCACGATCTCTTCCGCGAGATCGATGGGATTGGCCGAGGCGACCTTGGTCTCAAGCGACAAGGCGGTCATCGCGCTCTCCTTAGCGGCCGGGACCCACGAGATATAGTAGGCATTCTCCCAAATCACCACTAGCTGACACCCTGCCAAAGTCGGGAGTCGCGCGCAAGGCCGAATTACGGCCGCCGCCAAGAAGGCGAGGGATAACTACCCGCGCTTGGGGCCGGCCCGCCGCTTTGCCGCCGGCGCGGCCTTGTTGGCCCGGCGCTTTGCCGCCGGCGCGGGCGCCCGGACCCCGAGCTTGGCTTCGAGGGAAGCGACCCGCTGTTCCAGGGTCTCCTGCGCCGCGCGTGCCTTGGCGGCCATGGCCCGCACGGCGTCGAACTCTTCGCGCCGCACCAGATTGGCCCGCCCGAGGATGCGTTCGATGCGCTCCTTGAGCCGGTTCTCGACCTCGCCGCGCATGCCGGTGAACGCCCCCATCGCGCCGGTGGCGACGCGGGCGAAATCCTCGAGGAGTTGCTTCTGCCTTGCCATGTTCATGCCGTAGCACAGGGCGCGGCGGAGGGGAACGGTTCCTTGTGAGCCACGCGTGTCTGCTCCTATAAAGAGCGATGATCCTCGTCACCGGCGGCGCCGGCTTCATCGGCTCGAATCTCGTGGCCGCGCTCGATGAGCGCGGGGCTGCCGACCTCGTCGTCTGCGACCGGCTCGGCGACGGCGAGAAATGGCGCAATCTGGGAAAACGCGAATTGGCCGCGCTGATCGCGCCCGAGGCGCTGGCGGCCTTCCTCGCCGAGCATGGCAAGGGGCTCGACACGCTCTTTCACCTCGGGGCGTCGTCGGCCACGACCGAGCGCGACGCCGACCTCGTCATCGCCGCGAACTTCACCCTGTCGCTATCCTTGTGGGATTGGTGCGCGGCGACCGGCACGAACCTCATCTATGCGTCCTCGGCGGCAACCTATGGCGACGGCAGCGCCGGATTCGAGGACGATCCGTCGCCCGCAGCGCTTAGCCGCCTGCGGCCGCTCAACGCCTATGGCTGGTCGAAGCATCTCTTCGACCGCCGCGTGGCCCGCCTGATCGAGCGCGGAGCGCCCCGCCCGCCGCAATGGGCGGGACTGAAATTCTTCAACGTCTATGGCCCCAACGAGTATCACAAGGGCGCGCAGCAGAGCGTCGCCGCGCAAATTTTCGCGAGCGCCCGGGCCGGCGAGACCTGCCGCCTCTATCGCTCGCACCGGGAAGGCATCCCCGACGGCGGGCAGAAGCGCGATTTCGTCTTCGTGCGCGACTGCGTCGAGCATCTGTTGTTTCTTTACGACCACCCCGAGGTGAACGGGTTGTTCAATTCGGGAACCGGCACCGCGCGCAGCTTCGCCGATCTGGCGGCCGCGGTTTATCGCGCCCTCGGCGCCGAGCCCGAGATAAAGTACGTCGACACGCCGCTTGAGATTCGCGACAAATATCAGTACTTCACCGAGGCGAAAATGGCGCGGTTGCAAGCAGCGGGCTACGTCAAGGCGCCGACCGCGCTCGAGGACGGCGTGCGCGACTACGTGCAGAGCTATCTCGCCGCCGCGGACCCCTATCGCTGATGCTGGCGATTCCTTTTCCCGCCTTCGATCCCATCGCGCTGACGATCGGTCCGTTCGCGATCCGGTGGTACGCGCTGGCCTATATCGTCGGCCTCCTCATCGGGTGGCGCTATTGCCTGTGGGTGGCGAAGCGCCCGCCCGCCGTCGCCTCGCCGGCCGCGATCGACGATTTCCTGGTCTGGGCAACGCTCGGCGTCGTGCTCGGCGGCCGGGCCGGCTATGTGCTGTTCTACAAGCCGGATTTCTATTTTCACCATCCCGGCGAAATTCTCCAGGTCTGGCATGGCGGCATGTCGTTCCACGGCGGCGCGCTCGGCGTGATCATCGCGTTGTGGCTGTTCTGCCGGCAGCGCAGCCTGTCCTTGCTGGCTTTCTCGGACATCATTTGCGCCGCGGTGCCGATCGGCCTGTTCTTCGGGCGCGTCGCCAATTTCATCAATGACGAGCTGTGGGGCAGGCCGACCGACATGCCTTGGGGGATCGTGTTCCCCGGCGCCGGCCCGGAGCCGCGCCACCCCAGCGAGCTCTACGAGGCCGGGCTCGAGGGCATCGTGCTGTTCATTGTGCTGTTCGCCCTGCTGCGCTGGACCCGGATCCGCGAGCGGCCGGGCGCCTTGTCCGGCGTCTTCCTCATGGGCTATGCCTGCGTCCGCATCTTCGTCGAGTTCTTCCGCGAGCCCGATGCGTTTCTCGGCTTTCTCTGGTTCGGCGCCACCATGGGCCAGCTTTTGTCGATCCCCGTCTTCCTGCTCGGCCTCTGGGTGTATTGGCGCGCGCGGCCCGACACATGACCGAGCTCGGACGGCGCCTCGCCCGGCGCATTCGCGCCACCGGGCCGCTGAGCGTCGCCGACTACATGGCAGAAGCCGGGGCGGAGTATTACGCGACCCGCGATCCGTTCGGTGTCGCGGGCGATTTCATCACCGCCCCAGAAGTGAGCCAGATTTTCGGCGAGCTGATCGGCGCGTGGTGCGCCGAGCTGTGGCAGCGCCTCGGCGCGCCCGATCCGGTGTTGCTGGTCGAGCTCGGCCCCGGCCGCGGCACCTTGATGGCCGATGCGCTGCGCGCGGCGCGCGGCGCGCCGGAATTCACCGGCGCGCTGCGCCTGCATCTCGTCGAGCGCAGCCCGGTCCTGCGCGCCCTCCAGAGGGTCAATCTCGGCAAGCACGCGCCCCAGTGGCATGACCGCGTCGCGGCCCTGCCGCCGGGACCGATGCTGCTCATCGCCAATGAATTTCTCGACGCGCTGCCGATCCGCCAGTTCGAGCGCCGCGCGGCAAGCTGGCACGAGCGCCGGATCGGGCTCGGCGCCGATGGCGAGAGCCTGACCTTCGTGCTCGACGAGCAGGCCAGCGCGCTTGCCGCCGAGTTGCCCCCGGCGCCGGAAGGCAGCATCGCCGAGCTGGGCCAGGACGCCGCCGCGCTTACCGGCGCCGTGGCCGCGCGGCTGGCCGAGCAAGGTGGCGCCGCCCTCATCATCGACTACGGCTATTTCCCGAGCGCCGCCGGCGACACGCTCCAGGCGCTGCGCGACCATCGCCCTCATCCGGTGCTCGACCTGCCGGGCGATGTCGATATCACCGCACATGTCGATTTCGCACGCGTGGCCGAAGCCGCTCGACGGGGCGGCGCCGAAATTTTCGGGCCCGTCGCGCAAGGCGTATTCCTCGAACGCCTCGGCTTGCGCGCGCGCGAGGCGGCGCTCTTGGCCAAGGCTTCGCCCGAGCAAGCCCTGACCATCCGCGCCGGCTGCCGGCGCTTGAGCGACCCCGATGAGATGGGAGAACTCTTCAAGGTGCTGGCGCTGGCGCAACCGGGCGCGCCGGCGCCGGCGGGGTTTTCATGATCCGCGCGGCGATCCTCGATAGCCCGGCTCTGCGGCACGGGTTTTTCACCCGGCAAGGCGGCGTCAGCGACGGCGTTTTCGCGACCCTGAATTGCAGCCTCGGCTCGGGCGACGATCCCTTGAACGTCGCGGAAAATCGCCGCCGCGCGCTCGGCCGATTGGCGCTCCAACCCGACCGGCTGGTGCTGTGCCGGCAGCTCCATGGCCGGTATGCGATCGTGGCCGAGCTTCCGTGGCGGCACGAGGATCGTCCGCCGGGCGATGCGCTGGTGACACGCCGGCCCGGGATCGCGCTCGGCATCCTGACCGCCGATTGCGCCCCGGTGCTGCTCGCCGACGAAGCGGCCGGGGTCGTCGCCGCCGCCCATGCGGGATGGCGCGGCGCGCTCGCGGGCGTGATCGCGGCGACGGTCGCCGCGATGGCGAAAGAAGGCGCCGTGCCGGCGCGCATCGCGGCGGCGATCGGCCCATGCATCGGCTTTTCTTCCTACGAGGTCGGGCCGGAATTTCCCGCGCCCTTTCTGGCGCAGACGCCCGACAACGCCGCGTTCTTCCGCGCCGCCAAGCGCCCGCGCCATCATCTCTTCGACCTTGCCGGCTACGTTCGCGCGCGGCTCGCCGCGGCCGGCGTCGCGCGGATCGAATTCACGGGCGGCGATACGGCGGCCGAGCCCGAGCGATTTTTCTCCTATCGCCGCGCCTGCCTTGAGGGGACGCGTCAATTCGGCCACGCGCTCTCCGCCATATGCCTTGCACCCTAAACGCACCGCGATATCATCGCCGCCATGCGTTTCACCGCCCTTGCCGCGCTGCTGCTGCTCACGGCGTGCCAACCCCTGCCGCATCCTTTCGCCGATGACCAGCCGCCGCCCAATTCGCCGGTCCTGACGCCGCCCGATAGCGCCGGCATCGTGGTCGAGAAGGTCAAGGGCGCGCCGGACCCGACCGCGCGGGATCTGTCGGCCGCGATGGCCAAGGCGCTCCAGGACAACGACGTGCCGGCCAGCACGGATGCCAGCAATCGCGGCTCCTTTCATCTGACCGGCACCGCGACCGCCAACGATGTCGGCGGCGGCAATGTGCGGGTCACGATCGCCTGGGAGATGCACGAGCCGAGCGGCAAGCTGCTCAACCGGCGGGATTCGAGCCTGGTGATTCCGGCTGTGGCCTGGCAGCGGGGCGGCAGCGGCGTGGCCGAGATCGCGCGCCAATCGGCGCCGGCATTCGCCAAGCTGGTCGAGAGCAACGTGCCGGCACCGGCCGCCGGAACCGACCCGCTGATCGCGGTGCGCGGCGTGACCGGCGCGCCCGGCGACGGCGGCGAGGCCCTCGCCCGCGCCATGACCGAAGCGCTCCGCCACGCCCAACTGGCGCTGGCCGACAAGCCCGGCGACCAGCCCAATTTGGTGGTCCAGGGCACGGTCACCGTGGCCCCTGCGACAGGCGGCAAGCAGCAGATCAAGATTTCCTGGTCGCTGCTGCGTCCCGATGGCGGCAAACTGGGCGAGGTCAACCAGGAGAACGCCGTGCCGTCGGGCAGCCTCGACGGCGCCTGGGGCCTCACTGCCTATGATATCGCCAACGCCGCGGCACCCGGCATCGCCGCCCTCATCGCCGAAGCCCGGCGGAGGGCGGCCGCGTCGTAGGGCGGTTGCCAGCCCCGAAGCGCCTTGTTACAGTCGGCCCGGCTCGCAAACCAACGTCTAGCCGCATGAAAATCCTGGCCTGCAACAGCAATCGGCCGCTCGCCGAAGCGATCGCGGCGTATCTCCACCTGCCCCTGACCGACGCCAGCGTGCGGCGCTTTCAGGACCATGGAGGTATTCGTCGAGATCCACGAGAACGCCCGCGGCGAAGACGTGTTCGTGATCCAGTCGACCTCGTTTCCGGCGAACGACAACCTGATGGAGCTGCTGGTCACGCTCGACGCGCTGAAGCGCGCCTCGGCGCGGCGCGCGACGGCGGTCATTCCCTATTACGGCTATGCGCGCCAGGACCGGAAATCGGGCCCGCGCACGCCGATCTCGGCCAAGCTCGTAGCCAATATGATCACCGCGGCGGGCGCGGATCGCGTCCTCACCCTCGATCTCCATGCCGGGCAGATCCAGGGCTTTTTCGACATTCCGCTCGACAATCTTTTTGCCGCGCCGGTGTTCATCGACGACATCAAGGCGCGCTACAGCGGCCAGCCGCTGGTCGTGGTGTCGCCCGATGTCGGCGGCGTGGTGCGCGCGCGCGCGATCGCGCGCCGGGTCGATGCCGATCTCGCCATCATCGACAAACGGCGCGAGCGCGCCGGCATGTCCGAAGTCATGAACGTCATCGGCGACATCGCGGGCCGGCGCTGCATCGTGATCGACGACATCGTCGACAGCGCGGGCACGCTGTGCAACGCCGCCGAGGCGCTGATGGAGCAGGGCGCGAAATCGGTCGCCGCCTATGTCACGCATGGCGTGCTCTCGGGCAGCGCCGTGGCGCGCGTCGCCGCCTCGCCGATGGAGGCGCTCGTTACGACCGACAGCATCGCCGCCACCGACAGCGTGCGCGCGGCGCGCAACATCCGGCGGCTCACGATCGCGCCGCTGATGGCGGAGGCGATCCTCCGCATCAGCGAGGAGCGCTCGGTCTCGAGCCTGTTTGATTAGGGTAGAACGAATTTTCCAACGGCGCGCGGCACCCCTGGAGGCCGCCGCCCCTTGCCAGCGAAGGAGCTCAAGCAAATGGCCGATATCGTCACTTTACGCGCCGAGGCGCGCGACCGGGCCGGAAAGGGGGCCGCCCGGGCTTCGCGCCGCAGCGGTCGCGTGCCGGGCGTCATTTATGGCGAGGGCAAGCCCGCGACCCTGATCTCGGTCGCGCCGCGCGAGCTCAGCCAGCAGCTGCAGAGGCCCGGCTTTTTCGCGCGGCTTCTCAATGTCGAGCTCGGCGGCGTCACCCACCGCACCCTGCCGCGGGACGTGCAGCACGATCCGATCACGGATCATCCGCTGCATGTCGATTTTCTGCGGGTCAATGCCGGGACGAAGGTGACCGTCGCCGTGCCCGTGCATTTCACCGGCCAGGAGAATGCGCCGGGCATCCGCCGCGGCGGCATTCTCAATATCGTGCGCCATGAGATCGACCTCGTATGCCCGGTCGAGAGCATCCCCGACCGCCTCGATGTGAGCCTCGATGGGCTCGAGATCGGCGACAGCATCCACATCACCGCCATTGCCCTGCCGCCCGGCACGAGACCGACCATCGGCCGCAATTTCACCATCGCTTCGGTGGCGGCGCCGACCGCCGTCCGCGAGGAGCAAGCCGCCGCCGCCGCCGCCGCAACCGCGGCCAAGGCCGCGGCCGCTGCCGCCGCGGAAGCCGGCGCGGCTGCGGTCGCCGAAGGCGCTCCGGGTGCTGCCCCGGGCGCGGCTCCGGGTGCCGCCCCGGGCGCTGCCCCAGGTGGCGCGCCCGCCGCGGCTGCGGCTGCGGCACCGGCCGCCCGCGGTGCCCCGCGACCCGGCGGAAGGAGCTGAGATGGCGCGGCTTGCTTCTGCGCCATGCGGCTGATCGTCGGTCTCGGCAATCCCGGCAAGAGCTACGCGATGACCCGCCACAATGCCGGCTTCATCGCCGTCGATGCGGTCGCGCGGCTCCACCGCTTCGGTCCGTTTCGCGCCAAGTTCGAAGGTGCGCTGGCCGAGGGCACGATCGGCGGCGCGAAGGTCTTCGCGCTGAAGCCCGAGACCTTCATGAACGGGAGCGGCGACTGCGTCGGCGCGGCGGCGTGGTTCTACAAGATCGAGCCCGGCGAGATCGCGGTCATTCATGACGATATCGACCTGGCCGAGGGCAAGCTCAGGGTGAAGCGCGGCGGCGGCGACGCCGGCCATAACGGCTTGCGCTCGATCGATGCCGCGATCGGGCCGGATTATTGGCGGGTGCGGCTCGGCATCGGCCATCCCGGCATGAAAGAGCTGGTCGAGCCTTATGTGCTGCAGAATTTCACCGCCGAGGACAAGCTCTGGCTCGGGCCGCTCATCAACGCCGTGGCCGAGGCGATCCCGCTTCTAGTCGCCGACGACGCCGCCGGCTTCATGAGCAAGGTCGCGCTCATCCTGAAGCCCAAGCCGCCGCAGCCGCCGCCGGCGGCACGGGAATAAGCGCGCCGCCATGGGCTTCAATTGCGGCATCGTCGGGCTGCCGAATGTCGGCAAATCGACGCTCTTCAACGCCTTGACCGCGACCCAGGCCGCCGAGGCCGCGAATTATCCGTTCTGCACGATCGAGCCCAATATCGGGCGAGTGGCGGTTCCGGACGAGCGATTGGAGGTGTGCGCGAGGCTCGCCAAATCGGCGAAGATCGTCGCCACCCAGCTTGAGTTCGTCGACATCGCCGGCCTGGTGCGCGGGGCGTCGAAGGGCGAGGGCTTGGGCAACCAGTTCCTCGGCCATATCCGCGAGGTCGACGCCATCGCCCATGTGCTGCGTTGCTTCGAGGACGGCAACGTCACCCATGTCGAGGGCTCGATCGATCCCATCCGCGATGCCGAGACGGTCGAGACCGAGCTGATGCTGGCCGATCTCGAGAGCCTGGAGAAGCGCGCCGCCGCGGCCGAGAAGAAGGCGCGGGGCGCCGACAAGGAGGCGCGCCAGCAACTCGATGTGATGGAGCCGGCGCTGGCCCTGTTGCGCGCCGGCCGGCCCGCGCGCGAGCTCAAAGTGCCGGCCGCGGAGCGCGCGCTTTTGAAGAGCTTGCAGCTGATCACGGCCAAGCCCGTGCTCTATGTCTGCAATGTCGAGGAAAGCGCCGCCGCCACCGGCAATGCGCGCTCGGAAGCCGTCGCCCGCTATGCCAAGGCGCGGGGCGCAGGCGCCGTCGTCATCTCGGCCGCGATCGAGGCCGAGGTCGCAGTGCTAACCAATGAGGAGGAACGGCGCGAGTATTTGGCCGCGCTCGGCCTCGCCGAGCCCGGGCTCGACCGCGTCATCCATGCCGGCTATCGGCTGCTCGATCTGGTGACGTTTCTCACCGTCGGCCCCAAGGAGGCCCATGCCTGGACCGTCCCCAATGGCGCCAAGGCGCCGCAGGCCGCGGGCGTCATCCACAGCGATTTCGAGAAGGGCTTCATTCGCGCCGAGACCATCGCCTATGCCGATTTCGTCGCCTGCGGCGGCGAGGCCCAGGCCAAAGAGGCCGGCAAGATGCGATTGGAAGGCGCGGATTATGTCGTCCAGGACGGCGACATCTTCCATTTCCGCTTCAACGTGTGAGGGCGCGGAGCCCTCCCGCCCTCGAGGAGAGGGCAGCAACGCAATCGAGAATTACGTAAATCGCCGACCGAACCGGGCGGCGCGCTCAGGCGGGCGCGCTGCTGACCAACCATATCGCACCGCGCAGGCGCACGCTCGCGCCGTCCAGATGCGCCGCCAGCGCCTCGCGGAGGGACGCGATGGCGGCCGTAACGACATCCGCCGGCTGGCCGCGCAGCCAGCTGTTAACGGCACCGATTTGGGTCGACTGAACCACGGCCTCCTCCAGCCCGCGGCCGGCGGCGATGTCGAAATCGAGGTCGAGCTTGTCAAGCCGCGGCGGCGCCCAGCCGGCTGCGGTGAGCACCTGGGAGACGCGCTGCGGATCGGCGAAGGCGAACATTCCGGGGGCCTGCGGGTCCGCTTTCGGCCGCGGGGGCACGTGAGGAGAGACCGCGCGCATCGGCACCTCCATCCACGGGTTCTCAGTAAGAGACCGCCAGCACACCAACGCCATCCGCGCGCGAGGGGCGGCGGCGCGGCGCATGTGGGCGAAGGCCGCCACCGGGTCGCCGAAGAACATCACGCCGAAGTTCGACACCAGCAAATCGAATTCGTCCAGCGCCGCCGTGGCGGCGTCGGCCTGCCGCCAATCGACATTGGCGATGCCGGCGGCCTCGGCGCGCGCCTGTCCCTCGGCCAGCATCGGCCCGGAGATGTCCAGCGCCGCCACCCGGCCGGCGGGGCCGACGGCGCGCGCAAGCTCCAGCGTGGTCGCGCCGCAGCCGCAGCCGATGTCCAGCACCCGCTCGCCGGCGCGCGGCGCGGCGAGGTCGAGCAACGCCTCCGACACCGCCGAAAAGGCGATGTCGGTGTGCTGCTGCCGCGCCACCCAGGTGCGGCCGCCCGCCCCATTCCAGAAGGCAAGCTGATCGGCGTTGAATTGCTCGGGATCGGCCATGTGTGTCCTCCTGTACAGCTATCACGGACATTGCGGTATTGGGGAGCGGGCGGCAAGCGGCGGCGCGGCGCACTCAGCCCATCTTAACCCTCGCCCTCGCTCTCGATGGGGGACGGCATACGATACCGAGCAAGCTGCGGCTTGATTAGCGTCGCGCGTCTTCTATGATCCGCCGAAGACAATCGACCAACCAAGACCGAGGAGGAGTAAAAATGGGCCAAAACGTAACGATCACTTCCAAGGACGGCTTCAAGTTCGACGCTTACCGCGCCGATCCGGAAGGCAAGCCGCGCGGCGCCGTCGTCGTCATCCAGGAGATTTTCGGCGTCAACCACCACATCCGTTCGGTGGCCGACCGCTATGCCGCTCTGGGCTTCGTCGCGATCGCGCCGGCCGTGTTCGACCGCGTCGAAAAGGGCTTCGATGTCGGCTATGACGGCTCGGCCATGGACAAGGCCCGCGCTGTGGTCGGCAAGGCCAATCCCGAGCTGCGCCTGGCGGACGTGCAAGCGACCATCGACTCGGTCAAGTCGGCTGGCAAGGTCGCGGTGATCGGCTATTGCATGGGCGGCTCGGTCGCCTTCCTGTCGGCGACGCGGCTCAACAACGTGGCCTGCGCCGTCGGCTATTACGGCGGCCAGATCGCGCAAGTCTGCAACGAGAAGCCCAAGGCGCCGCTGATGCTCCATTTCGGCGACAAGGACCAATCCATCCCGATGACCGACGTCGAGAAGATCAAGGCGGCGCAGCCCGGCGTGCCGGTCTACGTCTATTCGGCCGGACACGGCTTCCATTGCGACGAGCGCGGCTCGTTCAACGCCGAGGCCGCCCAGGTCGCCGCCTGCCGCACCGAGGAATTCCTGGCCAAGCACATCGGGTGATTCCCTCCTCACCCGCTCGCTACGCTCACAGCCTCTCCTCCCAATGGGAGGAGAGGGCAGGGTGAGGCGGGCGGATTCGGTCTGACCCGATTATGCCCTTCTTTCCGGGAACAATCCCAGCAATCCCTCGCGCGTAGCCGGGCACAGGCCGCGCTCGGTGACGAGCGCGGTGACGAGCCGCGCCGGCGTCACGTCGAACGCGAAATTGGCGACGGCGGTGCCTTGGGGGACGATCCGCACCGTGGCGATGGCCCCCGCCGGCGTCAGTCCCGAGATCTCCGTCACCTCGCCGGGCGCGCGCTCCTCGATCGGGATCTCCGTCATGCCATTCTCGATCGACCAGTCGATCGACGGCGAGGGCACCGCGACGTAGAACGGCACGCCATTGTCATGGGCGGCGAGCGCCTTGAGATAGGTGCCGATCTTGTTGGCGACGTCGCCGCGGCGGCTCGTGCGGTCGGTGCCGACGATGCACAGATCGATCCGGCCCTTCTGCATCAGATGGCCGCCAGCATTGTTGACGATCACGGTATGCGCGACGCCGTGCCGGCCCAACTCCCAGGCGGTGAGACTGGCGCCCTGGTTGCGCGGCCGGGTCTCGTCGACCCAGACATGGACGGGAATGCCGCGATCATGCGCGAGATAAATGGGCGCGAGCGCCGTGCCCCAATCGACCGCGGCAAGCCAGCCGGCATTGCAATGGGTCAGGATCTCGACCCTGCCCTGCCCGCCCTTTTTCCCGAAAGCGGCTTCGATGAGCGGCAATCCGGCGGCGGCGATGGCGCAGCAAATCGCGACATCCTGGTCGCAGATTTCAGCGGCGCGCGCGAAAGCCGAGGCCGCCCGCCGCGCCGGCGGCAGCTTCGCCAAGGCTCGCCGCATCTCCGCGACGGCCCAGCGCAGATTGACCGCGGTCGGCCGCGTCGCGAGGAGCAACCGGCACGCGGCCTCGAGCGCTTCATCGCTCGCCTCGGCCCGCATCGCGAGAGCGACGCCGTAAGCCGCCGTTGCGCCGATCAAGGGCGCGCCGCGCACCTGCATGGTGCTAATCGCGCGCGCGGCCTCTTCGAGCGAGGCGAGGCTCGCCCTGACCAGCGCATGCGGCAGCCTCGTCTGATCGATGATCCGCACGGCCGCGCCATCCTGCTCGAGCCAGATGCTGCGCATCGGCTTGCCGTTGACGTTCATGCTAATCCACTTTGAGAACGCGGCCGGCGACCGCGTCGAGCCGGGCGAGCATGCGCCGGTCGCAGGCTTCGGGCGCGGTGATGAGCGCCTGGTCGAGCGCATGGCGGCAGCCGGCGGGGCAGTCTTTATCCTCGCCGATCAATCCGACCGCCGCCGTAACCAGCGCCTTCGCGGCGTCGGCGTTCCTCAGCAGTACGCGCACGACCATGTTGACGGTGACGTGATCGTGGTCGGGATGCCAGCAATCGTAATCGGTCACCATGGCGACCGTCGCGTAGCACAGCTCGGCCTCGCGGGCGAGCTTGGCCTCGGGCATGTTGGTCATGCCGACGACGTCGCAGCCCCATTGGCGATAGAGATTGCTCTCGGCGAGCGTCGAGAATTGCGGTCCTTCCATCACGACATAGGTGCCGCCGCGCGTGACCTCGATGTCGGCGTCGCGCGCGGCATGGGCGAGATGCGTGGCCAGCCGGTGGCACACCGGATGCGCCATCGAGACATGGGCGACGCAGCCGGTGCCGAAGAAGCTTTTCTCGCGCCCGAAGGTGCGATCGATGAATTGATCGACGAGGACGAAGCTGCCCGGCGTGAGCTCTTCCCTAAGGCTCCCCACTGCCGACAGCGAAATGAGGTCGGTGCATCCGGCGCGCTTCAGCGCGTCGATATTCGCCCGGTAATTGATTTCGGTCGGTGGAATCAGGTGGCCGCGGCCATGGCGCGGCAGGAAGACGACGCTGGTGCCGTCAATTGTGCCGAAGCACAGCTCGTCGGAGGGCGCGCCGAACGGCGACGCGATGCCGCGCCACTCGACGTCGCGAAGTCCCTCGATCTGATAGAGGCCGCTGCCGCCGATGATGCCGATGACCGCCATCGGGCCAGTGTTCCAGCGCCGCGGCCGGCCCGCAACTGGAAAACTGCCGCTTCCACCCAGCGGGCGAGGGAATAGCTAATGAACCTCGGCCCAGATCTTGCGCTTGGCGAGATAGAGGACGCCGGTCATGCCGAAGAGGAAGATCAGCACCTTGGCGCCGGTGCGCTCGCGCTCCTCGAGAGTGGGCTCGGCTGCCCAGGTCAGGAAGGTGGTGACGTCATGGGCTTCCTGCGAGAGCGTCGCCGTCGTGCCGTCGGCATAGGTCACGATGTCGTCCGCGAGAGGCGGCGGCATGGCGATCTGATGGCCGGGGAAATACAGGTTGTAATTCATGGTGTCGGGTATCGTCACGCCCGCCGGCGGGGCCTGGAAGCCGGTCAGGATGGCGTAGACGTAATCGGGCCCGCCCGCGCGCGCCTTGACGATGAGCGAGAGATCGGGCGGCAGCGCGCCGTTATGGGCGGCGCGGTTGGCCTGGTCGTTGGGGAAAGGCGGCACGAAATGATCGGACGGCTGCGCCGGACGCTGGAACATGTCGCCCTCGTCGTTGGGCCCGGCGGTGACCTCCTTTTGCGCGGCGATCGCCTTGACCTCGTCGTCGGAATAGCCGAGCGCCGAGAGGTCGCGATAAGCCAGCAAGTTCAGCGAGTGGCAGTTGGAGCAGACCTCGCTATAGATCTGGAAGCCGCGCTGCAGCGCCGCGCGGTCGAAGGTGCCGAAGGGACCCGAGAAGGACCATTCCTGGTGGGGCAAGGGCGGCGCGGTCTCGTCCTGCGCGCGCGCGCTTGCCACGCCGAGGGCGGCGATGATCGCCAAGGCTGCCAGGATTTTGCGCATCACGGCCGGTCCATCGGCGCCGCGGCGCCGGCGAGCTTGCCGCCGCCCCCGGTCACGGGCGCGCCGATGCTCGTCGGCAGGGGCAGCGGCCGCTCGAAGATGCCGATGAGCGGCAGCAGCACGAGGAAGTGGATGAAGTAGTACAGCGTCGCCAAACGGCCGTAGACGATGAACATGCCTTCCGGGCGATTAGCGCCCACCCAGCCCAGCACGAACACGTCGATCACGAGCAGCCAGAAGACCCATTTATAGATCGGCCGGAAGCGTGCGCTCCGCACCGGCGAAGTGTCGAGCCAGGGCACGACGAACAGGACGAAGATCGACGAGAACATGGCGATGACGCCGGCCAGCTTCGCCTTGATGAAGAGGATGTCCGGGACCGACCGCAGCATCGCGTAGAACGGCAGGAAGTACCATTCCGGCACGATCTCGGGCGGCGTCAGCAGCGGATTGGCGCGGATATAATTCTGCGGGTCCCCCAGCGCGTTCGGGAAATAGAACACGAAGACGCTGAACACGATCAGGAACACGCCGAGCCCGAACATGTCCTTGACGGTGTAATAGGGATGGAAGGGGATGCTGTCCTGCGGGCCCTTGCGATCGATTCCCAAGGGATTGTTCGAGCCATGGGTGTGGAGGGCCACGAGATGGAGGCCGACGACGCCCAGGATGACGAAGGGCAGCAGATAATGCAGCGCGTAAAACCGGTTCAAGGTCGGGTTGGCGACGGCGAAGCCGCCCCACAACCAGGTCACGATGCCGTTGCCGACGAGGGGAATCGCCGAGAACAGATTGGTGATGACGGTGGCGCCCCAATAGCTCATCTGGCCCCAGGGCAGCACATAGCCCATGAAGGCGGTCGCCATCATGCACAGCAGGATCACCACGCCCAGCATCCACAGCAATTCGCGCGGCTGCTTGTAGGAGCCGTAATAGAGACCGCGAAAGATGTGGATGTAGACGACGATGAAGAAGAACGACGCGCCGTTCATGTGAATGTAGCGGATCAGCCAGCCGTAATTCACGTCACGCATGATGCGCTCGACGGAATTGAAGGCCATGGTGGTGTCCGGCGTGTAATCCATCGCGAGAAAGATGCCGGTCACGATCATGATCACCAGCATGATCCCGGCGAGCGAGCCGAAGTTCCACCAATAGTTCAGGTTCTTGGGCGTCGGATAGTCATGCAGCTCGTGCTGCATGAAGGTGAAGACCGGCAGCCGGTCGTCGATCCACCGCTCGAGTTTGCCTTGCGCTTGCGGGACGGCCATGTCCGATTGATTCCTAGATCTGCTCGATCGAGTTGAAGTCGAATATGGAATTCGGCGGATTCTCGCCGATGCGGATCACCGTGTCGGAAACGAAGCGATAGGGCGGCACCGGCAGGTTGTAGGGCGCCGGCACGTTCTGGAAGACGCGGCCCGAGAGATCGTAGCGCGAGCCGTGGCACGGGCAGAAATAGCCGCCCTGCCAGTCTGGGCTGAGGCTGCCGGGCTGGGGCATGTATTCGGGGATGCAGCCAAGATGCGTGCAGATGCCCACGAGCACGAGAAGATCGGGCTTGATCGAGCGGTAGACGTTCTTCGCGTAGGCGCCCTGCTGGTCCGCCTCGGAGTTCGGGTCGCGCAACTGCGCGGCGTCGGCATCGGCCTTGATCTGCGCGACCTGCCCGGGCGTGCGGCGGGCGATGAAAATCGGCCGGCTGCGCCACAGCGCGATGATCTGCTGGCCGGGCTGGATGCCCGAGACGTCGATATCGATGGGCGCGCCCGCCGCCAGCGTGTCCTGCGCCGGGTTCATGCTGTCTACGAGCGGCCAGAGCGTGCACGCCGCGCCGATGCCGACGAGAGCGCTCGCCGCGATCGACAGGAAGTCGCGCCGGGTCTCGCCGTCATGACCATGACCGGGGATCGGGCCGGATTGCGCGGTTTCCGCCATGAACTCGACACTCCTTCGCCGACCGCGCCACAATCTAGAATCGCGGCGGCCGCAGGTCAAAACCCAAAGTCCGCGCGGAAGCTATACTGTTGAACGAATGCGGCCATGCGACATCCTGCCGCACGAAGACGAGGCAAAGCACGGCGATGCGGCTCGCCCTTTTCGAGCCCGATATTCCCACCAACACCGGCGCGATCCTGCGGCTCGGCGCTTGCATGGGCGTGGCGGTCGATCTGATCGAGCCCTTCGGATTCCTGTGGGCGGACCGGCGGCTGAAGCGGGCGGGCATGGATTACCTCGACTCGGTCGCGATCGCCCGCCACGCCTCCTGGGACCGGTTCCGCGCCAGCCGGGAACCGGGCCGCCTCGTGCTGCTGACGACCAAGGGCGCGCTCCCCTATCACCGCTTTGCGTATCGGCCCGACGACACGCTGCTCTTCGGGCGCGAGAGCGGCGGCGTGCCCGAGGAGGTTCATGACGCGGCCGATGCGCGCCTCGTCATTCCCTTGCGCGCAGGCTTGCGTTCGCTCAACGTGGCGCTTGCCGCCGCGCTCGTCTTGGGCGAGGCGCTGCGACAAACGGGGCAGACGCCGGGGAGCGCGCCGCAATGAGCACCGACGAGCACAGGGCCGAGGCAACGAGCTGGTTCGAGGCGCTCAGAACCCGCATCTGCGTGGGCCTGGAGGCGATCGAGGACGAGTTCGAGGAAGCGCCGGGCGCGCGCTTCGAATATACGGACTGGCGGCGCGAGGGCGGCGGCGGCGGCACGATAGCGCTCTTGAAGGGCCGCGTCTTCGAGAAGGCCGGCGTCAACGTCTCGACCGTGTGGGGCGAGTTCAGCCCCGAATTCCGCGGCCAGATCCCGGGCGCCGAGAGCGATCCGCGCTTTTGGGCGAGCGGCATCTCGCTGGTCGTTCATCCGCGCTCGCCGCTGGTGCCGGCGGTGCACATGAACACGCGCCATCTTGCGACCACGAAGAGCTGGTTCGGCGGCGGCTCGGATTTGACGCCCATCTATCCGGACGCGGCCGACACCCGAGACTTCCACGCCGCGCTCGAAGCCGCTTGCGCCGCGCACGATCCGAGCTATTACCCGCGCTTCAAGAAATGGTGCGACGAGTATTTCTTCGTCAAGCATCGCAACGAGCCGCGAGGCGTCGGCGGCATCTTCTACGATTATCTCGACAGCGGCGACTGGGCAAAAGACTTCGCCTTCACGCAATCGGTCGGCGAGGCGTTCCTCGCGATCTACCCGGCGCTCGTGCGCCGGCACATGCGGCAGGAATGGGACGAGGAGCAGCGCGCGTTTCAGCTGGTGCGGCGCGGCCGCTATGTCGAGTTCAACCTCATCTACGATCGCGGCACGCTGTTCGGGCTGAAGACCGGCGGCAATGTCGAGGCGATCCTGATGTCGCTGCCGCCCGAGGTGCGCTGGCCCTGAATGCTTGGAATTTTCGGGCCGGCCGGCGCCGCGGGGCTCTCGGTCGCTCACATCCTGCTGGCGATCTGCGTCACCGTCCACGTGCTGTTCCATAAGCGCGATGTCGGCGCCTCGATAGGCTGGATCGGGCTGGCCTGGCTTTCGCCGATCCTCGGCAGCATCCTTTACGTCATATTCGGCATCAACCGGGTGAGCCGGCGCGCCAGCCAGCTGCGGCCGAAGCGCGCGGCGCGCGACGCGGCCGAGCCGCCGATCTCCTCGCCGGGACGCGACGATCATCTCGACGCGCTGGAGCGGGCCGGAGACCGGATAACCCAGCACCAGGCCGAGCGCGGCAACGCGGTCGCCGTCTTGCACAATGGCGATGAAGCCTACCCGAAAATGATCGCGGCGATCGAGGCGGCGGAGGCCAGCGTCGCCTTGTCGAGCTACATCTTCCGCGCCGACGATTCCGGTGGCCGCTTCATCGACGCTCTCATCCGCGCACGCCAGCGCGGCGTCGAGGTGCGCGTGCTGATCGACGGCATCGGCGGCGGGTACTTCCTATCGTCGACCTACCAACGGCTGCGGCGGCACGACGTGCCGGCCGCCCGCTTCATGCATTCGCCGCTGCCGTGGCGCATGCCTTTCCTCAATCTCCGCACCCACAAGAAGATTCTCGTTTTGGATGGCAGCATCGCGTTCACGGGCGGGCTGAATATCGGCGATGAAAATCGGCTGGCGGCCCGGCCCCGCCATCCGGTGAGGGACACGCATTTCAAATTCGCAGGGCCGGTCGTCGCGCAGCTGATGGAAGCCTTCGCCGAGGACTGGCTGTTCGCAGCCGGCGAAAATCTCGGCGGCGCGACCTGGTTTCCCCCGCTCGATGAGGCCGGCGAGGCCGTGGCGCGCGTCGTCGTCTCCGGCCCCGACCAGGATCTCGAGAAGATCGAGTTCATGATCTTCGAAGCCATCGCCTGCGCGCGTCGGTCGATCAAAGTGGCGACTCCCTATTTTCTGCCCGACGACCAGGTGGTTACCGCGCTCGGATTGGCCGCGATGCGCGGCGTCGAAGTCGATGTCGTCGTGCCGGCGCGCGGCAATCACCCCGTGGTCGATTGGGCGATGCGCGCGCACATCGCTCCGCTGATCGCCGCGGGTTGTCGAATTTGGCGCAGCCCGGCGCCCTTCGACCATTCGAAAGTGATGACGGTCGACGGCATTTGGTGCCTGATCGGCGGCGCGAACTGGGACATGCGCAGCTTCCGGCTGAACTTCGAGCTCGATATGGAAATCTACCACGCCGACATCGTCCGGCAGGTCAACCAGCTGATCGCCGCAGGACGGGGCGCGCCGGTATCCGCCGCCGAACTCGACCGCCTGCCGTTTCCCGTCAAGCTGATCGACAGCCGCGCAAGGCTGATGCTGCCCTATCTCTAGGAGTTGGAGCGCGATCGCCGGCGCGAGCGGAGCTGCGCCGAGCTTACGAAGGCTGCGGAAGGACTGACAAGCCCGGTCAAATCGGTCATGAAAGAGCATGACCGATTTCACCAGCGCCCTGCGCTTGGCCTTGGGGCTGATCCTTGGCGGCAATGGGAATCTTTACGGGATCGTGCGCCTCTCGCTCGAGGTGAGCCTCGGCGCGGCACTGATCGCCGGAGCATTCGGCGCGTTCGCCGGCGCGGCATTGGCGGTGTTCCGGTTCCCGGGGCGGCGCACGCTGGTGATTCTCGCCAATTCGCTGTTGGGCTTGCCGCCGGTGGTGGTGGGACTGGCCGCCTACATCCTGTTATCGCGCGCCGGACCGCTCGGTTCCTGGGGCCTGTTGTTCACGCCCACGGCGATGGTGATCGTTCAAACCGTGCTGGCGGCGCCCATCGTCACGGCGATCGTGCACCGCGCCAGCGAGGAGGTGTGGGCGCTCTATGGCGAGGGCTTGCAGATCGCCGGCGCGACCCGGCTCGAAACCATCCCGCAACTGCTGAAACTGTCGCGCTTGACCGTGCTGACCGCGCTGCTCGCGGGCTTCGGGCGGACGATCTCCGAAGTGGGCGCGATCATCATCGTGGGCGGCAACATCGCGGGCTTCACGCGCACCATGACGACCGCGATCGCGTTGCAGACCAGCATGGGCGATTTGCCGTTGGCGCTTGCGCTCGGCCTGGTGCTTATTACCATCAGCGTCGCGCTCAACGGCGCGGCCTTCGCCATCGGCGACCGACGGAGACGAGGATGAATTCCGGGCTGGCTCTGGCGCTCTCCGCCGCGCTCGTTCTTTTCGCGGGCGTGGCGCGCGCGGAAGCGCCTTTCATCGTGCTGGCTTCGACCACGTCGGTCAACAATAGCGGCTTGCTCGGGCATATCCTGCTGATCTTCAAGAAATTCTCGGGGATAGATGTGCACGTCGTGGCGCTCGGCACCGGGCAGGCGCTCGATACCGCGCGGCGCGGCGACGCCGATCTCGTTCTCGTCCACGACCCCGACGCCGAGGCGAAATTCATCGCGGAGGGCCACGGCATCGACCGGCGCGAGATCGCGTGGAACGACTTCATCGTCGTCGGCCCCGCCGCCGATCCGGCCAAGATCGTGGGCAGTCACGACGTAGTCGCCGGCTTCAAGAAGATCTGGAGCGCCGCGGCGCCCTTCGTATCGCGCGGCGACAAAAGCGGCACCGACGCGCTGGAAAAGCGCATCTGGAAGATGGCCGAACTCGATCCGGCCAAAGCCGGCCCCTGGTACAAGGATATCGGCGGCGGCATGGGCGCCGCGCTCAACGCCGCGGCCGGCCTCGACGCCTACACCCTCGCCGATCGCGGCACCTGGATCAGCTTCAAGAACCGCGCCGATTTGGTGATCGCGCTCGAAGGCGATTCGCGCCTCCTCAATCGCTATGACGTGATCGAGCTCAATCCCAAGCTGCACCCGACCGCCAAGCTCGACCTCGCCAAGCAATTCGCCGACTGGCTGGCGTCGCAGGCAGGCCAGGCCGCGATCGGCGCCTATACGCTCGAAGGCGAAAAGCTGTTCCATCCCGAGGCCGACGCGAAGCCCCAGTGACGACCGGCGACCTGATAAATCACAGCACGATCTCCGCCGCCACCGCGCCGAGGACGACCACCGCCCAAGGTGCACTGGCTCTAAACTTGGCAAAAATCGGCCGAATCGCTTTAGAATACTCATCCTGAAAATGCCGGTTGAAGTTGCTCAACGCGATACCAAAAATTCGAAGGGGGTCAACATGCCATTGCTCGACCTTTGGCGAACCAACCCAATTTACGTCAAAAAGTTGGCCATCGAACAACTCGTGACGATCGCAGGTGATGGCAATTTAAGAGATGACAGCGATTGCTCCGTTGAACTTCGCCAAGTTCTCTCGGAACTGCCAAGCGACAAACTATTCGAATACATGGAAAGCTGCCTATCGAGAGCATTCCAAAAAAGCGGCTTCGTTCTACAGGACCTAGCCTGACGTATTCATGAGCGTGGCGCGATTGCGGGAGCGCTGTCGATTTTATGATTGTGGTCGCGCCGGTGGGTGGCGTCGCTTTCGACGCTGATGGGGTTCTGATTGTGTGGTGGTTGGAGGTTGCGGGATGGGCTCGGTAGGGCGACAGCGCCCCAGGGTTCATGGACCCGCGGCGGCAAAGCGTCCGGCGAACAAACGGAAGATAGCGGCGTCAGGACAAGCCGTCGGCAACCAGACGCGGATGCGGCTGGCGTGCTCGACCACGCGGGCAGCAATCTTGATCAACCGCAATCGCAGCGTCATGAACTCCGCCGTTCTCCAAGCGGAATGCTTGGGCGCGGCGGCGCGCATTGTGTGCAGCAGCCAATAAGCGGCGGTATGGAGAATGAGCCGGAACTGATTGGCGCGTGGGCTGCGGCAAGAGGTCCGGTCCGAGGCGAGCTGGGTCTTGTGCAGCTTGATGAAGTTCTCGGCTTGGCCGCGCGCGCAGTAGACCGTCTCGTAGAGATGCCCGGGCGAGCCTTCGAGCGTTGTGACGATATAGCGCGCATCGAAGCCCTGGGTAGTGGCTTCGAGACGGGCCACGACGCGACGCGGCTGGGTCCAGCTTTTGGCGGCGTAGCGGAACTCGGTCCAAGTTCGGAGTTTCTCTTCGCCGGTCTCGGCGCGGCGCACGCAGAGATCGTCGGCGACGACGCGACTTTGAGTATGCAGTACGTCGTTTCCGGCGAGCCCGAAGATGTAATCGATGCCATTCGCTTCGCACCAAGCCATGGCCTCGGGGCGGGCATAATGGCTGTCGCCGCGCCAGCAGATGCGCGTCTTCGGCCAGATCTTCCGGATGTGGCGGGTCACGTGCCTGATGACGGTACGAACCTCGGACCCGCCCGGCGTCTTGCC
>CAWDLZ010000014.1:0-4033 GCA_963803265.1 uncultured Alphaproteobacteria bacterium | reverse complement strand
ATCGGCGTCGCTCTTCACCTCGGGTCCCGGGTATACGCGGCGCCCGGCTTGACCGGCGAAGGCCTTGGTCTCTTCCACCGCGCGCAGGGCGAACTTCAACCCCTCGCGCATGGCCCGCCTGTCGTAGTCGGTCGATAGAAAGTTGTTGAGAATACGAGGCGCGACGAGTGGATCGGCCGACGCGAGAGTAACTTCGCCGCGGCTTTCCGGCCGCAGGTAGCAGTAAGTCAGGCCGAACACGTCGGGCGCAGGGGGCCGGATGAAAGGGAACCACTCATGAGAGCGGTAGCCTCCACCGCCGCAATAAAATTGCAGGTCGGGCGCGACGATTCCGGGTTCGCTTTCGATGAATGCCGTGCCGATGCCGGGCATACGCGTCGCAAACCCGGTGCGGAAAATATAAGCTTGCGCCAAGCTCGGGATTAGCCGGTCGAGCCGGAGACCGCGGTGGAAGCTGCTTTCCGTGACGCGCAGCCACGAGGTGGAAAGCATCGGGTGATCCCAAAGATTTTTTCCCACGCCCTTCAGGTTGACACGCGGCTCGATGCCGCATTCTCGCAGCTCCTCGGCCGGGCCGATGCCCGACAGCAGCAAAACCTGCGGCGAGTTGTAGGCACCGCCGCACAGGATCACCTCGTCGCTTGCAAACGCCTCGTGCCGCTGTCCGTCGCGTAAGTATTCAATCCCAACTGCGCGCGGCCCTGCGAAAAGAATCTTCGTGGCGTGAGCGTGCGTGATCAACGTGACATTACCGCGCTTCATCGCCGGGCGAAGATACGCGACAGCCGCGCTGGAACGCCGTCCGTTACCGATGGTGTGCTGTAGCCGCCCGAAGCCTCCCTGTTCGGCTGCGTTGTAGTCGTCATTCGCCCGGTGTCCGAGCTCTTGCGCCAATGCCATGAACGCATCGAAGACGGCGTCCTCGGAAGGATTCTTGCGTGTTTTCAACGGACCGGATCCGCCGCGGTAACGATTTCCGCCGCCCTCAAAGGTCTCGGCGCGCTTGAAGTAGGGCAACACATCCGGATACGACCAGCCCTTCAAGCCCATCTGCGGCAGGCGGTCGTAATCGAGCCGGTGACACCGCACATACGCCATGATGTTGATCGACGACGAGCCGCCCACCACCTTGCCGCGCGGATGATAAATCCGCCGGTTGTTGAACGTGCGGTTCGGGATCGCCATTATAATTCCAATTCCACCTCGGGTTGTTCCATACCTTGCCGACGCCGAGCGGAAGATGGATGCGCCAATTGTCGTCTTCTCCTCCCGCCTCCAACACAAGTATGCGCCTTTCGGTGTCTTCGCCAAGGCGAGCGGCCAGGACGCATCCGGCCGAGCCCGCACCCACGATGATCGTGTCGTAATCCGTCATGGTGTAACGACATCTCCGAATGAACTTTGGATCAAGGTTTCACGCGCGGATCGATGGTGCCGGCATATTCTGGAAGAGTCTAGCCGAAGAGCGCCTTCCGGCGACGCCGACGACGTGGCGCGTCTTTCGTAATCGCACCAAGAAGGCATCGGAACGAACCGGCGAGATCGCCATCCCGCTTCTTGAGGCGCTGCATCGCGCGATCGAATAGAAAACGGCACTGGCTGAACCTCGACGTTCTGGTCGCGACCGGCCGGCCCCGATGCCGCGCAAGATCGCGGATCGGGGGTCCTGCGCCATCGGCGTCGTTCTTCGCGATTTGCCCGAAATCTTCCAGGCCGCCATGATGGCGGCGCTGGCGAATCGAGAACCTATCGCGCCGCCCTGGGCACCGGCTCGGCGGCAATCGGGGACCATCTGCCAAAGCGCGCGCCTAGCGGCCTTGGCGGGGGCCTCGGCGCTAGGGAGATTAGCGTGTTAGATCAAGAAGGTGGCGGAGGGGATGAGATTCGAACTCACGATACGGTGTGACCCGTATAACGGTTTAGCAAACCGCCGCCTTCAGCCACTCGGCCACCCCTCCACCGATGAGTGGAGCACCACGGCGTATGCCCGACCCTTCTACTGGCGGCCCCCGAGAGTGTCAACGCGACCGCCCAATCGGTCGAAATGGCTAATTTCTTCACATCATTTTAATTAAATGCCGGCGATCATGAGCCCGAGACTGCGCATCGGAGGGGGTCATGAACCTGTCCAAACGGTCGCTCGAAATGTTGCTCGACCTGGTCGAGATCAAGCTCAGTTATATGGACATCTCGGATCGCGAGGATGCCCGCGACATGCAAATCCTGGAGCGGTGCCGCGAAGAGTTGCAGTCGCTCGAGCGCGAGCCCGAGACCATCGGGGCTTTCGCGCGCCCCATCCGCCGCCCCGGCCGCCCCCGCGCGGCTTGATCTATCGGGCCGCGCGGCCACAGACGCGGCCCAGCGGTGACATTGGCAAGCTCCGCCAACGCCGCCCTCTGCGTCTCGTGCCGGCAAACCCAGGGAGAGAAAGCTCGAACTCTTGTTTCCCCACGATGGCCTTGGGTTAATATGCCCTAAGGTGCCGCCCTCGTGGCAAGGAGATAAGGTGATGCCGAACCGGATTCATCCGGTGATCCTGTCCGGCGGCTCGGGCACGCGGCTGTGGCCGATGTCCCGGGCGCAATACCCGAAGCAGCTTCTCCCGCTGCTGTCGGCGCGGACGCTGGTGCAGGAAGCGGCGTTGCGCGTGGCGGACGAGACGCGCTTCGCCCCGCCGCTCGTCATCGCCAACGACGAGCACCGCTTCATCGTCGCCGAGCAATTGCGCCTTGCCCAAGTCGTCCCGCGCGCGATTGTGCTCGAGCCGATGGGCCGCAACACCGCGCCCGCCTGCTGCGTCGCCGCACTGATGCTGGCCGTAGCCGAGCCCGACGCACTCATGCTGGTGATGCCGTCCGATCACGCCATCGCGAACGAGCAGGCGTTCGCTGCGGCGGTGGCACGCGCGGCCGAGGCCGCCGCTATGGGCCGGCTCGTGACCTTCGGCATCGCCGCCGACAAGCCGGAGACCGGCTATGGCTATATCCGGCGCGGCGATAGGCTGCCGGGCATGGCCGACGCATTCGAGCTCGCGGGATTCGTCGAAAAGCCCGACCGCGCGCATGCCGAAGCCTATATCGCTTCCGGGGATTATTCCTGGAACAGCGGGATTTTCCTGCTTCCGGCCGCGTTGCTGATGACGGAGCTGGAGCGGCTTCAGCCCGCGATGGTGGCCGCATGCCAAGCGGCGCTCGCCAGCGCCAGACGCGACCTCGACTTCCTGCGCCTCGACCGCGAGGCCTTCGCCGCGGCGCCGAGCAATTCGATCGACTATGCGGTGATGGAGCACATGCCCCATGCCGCCATGGTGCCGGTCGAGATGGGCTGGAGCGATGTCGGCACCTGGGACGCCTTGTGGCGGCTGGGCGATAAGAACGGAGGCGGGAACGTTATGTCCGGCAACGTAATCGCCGAGGATACCGCCAACAGCTATCTGCGCGCGGAAGCGGGATTGCTGGCCGTGCTTGGCGTCGAGGACCTGGTTGTCGTCGCCACTTCGGATGCGGTCATGGTGGCGCATCGCGACCGCGCCCAGGACATCAAGCGGCTGGTCGCGCGGCTCGAGCGTGAAGGAAGGCCCGAGCCACGACCCATCCGCTGGTGCACCGGCCGTGGGGCAGCTATCGCTCGATCCACCATGGCGACCGCGTGCAGGTGAAGCATATCGTGGTGAAGTGCGGCTGTGTCTTAAGCCTGCAAATGCACCATCACCGCGCCGAGCATTGGGTGATCGTCAGCGGCACCGCCAAAGTGACGAAGGGCAACGAGGAAATGGTGCTGCACGAGAACGAGTTGACCTACATTCCGCAAGGAATGGAGCACCGGCTCGCGAATATCGGCAAAATTCCGCTCCACCTCATCGAGGTCCAGTCGGGCTCTTATCTCGGCGAGGACGACATCGTTCGCTTCGAGGACATTTACGGCAGGGCCTAGAGCATTTTCCGGCGAAGTGGATACCGGTTCGCCGTCGAAAATGCGACCAAATCAATAATCTAGAGCAGCGGTCCGATTCCACTTCAATGCACCGCGCTCT
>CAWDLZ010000013.1:0-237350 GCA_963803265.1 uncultured Alphaproteobacteria bacterium | reverse complement strand
TCGAACCGGGCAAAGCGCGGTAGGTAGCTCTCGCCCTCGGGCACGAGCTCGAGCCCGAGCTGGCCGAGCCACGGCACCGCTTCCTCGAAATCGAGATTTCCGGGATTGTTGTTGCGCTCGCCTCGTGTTGGCGCCAGCGCTCCGGCGGCGACGCCGGGCGCGGCGCTCGGTTCTTCAATCACGGCCGCGCCATCGGGCCGAGCGAGATCAGCTTGTCGATCGCGGGTCGGAGCGCCCAGAGCTGCCAGCACGCGAAACCGAGCGCCGGGATGACGACGATGCGGTAGAGCCACGCGATCATGTCGGAACGCTGTCGGCTCAGCATGCCCTCGCGAATGAGCCGGACCTGGATGACATGGCGCTTGATGCAGTTGCGCACGTGAAGAGGCAGATCCCGCGCCTCTTCCGGATCGATCGGAAGCTCGTCCAAATCCTCCATCGCCACCACCTTCGTGATTATTTGCCGAGCGCGGCTTTCGCCTCGGCGATCTGCTCCGGCGTCCAAGCGCCGTGCGCGTGCGTGGTGCGGAAAGAGAGCGCGCCATGCGCGTCCCAGTTGAGCCCGTCGGTGCGCGCGCCGGCGCGCTTGAGCCGGCCCATGCGGCTGCCCGGGCGGGCTCGCGCCCAGCGGTGCTTCTCGGGCGCGGCCTTATCTTAGAGGTCAATGGACACCGCCATGTCGGCGCCGCCCGAGCCCGCGGCCGTTATCGCGTGGGTCAGCAAGTCCCCCGGCCTGAAGTAGCATCCCGTGGTGGTGCAGCGCGAACTGTAGCCCGACGAGTTCCAGGTCACGGTGCTCGGCGACTGCCCCGAGACGCCCTGGTTCCAGGTCACGGTCAGGGCGAGCGTGCCGTTGATCGACATCTCGTAGGTGATGGCGCCGGAGCTGGAGGCCGTGCCGAGGTTGACCGACAGCCTCTGGCAGTACCCGGCGCGCGACACCGTTTGATATTGCGTGACGGTCCCGGTGATGCTGCCATAGCCCCACCAGTGGATCGGCTCGAAGGACGCTTCCTGCGCCATCCGGTTCTTGGTGCCGAGCCCGAACACCCAGCCGACGCGGCCGGCGAGCGCGCCCCAGCTTCCTGTCGGGGCGAATTGATAAGCTCCGAGGGACAAAAGGTAGAAGGCCGCGCTGCCCAGCGCGATCGGCGTGTTGCTCAGGGTCCCGGTGAAGCCGGTGCCCGAGCCGGTCGTCGCGGTTTGCGCCGCCGGATAGGTGTAGGGAATGGTCGGCTGGGTCAGGAGCTGCACCGTCGCCGCCGCCGATCCCGAGATCGTGAGAACCTTGACCGTCGAGCCGTCCGCCAGCGTGAGGACGTCGTTGACGGCCTGCCCGGTGCCGCCGGCGGTGGCCGCGCAAGTGGTGAAGCCGGGAAAGATCACCACATCGGCGGAATCCGGCGTCCATTCGTCTTTGAACTGCTGGTCGGCGAGATAGGGATTGAGCCGGAGATAGTTCGTCCCGCTGCCAGCGCCATAGACCTGCCTGCGATAGGGGTAGCCGATCGTGTCGTTGAGATACGCCAGAAGCTGCATGTCAACGGCGAACGTGCTGTCGCCATAGAGCGGGCGATAGACGTTCACGGTGTAATTTCCCGCCACGGGCGGATTGGAGCCGCCCAGGGAAGCAAGCTGGGTCTCGAAGGAAACGTACTTCGAGGCGCCGAAGTAGCCGCTCGGCAGCTGCATCACCCCGGCCCTCCCGAGCTGGACGACGTCGCCCATCGAGATGATGTCGGCGGGATCGTCGGTGACGAAGCGGATGTAGCCCTGCCCGATCGTCGCCGCGGCGGTGATCCGGCCGCCCGTGATCCGCTTGAAGTAGCGCGGGTCCTCCAGGATGCGCGGGTAGATCAGCCAGGGCTGCGCCGGGTTGCAGGCGATGGCCAAGTCCGACGCCGTTGGCGAGACCGGCGGCGCGAGGCTTTGCACCGGGTTCAATGAGATCGTCGGTGTGTCGCCGCCGGTCTCACCGTAGGGGCTGGGGCGATTGAACACATTGCCGGGGACGCCCTGCCCGAAATACATCGCGAGATATTGCGCCCAAAGGACCTGCCCGGTGTAGCCCGGATGAAGAATGTCGGCCATCCACAGGGCGATGGCGCTGTTGAGGCAGGTCTGGCCGCAGATGAGGCTCTGGCAGTCGAACACGACGACGTTGCCCCAGAGGCCGATCATCGCCTGATAGGCCTCGTAGAGGATGTTCGAGTAGGCCTGCGCCGCCGCCGCCAGATTCGCGTAGGGCGGATTCGTGAAAGTGACGTAGCCAGTGCTGCCGGGATCGTTGCTGAGGAAGGCGAAGGGCGTCCTGAGCACGATATCGCAATTCGGCAGCGCCGCCTGGATCGCGGTCACGGCCTCGGTCAAGAGCGCGATCATCTGGGCGAGGCTGATCGCGCCGCCGCGCACGTCGTTGACGCCGGCGCTGAGCACCACGAGATTGGGCACGGTCGTGGCGGCGGTCGAAAGCGTGGTGCCGCTCGTCGTCGCCGCGCAGGTGAAGCCGGCGCCGGCAGGCCCCGTCACCTTCGTCCACATCTCCAGCGTGGTTCCGGCGTTGCCATTGGCGAGGTAGGTGCATTTCGAGATCTGCGCGTCGCTCGAGGCGTTGAGGAAAGTCGCCATCGCGGTCAGGGTCCCGGAGAGGCTGCCGCTTGAGATGTTCACCTGGTTGCCGGTCGCGCCCGAGGCGACGAAGGTGACGGCGGTGCCACCCAGCGTGATCGTGTCGCTGGGCGAGGGATTGGTCGTATAGGTGACCATCAGCCCCGACGAGATGGTCTGCTCGATGCCATAGGCGGGGACGTTCCCGAGGATCGCGGCAAGGGTCGCGCCGTTGTTGCCGTAATTCTCGACGATGGTCCCCGAAAGCGCCTCGCCGGGATTCTGGTGCCAGGCCAGCTCCGTGAAGGCGGAGGTCGCATTGCTCGTGGTGCTGTCGCCCAGCAACCGCATCTTCTTGCCCGCGATGCCGCCGCGATACCAGTTCGGCAGGCTGCCGACGATGCCATCGCTCGAGCCCGCGCCGCCGCTCGACTGCCACACCGCGCGCAGATCGGTGATGTTGCTATTCGAGATCGCGGTGGTGCCGTGAGGCACCGAGACATGGGCCACCTGCAAGAGGCCGGAGGTAATCGCCGGCGCCGTGGGCGAGGAGGCCGCTACCCCTTCGATGACCGACGCCACGCCGGAAGTGGCGTTGACGGCGACCAGATCGATCCGGTTGTTCGGCGAGGATGGCGCGGCGGCGATCGTCACCGTCTGCTGCGCGACCTCGGTGACGGATTGGAGATTGCCCGCGCCGAAGCTGGCGATAAAGCCCGCGTCGATGACGACCGACATCGCCGGCGTCGCGGCCGGGCGCGGCGCGAACATATCGGCGACGCGGGTCGCGACCGCGAAATCGCCGTCGATCGCGCCCTTGTAGGTGGTCGGGTCCTGGACGCCCCCGCCGGTCGAGGCGGTTTGCAGCCAGGCCGCGACGGGATTGGTGCCGGACATTAGTCCACGCTCCGCATGCAGGCGCGGGCCTTGAGATTCGGCCCGCGCCGTTGCTCCGCTATGATTCGTTTCATCGGTCTCGCTTCCTCATTCTCCTATTGCCGTCCAAGAGACGCTGCCGGCGACGGATGCGCCGGAGCTGTCGAAGATCGTGATCGTGGCTTGGGTCGCGCTGACGCCGGTCACGCTGGCGTAGTAGCCGGCGCCGGTCGGGGTCAGCACGTTGGGCGCCGGCAGATAGGGCGGCGCGTGATAGGCCTCGGGGAAGGTCAGCGTCGAGCCGCCGATGGCGACGCTGAAATTCCCGGCGCTTTCCGTCACCGGCGAGGTGTCGATGGTGGGCGTGAACTCGGTGATGTAGGCGACCTGGCCCGCGACGATCGGGCTGTAGACGAGCTGCGCCTTCAAATAGCGCATCTCGACATAGCCCACGGTCCAGGGCGTGTAGACAGCGGGGTCGCTGCCGCCCGTCAGCCAGGTGTCGATGGCGAAGCCCAATGCCGGAACCTCGCTCGCGCCGAAGCCGAGGCCATAGCCGATGTCGGCGAAGACGCGGAGATCGTCGTTGTAGCCGGTGTCGATCGTGTCGGTGATGTAATTGGCGCCTGATACCGGGTCGGGCACGAAGAGATCGAACACGTCCCAGCCGGTGCTGTTGACGGAAGGCGGCGACGGCTCGCCCGAAGCGAGCGGATTGGGCAGCGTGTACCAGGTGCCGAAGGGGCGCGGCGTGCCGTTCTGCAAGGTCTCGGCGCCCGAGGAAAGGCTCGCGTAGGAATTCCAGCCGATCGCGGTCGAAGGCGGCGAGCCGCCGCTCGGATCGGCCACCGCCATCACATAATTGGCCGCGATCAGGATGTTCGAGCCGCCGGAGGCGAGGGTCTCGCCGGTATTGGTGACATAGGTGACGTTGACGTAATAGGTCGTGGAAGCCAGCGCGCCGCCCGCGACCTCGTGCATCGTCGGCGGCGATGGCGGCGATAGCGCCGCATATTGATCGACGGTCTTGGCGCCCGCGGGGGTGAGCACGCCGGTGTAGTGCCGCACGAACCCGTCGGCCGCGCCCGGCCACGCGGGCCAGGACGGCGCCTCGTCCGCCTGATAGATGAGATCATTGGCGCTGGTGACGACGAGATCGAAAGTCGCGATGTCCGGCGACAGGCCGATCGTCGTCCCCGGCACGTTGGCGAGGGAAGCCGCGCGGATGCCGAAGGTCCAGCTCCCCGGCGGCACCTCGGCGTTGGACATCTCGGTCCCGGCGCCGGATTCGGTCAGCATCCGGAAGGAAGCCCACTCGGTCGCGCCCATCGGCGCATAGCCGATATAGAAGCCCGCCAGCGATAGCACCGGAAAGTCCAGCTGGTCCCAGGTGAAGACGACGACATTGCCGTTCTGCTGCGCCGTGAAGCCCTCGACGTCGGGTGGCGGCGGCGGCGCCGGCACGAGCACCGGATAGGCCGGCACCGAGCCGAGCAATTCCTCGCCGCCCTCGTAGATGTTGAAGGAGCAGAATTTAAGATAGATCGTGGTGCCGATCTGGTCGGCCTCGTAGGGAATCTGGAAGATCTCGCCGTCGATGCGCGCGAAGGCCGAGCCCGACGGGTGATCGGTGATCGCGGTGCCATACTGCCCGCGGCGGATATAGGCGCCGAGGTTGTAGCTATAGGCCGAGGTCAGGGTCGCGGCGGAATAGGAGATGAACTCGAGGGGCACGTCGTAAGGGCCGGCGATGAGGCAGAGCGTGTTGTCCTGGTCGGCGTCCTGGGTCGTGCCGGCCGAGAGCGCGCCCTGGCTCGCGCTTAGGTTGACGCTCAGCGTGTCGGTGGCGTCGGGGTCGCTCCCCAAGGGGAAGTCCGCCGTCAGCGCTCCCATGCGCGCGGCGCCGACCTGGCGCCCGACCAGGCGGTAGCTGTCGCCGTCGCTCGAGGCATAGACGTAGCAGCCGCCCCAGGCCGGCATTCGGCTGCCGCTTAAGGCCACGCCGAGCGAGAGGCCCTGATTGGCCGCCAGCGCCGAGGGCATGCCGAAGATGTAAGGCGCGTTCACTGGCCCGGGCGGCTGGTTGTGATTCTGGACATTCCCGCGCCCGACGTTGAGAGCGTAAACGGCCGCCGCGCCCGCCGCGACCGGCAGTTCCTCCAAATTGATCGAGAGCGTGCCGTCGTCGTTCTCGGTGATCTCGAGGATGCGGAAGAGCGCCGAATTGCCCGGCGCGTTCGGGAACAGGTAAGGGTCGGCGATCGAGACCACGTCCATCGGGTCGAGGATGCAATAGCGCTGGTCGAGGGTGATCGACGCGGTCTTGCGGATGTACTGGTCCTGCATCTGCAACTGCGCCGAGACGTTCGCCGCGGCGCTGTCGGCGAATTCATGCGCGGTCGAGGACGCGGTCGCCCGCTTCTGGAACGAGTCGATGTTGGCCTGGTCGGTGACCTCGGCGATGCCCGGCGCGTACTGGTTGTTGCGGTCGAGGAATTCGAGCTTGATGTCGTTGATCTGGTCCGACGGCCGGCTGCGCGTGAGTATCACCGGATCGTCGTTCGAGCCGGCGTTGGCCGTGCCGGTGACGTTGGTGTTGGGCAGGAAGTCGTCGTCGTCGAGATCGAACAGCGGCGTGACGTTGGGCGTGAAGCTATAGCCGTTCGCGGAGAGCGCCACCGTGCCGCGCGGCACCAGGGTGAGGACGCCCGAGGACCACACGAAATCGGCATAGGTGATGGTCGCCAAATTATCGAGCATCGAGGAGGCCTGGGTTTGGCTGTCGTAGCAGGACGACACCCAGAGGCCCGACGCCATCGCGAAATTCTGATAGGCGGTCAGCGGCCCGAGATTGGTGTAGCGGATCGTGATGGCGGTGCCGTCGTCGGCCGCGGCGAAGGTGTAGACGCCGGTCGCGTAATCGACGGCGTATTGCAGATGGCCGGGCGACGACGCGACCGCGGTCCAGATGTTGCCCGAGCCGTCGGCCACGTCCATGTTGAACTTGAACGAGGCGGCGTTGGTGACCGCGATCTGATAGGGCGAGCCGGGGATCGTGTGGCTCTCGTTATTGGTGACGAGGGTGCCGACGCGATCGGAAGGAAACCCCGCGCCGACGTAAGGATCGCTGAGCAGAAAGGGGACGACGAGCGAGGGGTCGGCGTCCGCGCCGTTGACGCAGTTGAACGAGGTCGTCCGCGCGACTTCAAAGTTGAAGTTGGGCAGGCTGGCGCTCGCGCCGAGTGAGACCTGCAGCCCTTCCGCGCAAGCGATTCCGGCGTAAGGGTAGACGTTCTGCGAGGATTGGCTGTAGCCGCCGTTGAGCGCGCTGAGACCGGCGTCCGATAGCGTTTCCTCGGTCTGGCTCGCCCAGACGCCGCCCGTGGCGTTGCCTATCGCGTTGACCGGGCCTTCGCACAGAGCGAGGACGAGGTCGGCGTTGTATTGATAGGTGGTCGAGCCGCCGCCCTTGCCGCCGCCGCCGGCGACGCCGCTCTTGCCCGAGCCGCCGCCGTTCGAGCTGTTGAAGTTCTCGTAATCGACTAGGTTGCAGCCGATCCGCGTGGTGCCGCAGACGATCGGGATCGGCTTGCCGTAGCAAGACGTCTGCAGCGGCATGCCCGTCGCCGCCGGCGCCTTGTTGTTGTTCGAGCCGAAGATGCCTTGTAAAAAACTCACGGCATGGCCCAGCGTTTAAGGCAGAAAAACTTCCGCGGCCGCGGCTTGCGGCGATCCGCTTCGTTGCTGCGGTGGAAATTCAGCCCCGCGATCTGCTCGACATTGGCCCGCGCCACTTTCTGCCGGATATTCGCGTGCAGCGCCCAGGGCCAGTCGGCGACGATGGCGCCATGGGCGAAGCACCGCCCGATCTTCCACACCACGATGTCGCCGGGAAGCGGCACTCTTGGTTTTGCGGTCTCGCTCGCGGCCGCCCCGCCAACCCCGCTCGCGAGACCTGGGTTGGCGGGCGGCAGGTCGAGCGAGCGGAAATCCTCAGGCGCGGGCACCTCGTCGCACCACTCGGCGAGGCCCTTCAAGTATCGCTCCTCGTCGCGATGGAGGTGCCAATCTGGCGGATAGAACGGGATCTGGATCGCCGGGATCAGCCCGGCTTCCTCGAAGGCGCCGACGATCCAGGTGATGCAGTCGGCGCCCACACCTCTGATCTTGGCGCCGGTGTGATAGGGCGTCCCGATCCAGCCTTGCGCGCATTTCACAAGATGCGCGCGCTGCCGATCGGCGGTCATATCGCCGTCACCGGCTGCGGCACCAGCGGGAAGCCCTTGTAGCGCGCCTGGTTGCTGAACTTGGGGCAGCCATTAGCGCTGGTGAGCGCCGCCGTGTAGCTCTGGCTGTACACTTCCGGCGTCAGGGTCGGCAGGTCGAGATAGACCGTCGAGCCCTCGACTTCCGCCACCGTCGAGCCCGACTGCACCTGCGGCCCCGAGAACCAACGCGCCCACCGGCACGTTGCCGTTCGATATCCCATAAAGGCCGGTGTCGCCCACCGCCGCGCCGGTCGAGGCGGTGAAACTGACCGTCACGTCGTTCGATTTGTCGCAGCCATAGTAGAGCTTGAAGCTGTCGCCTGAGGACGGCGCGGTCGGGAAATAACCGAGGAGCGTAATCACGTCGGGCGAGCCGAAGGCGCAGCTCTTCACCGTCTGCGACAATCCCTCGAGGACGCCCGAGGTGAAGAGAATCTTGCCGTTGTCGAAAGTGCCGGCGCCGAACGAGCCCGAGATCGAGGCGTTGATGACGCCGTTGGTCGAGCCCGAGCCGACCGTCCCGGTGGTGACGAAATCCTCGAGGTTCACCCCGCAAGCGGCATCGCCGAGATTGTTGACGCAGCCGGCCTGGAAGAGATTGCGCGGCAGCTGGAGGTTCAAAAGCTCCAGATGCGAGTTGACCGAGAAGGTGCAGACGGAGCGCCCGGCGTCGATCGCCGCGACCCTTCCTACGAAATAGACCACCGTGCCCGCCGCGGTGTCGCCGTAAGTGGGCATGTACGCCCGCTCGAGCGTAAGCTCCGCACCATCGAACAACCCATAGACCACGGCCTGCTGGAACGGCGCGCCGAACAGCTCGGACGAGCCGGGCAGCACGTCGAAGACGAGGGTGTTGACCTCGACCCCGACCTTCCAATGGCATTTGGCCTTGTTGTCCTGGCGATCGAAATAAGGCCCGGTCTGGGCGCCCGCCGAATAGGTAAAGCCGTTGGCCGAGACGTCCTGGTCGCCGCCGCAAAAGCGCAGCACATTCGAGCCGAGATTGCCGCCGGCGAAAGTGTAGAGATCGGCGACATAGAATTGCCGCGTGGCGAGCAGCGCCAGGAGCTCGGGGCTGGCGGGCTTCATAAGGAGCTTTCAGCGGACATTTGAGAGCGCGACCTGGGAATCACCGATACAATCTTCGGCGCGTCGGCAGCGACCGCACCCGAAGCCTGGCAGATGAGCCGCGCCGGCAGGTCGAAGAATCCGCTCATCAGGATGCAGGCGCTCGTGCGATCGGGTGCCGCGACGCGCGCCGATTGCAGCGCGGCCGCCGGATCGGGGAAGATGAAGGTCCAGAGTTTCATGGGACACCGCGCCAACGCGGCGATGCGCGCGCAAAGTCGAGGCCCGAAGATTCAGGGCCGAGGCGTCTTGCGCAGCGCGATCGCCGCTATTTTATGGAGACAAACGAGACTTTCTTGAGCTGATAGAGCGCCGCCATGAACTTCTCGAAATCGAGTTGATCGGCGGCGAAGCGACACGGGAAATAGTAAGTGAAGTCCGCCGTGATCGCCTGGCCCGCGCCCGGCGCCGCCGAGAAGGTGACGACGCCGGGCGTCGAGCTTCCCCAGGCGGCGACGGTCCAATCGGAATGATCGGTGCCGGCGCGGTAGACATGGCTCACGACATCGGGCGCGAGGATGGGCTCGGCGAAGCCGCCGAAGGCGCGCGCCAGCTGAAAGCTCGTGGTCGTGCCGTCGCCGGTGCCGATGCCTTGCCCCGTCACCGCATTGTCGTCGGCGTCTCGATAGAGAAAGCTGTCATACATGCCCGAGCGCAGATCGAAGAACGCCGCCACTTCCGCGAATTCGGCGTAGCTCGCGCCCGACAGCGTGCCCTGCCGGAGGAAGTCGAAAGTGAGCGTCCACTGGTGACGCGGGTAAGACCAATCCGCGAGCCGCGTTTCCTTGCCGCCGATCGACTGCTGGTTGCGGGTTTTCCAGATCTCGCTGCGCGAGACATTCCAGCCGAGGCCGGCGAGGGAGGGGAAGACTTGAGTGGACATGGTTGAGGCTACTCGCGCCGCTTGGCCAGCACCGCCAACCCACGCGGCGCGCATAGGGTTGGCGTGGCGGCTACGAGCGCCGCGTGGAAAACCTAAGTCAGCCGAAAGCCGACGGCTGCAAGCCTCCATTGCGCTGCTGAAGCTGGAGCGCCTGAACGATGATCGACGCGTTGTTCTTGAGGAATTGCGCGCCGGTCTGGGTATCGAGCGCCTGGATGGTGATGCTGTAATTGTCGCCGACGCCGTTCGAGGCGCCGGCCCCGCCGGCGAAGAAACTCCGCATCGGACCGGCGATCGAGGGCGGCAGGATGGTTCCTTGCGCGTGAACCATCGCCAGCATGTCGGAAGGCACGCTCCACAATCCGCCGGAAGCCGACACCACCTCGCCCGCGACCGCGAGCACGCTCGCTTGCGCCGCCGCCGCCGGTCCCGCCGCCGCCGGACCCAATTCGGGCGCCAGGAACGCGAACACCCCGGCGAAGGCTTGCGCCGCGTCGCTGGTGATCGCCTTAATGGCGCCGAGCGCGTCGGCGACCAACGAGGCGCCGCTGCCGCTCGCCTCGGCCGCGCTGCGCTCGGCCACGCCCTCCTCGGTCGCCGCGGTCTTGGCGAGCTCGCTCGCCGCCCAGTTCGCGACCATCTTCACGACATTGTCGGCCTCGTCGGCGACGAGGCCGGCGCCCAGGCGCGCCACCGCCTGCCGCCAGGTCTCGGTGCCCAGGATCATGCCGTTGATCGTCTTGTCGATCGCGGCTGTGATCGGCTGGAGGGATTTTTCCCATCCCTGCATCGCGGCCTGGACGAGGACGCCGTTGTTGACGACGGTGCCGCCGAGCTGATCGAAATTCACATCGACCTGTTGCGTCGCCGCGCTCATGCCGTCGAAGGTCGCCGCGACCGCCGCGCCGGCGCGCTGCAAGCCGTCCTCGAGATCCGAGGTATCGGCGGTGATCTGGACTTCGATCTGGTCGTCGGCCATTCACACCCTGCCTTTCGCCTTGAGCGCGCCGCCCGGCGCCAGCGCCATCAGCGCGGCGAAATCTTGCGGCGGCGCCGCCTTGGCATGCGCGCCCAACGCCGCGGCGAGGAGAAGATGAACCGGCGGATGCGCCCGCCAATATCCGAGCAGCTCTCGCACTTGGCACAAGCTCATCGCGTCGATTTGCGGATAGGTGTAGCCGCAGGACGTGGCGAGAAGCCCATAGAGGCTGCCCCAGTCGATCGCGGCCTCGCCACGGCTCATTCCATCACGAGACCCGAGAGCCGGGCGATCGTGTCGATTGCCGCGACCAGCTCGGAAGGCAGCATCTCGGCATCGAGCAGGGCGTCCCTGGTCATCTCGGGCGCATCGCGCGACAGCGCCGCGGCGAGGATGTCGATCGCGGCGTCGATCGCCTCCTCCTTGGCGAGGCCGGCGGCGCGCGCGAAGGCCGGCAGGATCTCGCGCAACTGGCCGAGCGTCAGCGGGCGAAGCGCGAATTCCCGCGCCGAGATTCGGATGGTTGTCATTTTCGCTCCGTGGTTTTCTGCTCGCGCGACCACCGCCTAGCCAACCTAGGTCGCGCGAGCAGGGTTGGCGCAGGCGTGCGAAGCGCGCCGTAAGTTCACGACGCCTCCGCGAAGGACCATTGCAGCACGTTGCCGGCGGCGTCGGCGAAGATGTCGAAATCGATCTCGGGGATGGTGAAGTCCTCGAGCTTGGTCGCGAAGCTGAGCTTCGAGGAGACGCAGTTGAAGAGCTTCACGTTGGCGGGCTTGCCCTGGAAGCTCGTATAGAGCTGCGCCTGGAAGCTCGGCGTCGTGCCCATCGGCGGATTGGCGAGGGTGAATTGCTGGCCCGCGCCCGAGACTGTGTAGGTATAAGAGAGCAGGACGCCCTTGCCCGCGTCCGCCGAGTTGAAGGTATAGACGCCCGAGGCGACGCTGTATTGGCCGGCGGCGGGCGCGCTCGCCACCTTCGCGAGCGGCAGGCCGGTCGCGGCATAAACCGCGCCGTAATCGTCGGCCCAGGTCGCGGCGTTGGTCGCGGAGACCGTGTAGGGCGATGACGAGGGCACGGTCTGCGCCTCGCCGTAAGCGGTGGCGAGCTGGCCCGAGGCGACGCTGGCGCCGAAGAAGAGATTGTTGAAGGCGAGGCCGGAGACCTGCGCCATCTTGGCCTTGCCGGTCGCCTTGCCTTGGCCGCGCGCGACCGCGACCGGAAACTGGTACTGGCCGTAAAGCTCCTTCGAGGTGAATTGCAAATCGAGCAGCACCTCCTGGATGAGGCCGAAATTGACCGGCGTCGCGTTGGCGATGTCGGTGCGCAAGCCCATGAGCACGCCCGAGCCGAAAGCAAACATGGCAGTTCCTCCTGAGTGAATTACCCGCTGACGAGAATCTCGATGGGCACGATCGCGACCGCCTGGCCGCCGAGCACGCCTTCGTCGGTTTCGATCTTGCCGGCGATCCAGGCGTGGCTGACGAGGCCGCCGAGCGTCTGGACGTTCGACGAGGCGGGCGGCGCGAGCGCCGCCTCGATCGCGTCGATGAGCGGGTTCAGCGCGATCGCGGGCGCGGTCAGCTCGTCGGGCGCCTGGGCATAGACGTAAAAATCGACCATCGCGCGCCACTTCACCGGTAGCGGCGCCCGCTCCTCGGCGGTCTCGCTTTTCTGCGCCATGAAGAGAGCGGGCTGCTCGGCCGCGCCGACATCGCTCCAATGCCGGAGACGCCGGCTCGCCGTCGCGAAACTCGCCGAGCCCGAGACGAGCGCGAAAAGCGCTTCGTAAATCGGCTCGCGGATCATGGGCTCACCGCCTCGGCGACGGCCGCGTCGATGCCGGCCAGGATGTCGGGCGCCATCTCGGCGAGCGCCGAGCGCAGGAAGGAATGCTCCGGCAGGGTAAAAGCGGGATGCATCGCGCGCTTGGCGAAAACCATCTGGCCGCCGACCGCGAAAGCGAGCGCCTTCGCGTTCTTGGCCTCGATCAACTGGGCCGGGATGCTCGCCCCGAATTCGAGCGCCGCGCCATAAGGCACCGTAGCGGGATCGAACCCGACGCTGGCCGAGAGCCCGTCGGTGTCGCGCTCGATGCTGGCGGCGAGCCGGCCGCTGCCCGGCTTCACCACCTCGCCGCTCAATTTTTCCAGGACGCGCGCATAGAGCGCCTGCGACAGCGTATCGAGCGCGCCTCCGACGCGCTGGCGCAAGCCGGCCGGCAGGCCGGCGAGCCTCGCCGCAACCGTGTCCGCGCCGAGGATATCGAGGCGGATCGCGCTCACACCGGCACCAAATTGCGGTATTGATCGAGCAAGGTGGCGACGTCGGCCGGCATGTCCTTTTGCTGGAACGCCACCACCTCGCCGCCGAGGGTCTTCGAGGCCTGGCCGATGCGGTCGCGCTCCTTGTAGCGCAGGGCGACGAGCTTCGATGCAGGCCTGCGCCAGCTCGGGCGGCGTCGCGGCAAAGCCCGCGGTGTAGGCGATCCGCACGTTCTGCGCGCCCTTCGCGAATATCCGGCCGACGAGATAAATGGAGCCGTCGTCGAAGAGATAGCCGGCGCCTAAGGGCGGCGGATTGGAAGGCGCGATCGCGACGCCGTCGATCGTCAGCGACGACACCGCGGTCACCGGCCGGTTGCGCAAGAAGAGTCGCGTGCCGCCGGTGCCGTTGCGCGTGTCGGCATAGGAGGCTTCAGCGATGGTGCGGTTGAGCCAGCTCTGAATGAACTGGCTCGCCGCGGTGACGAGGCTTTGCAGCAACGTGTCGTCGCTCGTCGTCGTCAAGGGCGGCGAGAGATACGCCTTCACGTCCGCGATGGTGGTGAGATCGCCGGTGGCCATCACATAAGTCCCCTTGTCTTCATTGGCCCTGCTCTCCCTTCCCTCTCCTCCCATTGGGAGGAGAGGGTGAACGAGGATCACCCGTTGCCGATATTGGTGATCGCGCCGAAGGCGAAGGGCGCGTAGTTCTGCAGCACTTCGTCGGCATAGACGCCGTATTCGTAGCGGCGCGCGCGCGGCGGCCACTCGATCTGGTAATACTCGCTGCGCGTCCGGATCTGCACCGTGTTGGGCACGTTGGAGAGCGGATAAGGCAGCGTCTTCGTGAAGAACAGCACCGTGCCCGGCGGCATGTTCGGGTGCAGCTTGATCGGGATTTCGACCGCGCCCGACATGCTGAACTTGTTGAGGTAGCTGCGCACCGCCATGCCGCCCAGCACCGCGCCCTGATCGGCGCTGAAGACGAAGCGCGACGCCGTGGTCGTGCCGCCTTGCAGGATCTTCTTGTGGAGATTGAGCATCTCCTGCGACGAGACGTAGATCGTGGTCGGCGACAGGCGGTAATTGTCCCAGAACGACTTGAGCGCGGTGTCGAACTCGACGATGCCGCCCTCGGTGTCGGCGGTGAGCGGCGTGCCCGTGCCGACGGTGCCGGTGGGCTGCGCCGCGAAATAGGCGTTCAAGCTGCTGTTGCAGGCTTGGGTGAGCAGCCCATCGAAGACGAGCGCGTTCTGGCTGTTATCGGCCGTCCCCAGCGAGGCGGCGGTTTGCGTGCCCGCGGCCGCGGCGGTGATCGAGACGCTGTTGATCGTCGTGATCGCGCCCAGCACCTCGGAGGACGCGGCGCCCCAGAACCAGGCATAGCCCACCGCGCCCGGCACTTGCGCGACCGTCGCCGCCACCGACCCGGTGGAGCCGGTGACCGAGACCGTGGCGTTGGCCGACTTCTTGGCAGAGCCGCCGCCGAAAGTGTCGCTCGAGCCGTCGGCATTGGTGCGATTGATCTGGCCGGGGATGCCGCCCGCGATGGTCGAGTTGATGAGGCCGTCGAGGGTCAAGGCGACGGCGATCACGCTGAGCGTGCTTGTGGCGAGGCTTCCGCCCGAGGCCGACGCGCTGAGCGAAGGCGTCGGCGTGGTGCCCAGCGCGAGGCCGGCATTGCCGGCGAGGATGATCTGCTCTTCCTGCAGCATCAGGGATTCGAGCAAGGTCTGCGCCGCGACCGCGCGCAGATCGTCGAAGCCCTGGCCGGCATAGACCGCCTCGAAATCGACATTGGCCTCGAGGCCGATGCCTTTATAGACCGCGTTGTAATCGGCGGTCGTCACCGCGATCACGCCACCGCGGTTGCCGGCGGAAATCCCCGCGCGCACCGCGGCGGTATTGATGCCGGTGATGGCCCGCCAATTCGCCTGGATGCCGCCCTTGCCCGTGACGCGCGGGATGTCGTTGCGCAATGGGGTCAGCACCGGAAAGAGCAGCTTCGCGCCCGGCTCGAGATCGTAGAAGGTGAGGCCCGAGGTCGCCGAGCTGCTCTCGGCATAGGTGCTGCTCTTGCGCAACAGCGCGTAGAGCGGATCGGACATCGGCGATTGCTGCGCCGCCTTGAAGGCGGCCAAGGTCTTTAGCGATTCGACAGTCATGATGAACTCCGTTCTTGAAATAGCTTCGCACGACGCCGAATCGCTGGATCGGCGATTGGGCCGTGCTACGCGGGGCTGGGGGAAAGTTACGAAAAAACGGCGCCGCTCTACCCGAGGCCGAGACGGATGGGATTGCGGTGCGCCTTCTTGATCGCGTCGAGCGCGGTCTCGGGGCCTGCGTCCTCGGCTTCGAAGGCGCCGTCGCGCGATTTCTCGATCGCGCGGGCGGAAGCGTGCTTGGGCGGCGCCGGCTCATCGGCGAGACGGCGCAGCAGCCGGCCCTGCTCGGCGACGGTCTGGGCCAAGGCCGCCATGCGGTCGGAAATCCGCGCGAGCTTTACCAGCACGGCGCGCTTCGCGAGATTATCGGTCGCGGCCGCGTCCTCGATGTCCTCGGCATCGTTGTCGTCGGGCGCGTCGTCGGCGCCCGGGCAAGACGCGCCGAGCGCCACTGCGTGGTCGTGAACCGCCTGGATGAGCGCGAGATCGGCCCGGCTGTTGCGCGCGCCCATCTTCTCGGCGGCCTCGCGGTCCCACACCTTATAGGTCTCGATCAACGCTTGCGGGTTGGCGGGGCGATCGACGAGACTGATCTCGTGCAGCTCGATGCCGGTGATGATGGTGCGGTCGGCGGGATCGCGCGTCGTCACCCGCCCGCCGATCGAGAAGCCCTTATAGACGCCCTCGCGCACCTTGGCCCAGGCGTCGTCATCGACCACCTTGGCGGCGAGGTGCAGGCCCTTGTCGTCGAGATCGGCCTCCTTGGCGACGCCCACGGCCGAGAGCTGGTGCATCTCGCGGATATTGGCGAAGCGCATGTAATCGGGCAGCGCCGCCTCGATCGCGGCGCGCTTGACCACCTCGCCATGGGCATCGAGCGCCTCGGTGGTGGCGTAGCCGAAGACCATGCGCTGCGCCTGGTCGATCTTGTGGATCGGCAGGAAGACTTTCATCGCGTCCCTCTCTTTCCTTGCGGGCAATAAAAAAGGCGCCCCAGGGCGCCTCGCGTGGCACAGGTGAGGCCCGAGCCTTCACGGCCGAGCCGTCGTGCGAAGCGAAAGAAATGCGTAGCACAGGCGAGGCCCGAGCCTTCAGGGCCGAGCCGCCGTGCGAAGCGAAACAACGGCGGAGCGCCTGACGATTACACTTGATGCTGTCCCAATAGGCTTGGAACTGCCTGATCTGATCCGGGTTCCAGGTCTCGGGCACGCCGATCAACGCCTCGGGGATGTTGCCCTCGGTGTAATATTGAAGCTGATAGATCTGCCGGCGCAGCGCGATCGAGACGCTCATCTGCACCTGCTCCACCGGCGAGAAGCCATAGGCCTTGTGGATGCGCGCGTTGCGCGGCGCGTAGATCAGCTCGTCGGCGGTGTAATCGACCGCCGGCATGCCCTTCAAAATCTGCTGATAGGCCGGCGCGGGCCTTAGTGATCGTTCTCGGTGCCGGGATAGTCCCGCGTAATCAGATGGACGAAAATCTCCTCCGCGGCAATTGCAAGCGCGCGGTCGAAACCGCTCGGAGAAATCAATTTTGCCTGCAGCAATCCATTTGCCACCAACGGCGCCATCGCTTAGCTCCACTCCGTCTCGGCGGCTCCGCTCGAATCCCGATCGGCCGGCACTTTAGGACGGTCTCGCGTCGTCAGGCGAGCGTAAATCTCCTCCGCAGCAACAGCGGCGGTATGAGCGAAATCGCTTTTAGGTAAGAGCTTCGCCGTCACCATCCCGGCGATTACGAATTGGGCAATGCTTCGGCTCCACTCCGGGTCGGGGGTATATCTGGCAAAAGGCTTGGTAGACACCGCGCCCTCTCTTTGAACGATTTCGCTCTAATCCGTCTTTGATGCGCCCGGACGATCCTGCATCGCCAGGCGGACGTATATATCCTGCGCAGCTATAGCAACCGCACGGTCGAAATCGCTTTGATCGATGAGCTTTGCTCTCACAAGCGAATCAGCCACCAATTGGGCAATGCTTTGGCTCCATTCCTTATCGGTTGCGGAACTTGGTTGTTCACCGGCCATCGCGATTACTCCTCGAACGGGGTTCTGCTCTGATGCTCACGGAAAATGGATTCTCTTGAATGTCACACCGGGCACATTGAAATCTATCGCTGGTGAATCGCTATCCGATTCCGGCCGGAAAGTCACATAGCTGCCGCCCCCAGGAAGTTCGACCACGGTGACACCGGGACCGCTACTCGGGGTGACGGTTCCTCCAACCCGTATATAATCGAACAAGTTCTGTGCGGCTTCAAGGCCACCGGGAAGCTCGCGAACATTTGGGCTGCTTCCCTCCTCACCGATCGGCACGCCTCCCGGCATGACGGCATCAGTGACGCGCTGAATGGCGGCGGCTTGGATCGTGGCGTTAAGGTTGGCGAGTTCGGCTCCGCTCGGCACCCAGCCCGGCGGCGCTACATAGGCGAGCGCCGGGTTATTGGGATCGACCTGACGCAACGCGTTGATCTGTGCATTCCATGACGCTTGCGCCACCGCATTAGGATCGAGGAGATTATCCTCCTCTTCTTCCTCCTGCGCGACCTGCTCGGGCGAAGCTGCGCTGTCATCGTCGGTTTGATCGTCGTCGTCGTCGCTGTCGTCGGAAGCGCCGCCGTCGTCCGCATCATCCCCGCTATCCTCGTCGCCGCCGAGACCATCGCCGCCTTCGCCGCTCGGCGCGAACTGGCCGCCCTTCGGTCCAGGCCCATAGTGATTGGGATTGAGGCGCGCGAGCTCCTCCGCGCTGCCCGCGCCATCGGTCTTTGTTTGGCTTCGCACGTCAGGTGCTTCGCCCTCGAGCCCGACCGGCCCTTGCGCGGTCACGAACACCGCGCGGTCGCCGCCCGGCACCGGCGGCAGGCCCAACTCGCCCCGCACCTCGTTCACCGTCTTGATCCCCGAGGCGACGTAAGAGGTCGCGATCTTGGCGATGTCGGCCGGGTCGGCCGCCTTGTCCGCGCTCCACGCGAATTCCAGATCGGGCGCGGCGAACTCCTCCGCGAGCACGCCGTCCACGAGCCCCTTCACCCAGTTCTGCAGCGGCACCAAGCCTTCGGTCAGCGCCGCCTCTTGCGCCGTGTCCGCGGTCGCGCGATTGGTCTGCTGCACGAACGGGGTCGGCGGGATCGAGAACGCGAAGCAGACGACCCGCGCCAGCCACTCGTCGAACACGTCTTTCAGCGCCGGCTCGCGCGTCGGGATGAAGGTCTTGGCGACGCCGCCGGGCACGAACTTGGCGTGCCGCCGCTCGCCCGTGTCGCCGGCGTTGATGCTGTCCCAATAGGCCGATCAGCCGTGGATCACTTTTTCTCGGGGTCGCTGGGGTACTTGACCCCGGCGCCGTCCTCGCCCTGATACTCCGTCCCGTTCCACTTCCATCTGTGGGTCACATTATTACCATCGGTTGTCAAAATCGTGAGGGCGCCATCGGCACCGTAGGTGAATTGCGGCGGGGCCTTCGTTCCTTCGTCGAAAATCTTTTTTATCCCTGGACCGCCGACATCGTAAACGCGAACGAAATAAGCGCTGCCACCCACCGATAGGATGACGAACTGGCTGGCGAGGTCCGAAAGCCTAAAGACGCCCAGAGGCGGTTGGACGAAATCCTCGTGATAGGCAACTTTCCCGCTGCAGCCTTTCATGCAACGAATATCCAAGGTGCGATTGAGCAGCTTTTTCCGCGATACCGACTTCAATGGTCCATCGGCGATATCGACAAGAAAGGTTCTGTCGCCTAATTGCCCAATGGCTCGCGCCAGAAGCTGCGGGTGCGCGACCAACTGAGCCCGTCTATGTGCAACCGTTTCGGATTTCGCGACGCCACAACAAAGAACCAGTGCAAGCGCAAGCCACATGGCGCGAACGCTCGGATTGTTGCGTTTCATTTGTGGAGTACCCGTTTAAGCACGGCCATCGGATCAGAAGGATCCTGTTCTAAGGCATTTGCGGCTGCGAGTATACCGTCGGGGTAGGGAGGCGTCGGCCCGTACTGTGCCAGCGCTGCTTGCAAATCTCCGTGATTTCGGTCGATTAGGATTTGGAGATATGCCGAACCTAGCTGAACGTTCGTCGCCGGATCGAAAATATCGATCTGGCCCCCTACGGTTGGAAAGCCCTCGTAATTGGACGTGGCGTCCGCGAAAGCGGCTTGAGTAACGCCCATGAGAACCGCTCGCGGTTCCAAAATTGTTTTTCGCGGAAGGGTAGAAACTGCTTTCTTGCCAGATGATCGCGAGCATAAGCTCATTGCTTTGATCGGAAACATTGTTCTCACGGACGAGTTCCGCCACTTGGGCATAAGGAAGTTGCATCCCCGTGGAGCTCGCGGGAACGAGTTCCGGATCGCCGCCGGCGGTTCCGGGATCGGGATTTGCGTCCGGCAAGTTGTTGGCCGGTGTGACCGGATCGTCGTCCCCGCTGTCGTCGTCTAAACCGCTATCATCGTTCGAGCCCACATCCGGCTCATCATCGCCCGCGTCGTCACTGCCGTCCGAACCGTCGTCATCCCCGCCATCGCCGCCGATGTCGAGCGGGTCTAAGCTTCCGTCGCCGCCGCCATCGCCGCCTTCTCCGCTCGGCGCGAACTGGCCGCCTTGAGGTCCGGGGCCGTAGTGGTTTGGGTTGAAACGCAGTAGCTTTTCCGCGCCGTCGAGCGCCACCGGCCCCTGCGCGGTAACGAACACCGCGCGGTCGCCGCCCGGCACCGGCGGCAGGCCCAGCTCGCCCCGCACCTCGTTCACCGTCTTGATCCCCGAGGCGACGTAAGAGGTCGCGATCTTGGCGATGTCGGCCGGGTCGGCCGCCTTGTCCGCGCTCCACGCGAATTCCAGATCGGGCGCGGCGAACTCCTCCGCGAGCACGCCGTCCACGAGCCCCTTCACCCAGTTCTGCAGCGGCACCAAGCCTTCGGTCAGCGCCGCCTCTTGCGCCGTGTCCGCGGTCGCGCGATTGGTCTGCTGCACGAACGGGGTCGGCGGGATCGAGAACGCGAAGCAGACGACCCGCGCCAGCCACTCGTCGAACACGTCTTTCAGCGCCGGCTCGCGCGTCGGGATGAAGGTCTTGGCGACGCCGCCGGGCACGAACTTGGCGTGCCGCCGCTCGCCCGTGTCGCCGGCGTTGATGCTGTCCCAATAGGCTTGGAACTGCCTGATCTGATCCGGGTTCCAGGTCTCGGGCACGCCGATCAACGCCTCGGGGATGTTGCCCTCGGTGTAATATTGAAGCTGATAGATCTGCCGGCGCAGCGCGATCGAGACGCTCATCTGCACCTGCTCCACCGGCGAGAAGCCATAGGCCTTGTGGATGCGCGCGTTGCGCGGCGCGTAGATCAGCTCGTCGGCGGTGTAATCGACCGCCGGCATGCCCTTCAAAATCTGTTGATAGGCCGGCGCGGGCGGCGCCGGCGTGCGGCCCCAATCGTCGATCAGGCGCTTGACCGTCGCCCCGTCCAAGGGCTCGAGCGCCCAGAGGGCGCCGCCGCGCGTCCGCCGCAGGTAGAGCGTCGGCGCGTCGATCACCAGCAGATCCTCGAGCAGCATCCTGAGCCAGGTCGTCCAGGAATGCGCCTTGTCGGGACGCTGGAAGAACGCGGTCAGCGCCGCGATGCGCGGATCGGAGGGGCTGATTTGTTTGCCGGCGCCCGCTCCACCGGCGGCGCCGGCGGCCGCGAAATTACGCGGCCGGATCGACCAGGACAGCCGCTCGATCTGGTCCTTGCGGGTCTCGATGACGCTGCGCAGGAGATCGTAGGAATCGGCGAGCGCGCGCAGCTCGCGAAACCCGGTCGGCTCGTTGACGCGCGGCCCGATCGCGAGATTGAAGCCGAAGGGATAGTCGAATTGGCGGCCCGCCACGTCGGGCGGCGCCATCGGCGGCAGCGGCGCCTGCGGCCCGAACCAGGAAGTGGATTTGACGGCGGCGCCGATGCCGCGCGCCAGGCGCGCGATGAAGCCTTCCTGCATCGGTTTCTCCTGGAACGAGATGACGGCAAAAATCTTTCTTCGTCGTTCCCGCGAAAGCGGGAACCCAGTGCAGCCGCTCTGGATGCCCGATTTCGCGGGCATGAATGCGGATAGACTTAGCGCGCGAGCGCGCGGTAATAATCGAGAATGGCGGGATCGCCGCCGCCCGTCAGCTCGGCGAAGGCCCAGACGAGGGCATCGACCCGGTCGGGCGAGGCCGCGTGCCGCGCCGCCGGATCGCCGGTGAAGCCGCACATCTGATCCTCGAGCGCGGGAAAGGCGCCGACATGGTGCGCGCGGCCCTGCTCGTAGAGCGCGGCGGCGGGCTCGGCGCGCACCGATTTCCCGCGCGCGGCATGGACGCCGCGATAGGCGACGCTCGGATCGACGATACGCAGCATGGCCTCGACCATCTCGCCGCCATTGTTGACCTCGGCGACGATGCGGTCGGCCGCGTGGCTGCGATAAGCCGCCACCGCGCGCGCCGCCCATGCGTTGGGGCGATAGCGCCCGGAGAGATCGTCCAGCACATAGAACGCGCCGTCCTGGCCGGCGCCGGCGACGACGATGCCGGTTTCGTCGGCATCCTCGCCGCTCGTGGCGGCGGGATCGATCGCGACGACGACGCGGCGCAATTCGGGCGCGCGCGCGACGCGGAGGCGCTCGATCGCGTCTCGCCGCCACAGCGCGCCGTCCGCGTCGTCCAAGAGCTCGGCATCGAGTTCCTGGCGGCCGAGCCGCGTGCCCGCGTAAGCCCCAAGGACCGCGGCGAGAAAGGAGGCGCTGAGATTGGCGGCGTTCTCGAGCGTCCTGCCGCGCGTGACCGCGCAACCGGGCGCGGCCAGGAGCGCGCGGACGAGCAGCACCGGCTTCGGCGTCGTCGTGACGATGGCGCGCGGATGCGCGCCCAGCCGCAAGCCCAGCATCAGCATGTCCCACGCTTGCGGATAGCGCCAGGCGGCGAGCTCGTCGCACCAGGCGGCATCGAATTGCGGCCCGCGCAAGCGCTCGGGCTCGTCGGCGGAATAGAGCGTCGCCTGCGCGCCGTTGGGCCAGGTCAAGCGCCGCTTCGACGGCTCGTAGAGCGGCCGGCAATGGGGCGACGCCACGCTCAGCATGCCGCTCACGCCTTCGACCATCACGTCGCGCGCATCCGAAGCCGTCGGCGCGATGAGCGCCACGCGCCGCGCCGCGCCCGCCTCGACCAGCTCGCGCACCCATTCCGCGCCCGACCGGGTCTTGCCGAAGCCGCGGCCGGCGAGCAGCAGCCACACCCGCCAGTCGCCTTCGGGCGGCAGTTGCGACGGCCGCGCCCAGTTACGCCAATTGTCGCGCCACTCGGTCGCGTCCCGATCGCTCAGGCTCGCGAGCGCGGCCTCGCGCTTCTCCGCAGGCAACGAGGCCAACAGCGCTTCAAGGGCAGGGTCCATCCGGTCATTCCGTGCCGGCTTTTTTGAAGTGGCGCATCAGCCGCTCGCGCAGCTCGTCGCGCGCCGCCTTGCCGTCGACGGTTTGATCCTGCGGCGACAATCGCGCATGCGGATCGAACAAGCCGAGATGGCGGGCGAGACGGTCGAGCGCCGCCTGCTTGTCGTAGAGCTTGAGCTTGGCGCCCTTGCCGTTCGGCTGCACCTCGTGGATGGCCCCGGCATCGGCGTCGCTGAGCTTTTCCTTGGCGGCGAGGCTGCAGCACGCCGTCCTCGGTCCAGTCGGCGAAGTGCCGGATATCGGCGAAGGCGATGCGGCCATATTCCTCGAGCACGCGGTCGGCGGTGGCGCGGGTGTTCTCGCGGCGCGCGGCCAGGCCCTCCTCGACCGCGGCGGCGATCTCAGGGATGCGCAAGAGGCGGTAGGAATTGCTGTGGGCGTTGCGCTCCGAATAGCCGGCGCGGATCGCGGCCTTCACCGCATCGAGGTCGATCAGATAGGCCGCCACGAATTCGCGGTAGCGCTTCTTCATGCCGGTTGCGCTGCGCGCCGCCGCCGCGCCGCGACGCCGAGGCCCAATATTCCGGCCAGGGTGTCGAGCGCCTTCTTCTTGTCGAAGGTGGCGAGGGCGACGCGCTTGCCGTCTTCGGTGTCGATCTCGCGGAGGCTGGCGATGGCGGCGGCGGCCTCGTCGGCGATCGCCGAGCCCGGCTTGACGGCGGCGCCCGCCGGTCCCCAATCGGCCAGAAGCCGGATGTCGGCGAAAGCGATGCGCGCCAGCTCCTCGATCACACGCTCGGCCGTGATGCCGGTGCGTCGGGCGCGCGCGTCCATCGCCGCTTGCACCGCCGCCGCGATCTCCGGTGTGCTCAACAGGGTCGAGGAATAAGGTTGCGCCGAGTGCGGCGCGTAGCCGGCGCGGATCGCCGCCTGGGTGGCGTTCAAGTCGATCAGATATTCCTCGACGAAGATTTGCTGGCGTGGCGTCATAAAGTCTCCCTTGGCTTCGCGCGGTCGCGGGAAAGCAAAAGCCCGGCGCGGCGGCCGGTCTTGGGGGACAATAAAAAACCCGGGATCGCGTCCCGGGCCAACAATCTCAGTGTGCCATTTTTATAGCATTGCAATCGTAGTTGGTCAAGCGAAAAATGAACGAAACAGGAATAGGGGGCCATTCACAGCCCGAAATGCGCCTGGAGGATTCCCAAGGAGCCGATCAAGATCCCCGACGCGGCCTCGGGCCTGAGCGCGATGCCGTTCCAGCCCTGGCGCAGCGCCCAGTCCTTGAGCGTCCATTCGCAGCCGATGACATGCCACACGCAGGAGCCCGCGGGCGACGCGATTCCGCCGAGCGCCTTCAAGGCGAGCCAGACGCGCTTTCTCGCCTCGGCCTGGCGCAGCGTGATCGGCAGGTCGCGCACGCCGTCGGCGAGGCGCGACAGATCGGCCGCGCGCAAGGTCTCGAGTTGCGCCGTCGCGAAGAGCGCGCGAAAATTCTCGGACGCCTGGCGCATCGCCTCGGTGATCGTGCCCCTTCGCAGCATCGCGTCGATGGTGTCGCGCGCGCGAAGCGGCTGCGCCGGGCGCCCGTCCTCGTCGGCGATCGCGTGAGGGAGACGCTCGATCAGCCCATGCGCAAGACGCTCCGCCGAGGGCGCGAGCGGATCGGTGGTCTTGGTTTCGCCGGCGCCATTTTTCGCCCGCCTTGCTCGATTGGCTTTCATCCCTCGTCCTCCTCGTCCCTGGTTGCTGGCATCGGCCGCCAATCCTCGATCGCGTCGTCGCCATCCTCGGGCTCGGGGGCGGCGACGGCGTGCAGCAGCGGCAAATCCGGCGGCGGCGCGCTCGCGGCGGCGCGGGCCTGCTCGCGAGTCAACGCCGCTCCGGCCTCGCTCGCCGGATCGAGCAGGCACAGCGCGGCGTGCTCGGCGCAGTAGGACGAGCCCGGCACGACGGCCGCGCCGCAATAGGGCGCCCGGCCGGGCGGCCAGCGTTCCGCGGCGATGTACGCACAGCGCCGATTTTCCGGTGGAAAACTCTGCCGTTTGGCGAAGAATCCCATTGCAATTCCGCTTGAATGGGATTGAGTTCTTGAAATGTTCCTCAATCGGGGCGCGAATTTGCGCCGGAGCCTTAGTCCATGCATCTGTCCCCCTCCGCGACCTGGCCCCGGCCAACGCAATATACGTTTGATACGCTAGTTGCGTTCAAGTGTCCAGTGAAAGAGCGTTTGGCGCTGTATGGCGGATGCGTGTATAATAAAAATATGGTCGAGCCATCGCCGATTTCCCGCCGCTTGAAGCTGCTGCGCCAGCGCGCGGGGCTTTCCATCCGCGAGGTCGCGCATGCCTTGGGCATGGAGCATGGCTCGAGCTATCAGCATTACGAGGACCGCTTCCGGAAGCCTCATCTGCCGCTCGAGCTGGCGCAGCGCCTCGCGCCCATCTTCGCCGCCAAGGGCATCGCCGAGGCCGAGCTTTATGCGCTGGCGGGCGTCCACGGATCGCGCGGGCGCGCGGTTGGGGCGAAGTCCGAAGAGGCCGCGCCCGGCATGCTCAAGATCGAGGAGCTCGAATTGCGCGCCTCGGCGGGCGATGGGCTGACCGGCGAGAATCAGAGGGTGATCGCCGAATGGCAGCTGCCGAGCGAGGTGGTGCGGTTCTATTCGACCGCGCCCGCCAGCGAGCTGCGCATCATCACGGTGATGGGCGACAGCATGGAGCCGACCTTGCAACCGGGCCAGCGCGTGCTCGTCGATACCGGCGACCGGACGCCCTCGCCGCCCGGCGTCTTCGTGGTGTGGGACGGGCTCGGCCTCGTGGTGAAGCGCGTGCAGGCGCTCGCCCATACCGAGCCGATGCGCGTCAAGATCGGCTCGGACAATCCCAAATACGAATCCTACGAGCGCACCCTCGCCGAGGCCTATATCCAGGGCCGCGTCATCGGCCAGTGGCGCTGGCTGTAAAACACCGAAACCCGGAGAATCGCATTCCCAATCCCGAAGAGCTCTACGCCACCGCGACCGCGGCGCACCGGCGCGGCGATTTCGCGGCCGCGGAACGGCTCTACCGCGAGATCGTCGCCGCGAATCGCCGTCACCTCGGCGCGCTCGTCGGCCTGGCCGCGATCGTGCTGGAAAACGGCGCTCCGGCCGAGGCCGAAGCGCTGGCCGCCGAGGCGCTGAGCCTCGATGCGAGCCATGCCGGCGCGCAGCTCGCCCAGGGTCACGCGCTCCTCGCCATGCGCCGCTACGTGGCGGCGCTCGCCGCCTATGACCGCGTGACCGTCCTCGCGCCGGGCGAGAGCGTCGGGCATTTTTATCGCGGCAACGCGCTGGCGGCGCTCGGCCGCAGGGACGAGGCGCTCCAAGCCTATGAGCGCGCCGCTACGCTCCAACCCGGCTTCGCCGCGGCGCATTACAACGCGGGCCGCTTGCTATCCGACGCGGGCCGGTTCGAGCAAGCGCTGGCCGCCTATGACCGGGTGCTGGCGCTCGATCCGGCCGATGCCGAGGCGGTCAATAATCGCGGGAATGTCTTGCGCGATCTGCGCCGTTTCGAGGAGGCGCTGGCCGCGCATGACCGCGCGCTCGCGCTTCAGCCCGGCTATGCCGAGGCGCACAACAATCGCGGCATCGACCTTCATCGCTTGGGCCGCGCGGCCGAGGCGGTCGCCGCCTACGACGCGGCGATCGCATTGAAGCCCGGCCTCGCCGAGGCGTTCTACAACCGCGGCATCGCGCTCGGCGAATTGAAGCGCCTGCCCGAAGCCTTGGCGAGCTGCGATCGCGCGGTCGCGCTCGATCCCAGCCATGCCGAGGCCGCCGGCCTGGCCTTCGACCTCGCGGGCAAGATCTCGCGACTGGGGCGACCGCGAGCGGCGCCGCGCCGACCTGATCGAGCGGACGCGGCGCGGCGAGCGGATCGAGCCCTTCGTCATGCTGGGCGCGGTCAACGATCCGGAGATTCACGCCCAGGCCGCCGCCGCGAGGGCGAAGCGGGCGATGGCGGCGGCGGGCGGCGGTCTGCCCGCGCGGCGCGGCGCGGCGCATGACCGATTGAGGATCGCCTATGTCTCGGCGGATTTTCGCGAGCATCCGGTGTCGCGCATGATCGCCAGGGTGATCGAGCGGCATGACCGCGCCCGGTTCGCCGTCACCGCGGTCGCGCTCAACCCGTCCGACGGCGGCGCGTTGCGCCGCCGGCTCGATGCCGCCTTCGAGCGGACGATCGACGCAACCAGGATGTCGGATCGGCAACTGGCCGCGCGCCTCGATGCCGAGGAAATCGACATCGCGATCGACCTCTCCGGCTATACCCAGAACGGGCGCCCGGCCATCTTCGCCGCCCGCGCCGCGCCCGTCCAGGTCAACTGGTTCGGCTATCCCGGCACGATGAGCGCGCCCTTCATCGACTACATCGTCGCCAATTCAATCGTCATTCCCGAGGCGGCGCGGCATTGCTACACCGAGGCGATCGTCGCCCTGCCCGAGATCTACTACGCGAACGACGCGGCGCGGGCGATCCCGGCGGCGGCGCCGAGCCGCGCGGAGCACGGCCTGCCGGAGCGGGGCTTCGTCTTTTCCTGCTTCAATGCCGGCTACAAGCTCACGCCCGAAATGTTCGAGCGCTGGATGCGGCTCGTCGCCGCGGTCGAAGGCAGCGTGCTGTGGCTCTACGCCGACAATGAATGGTCGCGCGCCAATCTAGCGCGCGAGGCCGAGGCGCGCGGCGTCGCGCCCGAGCGGCTGGTGTTCGCGGCGCCGGCCGATTGGCCCGCGCATCTGTCGCGGATGCGGCTCGCGGATCTCTTCCTCGACACCCTCCCCTACAACGCGCACACGACGGCGAGCGACGCGCTCTGGGCGGGGCTTCCGCTCGTCACCGTCGCGGGCAGATCCTTTCCCGCGCGGGTCGCGGCAAGCCTGCTTACGGCCATCGGCTTGCCCGAGCTGATCGCGGATTCGCCCGAAGGCTACGAGTCGGTGGCGCTCGATCTCGCGCGCGACCCCGGCCGGCTCGCCGCGATGAAGGCGAAGCTCGAGCGCAACCGCGCGGCCGGCAAGCTGTTCGATGCCGCGCGGTTCTGCCGCGCCATCGAAGCGGCCTACCTCGCGATGTGGGAGCGCCATCGCTCCGGGCAAAAGCCGCAAGGCTTCGCGGTTCCGCCTGAAACCTGACGCTCAGTTCTCGAGATAGACATCGGCGCGCGCGGCATCGCTGCGACCCTGTTCGGGCGCCGGCGCGGCCTCGACCAAAATCGAAGTGGCGGGCACGCCGGCGGCAGTCAAAGCCGCTTCCACCGCCTGGGCGCGGTGGAGCGCAAGTTGGGGGCCGGACAGCGCGGCATTTTTTCCGGCCGCGCCGCCATGTCCGACGACCCGGATCCTGCCGCCCTTCTCGTTAAAGTCCGTCACGATTTCCGCGATCGTCGCGCGCCGCGCTTGCGACAGAACAGCCGAGCCCGACCCGAAGCCGATTTGCGCGATTTCGAGGGACGACGCCGGAGGCTTCGGTGGCGTCGGCGCAACCGCCGGCGCCGTTGCCGCTTCCATTGGCGTCGGCGCGGGCGGCAGCGTGCGCATCGCCGCTCCCGGTCCGGCTGGATTCGACGCCGCCTCGTCGGCCTCGGCTCCCGCGAGCAGCTGACCGGCCTGATCGGCCAGCTGCTTCAAGTTGGGGGCGCTGGTCTGGTCCGCCGTTGGCGCTGGCGGCGGTGACGGCGGCGGCGCCACGCTGGTCGGATTGGCGCGGGGCGCGGTGCCGCCTTGCGCTAATTTCTGATCGCTCGGGCCTTGCTCCGAAGCGCTCTCCTGCGGCGCGCCGGTGACGTGGCGATACCAGGAAACCGGGTTCATCGCGTCCGGCACATGAGAGCAGCCGGCGAGGCCAAGAATGGCCGCGGCGGCGATGACGAGAATTGCGTTGCGCTTCATGAGCGACGGCTCCATGCGGAAAGGATTGCTAGGCGTTGAAGCGCGGCAACAGCGGCAGGATGTTGGCGTAGTCGATGCCGCGCATTTCTTCGGCGCTCAACACCCCTGCCTCGGCGAGCTCGCGCACGCAAAATTCCGAAAATCCCCAGGGATAGTCCGAGCCGTAGGCCGCGTGCTCGAGCCCGACCACTTGCTTGAGCGCGGTGAGCATCACCGGATGCGCCGATTGCGCCGTGTCGTAATAGAACTTCTTGAGCTCCGCGACGACGCCCTCCGGCACGTGCTTGACGTTCGCCGGGACGGCGGCGGTCTTCAAGAAGCGATAGATCAGATAAGGCATGGTGCCGCCGGCATGCGACCAGATAATGCGCAGATCGGGGCAGCGCCGCGCCGTGCCGGTGAAGAGGAAGTTGGCGATGGCGCGGGTCGTGTCGGTGCCGTATTCGATGATCGCGTCGGGAATGAGCGCTTCCTTGAGCGGCCGAACGCAGCAGGCGGGCGAATGCGGATGGGTGTAGACAAGGGCCTTGCGCCGGTTCAACTCGTCGAACACCGGCGCGAACACGGCGTCGCCGAGCCAGTGATCGTCGTAGCTCGTGATCATGTGGACGCCGTCGGCGTGAAGCGTATCGAGCGCGTACTCGATTTCCTTGAGCGTCGCGTCGATATGCGGCAAGGGCAGCGCCGCGAACATGCCGAAGCGGCCCGGATGATCGGCCACGAGCCGTGCCAGGTACTCGTTGTTGTCGCGGGCGAAGGCGATGCGCTCGGCGCGCGGCAAGCCAACGGGCGTCGTCGCCGAGTTGATCGCCGTGGTGACGCCGCCCTTCTCCATCGCATCGAGCGCGCGGCCCTCGTTCATGTTGGCGGCGAGCTCGGGGTTGAGCGTCCCCAGCTCGCTCAGGATCGGGATGGAGCGCGGCGAAACCAGATGGTGATGCACGTCGATGCGCGTCATGGGACCTCGGCTTGGCGGCAGGAAATCGCCGGCGACGCTAGCCCGAAACCGCGCCCGAGGCCAGGGATCGGGGGCGCGGGGCGCGGTCTATTTCATGCGCGACAATTTCGTGCGCATCCATCAGAGCTTGACGGTCGCATCGGCAGCCAATGCCGCCATGTTACTTCTGGATGGGCCGTTCCGTTCCGTCCACTGTCATATAGCATTTGCCCGCATCGTCCATGCGGATCGGGAAGGAAGTTGTCACTTCGCCGGCACCGCCTGACGAGTGGGAAGTCAAAACCCCGTCCTTCACTTCCCAAGTGCCCTGAATGTGCACCATCGTCCTTGGTGATACCTTACGAAAGCCGCTGAGGGTACCGCCGGCTTGATACGTGATTACTGCCCCATTGGGCGGGAGGGCTTGCATCCCCGGAACACATTTTTGGGCGAGGTCATTGTCCGAAGCGGCGTATGCCGCCGAAGGGAGCGCCGCGAGCAGGCCAAAAACCAACGCTGTTCTAAACATGCTGTCTCCCCCCCACTGATGTTGCCTCGATGGCGAGGAATCGAGACATCATAGAGGATTACCGCGAATGGCATCCACCGGCTCGCGCTATCGCCTCGAAGGCGAAATTTCAGACCGCGATGATGCGATCGAGATAGAGCTTCCAATTCCCGCGCGCGCTGGCGCTGGCGGCTTCGCCCGAGAGCCAGGTGCCGGTCGGCTTGCCCTCGCACTCGGTCGGCAGGACCATGCCGCGCAGGAACCGCGTCGCCATCCCGCGCGAGCCCCAGGCGATGACCGTGTCCGATCCGGTCTCCCACCACGCGTCGCCGGGGAGGAGATCGCGCGCGGATTCGGCGTCCTGCTGCACGTTGAACGTGCCCTCGATGAGGCAGCGGATTCCGGGCCCCGGGTGCTGATGGCGGTCGGCGACGCGCCCGGCCGGCGCGTTGATCTGATCGAGCCGGAACAGCCATCGCGTCCCTTCGGGCATGGCGAGGGTGGCGATGATCCGCGACATCCTGAGGCTGGACAGGAGGCCCGAGCCGTCATGGAGGAGCGGCCCCAAATTGGGCGGCACCAGATCCCACCGCCAGATCTGGCTCCATTCGCCGGAAGACGCCAGCGCCACGGGGCCGTCGCAATAGGTCGCCTCGTCGGCCTTCATCGCCTGCCCGTTGATCGCGACCGCGCCGTGCCGCACGTAGATGAGGCGATGCGCGGCCGGGAGAGCGGACGCCGTGGCCCCGCCCGCGGCGATCTGGTCGTGGTAGAAATTCAAGGCAAAAGGCATCGCGCAACCTCCGTCAGGCATCTACTACTACCGCGGCCTCAACTTCGCCAGCTTACGGCGCGATCAGGCTCGCCGGATCGGGATTGCCCTTGATGAGGCCCTGCTCGCGCGAGACCTCGATCCAGAATTTCATCCCTTCGGGCTTGACGTGGGCGTCGAGGTTGATCGGTATCGTGAGCGTTGCGGCGGCCTCTGGCGGAAGCTTCGTGTATTTGGCGATGCTATCTCGTACAGAGCTTACATGCGCCGGGTCTTTGATATAGGCCACCGCATCGTCGAGCGCCGCGCGGAATGCCTTGACCGCGTCAGCGTTCTTCGTCGCCCAGGATCGGGTTGCGGCGTAGACAGTGCCAATCGTGCCTCGGGGTAAGATCGTGTTGAAGTCTACGATTTCATATCCAATTTTGTTCCCGATGATTTGCCCGTAGACCGGGCTCGGCAAAGCGGCCGCATCGATAAGGCCGCTCTTCAGCGCATCGCCCATCTGTGGGAACGGAAGTTCAATCCAGTTTACTTTGCGGTAATCGAAACCATTCGACTGCACCCATTTCTTGGACAGCACGTCGATCGTGCCGCCAAATCCTGGCACGCCGACCTTTCTGCCGAGAAGATCCTTTGCGCCGGTGATAGCGCTGCCGGCACGCGCGAGCATGCCGAACCCACCCGGGGGCTGCGGAAAGAAGGTGGTACCCGCAACGACAACGAGGTCGAGGCCTTCCTCATTTGCTTGCAGCAGTACCGTCGGGGTTGTTCCGCCGATCTGCGCCGAACCTGCCACAGGCGCGGCAGCCATCAGCGACGTATTCTGAGCATAAGAAAGATCAGCATCGAGACTGCGCTGGTCGAAGAAGCCTCGTTCCTTCGCGACAAAACTGCCGACCCAATCCGCCGAGGCGCTGTAAAGCAACGTGATCTTAGTCGCCGCTGAAGCTTGCGGGCTCGGCAGGCCGACTACCAACAGCGTCGCGGCGAGAATCATCGTGACGATGCGTTGCATAGAGTTCCCCTAAAGAATTCGACGCCCCGCCGACGCGGGGCATCGAGCCGATCGACAATGTCGCGTTCGACGCCTATTTGAGGCGTTTCAAAGTTATGATACCGGTTACCCCCGTCGGCCCCGTAGGCAGGGTCACCGTCATCTCGTCACCCTTGATCGCAATCAGCCGTTTCTGATCGGTTCCATCCCAGTTCGGAAAGCTGGAGCCGATGTAGTGGCTCGTTATCGAATGATCCTTTTCATTAACCCTATAGGTGCCGAAGCTCGCGGTCATCCCTTGTACGACAGCCTTGTTCTCGGCGTCCGTCCCTGCGTTTTTATTATTCGAAGCAAACTTTGGAATGCTGGCGACCATTGTCTGCGCCGAGAAATGCCCACTTTTGTCATACATGAAGTAGCCGATCGGGTTCGGACCGTCGGGCTCGGTCTTGGTACCGTTAACGTCATTGACGAGCGAGACGAGCGTCCACGTCCCGACGAGTTGCGACTTCAAGCTCGCCGCGAGCGAAACGCTGGCGGTGAGTGCGATGATAGACAGAGCGAAGAGAGCCGTGGCAATCGATTTCAAAACAAAGTTCATGCGTGCCTCCCTTGGTTGATATTCACTTCATTGCACGATCAATTTCGACAGGTCCGGGCTGGTCTTGATCAAGCCCTGGTCGATCATCGCATCAGTCCAGAATTTAAGTCCGCTTGGATCGAACTCGGGCTTTAGATTTGGCAGAACGATCCCGGCCTGCGCCGCAGGCGGCAGCTTGGTCCATTTGGCGATGCTCGCTCTTGTCGCGTCGGGATTCTGGGCCTCAAAAGCGATGGCTTCGATCAAGGCTTGCTTGAAGCCCTTTACCGCATCGGGGTGCTGAAGCGCCCAATCGCAAGTCGTGACGTAGAGCGTTTGAGGAGCGGGCTCCATTTCATGCAAATAGTCGGCGGCGAGATAGCCGGTCTTGGCATCGAGGATATGGGCGGTGAAGGGGGAGTTCGATACCACCGCATCGACGAGGCCGCCCCTGAGCGCGTCGCTTCCCTGCGGAAACGGCACCTCGACGAAGTTAACGCTCTTCAGATCAACGTTGTTATCGTGGAGCCATTTCCGGAAGCCGATATCCAACGCCGTGCCGAGACCCGGAACGCCGACCCTTTTGCCAACGAAATCTTGCGGCTGTTTGAGATCGAGCCCGGTCCGCGCGAACACGCCAGCGCCGGTCGCGCCGGCGCCTGTCTTGCCCGCGTTCCACAATGCTCCACCGATCACGACGAGATCGATCCCGCCGTCAACGGCGTGGATCAGATCGGGCGAAGCTAACCCGCCCGCTTGCAGCGACCCCGCCAGGAGCGCCGGCGGAATTGAGGGGCTAACCGCGACGAAGACGAGATCGGCGTCGATGCCGTGCTGCTTGAAAAAACCCTGATCCGCAGCGATGAACGCACCCGTCCAACTCGAAGAGGCCGAATAGCCTATCGCCATCTTGGTCTGTGCATGAGCCCCAACCCCAATCCCCGCCGATAAAGCGGTGGCTACGAAGAATGACGTGAAATGCCTCATCGTATTCCCCCTTTGAGTCTCGTGGTGATACGAAGTCGATGTTCATTGCCCTGGCAGTGGCACGACATAGCGCTTGTCGATAATGGCATTGCCGTCGAGTTCGGGTTTCACCATGCCAAGAGCTTTGTACCAGGCGATCTGGTGAAGCACGTCGTTCACGTCGAGCCGTCCATCGGGATCGCTGTAGGAAATGGTTTGAGCCACCTGCTCGGGCGGTTGGCCGAGGTATTTGGAGATGAGCGCCAAGATTGCTGGGGCGGTCGGCCCATCTTGTCTCTTGCCGCCCACATCGGCGAATGCGTCGTTATAGTCGTGAAGCCCCTTGCGGTAGACGCCGAGGAACCGCTCGATGAAATCTTGCCGTTCATTGGCCGTCTTGGTTGCCGTAAAGACGACGCCCAATTGCCATCGCGTCTCATCGCCGACATAGCCAAGCAGTTTGGCGTCGCCCCGCAGTACCGCTGGGATTATTGCAGACGCAGGCATGACCCCGGCATCGGCTTTTCCGCCCACGACCGCAGATACCATATTGGGGATCGACTGCAGCGGCAGCACATCGATTGTATTGGCGTTAAGCCGATATTTTTCCTCGATAAGGGCCAAGCTATAGGCGGGTGGCGAGGCGAGCGTACCGACAGCGACTGAATGGCCGGGTAGATCCTGAAAGCTCTTTAGTCCGAGTTCATAGGCGTGGTTCGACGCGACGATGGCGTAATCGTGGAAGCCAGGCGCCTCTTCGGGTCCTCCCGCTATGATGCGCAACGCGCCTTGGGCGGCGAGATTGAGGAACGCGCCGTTTGCGTTCACCACCGCGAGGTCGATATCGCCCGAAACGACCGCGGGTGCCATCGTCTGGGGCGCATCGAAGAACACAAGATCGGCCGTGAGCCCTTCGCCAGGGAAATATCCTTTATCCTGGGCGACAAAGAACGGTCCGTAAGCGGAGGTCTTTATGACGCCGATCTTGACGGTCTCGGCGGCGGCAGGTCGCAGAGCGAGCGCGAGCGCGACCGAGATCAGGGAAATGAAAACCCTGCGCTGCATGGAACCCCCTTCACGGGCCTTGCCCGCCGCCACCCGCAGATCGCCTCGCGAAGCCTATCGCGCCGCCTCCGCAGCGCGCATCATCCGTTCGGATGACAAACCGGCGAATAGCCGTCCCTTTTTCATTCCGCCGCGCGTGGATTTCAGCTACCTTACCCTCCGTCAGGGAAGAACGCGGGCGCGAAGCACGTCGCGGCTTCCCCAAGATCGGAAGCGGGAGACGACCATCCGGCCTCGGGTCAGGTCCAAGCGATCGGCGGCGGGGAGTGGCCTTGGCCAAGCAGGACGCGAAAGTCGTATCTGACCTGCTCGCGCGTATCTACGACGCGGCGCTCGAACCGGGTCTGTGGAACGACACGGTCGATGCGATGCGCAAGGCCGTTCACGGCGAAATCAGCGTCCTCTTTCATTGGGACAACACGCTTTCCGTCCAATTCGCGGGCTGGATCGGTAAATCCGGGTGGGAGTTGTCCTGGCTCAAGAAATACGAGGACCATTTCGCGCCCCTCGACGTGCGCGCCCCGGCGATCCTCAAGCTTCCCGTTGGTTCGGTCTATGTCAACGATCGCGACATGATGCTGAAGGAGGTCGAGCCCAGCGAAATCTTCAACGATTTCTGGCGCCCAATCGGGGTCGCGCATGGCATGGCCATGCATCTTTTCTCCGACAGCAATCGCGCGGGTTGCCTGTCGGTCCACAAGCCGCTCCGCCGCTCCGGCTTCACCGCCGAGGAGGTCGCGCTGTTCGAGACGCTGGCGCCTCACGTCACGCGCGCGCTTCAGCTCCATCGCCAGATGAGCTTGCTCAAGATGGAGCGCGACGCAGCGAACCAGACGGTCGGCGCGCTCGGCATGGGGCTCATCCTCGTCGCCCGGAGCGGAAAGCTGTTTTTTGCCAATCCGGCGGCCGAGCGCCTGCTGCGCCAGGGCGACGCAATTGCCGCCGATCGCGGGAGCTTGCGCGCCAACGGTGCCGCCCGCACCGCGGCGCTCCTCGCCCTCATCGACCAAGCGGTCGATATCGCGGCGGGAAGAGGGGCTGCGCACGGCGAGGTTCTGCGGCTCGAACGCGCGGGCGGCGCGCCGGTCGCGGTCCTCGTCTGTCCGCTGCGGCCGAGCGACCGCGTGTTCGGCGCAGGACAACCGGCGGCGCTCGTGCTGGTCAACGATCCCGATTCCGGCGGCGCGGTCTCGCCGGCAAGTCTCGTCACGCTCTATGGGCTGACCGCCGCCGAGGCCGCGCTCGCCGTCGCGTTGCTAGAGGGCGAGCGGCTCGCCGATTTCGCCGAGCGCCGCGGCGTCGCGCTCGCGACCGTCAAGACCCAGCTCCAGCACGTCTTCGCTAAGATCGGGCGCAACCGCCAATCCGATCTCATCCGCGATCTCATGACTAATCCGGTTCTCCGCCTCGCGCAATAGCGGCGCTCGCGCTTGGCGCGCGCCCCTCGCGCCCTACACCGCCCGCTCGCGGGCGAGGCCGCGGAACGCCCAGTGATCGATGTGGCGCAGCAGCGTCTTGACGCTGAACGGCTTGGCCATGAAATCGTTGCCGCCCGCCGCGATGCCGGCGCGCATGTCGTCCTCGGTGTTGCGCACGGTGAGGAAGGCGATCGGCACGTCGCGGAAATCGGCGAGCGCCCGGATCCGGCGGCACAGCTCGAACCCGTCCATCTCCGGCATCTGCACGTCGAGCAGAAGGAAGCTCGGCCGCGTGTCGCCGAGGCGCGCGAGGCACTGCTCGCCGCCGCGCGCGGCGACGAAATTATAGCCCGCGCCGACGACGATCTCCTTCAGCATCATCAGCGTCTCGCTCGAATCGTCGACCGCCATGACGGTCTTCGCGCGCTTCTCCGCAGCCGCGTTTTCTGGCATCGCCGATCTCCTTGGGGCTAGGCCGCTTCGGCCGGGTAGCTTGCAAGCGCCGCGACGGCGCCCTCCGACATCTCGGCCAGAGCTTGGGCGGCGGCGCGGCACCGCGCCGCGTCGGCCGCCTTGGCCGCCGCCTCGAGATCGCGGGCGAGCGCGCAAAGCCGCATCGCGCCGATGTTCCCCGCCATCCCCACGAGGTCGTGCGCCACCAGCGCGGCTTGCTCGAACCCGGCCGCCGCGACGAGGCCGTGCGCGCGCGCGATCCGCTCCTTAAGCCCCGAGGCGAAGCTCGCGACGAGGGCGGCGAAGGCCGGGGCCGCCATCGCCTCGCGCAACTCCTCGAGCCGGGCGCGGTCGAAGGCGGGGCTCGGCAAGGTCGGCGGCGCGGTCGGGCTCGCGTCGGGCGGCGGGCCGAGTCCGCTCAGCCCGGCATCGGCGAGGCGGTCGAGCATCGCGACGAGGGCCGCGGAATCGATCGGCTTGGCGATGTAATCGTCCATCCCGGCGGCGAGGCAGCGCGCGCGCGCGCCCGGCATCGCGTTCGCCGTCATCGCCACGATCGGGACCGCCCCGGCCGGCGGCCTCAGCGCGCGGATGCGGCCCGTCGCCTCGATCCCGTCCATTTCCGCCATCTGGATGTCCATGAGCACGACGTCGTAAAGCGCTTCCTGCACCGCCGCGATCGCCCGCTTCCCGCCGTCAACCACGTCGAACTTGGTGGCCGGCCTTGGTGACGATGATGCGCGCGACCTGCTGATTTATGGGATTGTCCTCGACCACGAGCACACGCAAGGAACGTCGTGCCACCAGCGGCGCTGGCCGCGCCGCGTCGGCCGCAGCCGGCACGGCAATTGCCGCGCGCGTCAGCGCCAGCTCGAACCAGAAGCGGCTGCCGACACCCTCGACGCTGGTTACGCCAATGGCGCCGCCCATGAGCTCGACCAGTTCCTTCGAAATGGCGAGGCCCAGCCCAGTGCCGCCATATTTGCGCGTCACCGACCCGTCGGCCTGGTTGAATTTCTGGAACAGATGGCCCATCGCCGCCTTGGCGATGCCGATGCCGGTGTCGTTGACTTCGAAGCGCACGACCGGCGCGCCGTCAGCAATGCGCGGCGACGAGACGGAGACGAAGACGCTGCCCTTTTTAGTGAACTTTACCGCGTTGCCGATCAGATTTAGCAGAATCTGGCGGATCCGGGTCGGGTCGCCGAGGAACGAGCCGCGCAGATCCGCGGCCACCGCAGCGCCGAGCGCGATTTGCTTTTCAATCGCTCCTGGCGTCATCATGGCGGTAACGCCATCGACCATCGCGCCGAGATCGAAGGGAATCGCCTCGATCAGCGTTTTGCCGGCTTCGAGCTTCGAGATATCGAGGATGTCGTCGATCAGCGCCAACAGGGAATCCGCGCTTTGTCGGATCAACTCCGCGTAGCGGTACTGCTCGGCGGTCAGATCCATGCTCATGAGGAGCTGGTTCATGCAAATGATGCCGTTCATCGGCGTACGGATTTCGTGACTCATGCTGGCGAGGAAATTGCTCTTGGCACGGTTGGCGGCGTCGGCATTTTCCTTGGCCGAGGCGAGATCGGCCTCGGCAACGCAGAGACGGTGCACGAGACGCGCGTAACATCCCCCGCCCGCGAACAGCGCGGCGATCAGGATCGCGCCGCCGAGCGACCAGGCGCTCGTCGCCAAGCCGCCAGCGCCCAGCACGGTCATCAGCATGAGGCCAGCTGCGAGCGCCACAACGGGGCGCCACGCCGACAGCAATGGGAAAATCGGCGTGCGCAAAAACAAGAGTCCTCCGCCCGGCGTGCCGACCTCGCTGCGAGGCGCTTTCTCGCCGTTGCGGTCGATTCTGCCAAAGCACCGCTTAACGATGGCTTAACCAGCGGCGGGAAAGCCGGCCCAATCCGCCCATAGGCGTGGCGACCGGCCGGGCTTTGCTCGGCGATCGCGCTCGTGATCCCGGGGCAATCCCACCCAACGCTACACTCCTAGGCGACGGCCTCGCGCATGCCGCGGATGAAGATTCCGAGCGTGATCACGCTGAGGCTACCGAATACGACAAAAGCGAGCGGCACCGAGGGATCGCTGACGGCGCCGTTGATGAGCGCGCGCGAGGCGTTGACGGCGTAAAGGAACGGATCAATCTTGGCGACTGTCTGGAGGATCGGGGGGGCGAAGCTCAAGGGCAGCATGATGCCCGAGAGGATCATCGCCGGAAGGACGAAGGTGTTGACGATCCCAGCGAGGATGCCGCCTTCGCGGATGACGAGGCCGAGGCGATACGACACCGACGCCATAGTAATCCCGATCATGACGATCAGAACAACCAGCACGGCGGCGCCGAGAGGATCGATAGCGAGACCGAAGAACATCGAACAGACGATGAGTATCGCGCTCTGGACGACGAGGTTGAGGGAGGATTGCAGGATGAAGCCGAGGGCAAGCGACCAGCGGCTGATCGGCGTGACCCTAAGGCGCTCGAGAAAGCCCGAGTCGAGCTTGTCGCGCAGGGTGAAGCCCTCGAAGGCCGAGCCGAAAAGCGCGTTCATGATCAGCAGACCGGGCGCAAAAAACTGAATCGCGTTGCCGCCGGGCAAGCCCCTGGTGCCGGCGATGCCGTTCAGAAACGGCCCGAACAGTACGAGGTAAATGACCGGCTGGAGCAGGCCGCTGAAGGCCCAAAACGGGTTCCGCACCGTCACCCGCACCTCGTTCAGAACAATCAGGTAAATGTCGCGCACGCCGATCAATCCATCGATTCGCGAAAAGACTTGAACAAAGATTCCCAGGATGATGGGGATTTTATGGAATGATGTGACAATTCGGGCGTCGCAGCAAGCTTACTGCGGGCCCGATTTTGGTCACCATGGGGCGGATATCCTCCAGTCCTTCGGGCGGCGAGCAGGCCGTGTCGGCAAAGCCCAGCGGGCGCACAATGCCGCCCGGGGATATCGGCCAGCACCTTCCCTGCATGTGCGGATCAACCATCGCTGGGTCATGGACCAAAACTTCTCTGCGCAGGATCAGCCGGCGGCAGTGCATGCCTATCACGACCGAGCGGAATAGCTGGCGCCGACCGACGCACAGTTGAGACAGCGGCGCAAGCTTCTGCTCATGGCGCGGGGGATCGAGAACAAGCCCTAATTGTCCAGTCTTGCCTTGGCCTCGGCGATCATGGTGAGATCGACATGGCCGGGCACGAGCTCGACGCGCTGGGGCAACAGCTTCATCTCGGCCGCCTCGTCGATCTCCTGCTGAATCGCGGCGACGTTCGGGACTAGGTCGGGCGAGCGGTAGACATCACCCGTGGTGAACGCGTAGTCGACATTCTCGCGCTTCTCCTTGGTCACGGCCACGGCGATCGCGACCGCGGCGTCGTGGTGCCTTGGGTCGAGAAACCAACGCGTCGCGCGCATCGCATCTTCGAAATAATCCACCAGCGCGGGCCGATGCGACGCGATGAAATCCGCGCGGATCGCCCATAGCCCGGCTTGGTTTGGCCCGACCGCCTGGGCGCTGGTGAAGAGCGGCCGGTAGCGGCCGGTGGCTTCGAACTCATGGCTGAATTTAGGGCTGATCACTGGCACGACATCGACCTTGTCGGCTTCGATCATCGCGAACATGTTGGGGAATTGCGCCTCGATCACGACATAGTCCTTGTCGGTGAGGCCGCGCTTCTGCAGCGCGATATGGAGTTCCATCCATACTGGCGACCCCAGCGCGTTGATCGCCGCCCGGCGCCCCTTCATATCCTCGATGCGCTGGACCGGTCCGTCCTTTTTAACCGCGAAATAGGCATCGAAATAGCCGGGCAAGCCGGCCTGCATGATGTCGCCGACGGCCCGTATGTCGAGCTGCGCGTTCGAGATCGCCAGAGCGAGGCTCGATGGCCCGAGCGCCGCAATCTCGAGCTCGTCCGCCGCAACGGCGGTGATCTGCGGCGGGCTGCCGGAAAAGTGGACGGACTCGAAGGTGTAGCTGCGGCCGAGATGGGGGAAAATCTCAGGATGCTGGCGCGCAAGCACCTCCCGCAGCGGCGCCAATTGCGTCGGCGCATCGACATAGGCGACGCGGAGCCGCACCGGATCGGCTATCGCCGCGGGTACGGCAAAAATCAAGAGCCCCGCGGAGACAGACAAGATCGCGACCTTGGCGGCCTGGGCGGCAAGACGAATTTTCATGGTCACGGCGTGGCTCCAGGGTTTAAGTTAGCCGCAATTCGGCGTCGCGAGCAATCCCGGCGCGCACGGCCTTTATTCTGGCGCAAGGAAATCCGACCGGGGAGGAAACCATGGCATCCGCACCGCAGCGCATCGACGTGCACCACCATTTCGTGCCGCCACAGTACAAGTCGGAAATGAACAAGAAGCGGCCGATGCAGCCCTGCATGCAGGATTGGACGGTCGAAGGCTCGGTTGCGGACATGGACAAGGCCGGGATCGCATCGGCGCTGGTGTCGATCACCACGCCGGGGCTCCATTTCGGCCATGTCGAGGAAGCGCGCAAGCTCGCGCGCCTGTGCAATGATTACGCGATGGAGATGAGCCGCGATTATCCCGGCCGCTTCGGCCTGTTCGCGGCGCTGCCCTGGCCCGATGTGGAGGGCAGCCTCGCCGAGGTCACTTATGCGCTGGATCAGCTCAAGGCCGACGGCATCGGCCTCTTCACCAGCTACGGCAATAAGTGGCTCGGTCATGCCGATTTCACGCCGCTCCTCGAGGAGCTGAACCGGCGCAAGGCCATCGTCTATACTCACCCCGTTTGCGCGCCCTGCGTGCGCGATCTCATCCCCGAGGTCAACGAATCGATCGTCGAATACGGTACCGACACGACGCGCGCGATCGCAAGCCTCGTGTTCACGGGCGCGGCGGCCCGCTATCCACAAATCACCTGGGTGTTCTCCCATGCCGGCGGCACGATGCCATTCCTGATCGAGCGGATGGTCAATCTGGCGAAGATACCGCGCTATGCCGAAAAGCTGCCGAACGGGTTGATGCATCAATTGTCGTCCTTCTATTTTGACACCGCGCAAGCCGCGAATAAATCGGCGCTGGGATGCCTCCGTACGGTCGTGCCGGTGTCGCAGATCCTTTTCGGCACCGATTATCCCTACCGCACGGGGATCGAGCATGTCGAAGGCGTGGCGAAAAGCGGCTTCAGCCCCGAGGAAAATCGCGCCATCGACTGCGCGAACGCAAAGCGCCTGCTGTTCCGCTTCCGGAAATAGACCGGTAACATAGAAGAGCCATGTCCCACCGCATCGACCTCCATCATCACTTCGTCCCGCAAGTCTACAAAGATGCGCTCATTGCGTGCGGCGACGCGTGCCCGCCGCCGGGCTATCAGGCGACCTTACGCGATTGGACCGTGGCGCGCTCGCTTGAGGCGATGGACGCGGCGGGCATCGCCGCCGCCGTGCTGTCGGTCACGACGCCGGGGATTCATTTCGGCGACGATGTCCAAGCGCGCCGCCTCGCCCGGGCGTGCAACGAGGCCGGTGCCCGCCTGGCGGCCGACCACCCCGGACGCTTCGGTCTCTTCGCGGCGCTCCCGCTGCCGGATGTCGCGGGCAGCCTCGCCGAGATCGCCTATGCGCTCGATCGGCTCAAAGCCGACGGGATCGGGCTCTATACCAATTACGCCGGCAAGTTTCTCGGCGATGAGGCTTTCGCGCCGATCCTCGCCGAGCTCGACCGGCGCAAGGCCGTGGCCTTCGTCCATCCCACCGCCGCTCTGTGCTGCAGCGGGCTCCAGCCGGAGATTCCCGACGCAATCATAGAATACGGCACCGACACGACGCGCACCATCGGCAGCCTTGTCTTCGGCGGCGCCGCATCGCGCCATCCGCATATCCGCTTTATCTTTTGCCATGCCGGCGGCACCATGCCTTATCTCATCGACCGCTTCACCAGCTTCGCCCAGAGCCCGGCAGTGGCGGCGCGATTGCCCCAAGGATTGATGCACGAGCTCGCGCGCTTCTTCTACGACTGCGCGCAAACCGTGCATCCCGCGCCGCTGCAATGCCTCGCCAAGCTGGTGCCAGTGTCGCAACTGGTCTTTGGCACCGATTATCCTTACGGCATGGGCTGTCTCGGCCATGTGGCAGCGCTGGCGCGATGTGGCTTTTCCGCCAGCGAGCAAGCCGCGATCGAGCGCGACAATGCGCTCGGCCTGGTACCGAGGTTCGCCAACAAGCCGTAGACGAGAGAGAGATTTACCGATGATTCGCCGAGTTGGAATTGTACTGGGCGCGCTTCTCCTATCCCCTCCGGCGCTGGCGCAAACCAAGATCGCGGTCGGCTACGGCTTCGCCAGCGATTTCCTGCCGGCCCTCGTGGCGCAAGATGAAGGGATCTACGCCAAGCACGGTCTCGACGTGACCTTGAGCGTCGTGCAATCCTCGTCGATGGCTCCGGCGATTCTCAATTCGGGGTCCTTGCAAATCGCGATCAACACGCCACCCAATCTCATACTCGCGGTAGCGGGCGGGCTCGATCAGGTCGCGATCGCCGGCGCCGCGCGCCTCACCAAGGAGAATCAGCGTATCGGCCTCGTGACGAGGCCGGGCTTGACGGTGCACGAGGCCGCGGACCTCAAGGGAAAAAAGATCGGCGTTCCCGGCATCAATAGCGTCATCGACATGTTCCTCAAGAAGTGGCTCCTCGATCGCAACGTACCGCTCGACCAGGTCACCTTGAACGAAGTGGTGGCGCCGCAGATGGGCGACATGCTCAAGAGCGGGCAACTCGACGCCGCCGCGATTTTCGAGCCGCTGTTGACGCGGTTCGTCGCGACCGGCTCGGCCAATAGATCGGTGGACTTCTTCACCGAGGTCAATCCCGACGTGGTGGCCTCGTTCTGGGCCGCGACCCGCGCCTGGGCGACCGCAAACAGCCAGGCGGTCGCGGCGTTCCGGGCCTCGCTCATCGAAGCGCAAGCCTACATGGCGCAGAATCCCGGCGCGACGAAGCAGATCGAGGACAAATATCTGCACTTCACCGAGCCCGGCTTTCCGACCTACAAGGTGGACATGGTGCCGGCCGATCTCGACTTCTTCGTCGCCGTCAGCCGCCAGCTCGGCCTCATCCAGCAACCCATGGACACGGCGCGGCTGGTCTTCAAGTAAGGGAGAAGGAGCGCGAACATGGTATTGCTCGATCACATCGGCCTCCGCGTCACCGACATGGAGCGCTCGATCCGGTTTTACTCGGACCTGTTCGGCTTCGCGGTGGTCCACCGCTTCACCCGGCCCGATCGAGACGGCAGGACGATCGATACCGCGGCGCTGAAGGTCAACGATTTCAGCGGAATTTTCCTCACCCAACAGCCCGGCATGGCGCCTTATGCCGCCTCGGACCATGAGCGCCCCGAGCATATCTGCCTTACCTTCGATCCGCCCGAGTTCAAGCGAGTGATGGAGCGGATGAAGCAGCACGACGTGTTCTCTCGGATGGAGTTGACGCTGATGCCGCGCACCGGCATGACCGGGCGCAGCCCATCGATCGATATCCTCGACCCCGACAATAATCGCATCGAGGTCAAGACCCTGGGCTCGTAAGCCACCGGGGCTCCTCGCCATGGACGGGAATCCGCGTGGCAAGGTCGGCCTGACGAATTTCGGAAGTTGGCCGCACTATGACGACATCGTGCTTGGCCTGCGCAACTACTGGTATCCGGTCACCTGGTCGAAGCATTTGGGCCGCCGGCCCCAGCGCGTCGAGTTGTTGGGCAACGCGATCATGTTCTACCGCGAAGCCGGCCTTCTTTACGCGCTCCACGACCGATGCCCGCATCGCGGCATTCCCTTATCGGTCGGACGGCAAGAATTCCCCGGCACCTGGAGTTGCGCTTATCACGGCTGGACCTTTGATCTGGCGACGGGCGTGGTGCGCGCGGCTTTGACCGACGGACCGGAATCGGCGGTGTGCGGTAAAGTTCGGGTCAGGACTTATCCGGTCGCGGAGCGCGCCGGCCTCGTCTTCGTGTGGTTGGGCGCGGGCGCACCGGTGCCAGTCGAGGACGACATACCGGATGAGTTTCTGCACCCAAATTCGGCGATTGTCGGCCGCCTTACCGTGCGTCAAGGCAATTGGCGCTACGCCGCCGAGAACAGCGTCGATGAAGGCCACGCGGCCTATCTGCACCGCTATGGTTCGTTATGGACAAAGTTCAGCCGTATGGCCGGCTGGATCGTGTCGCGGCATGGCGGCCAGCGCCAGGGCGATTGGTTGGTCCGGACCGCCGACGAAGTGGGCGGCGTGGGCGTTTATCCCGGCCTCGGCCTTTGGCCGAGATTCGAATTCTGGCAACGCGCCTCGGGCCGCGTCGCGGTAAGCTACCGCCTGCCTGGCAATATCCGCGTCGCCTATGGCAGCTATAATCACTACAATTGGTACGTGCCGCTCGATAAGGACCGTCACCATTATTTCCAGTTCCTGGTGATGCAGGGGAATTGGTGGCAACGGCAGGTATTTCGTCTGCGTTATTGGACCTATCGACGCTGGCTGTTCCACGTCAGGCTGAACAACCAAGATTCTCGGATGGTGCGCCTGATGCCCGAGACCGACCCCGCGCCGCTCTACCGGCCGGACGCATCGATCGCCGCATGGCGGAGACTCACCGAGGAGGCGCGCGGCGAAAGCGGCGCCGCGACGGGACGCTAAGCGCGCCGTCTTACATCTTCCCAAACGCCTGATCGAGTATCCTCGATCAGGTCCTGGGGGTCCTCGAGTCCGACCGAGAACCGCACCAGCGCGTCGGAAATCGCGACCGCCTCGCGCTCCTCGGGCTTCAGCCGCTGATGCGTCGTCGTTGCCGGATGGGTGACGAGGCTCTTGCTGTCGCCGAGATTGTTCGAGATCCGCGCGAGCTTCAGCGCGTTCAGGAAGCGAAAGGTCTCTGCCTTGTCGCGCCCGGTGTTGAAGCACACCACGGTGCCCGCGCCAGTCATCTGGCTTCTCGCCAGCGCGTATTGCGGATGGCTAGCGAGGCCGGGATAGCGCACTCCCGAGGCGCGCTCGTGACCCTCGAGGAACTTCGCGATCTCGAGCGCGCTGTTGCATTGCTGGGTCACGCGCAATTGCAGGGTCTCGAGCCCCTTCACCAAGAGCCAAGCATTGAACGGCGACAGCGCCGGACCGGTATGGCGCAGGAAGGGCGCGAGAGTCTCGACGATATATTTCCGCGAGCCGAGCACCGCGCCGCCCAGGCTCCGCCCCTGGCCGTCGATGTGCTTGGTGGCCGAATAAACCACGATGTCAGCGCCCAGCTGGAGCGGGTGTTGCAGCAGCGGCGAGGCGAACACGTTGTCGATGATGAAGACGCCGCCGGCTTCGTGGCTGAGCGCGGCGACTGCCTTGAGATCGACTAGCTCGAGGCCGGGGTTGGATGGGCTCTCGCAGAACGTGGCGGCGACGCCGCCCTTCACCGCTTCGCGCCACTGGGCGAGATCGCGGCCGTCAACCAGCACGCATTCGATGCCGTATTTCGGCAGGATGTTCTGGATGATGTAGAGGCACGAGCCAAAGAGCGCGCGCGAGGCGACGACCCGGTCTCCGGCCTTCAAGAAGCAGGCAAAGGCGGCGAACACCGCGGCCATGCCGGATGAGGTTGACCGGCACGCCTCGGCGCCTTCGAGGATGCGCAGGCGCTCCTCGAACATGGTGACGGTCGGATTGGCGTAGCGCGAATAGACATAGCGCGACCCGTCGTTCTTGAACGCCGCCTCGGCTTCCTCGGCGGTGCCATAGACATAGCCGGAGGTCATGAAGATCGCCTCGCAGGTTCTCGTCGAACTGCGAGCGCAGCAAGCCGCTATGCGTCAGCACCGTGCGCGGACGCCAGGACGGGGAATGCTCGGGCGAGATCAAGGCCATGTCGCTCTCCTTCACGAGGCACGCCGAACGGACAAAGAAAAAGCCCTGTCCCGCGCGGGTCAGGGCTTCAAAAGCCTCCGACCTTTTAGCGGTTGGTTTAACGTGGCCGCAAGCCGGTCGGCTTCAAATCACCACGACGTACGCGCAAAGTGCCGCGACGCGCGCGGTTTGTCAAGCGCGCGGGCCGCCCCTTATTCGGCCGCGACGGGCTCGAGCCGCGTCGCGCTGACGGGCTGGCGAAGCCCTAGAATGCGCCGCGCATTGCCGTTCAAGATCTTCTCCTGGTCGGCTTTGCTAAGGCCGATCTCGGCGAAGAATTTCAGCGCCGCCGCCGGGTCCCAGCACGGATAGTCGCTGCCATACATCACGTGATCGACGCCGTAATACTCGATCGCGAATTTCATGCCCGCTGAGTGCGGCGACACCGTATCGGTATACATGCGCTTGATGTAGGTGCTGGGCGGTTGCGGCAGCCTGGCCGCCTTGGAGTTCTTGTCCATGCGGCCGGACTGGTAAGGGAGCGCGCCGCCGGTATGCGAGACGAAGACCTTGAGCTTGGGATGGCGCTCCATAATGCCCGAGAGCACCAGCCGGTAGGACGACACTGACACGTCGATGACCCGGCCGAGGCTCAAGTAGAGTGCGCCGTTATAGCCTTCGAGCATGTCTTCGTAGATGCCGTCGGTGGGATGGAGGAACAGCGGCACGCCCAATTGCTCGACACGGTCGTAGAACGGCTCGAGCCGCTCGGCATCGATGCGCGGATCGCTGCCGACGCTGCCCGGGAGGTTGACGCCGATGAGGCCGAGCTTGCCGATCGCGTGGTCCAGAACCTCGATCGCGGTTCCGGTATCGACGAGCGGCACCGCCCCGCTGGCCCAGAGCCGGCCGGGGTGCGTGCGCATCGCGCCCGCCATTTCCTCGTTCCAGAGCATGGCGGCGTCGCGCCCCTCAGCGACCGGTAGGTCGGAAAAGGCGACTGAGAACGGCCCGATCGAGCACACGACGTTGACCTCGTGGCCGAGCCCGTCCATATGGGCGAGCTGCTGGTCGAGATCGAACCACTCCGGCCCGAGATTGAACCGCGCGCCGCGGTTGCCGTTGTCCTCGCGGCGCCAATAGGTGTAGCCGCCCTTGTCGTTGCGCTCGGCGCGCGGGTAATCCTTGCGGCGGGAGAACAGATCAAAAACCGCGCGTGGCCACCAATGGAAATGGGAATCGACGATGCGCATGATCTCAACTCCTGAGGTTTGCGCCAAGTCTAAGGCAGGGAGCGCCACCGGGTCAATGACCGGCCCCGCCCGGCATCGCCCCGTTGAGAACCATTGAGCCGCTCCTTCCGCGAAGCCGCGCCAGCTCACGGCTGATGAACGGCTTCCCGGCGCACGCCGTATATTGATCCACATCAAGTCCGAGGTTGGACAAACGGGGCTAGCCGTTTGTATTCACGAGCGTAGCGCGATTTTCGGCGCACCACGATTCTTTTGAAGTGTGACAAGGCTGATCCATCGCGTTCGTTACGACGCTGATCGGGATTTTATTGGGTCGAGGGCTGGAGGTTGCGGGAAGGGTTCGGCGGGGCACATCGCCCCGTGGGTCATGGTCCCGCAGCGGCGAAGCGGCCGGCGAGCAGCCGGAAGATCGCTGCGTCCGGGCAAGCTGTCGGCAGCCAGAGGCGAATTCGAGCGGCGCCCTCGACGACGCGGGCGGCGATCTTGATCAGCCGCAATCGCAGCGTCGTGAACTCGGCCGTTCTCCAAGAGGAACGCTTGGGCGCGGCAGCGCGCAGAGTGAGAAGCAGCCAATAAGCCGCCGTGTGCAGGATGAGGCGCATCTGATTGGCCCGCGGGTCACGGCACGACGTACGATCCGAGGCGAGCTGGGCCTTGTGTAGCTTGATGAAGTTCTCCGCTTGGCCGCGGCCACAGTAGACTGTCTCATAGAGATGCTTGGCGCTGCCCTTGAGCGAGGTGACGACGTAACGGACATCGAGGCCGAGCTTCGTCGCCTCGATCCGGGCGACGACACGGCGCTGTCTTTGCCAACTCTTGGCGCCGTAACGCAGCGTCGCTCCAGCGGCGCAGCTTCTCGGTTCCGGTCACCGCGCGCTCGACGCACACCGCGTCGGCAACCGACCGGATCATGCCGGCGAGCACCGGGTTGCCGCCGAAGCCGAAGATGTAGCCAATCCCATTGGCTTCGCACCAATCCATCGCCTTGACTCGACCGTAGTGGCTGTCACCGCGCACCAGGATGTTGACCTTCGGCCAGTGCCGGCGAATGCGGGCAATGACATGCTTCAGGATCGTGCGCACTTCGATCCCGCCCGGCGTCTTGCCGCTGCGCAGGATGACGGCAACGGGCTTGCCGCTCGTCCCCTCGTAGATATGGATCGGCAGGAAGCAGCGTTCGTCGTAATGCGCGTTGAACAGCGATAACTGCTGCCGGCCATGCACCGCGTCGAAGGTGTCGTCGATGTCGAGAATAATCGAAGCCGGCGCCCGCGCGTAACTGGCACAGAACTGATCCACCAGCGCCAGCATCAGTCGCGCGATCTCGATCCGCGACGGCGCATTCTCCAACCGCGACATGGTCGGTTGCGCGCACAGCGCCTCGCCGCTTCCCGGTGCTCGGCCCACCGCCATCTTGAATACCGGGTCGTCCCGCAGTTTGTTGCAGTCGTTGGCGTCCTCGTACCCCGCCGCGATCGCAAACATCCGAAGCCGCAGCATCTCCTCGACCGTGTGATCGATGCGATCGGAATCACGGCGATCCTTCAGGCAGGTCGCGAGGCGCGCTGCAACGCCCAGATGCCGCTCGACCCCGCGCAGCAGCAGCACGCCCGCATCCGACGACAGCATCCCGCCGTCGAAAGCTACGCTCACTTTCTTGCGGCAAATCGCTGGCAGGGAAAACGGCAGGAGGTTATCTTTGTTCATGGCGGATGTGGCGCTCCGTGATCGCGGCTTCGACTCTGTCCTGACAACAGAATCATGCTCGCAATCAGCGGCTTACGCTACATCCGCCAGCCTACAATCGCTCCCGTCGTGAATAAGGCGGGCTAGATTTCAAACTTCCCAATGACGCCAGGGCAAAAACGCCATTCGCCCGGCTCGATTGGGTAAGCGGCCAATGACGCGAACCGATATTCGGCACGAACGGAAGGACCAATGACCGATCTTTCGAAGCTCCGCGAGCATATGGTTGAAAATCAGATCGCAGCGCGCGGCGTGCGGTCCGAAATCGTGCTCGATGCGATGCGAAAGGTTTCGCGGGAAGCGTTTCTTCCCGAGCGTCTGCGGGAGTTCGCCTATGAGGACTTGCCGCTTCCCATAGCTGCCGGACAGACGATCTCCCAGCCCTATATTGTGGCGCTGATGACGGAAGCGCTGGATTTGGAGGGCGGAGAGAAGGTCCTCGAAATCGGGACGGGCTCGGGCTATGCGGCCGCCGTTCTGGCCGAGATCGCAGCGGAAGTCTACACGGTGGAACGTATTGGCGAGCTTGCCGAAACGGCAGCTTCGACGCTAGAGGCTCTCGGGTACCGCAACGTCCATGTCGTGCAAGCCGATGGGACGCTCGGCTGGGCGGCGGCAGCGCCGTATAATGCGATCATCGTCGCGGCGGGCGGACCCGAGGTTCCGGCGTCCCTCAAGGAACAGCTGAAGATCGGCGGCCGGCTGGTTATTCCGATCGGCACTAATCCGCGGACGCAGGAGCTAGTGCGCGTCACGCGGACTTCCAACACCGAGTTCAAGAGCGAAGATATCGCCGATGTCCGCTTTGTGCCGCTTTTCGGCAAACAAGGATGGGCGCCAGAGGAGCTGCCGGTTCCACGGGGGCCGCGCCCGGCGCGGGTCCGTCCAGCAGACGGTGACATTGCGAGGGCAATCGCCGCTTCCTCCGAGCCCTTCAGTTCGATCGGATCGGCAGACCTCGGGCCGCTGATGGAGCGCATCGGCGACGCGAAGATCGTGATGCTCGGAGAGGCGACGCACGGCACCTCCGAGTTCTACCGCATGCGCGAGCGCATCTCGCAGGAGCTGGTAACGCGCAAGGGGTTTCGCTTTGTCGCCATCGAAGGAGATTGGCCCGATGTGGCCCGTCTCGATCACTATGTGCGGCATTTCGAATATCCTCCGAGCGAGTGGACGGCGTTCGCCCGCTTCCCGACCTGGATGTGGCGCAACAACGAGGTGCGGTCGTTCGTGGATTGGCTACACGCCCACAATGCAGGCCGAAAACTAGAAAACCGAATAGCGATCTATGGGCTCGATCTTTACAGCCTCTATACGTCGATCCAGTCGGTATTGAAATATCTCGACGATGTTGATCCCGACTCGGCGCGAATTGCACGGCATCGCTATGGGTGCCTGACCCCCTGGCAGGCCGATCCCGCGACCTATGGCCATGCAGCGCTGACCGGCGCCTACCGGACGTGCGAGAAGGAAGTCGCGCGAATGCTGGCGGATATTCTCGACAAGCGCGGCGACTACGCCGCCCATGACGGCGAGCGCTTCATCGATGCGGTACAGAATGCCCGCCTGGTGACGGACGCCGAGCGTTATTACCGCATCATGTATTACGGGTCGCGCGCCTCTTGGAATCTGCGCGACACTCACATGTTCGAAACACTGAAGACCTTGCTTGCCTTCCATGGGCCTAAAGCCAAGGGCATCGTGTGGGCGCACAATTCCCACATCGGCGACGCCGCCGCGACGGAGATGTCTGCGCGCGGCGAGTACAATATCGGGCATCTGTGCCGGGAAGAATTCGGCAACGGCGCCTATTCCATCGGATTCGGAACCCATTCGGGTACGGTCGCGGCGGCATCCGTTTGGGACGGGCCGATGGAAGTCAAGGCGGTGCTGCCGTCGCTCCGGCAAAGCTATGAACGGATATTCCACGAAACCGGACGGCCGCAATTCATGCTGCCGCTGCGCGGCCCCTCGGCTGCGGAAGCTCGCAAGAGATTTGGGGAAGCCGCGCCTGGAGCGGGCAATCGGGGTGATCTACCTGCCGGAGACAGAGCTGCGCGAGTCATTATTTCCAGGCCGATCTACCGGTCCAATTTGATGAATATATCTGGTTCGACGAAACCCGCGCAGTGACTCCCTTCGGGACCAAGGAGCTCGAGGGACTTCCCGATACCTATCCATTCGGATTGTGAGGCCGGCATGCCGGCAGCGAATGGGATCGAATATGTCCTCGACAAGCTACGTTGGATGCGGGCGGAACATATCTGGCCGAACGGACTGCGCTATCTTTGGACCGACGCGTTCGGCATCGTGCTCTTGGCGTCCCTCTATGAAGCGCTGGCCAAGGACGAATTCCTGGATGAGGCGGAAGGAGTGGTGGCAGAAGTTGATCGTGTGCTTGGAAGGCCACGCGGCATTCGTATCGGCGAGGAACCCGACCGCGACGGTCAATACTTTCATTATCTTGCCATGTGGCTCTATGCACTCGCCGTGATGGGGCGACATATTCCACGATATCGCGAGAAAGGCATCGATCTCGTGCATCAGGTCCACGACGCGTTTCTCGTACCCGGGCGCGGCGTGATCTGGAAGATGAAGGAAGACCTGACTGCCCCCTATCCAGGTTTTGGCTTGGGTGCGCTCGATGCCTTCGATGGCTATGTGTCGTACCGAATGCTCGATGAGAAAGCGCTCTCCGGTGAAATCGCCGATATGCGCGGGCTTATCGTCCAATCCGCGCCCGGCCTCGTGATTACCCAGGATCTGGGTCTCGGCATGATGTTGTGGATGACCCAGTTCTTTCCCAAGGAACATTGGGCGCAACTACAAAGGAATCGTTGCCTCGCCATGCTCGATCACATGTGGCGGCAGGACGGCTATTTTTGTCGGGAGCCGGATCTCCCCGATACCAAATTCGCCTTCACCAACTACGGCGTTTCCGTTGGTTTACAGGCCGTCGCGGCAATGCCGGAGCGCGTAGAACAGCTTAATAATTTCTTCGATAGTTACCGTTCGGGCGATGACTACGATCATGCGGCCATCACGCACGTCATGGCGTGCAGCTCGCATTTCCCTGGGCATTTGATTTAAGGGCTCCGCTAACCGCGGGTTGGCGTGGCGAACCGGTCTTAAGCGAGCGCCCTCACCGGCCTGTAGAGGCTCGTTTGATACTTCGCCGGGGCGTCGGCGGCGACCGGATTGCGCAAGATCCCGAGGCCGGAAATCTCGACCTCGCAGACATCACCGGGCTTCATCTGCACCATGCCCGGCACATAGACCCCGCCCTCGTTGGGCGGCGGCGTCTCGCCCGGATGCGGCGGCAGCGACCCCGGCGATCCCGACACGATCACGTCGCCCGGGCGCAGGAAATAGCCCTGGCTCAGATAGTTGATGAGTTGCGGCACGTCGAACACCATCAGATCGGTGGTCGCGTTCTGGCGCTCGATGCCGTTGACCCGCGTGATGATGCGATGCTTCGAGGGATCGCCGAATTGATCGGGCGTCATCAGCCAGGGACCGAAGCTGCCCGATTGCTCGAAATTCTTGCCCAGGCCGAATTGGCGATTGTGCCCCTGATACTCGCGCACCGAGCCCTCATTGTAGCAGGAATAGCCGGCGACGTGATCGAGCGCCTTGTCCACGGGAATGTGGCGCCCGCCCTTGCCGATGATGACGGCCAGCTCGCCCTCATATTCGTATTTCCTGGCGATCGCCGGATCGGGACACAGGATCGGCTGCAAATGGCCGACTTGGGTGCACGGCATGCGCAGGAAGATCTGCGGATATTTCGCCGAGGTATTAAGCCCGGTCTCGTTGATGTGGAGCTTGTAGTTGAGGGCGAGACACCAGATCGCGTTGGGATCGGGAATGATCGGATCGAGCTGCACCTCGCTCAGCCTGAGATCGCCCTTTCTACCCTTGGCCGCCGCTTCGGCCTTAGCGAGGCCGCCTTCCAAGGCAATGAGCGCGCGCAAGGACCGCGGCAATTCGGGCGCGGCCTTGGGCAACGCGACGAAGCTCTCTTCGTCGACCATGACGCCGACCCCGGGTTGCCCGGCCTCGCGATAGGAAATCAGCCGCAATTCTGCCTCCCCCAAAAAACGTTTCTCGGACCGAGATTGGCGAAATCAGTGCCGTCGCGCAAGGGAGGCCTGCACGTCGATGCGCGCCGTGCGCTCGGTCAATCCCGAGGGTGGCGGCAAGCCCGAAGGTTGCGCCGTGGATCTCCGCGATCGTCGCCTCCAGGATTTTGGAGGAACGGGACTAGGCCACGGTTTCTGAATCGTCTCTCGATAGCGCTCCTAAGGCGCAATGAGGCTCGCCGGGTCGGGATTGCCCTTGATCAAGCCCTGGTCGCGCATGGCCTTGATCCAGAAGGTGAAGCCATCGGGCTTTACCTGGGGCTGGAGATTGTCCGGTATCTCGACGGTTTGGGCGGCTTCGGGCGGAAGCTTGGTGTAGTTGGCGATGCTGGCGCGCACCGTATCGGCGTGCGCCGGATCGGCGATGTAGGCCGTCGCCTCGACAAGCGCCGCGCGGAAGCCCCTGATCGCGCCCGCGTTCTTTGCGACCCAGGCGCGCGTCGCGGAATACTCGACGACCAGCGTACCGCGCGGAACGTCCGCGTTGGGATCGCCGATGCTATAGCCGAGCTTCTCGTCGATGATGCGGCGGTAAAAAGGGGCGACCGCCTGGACCGCATCGACGAGGCCAGCCTTCAAACTATCGCCCATCCGCGGGAACGGCACTTCGACCCAATCGACTTTGCGATAATCGGCGCCGCTCGCCCGGACCCAATTTTTCGCCAGCACATCCAAGGTGCCACCGAAACTCGGCACACCGACCTTTCGGCCGACGAGGTCCGCCGCGCCTTTCAAGCCGCTGCCCTCGCGCGCCACCACGCCGGTCGCGCCCGGCGGCGTGGGCGCGACCGTGCCGCCCGCTACCACCACGAGACCCAGTCCCTGCTCGTCCGCCTGCAGCAGCACGGCCAGCGTCGGCGTGCCGATCTGCGCCGAATCGCTGACGAGCGCCGGCGCGATCACCGCCCCGTTCTGCGCGAGCGAAAGCTCGACATCGAGACCGCGCTCGGCGAAAAAGCCCCGGTCCTTCGCGACGTAGCAGCCGGCGAAATCGACCGCGGGGGTGTAGAGCAGCGCGATCTTGGTCGCCGCCTCAGCTTGCTGCCCTAGAATCAAGAGCGCTGCGACGATCGTCACCCAGACGACGCGCGGCAGGGTGTTCACGTCGTCACGGCGCGATGAGGCTCGCGGGATCGGGGTTGCCCTTGATCAAACCCTGATCGCGCGCAACCGCGATCCAGAAGGTCAAGCCTGCGGGCTTGGCGTGGGCCTCGAGGTTCCTGGTTATCGGGACGCTGGCGGCAGCCTGGGGCGGTAGGTTCATGTATTTGGCGAGGCTCGCGCGCACCGAATCCGTATGCGCCAGGTCGGCGATATAGGCCGTCGCCTCGTCGAGCGCCGCGCGGAACACCTTGACCGCATCGCCGTTCTTCGCGACCCAAGCGCGCGGCGCGGCGTAGACCACCAGCATCGTGCCGCTCGGTACAACGGCGGTGGGATCGCCGATTTCATAGCCGACCTTGCTGTCGATGATGCGGCTATAAAACGGGTTGACCGATGCGACCGCGTCGACTAGGCCAGACTTCAGCGCGTCGCCCATCTGGGGGAACGCTACCTCGACCCAATCGACCTTGCGGTAATCGGCCCCGCTCGCCTTGATCCAATTATTCGTGAGCAGTTCCAGCGTGCCGCCGAATCCGGGCGTCCCGACCTTTCTGCCGACGAGGTCCGGCGCTCCCTTCAACCCGCTGCCTTCGCGCGCGGCCACGCCGGTCCCGCCCGCGGGAAAGGGCGCGACGCCGGCACCGGCGACGACGAGCAGATCGAGGCCCTGCTCGTCGGCTTGCAGCAGCACGGGCGGCGTCGGCGTGCCGATCTGCGCCGAATCGGCGACGAGCGCCGCCGGTATAACGGAGCCGTTCGGCGCCAGCGAAAACTCGACGTCGAGACCGCGTTTGTCGAAAAAGCCCTGGTCCTTGGCGACGAAACCGCCGACGAAATCGCCGACGGCGGTGTAGGACAAAGTGATCTTGGTGGCCGCCGAGGCGGGCCCTGCCGCTAAGCCAACCGCCAGCAGCGCTGATGCGATCACCGGCAAGACAAAACGTTGCATGATGTTTCCCCCCTCGGAAATTACTCGGGCTTTTTTTTGTCCGTTCCGGCGAGCAGTCCAATGAAGAGCGCGGCGATCAGCACCGCGCCCTTATGCTCCTTGACCAGGCGCGCGACCTCGCCGAGCAACGCGGTCGCCGCGATATCCTCGGGCGACGCGAGCCGGCGCCGGCCAGCGTAGCCACGCAGCGCGAGCAAGGCGAGGACGAGGACGAGAAGAACGCCGGCGACGACGAGCGGCGCCCCGGCTGCGCCGACATAGGGTAAGGCATAAATCCAGAGAGCGGCGAGAGCGCAAGCGAGAGCGGCGACGGCGCAAAGGGCGGCGAACGCGACGTAGCAAATGCGCGCGGCCGCGGGGCGAGCGCGCTGCACGGCAACCCCCTCGGCCAACGCTAAGGCAAGCTTCAATAGTTCGCTCATCGGCAAGCCGGGTGCTTATCGCGAAAGCACGCGACCGGCGAGGTAACCGACACCCAACGCGATCAAGAGGGCGGTTAAGGGTTTCTCCTCGACCCGTCGGCTGATCGCCTCGGCCGACCGCTCGCCCTCGGCCGCGAGGTTGCGATAGAGGTGGCGCGCGCTGTCATCGACAGACGCGGCGGCGCTCTGGGCACCGTTCGCGGCCCCCGCCTTCAAATGCTGCAGCAGGCTCGCGACATCGCGTTTCAAGGCGGCAATGTCGCCCTGCAGCGCGGCGAAGTCGGATTCGCTTTGGCTCGATTCGGTCATGGTCCTGATTCTCCCAATCCTTGGCGTCCTCGAGCCGAACGCGCGCCCGAGCGGCGTCAAAGAAAACACTATAGCGCGGCGGCAAGTTCCGGACATACCATCGGAAACTACTCTATCTGGCTCGCGATCATCGCCATCGCCTGCAGCGCCTCGGGAAATGCCTCGCGGCGGGCATTGTAACTTTTTTAACCAAGCCACCCTATACCACGATCCGATGACGTTGCGCACCTCTTGCTTCATTCATCGGCTTCCGCTCGACCGGGATCGAGTATTGCTGGTCCACGCCATCAAGAATTTGCGCATGACGGTCGATGCCTCGGTCGGCATGGTGGTCGATTTCTTCGCCACGCCGCGAGCGGTGCCGGATGCTTTTGACGAGCTTTCGCAGGCAGTCGGGTTCGACGCCGAAATCCTGCCGGGCTTCGTTCGAACCCTGACCGAAAGCGGCATTCTTACCGAGCAGAACCCAGCTGACGAGCTCGCCGAGATCGCGGAGAAGCTCGGCGCGACTCATGGGCGCGACCCTGCCGCGCTGCTCGATCGCTACCGCCGCGCGGCGATGGAGGGCTCGAGCCCCGAATGGGCCGCGAGCGCCGCGCGAAGCATTCCGGATCTGGCTGGCTCGGGGAAGCGAATCGACGTGATTCTCTTCGGCGATTGCGAGATCCACATGGAGGCGGATTTCCTGCGGCGCGAGGCGGCGCGTCGCGGCATCGATTTGCACGTCGCCGCGACCTTTCCCAACGATCTCCAGCTCGCCAGCGAGCGCCGGCACGATGCGATCATCGTCGGCGCGTTGCAGGCGCGCCACCTGATCCCGCGCGATCCCGATTCCGGGCAAGCCCATGCCGGCTATATCCGAGAGACCCGTCACATCCTGTCGCAGCTTCGCCAACGCAGCGCTGCGCCCATTTTGATCGACAATCTGCCCGAGCCGACGGTTCAGCCGCTCGGCCTCGCCGAGCGCGGCCTCGGCGGCCACCGCACGCGGTTCCGCATGGCCAACATCGCCCTTGCCGATTTGGTCGAGTCCTTCGTCAACGTTCACGCGGTCGACATCGCCGCCGCGCTCGGCGCCGCGGGCTCGGCGCGCCTCCTCGACGACGGGCAGGTCGGCTTCACCCATTTCGGCTCGATGGGCTGGATGTTGCAGCGCCCGGAAAGCGAGAAGGAAGCGGTGCATGGAATTTTTCCCGATACGGCACTCTTGGCACGGCTCGTCGATGGCGACCCTTACGGCCGCGAGGCGGTCACGGCGCGCGCTCACCTCGATGCGCTCATGGTCGCCCTCGGCCTCGACCGCAAGAAATGCGTGATCGTCGATCTCGATGGCGTGCTGTGGCCCAGCGTTCTGGCCGAGACCGGCAGCCCTTTCGCCTGGGAGCCGGAAGTGAGCGGGGTATTCTCGTACATCGGGCTCTTCATCGGCATCCACGAAGCGCTGCTGTGTTTGAAAAAACGCGGAATCGTCCTGGCCTGCGTGAGCAAGAATGACGAGGCTACAATCCGCGAGCTGTGGAGATATCCGGACCACTATCCGCGCGAGCGGCTGCTGACACCCGACGACTTCGTGACCTGGCGCGTCAACTGGAACGACAAGGTCGAGAACATCCGGTCGATCGCCGACGAGCTCGGATTCGCGCAGGATGCCTTTCTCTTCATCGACGACCGCCCGATCGAGCGCGACCGCGTGCGCCAGCGGCTCCCAGAGATCGAGGTGTGGGGCGATAATTTGTTTGCCTTGCGCCGCGCGCTGCTCGAAGACCCGCGGCTGCAGCTGCCGCGCATCACCGAGGAAGCGGCCTCGCGAACGAGCCTCGTCAAGGCGCAGCTCGGCCGGCAGCAGTTTCGCGCCGAGACCATGAACGAGGCGGATTACCTCGCTTCACGGCAAATCCAATGCCGCGTCGAGAAGGTAAGCAGCGAAACAAAGCTCGCGCGGATCGCGGAATTGTTCCAGCGCACGACCCAGTTCAACACGACGGGGCGCAAATTCACTGCTGGCGCGCTCAAAGAAGTGTTGGCGAATCCAGCCGCGATGCTTTTCACCCTCGACGTCGCCGACCGGTTCGGCGATCACGGTCTCGTCGGCGCGGCCGTGATCGAAGAGGACGAGATCACCGGTTTCGTCATGAGCTGCCGCGTCATGGGTCTCGGCGTCGAGCACAGCTTCCTCGCGCGTGTCATCGCCGCATGCGGCAGCCCCTTGCTGACCGCCCGGATCATCGAGACCTCGCGCAATACGCCGGTGCGAAACATCTACCGCGACAATGGCTTCACGCCGGGAGAAGACGGCATCTGGCGCCGCGCCGAGGCGAAGCCGAGACGCGCTCTTGCGGGATTGGCCCGATCGGCTTAAAGCTGGCTCCTCGACAAGCGTAGAGGGGGGGAGCCATGAATTCGGTCAAGACTTGCGCGATTCTCGCCGCGGCCGCGCTGGGCCTCGCCGCCGCGGCGAAGGCCGATCCGGTGAAGCTGCGCGTCGGCTGGGTCGCCGCACCCGGCGAGCTGCCTTCGATCATGGAATTCAAGAAGGACGTGGCGAAGCATTGGGACCAGTCCTACAGCTTCGAGGCGGTTCATTTTCAAGGCACGCCGCCGATGATCACGGCGCTGGCGGCGAACGAAATCGAGCTGGCGCCGCTTGCCTATTCGACGCTCGGCCTCGCGATCATCAATGCGAAGATGGACGATCTGAAGATCATCGCCGACGAATTCCGCGACGGCGTGCCCGGCTGGCGCACCAACGAATTCATGGTGCTGAAGGACGGCCCCATAAAGACCGTCGCCGATTTGAAGGGCAAGATTCTGGCAACGAATTCCATTGGCGCCGGCATCGACGTCCAGATGGAATACATGCTCTTCAAGAATCACTTGACGCGGCCCAAGGACTACACCGTCATCGAGGCCGCCTTCCCGAACATGAATTCGCTGCTGCTGGAGAAGAAGGCTGATCTGACCACCGAGATCAATCCTTTCGCGCTCGACCCGAAGCTGCGCGACGCGGCGCGCGATCTCTATACGGCGGCTGATGCGGTCGGCGGCGAGACCGATATGACGGCGTGGGTCGCGCATGGCGCTTTGCTGCAAAAGAACGGCGCGGCGGTGGTGGATTTTCTCGAGGACTACCTGCGCATCATGCATTGGTATCTCGATCCCGCGAATCGCCCCGCGATGCTCAAGATCGTTTCCGACTTCATGAAGCTGCCGCCGGAGGTCATCGACAAATTCACCTTCAATCATGAGGATTTCTATCGCGACCCGAAGGGGCTGCCGAACATGAAGGCGCTGCAGGCCAATGTCGATATGGCGCAAACCATGGGCGTCCTCAAAACGCATCTCGACCTCGCCAAATACACCGATTTGAGCTACGTCGAGGCCGCGGACAAGCGCCTCCAATAGGCCGGGGAAAGCGCGGGCTCGCGGATCTCGCGGACGGGTATTCCTCGGGACAAAGCTTCGCGATATCGAGCGTGGCCGCAATCATTCCAGGCTGTGTGGAAACCCCATCGATGATATGATTCTTTTGCTGGATCACGCGGGGGGATGATGAAGGGTTTCATTCAAGGGGCGGATCGCCAGCAGACGACGCTGTTGCCGGAATGCCTTGATGATTGGGTGGAGGAGAGCAATCCTGTTCGCGCGGTCGATGTGTTCGTCGATGCATTGGAACTCCGCGACCTCGGGTTCGATGGCGTCGATCCGGCAGCGACCGGCCGGCCGGCGTACCATCCTTCGCCGATGCTCAAGCTCTACATTTACGGCTATCTCAACCGGGTCCAATCGAGCCGGCGGCTGGAGCGTGAGGCTGGCCGCAATCTCGAGGTGATGTGGCTGACGGGGCGGCTCGCGCCGGATCACAAAACCATCGCCGACTTCCGCAAGGACAATGGTCCCGCGATCAGGAAGGTTTGCGTGCGATTCGTCGAGTTGTGCCGCAAGATGGGCCTGCTGGCGAAGGCCAGCGTTGCCATCGATGGCAGCAAGTTCAAGGCCGTGAACAGTCGCGACAACAACTTCACGCAGGGCAAGATCCAGCGCCGCCAGAAGCAGATCGAAGAGAGCGTGGCGCGCTACATGAGCCAACTCGACACCGCCGACCGCCAGACTGCCGCAGGAGAAGAGCCGTCAGAAACGGTGCTGCTGATCAAGACGCGGCTTAAGGAAAAGCTGGCGAAGCTTGAAGAAGAAGTGCAGCGGCTGGCCGCGATTGAAAAGGCATTGCTCGCTTCGCCCGACAAGCAAATATCGCTGACCGATCCCGATTGCCGCTCGATGGCAACGAGCGGTCGCGGCTCAGGCATGGTGGCCTACAACGTGCAAAGTGCGGTTGACACCACGAACCATCTGATTGTCGCACACGAGGTCATCAACGTCGGCACGGATAGATCGCAACTGGCGACGATGGCGCAGGCGGCAAAAGCTGCGCTGCGCAGCGATAACTTGGACGTCGTTGCGGATCGGGGCTACTTTAAAGGTGAGGAAATCCTGGCATGCGAACAGGCCGGCGTCGCGGTCACACTACCCAAGCCGCAAACCTCGGGCGCCAAGTCGGCAGGCCGCTTTGGGAAACCTGATTTTGTTTATTCGGCCGAAAACGATGTCTATCGCTGCCCGGCCGGCGAGAACCTGGCACACCACTTCACCGCTGATGAGGATGGCCAGAAGATGCGGATTTACTTGACGAAGGCGTGCCGCACATGCCCGCTCAAGGGTCAGTGCACAACGGCCAACGAGCGCCGCATCAAACGCTGGGAACACGAACACGTTGTCGAGGCCGCGCAGACGCGGCTCGATCAGAACCCGCAGGCCATGCGTGTGCGCCGCGAAACCGTCGAGCATCCGTTTGGCACGCTGAAGATGCGGATGGGGGCGACGCACTTTCTGATGAAGACGCTGCCGAAGGTGGCGGCCGAGATGGCGCTGCACGTGCTCGCCTACAACCTCACGCGCGTGATGAACATCGTTGGGATCAAACCGCTCCTCGCGGCGATCCGGGCTTGAGGAGCGTGTACTGTTGTGCGCGCCGTGTGACCGTTCAGGTCGCTCAGCGTGGCTCGAGGTTGCGCCAGGATCGATTCCTGACTCGATGCAGCAAAATGGGCTCAGACGGTCGCATCGAGATCTACCGCGCCCGGGTGCGTGCGCTTTTTTTAGAGCGAAAAACGTTTCCACACAGCCTGATTCCTTAGCGGAACTTGGCGCCGCGCCGGTCAGCCACCCGAGCGCAAGGACCGCGAGGAACGGCCGCCCGATTATTTCGCCGGAACGAGATTCCTGAGCCGCTCGGCGGTGCGCGCCTTCTCGACTTCCATATCGCGCTTGCCCGTCGTCAGGTCGAAGCGGTTGCCGTCGATGTCATGGCCCTTGTCCTCGACATAGGGCCGCGAGAGGGTCGGATCCTCGACGCGCGGATCGGAGGGCGGCAGGCCGCGCGCGATCAGCTTTCGATAGAGCGCCGGCTTGTCGGCGGCCGCGACGGTGAAGCCCCAATGGTGGATGCCCCGGGGCGCGCTGGCGCGGTTTCTGCGGGCGAGCAGCGCGAAATCGACATAGCCGTCGGTCACCCAGACCGCGTTGTCGCTTTCGCCGGTGACCTTCATGCCGAAGACGTCGCAATAGAATTCTCCGAGCCGCGCCGTATCGTCCGAGAACAGCGCGATGTGTCGGATCTTGGGGCAGTTGGCGGTCTCCGCCGGGGTCTGGCCAGTGGCGGATTTGAGGGCCTTCATGCCCGTCGACAAATCGAACCGGTTGCCGTCGGGATCCTTCACCGCGTCCTCGGCATAGGGGCGCGGGGCGTCGGGCGCGTCGACATACGGGCTGTAGGGCTCGATGCCGTATTTGTTCATCTTGGCGAGGATGGCGGGCCGCTCGGCCGGATCGGCCGTGAAGCCCCAGTGGTGGATGCCCGCGCGGGGCGCGTTCTCGCCACGGCGCCGCAACAACGCGATATCCATGTAGCCATCGGTCACCCAGGCGCTGCCGACGGTACTGATCCCGGTCACGCTCTTGCCGAAAACCTCGCCATAGAAAGCGGCGAGATTTACTGGATCGTCGGTGAAGATCGCGATGTGCCGGATGGTCGCCATGATTTGTCTCCTTGGGCCTTCGAGCCGGCCAATGTTCCGCCCGACGCCTGCGCCTGTCAACGACGGCGAAAGCACTCTGCCCCTACCGGTTCGCCTTCTCGATGAACTCCTGCTCGTAGCTCACGCGCATCTCGCCCGGGGTGGTCCGGCCGTCGGGGGTGAAGCTTTGCGGTTCGATTTCATCACCTGGGCGTAAAGCGCGCGATCCTCGCCATAGAACTCTTGCGGCAAGACAGCCATGATCTGCTCGACCGACGCCCCATGAAGCCATTTCGGCGCCCGCACCAGCGCGGTGACGAAAGCTTGCGCGGTCTCGAGGTGCGCCTTGAGGTAGTCGAGCCGCGAGGCCGCGCCCGCGAGCGCCGCCGGCCCGCCAGAGACGTAAGTCTGGCCCGCGGCGGGTGCGGGCCTGTCAAGCCGGTCGCGGCGCGCTAAGATCGGCGCTCCAGCGGAGGACGAATCATGCGGGTTTTTGCGGATGTCGCGGCGCTGAGGCGCGCGGCGGGCGAAGCGCTCGGCACCAGCGACTGGATCACGGTGGATCAGGCGATGATCGACCGGTTTGCCGAGGCCACCGGCGATTTCCAATGGATCCACGTCGATGTCGCGCGGGCTAAGGCATCGCCCTTCGGCACCACGATCGCGCACGGGTTCCTCACTTTGTCGCTGCTGGCGGGCTTGTCGCAGAAGACCTACCGCGTCGAGAACCTCGCCGCGCGGCTTAATTACGGCTGCAACAAGGTGCGCTTCCCCACCCCGGTGCCGAGCGGCAGCCGCGTGCGCGCGCATTTCAGGCTGCTCGGCGTCGAGGATGCGCCGCGAGGGGTGCGCGTCACCACCGAGGCGACCGTCGAGCTCGAGGGATCCGCGAAGCCCGCCTGCGTCGTCGAGCAGGTCGGCATTCTCATTCCGAGTTAATCTTCTTCCGGCAGTGCGCTTTCGTGCCAATGCGCCAGCAGCCGGTTCGACAGCCAGGATAGCGCGGCGAAGATCAGGATGCCGGTAAGCGACAGCAGGATCAGCGCCGCAAAGAGTAGCGGAATTTGGAGCCGGTATCCTGCTTCGAGAATGCGCGAGGCGAGGCCGGTTTCGGTGCCGCCGGTGCCGGCGACGAATTCGGCCACGACGGCGCCGATCAAGGCGAGGCCGCCGCTGATCCGTACGCCGGCGAGGAAATAGGGCAGCGCCGAGGGCAGGCGGAGATGGCGCAGCACCTGCCAGCGCGACGCGCCATAGAGTCGGAACAGAGCAACGAGGTTGCGGTCGGCGCTGTTGAGGCCGAGCGTAGTGTTGGCGACGACCGGAAAGAACGCGACGATCCAGGCGCAAACGAGCAGCGACAGGAAGGTGTTGTTGACCCAGATGATGATGAGCGGTGCGATCGACACGATCGGCGTCACTTGCAGGATCACCGCATAGGGAAAAAAGCTCAGCTCCAGCAGCCGCGACTGCGCGAAGAGAATGGCGATGGCGCCGCCGAGGACGACCGCCGCGACGAGCGCCGCGGCGGTAATGCGCGCCGTCACCCATAACGAGCCGAGAAGGCTCGGTCCGTCGCGCCACAGCGTCTCGGCGACGAGAATGGGACCCGGGAGAATATAGGGCGGGATCGCGTTGATGCGCACCACCGCCTCCCACGCGGCGAGCATCAGGAGCCCCACTGCCAGCGGCGCCGCGATGCGGGCGCTCATGCCGAGGCTTCCGCCAAAATCCGCGAGAGCAGGCGGCAGTAATCGATGTAAGCGGGCGCGGTGCGCAAGGCGCCGTCGCGCGGATAAGGCAGATCCACCGTCACGTCGGCGACGATGCGGCCTGGGCGCTTCGTCATCACCACGACGCGGTTCGATAGGAACGCCGATTCGAAGACGCTGTGGGTGACGAACACGACCGTCAGGGCGTGACGCTGCCACAGCAACAGCAGATCGTCGTTGAGGCGGAAGCGCGTGATCTCGTCGAGCGCGGCGAAAGGCTCGTCCAACAAGAGAATCTGCGGCTCGGTGACGAGCGCGCGCGCAATCGAGACGCGCATCTTCATTCCGCCCGAAAGCTCGCGCGGATAAACCCGCGCGAAGCCGTCGAGACCCAATCCCTGGAGCGTCGCCCCGATGCGCGCCGCCGCCGCGCTTTTCGCCACGCCCATTAGACGCAGCGGCAGATAGGCGTTGTCCCACACGCTTGCCCACGGCATCAGCGTTGGCTCCTGGAACACAAAGCCGATGCGGCCGCGGCCCTCCCCGGCCCAAGCGACCCGCCCCGTGGAGGGATGCGTCAATCCCGCGATGAGGCGAAGCAGCGTGCTCTTGCCGCAGCCCGACGGCCCGATGATGCTCAGGAAGGAACCCGCATTGACCGCGAGGTCGAGGCCGTCGAGCGCGGTCACGCCGTTGCGAAAAACCTTGCCGAGGTCCGAGGCGACGACCAGCGGAGGCGCGGCCACAGCCTCGCTCATCAGTTCTTGGGCGCCATGCCGATGCGCCGGTTGACGAAGCGCAACGTATAGGCCCGCTTCCAGTCCATGTCCTTGGGATAAAGCCCCTCGGCCGCCATGACCGCGAAGAAACTCTGCCACCGCGCGTCGCTCATCGCGCCGATGCCTTGCGTCAAGGAATCGCCGCTGTCGACGATGCCGTTCGCCTTCATTTGCGCGATTGCATAGGCGATGAGCGCGTCGGATTCTTCGGGATTATCGGCCTTGATCAGCGCATTCGCTGGCGCGGGATCGCCGTAGAGATAGCTGTACCAGCCTTCAATGCTCGCATCGACGAAGCGCTGCACGAGGTCGGGCTTGGTATCGATGAGCTTTTGCGAGATCTCGATGAGCGAGCCGTAGCTGGTATAGCCGGAATCGGCGAGGAGAAACACGATGGGCTTCACGCCCTGCTGCTCGATCAGGAAGGGCTCGCTGGTGAGATAGCCCTGCTGCACCGCGTTCGGGTTGGCGAGGAACGGCGCGGGATTGAAATTATAGGGTCGGATCTGATCGTCGGTGTAACCGAACTTCGCCTTCAAGAACAGCCAATAGCCGACGCGCGTGTCGGCGCCGATCATGATCGGCTTCCCTTTCAACGCGGCCAAGCTGTCATTGCCGACGCCGGCATGGGCAATGAGCACCGATGGGTCCTTTTGAAAGAAGGCCGCGACGGCAACCATCGGAATGTTTTGCTGCACGAAGTTGAGGCCAGTGAAGGAATTGGGCGCCTCGTCGAAATCGAGCCGGCCGGCGGCCAGAAGCTGGGCGTGATTGACCTGCGGCCCGCCCTGCCGCAGCGTCACTTTGAGCCCATGGCGTTCGTAGATGCCGGTGGCGATCGCCTGATAATAGCCGCCATGCTCTGCCTCGGCTTGCCAATCCGTTCCGAATGTCACCTCATCGAGCGCACGCGCCGGATAGGCGCCCAGTGCGAGCGCCGCGCTTATCAGCATTGCCGTGACCTGCTTCAATGCCGGACCCCATCCCTTGCCAGAGCTTCGCCAAGCTGTTCTAGCGCAAGCCCCGGCGCGACCGCGACAGCAAATTGGGCGCGCGGCAGGCTTTAGAACCGGACGGCGGCAGGATCAGGCGGACTGGTGCGCCAGTTCGGTCAGCGTCTTGGCGTCGGCCTCGACGGCTTCGAGGCCGCCGATCTGCTTCGTCATCTGCAGCAGATGCTCGCGCACGTCCTCGCTCGCGATCTGACGGAAATGGCGCACCAGCTCGATCTCATCGCGGGTGAAGCCGACGGCTTCGGAGGTTCCGGCCTTGTCGCTCAGCTCCTCGAAAAAAAACGACACCGGTCGCTCCAACAACTGCGCCGCCTTGAACAAGCGGCTTGCGCTGAGCCGGTTCTCGCCATGCTCGTATTTCTGGACGGCCTGAAACGAAACGCCGATGCCGGCGCCTAATTCCTCCTGGCTCATCCCGGCAAGAAACCGCGCCTGACGCAGCCGGCGGCCGACATGCACATCGACCGGATCCGGACCGTGCTCGCGGATCGTGCGGCGCCGTCGAGCCGAGGCGCGGGGCGAAGCCTTCTGATGCGCGTGAGCTTCGGACATGCCGTAAGACCTCTATACGATGTGTATAATGAAGAGCCGATCAATGCATATATGTCAATATACCGAGAATTGGGAAAAATTCCAACATCCTGAATCAGCGATTCTGCGACAATTTGTCCTTACTTATCGCGCGGGGATGGTCAACCCTCGATCCGAGGGCGGGCTCCCGCGCGATCGTCGAAGCCGTGTCGATTGCTCCAGAACACGAGGAACATCAGCCCCGCGCCGAACGCCACGGTCACGACCGCACCGAGAATCATGGCGAGGTAGCCGGTCGTGCTCATGGTGACATCGGCCATCGCTTTCCAGGCGGAATAGGCGACCGACATGGCCGCGGCCGACAACACGGCCGCAACGACGAAACCGAGCTTGCTCATGAAGGGAAGATAGGCCTCGCCAGCCAATAAGTCATCGGCCACCCGAAATTTTCGGCAAAAGCAACTCCCCGACCCACGCATTGCCGACGTCGCTGAGGTGGGGGCGCAGCAAAACTCGAACCTGCGACCCGCTCATTAAGAGTAAGATTTCGGCTGCCGCCATGGAATGACGCAAGGCCACGGGGGATGTCGTCCGACGGGGTCCGCCAGGGCTCCGCGGTCCCGCCGATGAAAGCGAGGCCATCTTGAACTTGACGGAGCGGAGAATCGAGCGGCGGGCGCAGCTAGCTCTGCCAATATACCTGGCACGGCCAGAGACGGCGCATGCCGCTTGGGGCATATTCTGCGCTTTCGTTAGCGAAGGCGCGAAAGGCCGCCGTGGCGATCACGCGCGAGGTGGAAGCAAGGCCATACTACGTAACCATCTTCCCGAAATCGAAGCAGCTGATGACCACGTGAGAGATGACCGCTTCTGTCGGTCGCCCTATCGAGACTCCGCCCGTGCCGTCTCGCGCGCCGATCGGTATGCCTTCTTCCGCTTCTCGCTTCACCGTCTCTGCAAGGCATCATCGCCACCGGAAATCCAGCCTTCGCGTTCGGTCGGCTATCCGGCCGAAACCGGACTCACCTTCGGCGAAAGCGTTGATCTGGATCGTGCCAGACCGACCGTCAGACTTTCGGTTCCTCGAGCGGAATGCTATTTTTGATTCTCGCACTTCTTCGTTTGAGGAAGGTTGGAGGATTCGTCGCGGTGGCGCTAGGGCGATGAAGAGGGTTTTTGCGGCACTCGCTTTGGTTTCGGCGCTGGCGCTGGCAGCGCCATCCTGCGAGGCGCAGCAAAACGCCGATCGCCGGCCATTCCTGTCAGGACCGATCTGGGTCTACAACAACTGGTCGTCCTACGACGAGCTTTCGGACGACGTGCCGCTGACCGAGGCAGCTTCGATGCGCGAGCTCGGGAACGTGCTCCGGCTGAGGCGGCTCGGCGTCCATATCGACTATTACGTGATGGACGCTTTCTGGTACGACCCCAACGGCGGCTATCGCAAATGGCGGCAGGAAAACTGGCCCGACGGTCCCGAGCGCTGGATCGAAACGCTGCAGCGAGACGGAATCGTGCCCGGTCTTTGGTTTAGCACGAACACGCTCGTGCATTTGAAACCGGTGCCCGCGTGGCAAGATTCGCTCACGTCCGATGGCCGCGCGATGGCCCTTTACAAAGGCGGCTTCCTCGTCGATTTCATGAACGTTCTGCAGTATTGGTACAATCGCGGTATTCGGCTGTTCAAATTCGACTTCGCCGATCTGAACGCGGCCGCGAAGAGCGACGAAGACTTGCTATCGCCCGATGAAATCCGCCGGCGCAATGTCGAAGCTCTTCGGGCCGCGCTCGCCGATTTCCGCAAGCGTAATCCCGACGCGGTGCTGGTGGCGTTCAACGGGTTCGGCGGCAATCTCGATACCACTAGTGGGCCAGCACCCTTTACCGACCCGGTCGATCCGGCCTGGCTCGATGTGTTCGATTCGCTATATGCCGGCGATCCCAGAGCCTCGGATATGCCGGAGATGGATTTCTGGCGCTCGATGGATATTTACAGCGACCACATGGTCCGACGCTTCGCCGCAAACGGAATCCCGCTGAGGCGCATCGATAGCACGTCTTTCATGGTCGGAGACACGGGCACCGACTATCACCGCCAGACTGCGGGTTGGAAGGGCATGCTCATGCTCGAGATGGCGTGAGGGGGCTGGGTGAATACGGTACACGGCAACCTCGAGCTGTTAGACGACTCGGATGCGCGCTGGTTCGCGCGCGCGCAACAGCTTTACCAGCCATTGCAGCAGGCGGGCACGACAAGCTTCTTCGGTGCCATGCCCGGTGAAGGGAAACCATACGGGTTCGCGTCGGAGCGCAACGATGGCGCGGTTTACGCGGTGGTGAATCCGGCGCAAAACGTCGCGACCGTGGCTTTGCCACCGCGCGCCCGCGAGCCCGGCGTGGACGCGCCGGGACGGGTCATCTTCCGCGACTCCGGCTTCGATCCGGAGATGACGAAGGACTCGATCACGCTCGGGCCCGGCCAACTCGCCGTCATCGGATTCGGGCGCTACGCGGCGCCGGTGTATGATCTCGGCCTCGAAGCCGACATCGCTATTCCGCGCGCGATTACCCAGCTCCAGGCCAACTTCCTGCCGGCCAGGGCAAAGAATACATACGAGACGGTGGTCGAGGCGCCGCAGTCCGACGATTTGCGGATCGTGATGCGCCAGCGTGACCTCGCGGGCGCGATCCAGCGTAGCTACAGCCACCAGAACATGGGCGACTTCTTCGCCATCGAGGCAACGCAGCGCGGCACGAAGCTACCGGTCGTCGTCCGCTACAACAAGGTAATCTGGAGCGGGCTGTCGTGGGCGGTGGGCGAGATCCGCCATTACGATCTGACGCCGGGAACGCCGATTCGCATCCGCGTGTCATCGGCCTCGCTCGACCCCGTGAAGCTCGACGCGCAGGTCTATCGCGTTCTTTATTGAAGGCGGAGTCTGCTGGATTGCTGGGCCGATGTCCGAGTCCGGTCATTTCCGCCGGTTGCGCGATGCCCGCGATGGCTCCGGTTTGCTCCCGATAGCTGCCGAGATGTTGCGGCGCCGTGAACGAAGCGATGTATCGCGAGGCGACATGCGGCTTTAGGCAAGCTGAGCGGAATGCTATCTTTCACGCGGCTTCCAGGCCATCAGGGGAATCTCGACAACGATGACCCGAACGCCGAAATTTTGCCACCTAAACTGAAGGAACGCCGATGCTGATCGCGCCGGATGCTCTTCACGAACGGGCCGCTGCCCTGGGCCGCGTCTTTCGCGACCGCGCCGAGACCCCGACCCATGATTGAGCGTCGCCCGGTGCCCGTCGCGATCATCGGCGGCGGACCCGTCGGAATGGTTCTGGCGATGAGTCTCGCCCAGTTGGGCGTGCGCTCGGTCATCGTCAACATCGAATCGAGCTCGCGCTGGCATCCCAAGGGCAACACGCACAACGCGCGGACGATGGAGCATTACCGCCGCTTAGGCATCGCGGGCGCGCTGCGCAAGGTTGGGCTTCCGCCCGATCACCCGACCGACGTCGCCTACTTCACTACGCTCAATGGCTGGGAGTTGGCGCGCCATCCCTTGCCGTCGGAGCGGCAGAAGATGGCACGGCTCGCCGAGGCAGGGCCCACCGATCAGGTGCCCGAGCCGCTCTTCCGCGCCAACCAGATGTATGTCGAGGCGCATCTCTTCCGGCATATCAAGACGTTGCCGCAGATCGACGCGCGCTATGGCTGGCGCTGCGTCGGGATCGCGGAACGGGGCGGGGGCAACTTTGCCGTCACGATCGAAGAGGTGGCGTCCGGGCGGCGCGAAGAGCTTCTTTGCGATTACCTCGCCGGCTGCGACGGCGGGCATAGTTTCGTGCGCCGCTGGCTAGACGTCTCCTATCTCGGCGAGCGGCCGGCGGACCAGGCCTATGGCAGCGGCGCCACCTGCTCGACGCATTTGAAGGCGCCTGCGCTTTATGAGCGGATCCTCAAAGAAAAGAAGCGGTGCTGGCAACACTGGGTCGTCAATCCGCGCGTGCGCGGCCTGCTTCAGTCCCTGGACGGGGCGGGCGAGTTTCTCTTCAACACCCGTATCAAGACGATCGAGGAACCGCCCGATCCCCAATACATCGCGCGGACGTTCCTTGCCTGCGTGGGCGAGGATGTGCCATTCGAGTTCGTTGCGCATTGGCCGTGGACGGCGGGCCAGGCGCTGGTGGCCGACCGCTTCGGCGCGGGCAACGTGTGGCTCGTGGGCGACGCCGTGCATCTCTTTACGCCGACCGGCGGCTTCGGCATGAACACCGGCATCGACGACGCGGCGAATCTCGGATGGAAGCTCGCGGCGATGGTGCAGGGTTGGGGCGGACCCCGTCTCCTTGCCACATACGCTTCGGAGCGGCGCCCGATCGCGTTCCGCAACACCGGTATGGCAAAGCGGTTCTCGCGCGAGCTGGGCGCGGCGCCGACCGAGCCAGAAATGTTGGAGGATACCGAGGCCGGCGCCGCGGCGCGCAGGCGGACGGGCGCGTTCTTCGAAGAGTTCGGCGAGGAATTCGCCTCGATCGGCATCCAATTGGGCGCGCGCTATGACGGCTCGCCGATCATGGTGCCGGACGGCACAGCGCCGCCGCCCGACGATCCGATCCATTACACGCCGAGCGCCTGCCCCGGCGGCCGCGCGCCGCATCTCTGGCTTACCGATCGCAGCTCCTTGTTCGACCATCTCGGACCAGGCTTCACCTTGCTGCGGCTGCCCGGCTGCAAGGCTGACACACGGCCTCTGGAAATGGCGGCTGCCAGCCGAGGCGTGCCGCTGAGGATCGTGGAGATCGCGCTGCCCGAGGCGCGCGATCTCTATCAGAGCGGCCTCGCCTTGGTTCGCCCCGACCAACACGTCGCATGGCGTTCCGACGCACTGCCGGAGGATTGCGACGCCCTGATCGCACGGGTTACCGGCTGGTAAGTCGGCGATGAATGGCGGCGTATGGGCGGCATCCGATTCACGCCGCCGCATCCTGCACTCGCAGTAAGCTATCGTGGACAGCTTGTGCCGGGCGATGCCGCAGCGGAGCGGGGTTTCGCGCGAGCAGAATGTTCACTGCCCTGACGCAGTCGTCGATCAAGGATTTCCGGCGATGCGGAACTCAACCCGGGCGCTGCCGTTGGGCCCGATGTGGAGCGCCCTCGCGGCGGCGGGCGATAGATCGATGATGAAGTGCCGGCTATGGGGACCGCGATCATTCACCGTGACGGTGACCCTTCTGCCATTCTCGCGGTTCACGACAACGAGCCTCGTGCCGAAACTGAGCGACCGATGCGCGACTGTCGGACGTTGGCGATCGAGAATCGCGCCGCTCGCGGTTTTATGTCCGACATATCGGGCGGCATAGACCGCGGCGACGCCCCTCACGGGGTTGGTGGCGGATTGAGCGATCGCCAGGCCGGGTGCCAGGGCAGTCAAAAGAAAAAACACCGTAGCGATGCGGTTCATTCTCTCTCCCCCCGGCCGGCGGCCGATTCCCTGAGAGCGTGGCCAGCTTAAGCATCTCTTCCCCGGCGAACAAGCGTTGCGAGCGGAGGGTGTCCGCAAGCGTCATATGGATCGCGCCGTCCGTCGGCACGAGTACACTGGCGCCGATCCCGAACTCGCCTTAATAAACGTAGTCCCAAACGTCTTCACGCTCATTCGCGTCACCGTCCAGAATTGCCTCCGGACGGCAAGGAAAGCGATGGTATCAAAGCGGATGCCGGTAGGCGAGGGAGTCGGTTTTGCCAGGCAAAATGGGCCTAGGTGTCGCTAAAAGGCCGCGCATCGCCCAGATATCCTTCCCAGCCGAGAGGCGTGCGCGCATGAAGTTCCCTCAGGCTAGGTAGGCAGCCACGATTCCAGATAGAACGATCCCATCGAAGGTTCCCGCGCCGCCGATGCTGAGGACGCCGGACGCTATCTTTTCGACATCTTTGAGATGGAGCAAGTCGGCGCCGATGAGGGGTCCGGCAACACCTGCGATGAAAGCCACCGGAGGGGCTTGATCAGGCGCCAACACTAACGCGGCGGCGGCGGCGGTAATAGCTGGGATGAGTCCCGGCAGAGCGATGCCCACGCCTTCGACCGGGCGAGCCACGGCATAACAGACAGCGATGTTGACGACGGCAGTCACTGGGACCGCCCAAAGCATGTGGCCATCGAGTTCGGCTAGACGGATAAGCTCGTAAACAGCGACTGCGGTCGGGACAACGCACCCGCCGAGATTCACCGCAATAACGGTCGCCTGTCGAACGCGCCGCAGTTCCGGCCAAAACCGAAAGAAACCGAAAGTCGCCAGTGGGTGCACGACAACGTCCCGGGTCCTTTCGATACGCTTCACCGGGATATTGATGAAGCTTCCGAGGATGATCGCAAGGGTGACGAACAGGCCGGTCGTCGGATCGAGGTGGAGCTTCGCCATACTCGCCGCAAGGAGTTGGCCGAAGAGCAGGGGAAACAGAACGATCAGCAGGAACGAAAGGATGAGCGAAATCCAGATGCCTGCCATCGCCCCCAACTCCTTGCCGTTTCCGCTGTGAGAGGATAGCGCTCGCTCGCGGCCACCGCGACGGGCTTCTCATCTCAATATTGAGGTTCTCGGTAGTGCCCACCAGATTGTTGGCGATTAGGGCGATGCCCTGAAGTCCAGCCCCTGGCCGCTCGCTCCTTCGCTGTCCCGCAACGCTGGGTGAACTCACCTGCTGGGTGACCTACGTCTGCTCTCGGGTTCATCGGCGCGAAATGGCTCGCCTAAGGTCATGACAATTCGCCGCGCCAACCCGGTCGTCGTCACTTCTCCCATGCTTCCTCCATCTCAAAGCCGCTTTAACCCGCGGCAGCGGGTGGAGCGCCGTCCACGACATCAACAGCGCCCGAAAGCAGGCCTCCACCCCAGGGCACCACTTCGTTGTCCCGGCCGGGAGGCGGAGCTATTCTTCCGTGGCCGATTCACAAGAATGACCTCTTGGGGGAATGCCATGGACCGTCGCGAATTTCTGCACTCTGCCTCGCTTGCCGCCGCAGCCGGCGCCGCAGCCACCGCGGGCGTCGCGGCAACGACATCGAATGCCGCGGCCGCCGAAATGCCGGCAGCGAGCAAGCGCGATTGGTCGAAGCGCACTCCCAAAGGCGCACCGGTGGTGAAGCGCTTCGATGAGCAGCGTTGGGTACTGGACAACGTGATTCAGGCGAACGGCGTCGATTGGGATCAGAGCCATACCGGAGTGGTGATCGGCTCGGGAGGCCCCAGCACCATTCCTGAGATGGCCGAGTTGAAGAAGCGCGTGAGACGGCTCGTCGATATCGCCCCGGCCTTCGAAGCGCTGGCGAAGAAGCGCGAAGCGCAGGCGATAGACGCCGAGCAAAGCGGCAACAGGGAAGCCGCGCGTGAGCATTATTATCTGGCCGCGAATTACTGGGCCTCGGCGATGTGGACGATCGACGAGATCAATGCCCAGATCAAAATGCAGAACGACAAGATGCTCGAGAACTTCAAGAAATACATGGCGCTCGCCGATCATCACATCGAATGGATCGAGCTGCCCTATCGCGGCAAGACGCTGCCCGCGATCCTTCATTTGCCGCCGAATTATCAAGCCGGCTCCAAAGTGCCGGTAATCGTCGCGGTCTCGGGCATGGACGGCTTCAAGGAGCGTTCGGTCGCGCTAAGCGATGATCGATGGATGAAGCTCGGCTACGCCGTGCTCGCCTTCGAAGGACCGGGCTATTGGGAGCCGCCGTTGCGCGGGATTTATGTCGATGTGCCCGGCTGGGCCGAAGCGGGCAAGACGGTCGCGGATTGGATCGCCAAGCGCCCCGAGCTCGACGCGACCAAGATCGGCATGACCGGCGTCAGTTTCGGCTCGTTCTTCACCGCGATCATGATGTCGGCCGATGCGCGCTACAAGGCGTGCGCCGTGGTGGGCACCTGCTACGAACCGGGCGGGGAGACGATCTTCAACCGCGCATCGCCCACCTTCAAGAAGCGCTTCATGTTCATGTCGGGCTTCACCAACGAGAAGGAGTTCGATGCCTTTGCCAAGACGATCGACTGGAACGGCTATGCCCAGAAGATCACGGGCGCGTATATCGTCGCTTGCGGCGAATACGATCAGCTTTGCCCGCTGGAATACGGCGAGGCCTTCATGAAGGCGCTGGGTGGGCCGAAGCAGCTTCTGGTCTATGAAGGTGGCAATCACAGCATCGGCGAGACCACCGCGACCGCCAAAGGCCCCGAGCCGCGCGCCTATCAATCGGAGTGGATGGCGGCGCGGCTCGAAGGCAAGCCCATGACCAACGAGCGCTGGTTCATCGGCCAGGACGGCACCGTGACGAAATCGGCCTTGGCGTGAGCGGGCCTAGAGCATTTTCCGGCGAAGTGGGTACCGGTCCGCCATCGAATCTGCTGCCCGCCCAAGGTCGGCTGTGCGGCCGGAAGCGGACTCACCCTCGGCGAAAGCGTTGGTCTCGAATTTGCCAAAGACAGACATGAGAAGGTCGGCGGTTCCTAAGTGATACTGCACCGCTCACGGCAACAACTGACAGCGAGCCCGGTGCTGACGATGAGCAAACTGACCGCAACGAGGATGGACGATCGGCGCTTGCGCGGGCATGGAGGACAATCTCGCCGATGCGCGGTGCGAGGCAATCGAGGCTCGCAAGGACTTCATTCCGAGGGACATCGACAAGTCCGTCGCAATAGCGCTGCGGTGTTCGGATGGAGAAGATACGCCGCGGAACGGGTGATTGCGTCCGTGCCGGGCGTTTTATACTCAGGGTAGGTCCCACGACGGCCTTATGCACGCAGGTAGCCGCGTTCGCGGTAGAAGCGTTCGGCGCCGGGATGCAACGGAGCGCCACGCGGCGTTTCCTCGCTCGTCGAGCACAGCTGAGCTAGGTCCAACGGCCGATAGTTGTCGGTCGGGATCAGAAGCTTTCGCGCGTCGATGGCCTCGCAAAGCGCATAAGCAACATCATCCGGCATGTCCGCGTGGACGATCATCGGCCAGCCGGAAAAATCGATCGATGACACGGGATGCCGAAGGCCTGGAATACGGCTTTCCGTCAATGTAATCATGTCGTACCCGGCGGATTTCAGCCGGTCGCGCAAGGCGCCTTCGATCGGCAATATCTGGAATCCGCGCTCGACCGCGAACTGCCCCCAGCTCAAAAGTCCTTCATCGAAAATCGCGTCCACCGCGCCCTTGGTGATTGCGTCGGATCGGTCGCGATGACTTGGATAGCGGACGGCATTGACGGATCCGCCCCAGGCGCGGACGTCATCGAGCGAGAACCCGGCGGCGGCGAGAACCGTAGTTACGGTAAACATGGTTGCATCTTCCTCGAACGGAGGCGCGATCGTCGCCCCCGTCGACACGCGCAGAGGATAGCGTCGCTCGCGAATCTCCTCGATGGACGTGATGCCGGTCGATTGATGGACGGCAATGACGACGGCGTCCCAAGAAGGAAAGACCGCGATGGCGCGCAACGGCAGGGGCTCGGGGAAAGGGGGAAGGCCCTTGTAGGCCATGGCGAGCGGCGCGTTCGGATTGATCCACAGCAGGGAAATCTCCTTCCGCGCCACCTGCATGAGATTGTGGCGCGAACCGCCGACGCCGAAGGAAATTCCCACTCCGTCACCCGCGGGCGATGCGTTCTGGGGGTCGATCCGGAGCGAGAGGCGCGAGCCGAGACGCGAGTCGATCTGGGGCGCGGAGGTGCCACCACGCGTGCCCTTGCGGGAAAGCGACGTGTCATAGAGCGCCGCTGCGATCTCGAGGAGGCCTTTCGAGCGCTGTATCCCTGCATTATACCGGGGAATAATCTTGTCCATTTCGAATCTCCGCGGATTGTTGGCGATCGTCTCCCGGGACGGAACGCTAGTTCAGCGGCGCGCCGCCCGGATGAGTCAACCACACCCAGGCCTTGGCCTTCGCGTCGTAGCGCACGACGATGGAGCTTTCGGGCCCGAGCCCACGCTCCGGGTTCGCCTTGAAATTATAGATGCCGTTGACGCCGGCGAAATCGGTCAGATTGGCGATATATTGCCGGACCTGGTCAGCGCTGGCGCCAGGTCCCAAGGCCCTCAGCGCCGCGATCACGATGAGCGCCGCGTCCCATGACGTGGCTTCCATATTGTCCGCCTTGAGCCCGCGCACTTTGAGCGCGGCGTACATGGCGTGCTGTGCCGTCTCGATCCGCGGATCGAGCGCCAGCACGCCGTCATGCTCGGGAAAGAGCGCCGAGCTCATTACCAGCCCCTTGGGCAGAAAATCCGCCCACTGCTCCATCTGCGGAAAAGACTCGTTGCCGCTTGTCACCTCGATCGGAATGTCGAGCCCGGCCTGGACCATTCCCTTGAACACAGTCGCGGCCGCGGTCCCCGTCACCCCCGCGATGATGGCCTGTGCACCCGATGCCCTGATGCCCTCGATCTGCGCCGCGACGCTGATGTCGGTCGGATTGAAATGCTGCCGCTCGACCAGCTTCATGTCCTTGTTCTCGGGCCGGGCCATGACCTCGTCCATCGACTTGTCGTTGGACTGGCCGGAGGCGTCGGTGTTGCTGAGCGTGGCGATCCGGGTCCAGCCCTTCATCCGGTAATACCGGACGACGGCAGCCGTCTGGTCGATCGTCGAACTGCCCGACGAGAAGACTGAGCTCCCGGGGGTCGGGTGGTAGGCGGGCGATAAGCAATAATCCACCGGCCCGTTTTGCATCAGCGGCGCCATCGCAGCGCACATCGCGACAAGGCTCGAGCCCAGGAGTACCGCCGGCTTTTCGGCAATCACGTTATTGGCGAGTTGCACCGACACTTGCGGGCTCGACTGGTCGTCGTGATAGACGAAGCGGAGCGGACGTCCGCCGATGCCATCCGACTTGTTGACGAGGTCGGCGATGGTGTCAAGGCTGTCGCGATGGCCTTGGCCGAGGAAGGCCCCGCTTCCCGTGAGCGGCAGAATGACATGGATATCGTAGGGCTCGGCGGCGCGCGCCGGTCCCACCGCGGCGGCAGCGAGGGCGAGAACGAGGGCGGCAACGGCGTTTCTCATCGTCATGTCGAGGCGGCCAGCTCGATGGTCGGGACAATCGGCTCCTTCTCCCAATCGGCGACCGGGTCGTAGCCCCAGACCCAATCATTGTGGCCCGACGCGCTACGTTTCCCAGACTCGATCATCGCCTTTTGCGCCGCGCTGTCGCGCATGTGCTTGAACCGGGCACTGGCGATCGAAAGGCGCTGGATCGCGTGCACACGCGGGATGCGAATGCGCCGGAAGTTGCGGAAGGCCGCGACCGGATCGCGCTCCGCGTCGAGCCAGCGCGCAAGGATGTAGGCGTCCTCGAATGCCTGGCAGGCGCCTTGCCCGGCATTGGGCAACATCGCATGCGCGGCGTCGCCGATGAGCTGGATGCGGCCGCGGCCCCAGTTCTCGGTTAGCGGCCGCGTGAACAGGCCCCATTTCGAGCATTCTGTGACGATGCTCAACAGCTTCTCGAGCCGAGGCTCGGGATTTGGAAAGCTGCGCCGCATCTCATCGGGGTCGCCTCGGGTGGACCAACCTTCCGCGACCCATTTATCGGTGTCTTCTTGCGTGACGATGTTCACGACCTCGCGGCCGCGAATATAATAGGCGATAAAATGGCAGCCGGGTCCGACCCATTGGACGTGCCCATTGGGCTCCAGAACCTCGGGCGGCACCTCGCTGCCTTTGAGCAGCGCGCGCCAGACCATCTGCCCGGTATAGGTGGGATTGTCATCGCCGTAGAGCGCGCGGCGGATCACCGATCGGACGCCGTCCGCGGCGATCACCACGTCCGCCTCGAATGTGGCGCCATTCGCGAAGGTGAGCGTCACCGAAGCGCCGTGCTCCTCGATGGCGACAAGGCGGTGGCCGACATGGATCGAACCTGGATCGAGGCTGCCGGCCAACGCATTCAGGAGGTCGGCGCGGTGGAACGTATAGTGGGGCGCGCCATAGCGGAGCGGCTCTTTCCGCCGGTCGATGAATTCGAGCGCCTCCCCGGTCTGCATGTTGCGAGTGAAAATGCCGGGCGACAGATTGGCGACGGCGGCGATCTTCTCGCCGAGCCCAATCGCTTGGAGTACCTTCGTCGCATTCGGGCTGGTATTGACGGCGGCGCCGATCTCGCCGAGGGCCGGCGCCGCCTCGAACACCTCCGCGCGGCAGCCGAAGGCATTAAGCGCATGCGCCGCGCCCAAGCCCGCGAGCCCGCCGCCGATGACTGCGATGGGACGACTTTGTACCATCGAACACCTCCTAATCGAGGGGATACATGTCGCTCGGCAGCGGCGGCAATCCCAGCGCATCGCGGCCGGCAATCTGCAGCGCGGGAGCGGCCCATTGCGCATGATGGCCGATCGCATGGAGATCGCGCCAATGGCGCTGGATCGCGTGATCGCCAAGTATAGCGTGTGCCCCGCTCAGATCGAACAGCCGATCGACCGCGCTCTGCAGCAGCTTTTGGACCATCATCATGTCGCGCCGCTGACGCACGGCGTCGGCGCGGGTGATTTTTCCGCCGTTGAAAATCGTGGCCGTCAGTTTTTCGGTTATGAGATAGGCGAGATCGATTTCGGCCTTTGACTCGCCGATTGCCGTCTGCACCTCGGCTCTGTCGCTCGGCTTCGATCCGAGCGGGCGGGCCGCGCGTCCAGCGGTGAGCTCGACGAAGGATTCGTAGGCGCCGCGCGCGATCCCGTGCATCGGCGTCATGACCGCGAAGCCGGAGTTCAGCACGAGGGGCGAGCGATAAAGAACGCCCTCATGCACCGAATGGCCTGCCGCGCGACCGATAAGCGCCTCATCGTGATCGTAGACGAAGTTGGCTGGTACGAAAGTCGGTTCGACGATGACATCGTTACTGCCCGAACCCTTGAGGCCCAAGCCGTTCCATACGCGATCGATGCGGAACTGGTCAGGCCGCAGCAGGAAATTCAGCCTCTTGCTCACCGCGCCGTCTTCCGATCGCGTCACGCCGCCCACGATCGCCCATTGGCAATAGTCGCCGACGGAAGCGAAATGCCAGCGGCCGCCAATCTCGAAACCTCCGGTAACTTCCTTGATTTGTCCGGTCTGATAGAACGAGGTCAGGATGGTCGGGTCCGGCTGCCGCTCATAGACGAAACGCTGCGCTTCCTCGGGGAAAAGACTCAAAAAGAACTGGTGCTGGATCAGGAAGGTCATGCACCAGCCGGTCGAGCCGCAGAAGCGAGCGACCTCGGAGACGCAATCGATTTGGGTCATCCAGTCGGCCTCGTAGCCGCCGAACATCTTCGGGCGCATGAGCGGCATGAGACCGGATTCGAGAATCGCGCGGATATTCTCCTCGGGTAGGCGGCGCAACTCTTCCGCGGCCAACACGTTGCGCTTGGCGAGGGGCACGATCGTGCGCGCGCGCTCGATCGCTTCCTCGTAGGGGATCGTCATGCTCTTGTAGTTCGATAAGAATCTGGGGCCGGTCACGAACATGGGAGCCCTTTCGATCATTCGTCAACCTCTCGAAGCCGAGAGGGACGGCGTTCGCGGCGAACAACCCGGTTGCTTCAAAGCGGAAAGTGACATCGCGTTCAGGATAAGATACCGTTTGCCGCGATGCTAGCGGTTTAATGGATGCTCTCCGCAGCGGAGGACGCGATGATGACGTACGTATTGCGCGGCATGGCTCGGGGTGCACTCGGCCTCGCGCTGGGATCGGCGACGATGGCGCTGCCGGCAGCGGCCGACACGACCATCGTCGTCGGCAAGGCGGCCCCGACCGCCGATGCGCTCATCGCGGTCGATGTCGGCGACCAGCTCGGCATCTTCAAAAAGCACGGCATCGACGTCAAGATCGAGAATTTCGGCGGCGGCGGCAAGATGATCCAGGCCATCACCGCCGGCAGCATCGATATCGGGGACGGCGCAGGAACCCAGATGGCGTTCGTCGCCAAGGGCGTGCCCATGATGGCCGTGTGCGAGAACTCGACGACCCTTCCGTACTTCAGCTTCGGCGTGCCGTGGGATTCGCCGATCAAGTCGAAGGAAGATCCTGAAGGGCAAGAAGGTCGGCATCTCCACCGCCGGCTCGCTGACCGATTGGGTGGCCCAGGAGCTCATGCGCAAGGAGGGCTGGGGGCCGGACGGGTTCCAGCGGGTGATGATCGGCAGCGACTTCGCCAGCTCTACCGCCGCGTTCCGCGCGCATCTGATCGACGCGTATATCGGCGGCACATCGACCTTCCTGGCCATGGCGGAACAAAAGATCGGGCGCCTGCTCTTCCCAGTCTCGGACTACGAAGGCAACGTCGCGTCGGGCGTGCTCTTTGCGTCGAACCACTTGATCGCGACCAACCCCGACGCGCTCCGCGCGTTCCTAGTGGCTTGGCTCGAGACCACCGCCTTCATGCGCACGCACAAGTCCGAGACGGTAAAGATCGAGAGCGGGGTCACCGGCTTCGACGAAACCGTGATGTCGCAGGTCTACGACATCGTGATCGGCATGTTCAGCAAGGACTGCAAGTTCGACCCGGAATTGCTCGCGACGCTCAAGCGCTCTTTCGTCGAGCTGAACCTCCTGGACACGCCACCGGACATGTTGACGCTCTATACGGAGGCTTATCTGCCCAAGGCACAAGGCGCCGCCGAGGCCGGGCATTAGCTTGCGGCGTCGAAACCCTGCGCTCATAATCGGCGCCAACTTCCGCAGAAGGACCGTCTGTCATGCTGACCATTCGGAGCCCGATCACCGTGCCCCCGATCATGCGCTCGCTGCTCATGCTCGAGACCGTCTGCGAGCTGGTCACGGCAAAAGAATGGCGCGACCAGCAGGTGATGATCCTGATGCGGCCACAGGGCGACAACCAATGGCGGACCCGCTTCTTCGCGAGCGATTCTCCGGCCTCGGTTCGACGCAGTGGCGAGCGGCGAGGCGGATATCGCGATCTGCAACCCGGGCGGGGTGCTCGGCATGGCGTTGCGCGGGCGCGGGCCTTACAAGAAGCCGATCCCGCTCCGCTCGCTCATGGTGATCCCGCAATTCGATCAGCTGGGCTTCGCGGTGAGCGGAAAGACCGGGCTCAAAACCTTGGGCGATCTCAAACGGACGCGCTACCCGCTTAAGGTGTCGCTGCGCGGTCAGCCGGACCACTCGGTCCACTTGATTTGCAATCAGGTGCTCAGTGCCTACGGAATGTCGTTCGACGATATCGTGAGCTGGGGCGGCAAGGTCCTTTATACGGAGGGGTTGCCCTATGTCCCCGAACGGCTCGGCGCCGTGGAGCGGGGCGAGCTGGACGCGGTGTGGGACGAGGCGCTCCCGCTCTGGGCGCCCCGAGCCATCGAGATGGGCATGCGGTTTCTGGCGATCGACGAGCCGCAGTTGAAGACGCTCGAGGCGGATGGGCTGAGGCGCGCGGCGATCACCGACGAAGAATATCGGGGCCTCGGGGACACCGTCTGGACCTTGGATTTCAGCGGCTGGCCGGTGTTTTGCCTCGCCAGCGCTCGCGACGAGATGATCTATAATTTCTGCGCCGCCCTCGATGCCCGTAAGGCGCGGGTGCCGTGGTTTGGCGAGGGCCCGATGCCGCTCGACCGGCTGTGCAAGGATGGCAAGGACGGCGCCCTCTATCTTCCCCTCCATCCGGGTGCCGAGCGCTACTGGCGGGAAAGGGGCTACCTGCCCTGACGAGCGGCGCAAGGGCCGCTCGGCGCCGGCAGCCGAGAGCGCGCGCCGCGCAGGCCGAACCAAGAAACCTTCTCCGTCCTTCTGAGGGAAGGTGCGAGCGCGAGCGAGCGCTTGAGGTGGGTGCTGGCCGGCACACCTCAACCCCTCAGTTGCCGCGCAAATGGGTTCCTTCCTCCCCGCTCGCCAAGAGGCCGATCCAATCGATCGAATTCCGCACTAGCGGGAAATCCGCTCATGTCAAACCGCTGCATCCCTGGATTGTATCGGGGCGCAACCTTGTCCATCTCGAGTCTGCGCAGATCATTTACAATCTCGCTCCAGCGCGTAGCGAAGGTGGGGAGCGGCATCATCGCCGACCGTCGGCAAGTTTAGCTGCCGCATCGGGGCGCCGCGGCCAGCCGCTTGACGGCCCGCGGCTTGACGGTCAGGTTATGCCAAAATTCGCCGAGCGGTTCTCGGCTCATATACCGGGAGGGCTACCACGAACATCGTCAAAGGCGTGGCCATCGCGATGGCCCTAAGCATGGCACTTTCCGCTCGGGGCATCCATGCCCAGACCAAATTGACGATCGGCACGGCCGGGGGCGGCACCGCGGTTGCCGCGCTGTTTGCCGCGAAAGAAGAAGGATTCTTCGCCAAGCGCGGGATCGATGCCACGATTCTCATGGGGAGCCTCGACCCCAATATGCCGGCCGCTCTGCTCTCGCATTCGCTCGATATCGCCGCGACGAGCGCGACGACCTTCTTCCAGGCGGTCGATGGCGGGCTCGATCTCGTGGTAATTCTGGGCGGAACGGCCACCTCCAAGCGCCCAAACGACGAAGCCGTCATCGCGGGCACCGGCACCGGTATCGCCAAACCTGAGGATTTTGTCGGCCGCAAAGTCGGGGTGCCCGGGATCGGCGCTGCGCTTCAGGTTCTCTTCCGATATTGGCTAACCGAACGTGGCGTTGACTTTCATCAAGTCGATTTCGCCGAGGCTGCGATGCCACGGATGCGCGACTTGTTGGCGGCGAAGACACTCGATGCGGTGGTCGCCGTCAATCCTTTCATTGACCAGATAATCACTGCCGGCGTCGGCTACATCGCGGTGCCGCTCGCGGGGCAGATTCCCTCGGGCAAGCCCGTCATCATGTACACGGCGACACGCGAATGGACGGCGCAGCATGGCCAGGAGCTGGCGCTTTTTCGCGAGGGGATTATCGAAGGGGCGAAATTCGTTCTATCCGATCCCGACAAGACCCGGGAGGACATCAATCGCTATGCGAAAATGCCGCCGCAGATTATCAAGGTCGCGCCATTGAGCGATCAATCGCCGGCCATCGACACCAACGATCTTGCCTGGTGGTTCGGCGTGATGAAGCGCCAAGATATGCTGACGCGTGATCTCGACGTGAAGACGCTTCTCGTTCGCTAAAGGCGGATGCTCGGCGCGATTAGAGCCCGACGACGAGGGCCGGTCAGGGCCGACTTTGTTGAAGAGCTCGGCAATCATAGCAGGGCTCGCGTCGGCCCCTTGATTTCCACAGCGTGAACAGCGCGCCCGCTTGGTTTGGCGTCGCTGAGCTCGCCGTTGTTATCTGCGGCGCCGGCAGCAATTTCGCCAACTTCCTGAGATTCTGGGCGGTGGCGGCGAGAAGGAACTCGATTGTCGTCGCGAAAATCCGCGTCGGCGATCGCCTCCTGGAAAAGCTCTGCCCACTCTGCCCTTCGCTATTGGCGCCCGCACCTTCGACCGTGTTTGGTCTCACTGCGGTCGGTAGTTGCCCGGCCTTCGCGGCTTAAGTCAGCCGACTCGTCGCCGCGCGCATACACTGTGCGCGAGAAAAGCAGCGCCTGATCGGCAAAGTCAAAAATTTCGCATTTTCCCTTCTGTTTCAGTGGTGGGTGCAGCAGGACTCGAACCTGCGACCCGCTGATTAAGAGTCAGCTGCTCTACCAACTGAGCTATGCACCCGCCGATTTGCGCGCGCGCGCGCTCGATCCGACTGCCCCAAGGGCCGGCGCGCTTATATCAAGCCGATGCCGCCTTGTCGAGAGTGCCTCACTCGTCGCCGGGGCGGCCGAGGCGGGCATCGCGATGGACATAGACGCACATCATCAAGCCGAAGCCGTACATCACGGTCAGCATCGCCGTGCCGCCATAGGAAATGAGCGGCAACGGCACGCCCACTACGGGAATAAGACCCATCACCATCGCGGTGTTGATGAAGACATAGAGGAAGACGTTGACGGTCACTCCCAGTGCGAGCAACCGCCCGAACAAGCTGCGGCTGCGGAACGCGATCGCGAAGCCATAAGCGAAGACCAGCGTGTAAAGGCCGAGTAACGCCAGGCCGCCGATAAGGCCGAATTCCTCGGCGAGCATGGTGAAGATGAAATCGGTCTGCTTTTCCGGCAGAAAGCTCAGATGAGCCTGGCTGCCCATCAGGAAGCCCTTACCGAATGTCCCGCCCGACCCGATCGCGATCTTCGATTGCAGGCTGTGATAGCCCGCGCCCAAGGGATCGCTTTCGGGGTCGAGGAAGGTGTAGATGCGGTTCTTCTGATAGTCGCGCAGGAAGCGCCACGCGATCGGAATGATCCCGCCGCCGGCCGCGATCACGGCCGCGAATTTCCACCACCGCACGCCGGCGAGAAAGAACATGGCGCCCCCGCCCGCCACCAGCATCATCGCGGTGCCGAGATCGGGCTGCTTCAGCACCAGCGCCGCGGGAGTCAAGACAAGAAGCGCTGGCACGAGGAGCCGCGTCGGCCGGCCCACCTCCTCCGCCGTCAGCCCGCTGAAATAGCGCGCCAAGACCAGGATGAGCGCGATCTTGGTGAGTTCGGAGGGTTGGAGCTGGATGACACCCAGATCGATCCAGCGCTGCGCGCCCATGCCGACCGCACCGCGCAGCTCGACCGCGACGAGCAGCAACAACGCACCCGCGTAGATCGCGTAGGCCGAGCGCAGCCAAAAGCGGAGATCGACGGTGGCTACTGCCATCATCAACACGACCGCGACAGCGAACCGCACCACCTGCTTGCTCGCCCACGGCTCCCAATGTCCGTTCGCCGCCGAATAGAGCATCGCGAAACCGATCCCGGCGATGGCGCATAGCAATAGCAGCAGACCCCAATTGGTGCCGAGGAGCTTCAATGCGAAACTTTGCCGAGGCGGCGAAGTATCGAGCGTCGAATGCATCGAGGCTCAGCCCGACGCCAGCGTCGGCGGGCCGCCGAAGGGCCGATCCGGCACGCGGTGGACGGGATCGCGCTTCTGCACCTCGAGCAGCAGGTCATGGGCGATCGGCGCCGCGACCGCGCCGCCCTCGCCGCCGCTGGCGCCGCCATGCTCGACCACGACGGCGCAGGCGTAGCGCGGCGCGCCGACCGGCGCGAACGCGATAAAGAGAGCGTGGTCGCGATCCTTCCACGGCACGCTCATGCCGGTGAGATGGCCGTGCTCGCGCTCGGCCTCGCTGTAGTGGTGGACCTGGGCCGTGCCGGTTTTGCCGCCGATAGCCATCGCCGGATCGTCGATCCGCACGCCATAAGCGGTGCCGTGCGCCTCGTTGACGGCACCGTACATGCCGTCGAGGATCGCGTCGAGATGGCTCTGCTGCACCCCGAGCGGCGCGAAATCCGGATCGATCCCCGTCGCCACCGGGCTGCTCGGCGTCATGACGCCTTGCTTGCGCACAAGGCGCGGCACCACGGCGTGCGCGGTCGCCAGGCGCGCGACATAGATCGCCAATTGCAGCGGCGTGACCGAGACGAAGCTTTGACCGATGCCGCAGCTGATCGTTTCGCCGCGCTGCCAAGCGACGCCGGTGGTCGCCATTTTCCAGGCGCGGGTCGGAATGACGCCGGCCTTCTCGCCGGGGATGTCGATGCCGAGCTCGACGCCGAGACCGAAGCGGTTCGCCATCTCGGCAATGCGATCGATGCCGAGCAAATCGGCGGTGTGATAGAAGAAGACGTCGCATGATTCGCGGATCGCGCGGTGCAGCGACAGCGTGCCGTGACCGCCCTTTTTCCAGCAATGGAACACCGCGTCGCCGAGCTGGAACGTGCCGGGGCAGGAGAATTCGGTGTCGGGCGTAATGAGGCCCGCTTCGAGCGCCGCCATCGCGACCAGCGGCTTGAAGGTCGAGCCGGGCGCATAGCTACCGCCGATCGCCTTGTTGTTGAGCGGGTTCATCGGGTCGCTGACGAGGGTCTGCCACATCGCCGGCGTCAGGCCCGCGGCAAAGGCGCCGGGATCGAAGCCGGGCGTCGAGGCCATCACCAGCACCTCGCCGGTCCAGGCATCCAACAAAACGCAAGAAGCGCTCCCTTGCGCGGTGCAGCGCTTGACCGCCAGGTCTTGCAGCTCGATGTCGAGGCCCAAGGCGATGTCCTGCCCCGGCATGCCTTCCTCGCGCGCCAACTCCCGCACCACGCGGCCGAAGGCGTTGACCTCCACCTGGCTCGTGCCGGCGGTGCCACGCAGATCGAGATCGTAGGCCTTTTCGATGCCGCTCGTGCCAATGCGGAAATCGGGCAGCTCCAGCAGCGGATCGTCGCCGTCGAGATCCTTTTCCGACACCGCGGCGACGTAGCCGACGACGTGGGATGCGGTCTCGCCGAACGGATAAAAGCGCGTCAGAGCCTGCTCGATCGAAACCCCGGGCAGCTCGAGGGTATTGACCTCGATGCGCGCCATCTCTTCCCAGCTCAGATTTTCTCGGACCGCGACCGGAACGAAGCTCAATTTGTCACGGATGTCGCGCAAGACACGCCGCTGATCGGCGTCGCTCAGCGGAATCAGCGTCCCGACCGCATCGAGCGTCGCCTGGATGTCGCCGGCCTGCTCGGCGACGAGAACCGCCCGGTAGGTCGGCCGGTTCTCGGCGAGCGACACGCCAAAGCGATCGACGATCCGCCCGCGCGGCGGCGCGAGAAGGCGGATGTTGATGCGGTTCTCGTCCGACTGCATGGCGTAGCGGTCGGATTGCACCACCTGAAGGTAATAGAGCCGGCCCGCCAGCGCGCCCAGCAGCGCGAGCTGCCCGCAGCCAAGCAAAATCGCGCGGCGGGTCAGCAGCGCGTTGCGATTGCTGTCCCTCGCCACGTCTCAGGCCCGAATCAGAAAGGCGCGATGCGCCCGTGCCAGCAGATAGCTTCCCACCGGAAAACACGAGACCGTCAACACGGCCTGGAACACGAAGGGGCGCAGCCCCAAAGGTGCGCCATAGAGCATGCTGACGAAAGCCCACAGAAAGGCGAAATTTCCGACCGTCAGCACGAGGAAGCCGAGCCACACCACCGGGAAACTGCGGTCGAGGAAGAACTGGCGCTGACTCATCACCACGGCGCGCGCGAGCAGCAGCGTGAGCGCCGATAATCCGACATAGGGCGTTCCATTGAGAAGATCGAGCGACAACCCGATCGCGAAGACCGCGCTCAATGGCAGCAGGCCGGGGCGATAGACCGTCCAGTGGAACGCCGCCATGAGCGCAAAGGCCGGCGTCACGACCGCAAAACCCGGAAGATTGAGCGGCACGACCGAAATGACGGCGAACAGCAGCGTCGACAGGCACGGCACGAGCCGCGCGGGGTAGCCAACATCCGGTTCCGCAGCGCGCGGCGTCAACATCTCAGCTCGCCCCGGGAGCGGCCGACTTGCCGCGCTTGGCCGGCGCCTTGGGCGCCGGCACCGCGCTTTGCGGCAAAACTCCCGACAGCCCGAAATCGACGATGCGCACGACCTCGAGCCGCGCCAATTCGGCCAAAGGCTCGACGCGGATCACATCGCCTGAAACCGAGGACACCACGCCGACGGGCAGTCCAGGCGGGAAAACCCCGCCTTCGCCGCCCGTGACGATGCGCTCGCCGACTTTCGCCTCGATCTTTGGGGGCAGGTATACGAGGAGCGGCTCTTCGGAGTTGTCGCCTTCGAGCACCGCGCGCTCATGCGTGTCCTCGAACTCGACCGGGATGTGCGAGTTGAGATCGGTCAGCAGCAAGATGCGGGCCGTGCGCTGGCCCACTTCGGCGACGCGGCCGACCAGCCCGTCGCCGGTCATCGCCGCCTGCCCGCGCTCGACGCCGTCGCCGAGGCCGACATTCACCAGCACGTTGCGCGCGAAAGCGCCGCCCGAATCCGCGATCACCCGGCCGGAAATCGAGCTTACCGTGTCTTGCGGCACGAGCTTCGTCACTTGGCGCAACTCGGCATTCTCGGACGCCAGCCGGCGCGCGACTTCCTGCCATTGCAGCAGCCGCGCGTTTTCCTCGCGCAGATTGGCGTTGTCGCGATAAACATCGATGGCGTCGGACACCGCCCGAAGCGCGCCGGTCACGGTGGCGACCGGTTGGCTGACGGCCTCGAGGATCGGCGCCATACGGTCCGATACCGCCGCGCGCACACCCTCATAGAGCAGGAGATCGGTCTTGCCGAAGACGACGAGCATGGTCGAGACGAAGACCAGAAAGGGGAGCGTAAGCCGCTGCGCCGTCGCTCTGATTGGAGCCGAAATCCGCATCGAAAAGCCCGCCAACCTCCGAAATACGGCAACTCACGCGGCTCCGCGACGGCGCGGAGCCGGACGACTAATACATGCTGATGAGAACGCTGCGCAGCGTCTTCATCTCCTCGAGCGCGCGACCGGTGCCGAGCGCCACGCAAGACAACGGATCGTCGGCAATCGAGACCGGCAACCCGGTGGCGTGGCGCAGCACCTAATCGAGATTGCCCAGCAGCGCGCCGCCGCCCGTCAGCACGATGCCCTTGTCGACGATGTCGGCGGCCAGCTCGGGCGCGGTGTGCTCGAGCGCGACCTTCACCGCCTCGACGATGGCGCCGACCGGCTCGGCCAGGCTCTCGGCGATCTGGCGCTCGCTGATAACGATTTCCTTGGGCACGCCGTTCATGCAGGTCGCGGCCCTTGATCTCCATCACCCGGCCTTCGCCCTCCTCGGGCATGCAGGCCGAGCCGATCTCCTTCTTGATGCGCTCGGCCGAGGACTTCGCCGATCAGCAGATTATGGTTGCGGCGGATATAGGCGATGATCGCCTCGTCCATCTTGTCGCCGCCGACGCGCACCGAGCGCGAATAGACGATGCCGCCCAGCGAGAGCACCGCCACCTCGGTGGTGCCGCCGCCGATATCGACCACCATCGAGCCGGTCGGCTCGGTCACCGGCAGGCCGGCGCCGATCGCCGCCGCCATCGGCTCCTCGATCAGAATACACCCGTCGCGCGCCGGCGCTTTCGGCCGATTCCTGAATGGCGCGGCGCTCCACCGCGGTCGAGCCCGAGGGCACGCAGACGATGATCTGCGGCGAGGCGAAGCTGCGGCGGTTATGCACCTTGCGGATGAAGTGCTTGATCATCTCCTCCGCGACCTCGAAATCGGCGATGACGCCGTCGCGCATCGGGCGGATCGCCTTGATGTTGCCCGGGGTGCGGCCCGAGCATCATCTTGGCTTCGTCGCCGACCGCGAGGACCTGCTTGCGGCCCTTGATGCTGGCGATCGCGACGACCGACGGCTCGTTCAGCACGATGCCGCGACCCTTGACGTAAACGAGTGTGTTCGCGGTGCCAAGATCGATTGCCATGTCGGCGGAGAACATACCCAACAGATTTCCAAACATAACCCTGTTTCAGTCCGCCGCATGGAAAACGTCGCGACGGTCCGGCGGGACCGGCGCGCGTGCCTGCCGCATCAAGCCGACATCGCGGCGGGCGCCGTTTTCGCCCGTTTGGTCATCAGTTTGTTCAAAGCGTGGATATAGGCCCGCGCCGAGGCGACCAGCGTGTCCGGGTCGGCGCCCTGGCCATTCACGGTCTTGCCGTCCTCCTCGAGCCGCACCGTCACCTCGGCCTGCGCATCGGTGCCTTGGGTGACCGCGCTGACTTGATAGAGCAGCAGCTTCGCCTCGTGGGGCACGATCGCCTTGATGGCGTTGAAGGTCGCGTCGACCGGTCCGTTGCCGGTGGTCTTTGCCACCCGCCGCGCGCCATCGAGCTCGAGCTCGAGCTCCGCCGATTGCGGACCCTTCGAGCCGGCGATCACCTGCAGGGAGACGAACTTGATATGCTCGGCGCCGTGCTGGATCTCCTCGTCCATGAGGGCGACGATGTCTTCGTCGTATATTTCCTTCTTGCGGTCGGCGAGATCCTTGAAGCGACGGAACACCTCGTTGAGCGCGTTGTCCCCGACCTCGAAACCCAATTCCTTCAATTTCATCTTGAAGGCGTGCCGGCCGGAATGCTTGCCCATCACCAGCGTCGACTTGCCGAGACCCACCGACTCCGGGGTCATAATCTCGTAGGTGCCGGAATGCTTCAGCATGCCATCCTGGTGGATGCCGCTCTCATGCGCGAAGGCGTTGGCGCCGACGATCGCCTTGTTGGGCTGCACGACGAAGCCGGTGATGGCCGAAACGAGACGCGAGGCGCGGGTGATGTATTCCGACTTGACGTTCGCGCGGTAGGGCATGCGGTCTTGGCGCGTGCGCAAGGCCATGACGATCTCTTCCATGGCGGCGTTGCCGGCGCGCTCGCCGAGCCCGTTGACGGTGCATTCGATCTGGCGCGCGCCCGCGCCGACCGCGGCCAGGGAATTCGCCACCGCCAGGCCGAGATCGTTGTGGCAGTGGACCGAGATCACGGCCTTGTCGATGTTGGGAACGCGGTCGAACAACATGCGGATGAGGCCCGCGAACTCCTCGGGCACGGCGTAACCGACCGTGTCGGGGATGTTGACCGTGCCGGCACCCGCCGCGATCGCGGTCTCGACGGTGCGGCAGAGGAAATCGTGCTCGGTGCGCGAGCCGTCCTCGCACGACCATTCGACATCCGGGCAGAGATTGCGCGCGTGGGTGACGCTGTCGATCACCGCCTGATGGACCTGCTCGGGTGTCATCTGCAGCTTGAACTTCATGTGCAGCGGCGAGGTCGAGATGAAGGTGTGGATACGCGGCCGCTGGGCGTGTTGCACCGCCTCCCAGCAGCGATCGATGTCCGCCCGCCCGGCGCGCGCGAGGCCGCACACGGTCGCGGTCTTGACGCGCTTGGCAATCTCGCGCACCGCCTCGAAATCGCCGTTCGAGGCGATCGGGAACCCCGCCTCGATCACATCGATCCCCATCTCTTCGAGGAGCATGGCGATCCTGATCTTCTCTTCGAGATTCATCGAGGCGCCCGGCGATTGCTCGCCGTCGCGGAGCGTGGTGTCAAAAATGATGACCCGCTGGGAAGCGGGCGACTTGGCCGTGGTCTCGGCGGCGCCGATTTTGGCGACGCGGGTCTTACTGGCGCTCATGGGCGCGAATCCTTTATCGAAAGAGCAGCGATGCGGCCGTGGCGATAACCCCCAAGCGCGAGCAGGCCTCGCGTCCCGCACTCAGGGGCTGGTAAGTCGCCGCAACCCTTCGTAGCCCCGCCGCAGGCGGCGCGCTTGGCTCTGGCTCGCACCGGCACGCGCAACGCTGGGGCGGCGCATCCGCACCCGGCCTTCGCTGTGCCATACCGTCCTTGCGACCATTACGTCCTCGCGACCCACGGATTCCGCTCCGCAAGGAAACCCCTTACCCCAGAAGGCGTCCCCTTACAATTCCTTACGCTTACCATTCCGCGATATTCTTAAGGATATCTCTATCCCGTTTGTTACCGGACTCGCAAGTTCTCTCTCTCGGCTCCGGCATTTAGCCCGCTTTGCGGCGGATCGGACCCATTTCGCCCCGGGCGCGCCACCAAGCCGAGGTTCGGCGGTGGCGTCCCGACCCCGCTTCGGTCCAAACGCGCCGTAAGCCCCCGGCCATTCAGTTCCGCGACTTATCCACCAGCCGGTTTTGGGCGATCCAGGGCATCATCGCCCGGAGCTTCGCCCCGACCTGCTCGACCGGATGTTCGGCGCCGCGCCGCCGCAGGGCCTTGAAGCTGGCCTGACCGGCGGCGTTTTCCAGCACCCATTCCTTGGCGAAGCGCCCGGATTGGATGTCGTCGAGAACGCGCTTCATCTCGGCCTTGACAGCGTCGTTGATGACCCGGGGACCCCGCGTATAGTCGCCATACTCGGCAGTATTCGAGATCGAGTAGCGCATATTGGCGATGCCACCTTCATACATGAGGTCGACGATCAGCTTCACCTCGTGCAGGCACTCGAAATATGCCATCTCGGGCGCGTAGCCGGCCTCGACCAGAGTCTCGTAACCCGCCATGATGAGCGAAGTGAGCCCGCCGCATAGCACGCATTGCTCGCCGAAGAGGTCGGTCTCGCATTCCTCCTTGAAGGTCGTCTCGATCACGCCGGCGCGTCCGCCGCCGATCGCCGAGGCGTAGGAAAGCGCGATTTCGAGCGCGTTTCCCGATGGATTCTGCTCGACCGCGACGAGGCAAGGCACGCCGCCGCCCCTGAGATATTCCGAGCGCACGGTATGGCCGGGACCCTTGGGTGCGATCATGAACACGTCCATGTCGGGCCGCGGCTCGATGAGCTTGAAATGAATGTTGAAGCCGTGCGCGAACGCGATCGCCGTGTCGGGCCGCATATTGAGCTTCAGATCGTCGGCATAGAGCTTGGCCTGCAGCTCGTCGGGCGTCAGGATCATCACGACGTCGGCCCATTTCGCGCCGTCCGCCGGCGCCATGACCTCGAATTTGGCGGCCTCGGCCTTGACCGCCGAGCCCGAACCGCCGCGCAACGCGACGCGGACATCCTTCACGCCGCTGTCGCGCAAATTCATCGCATGGGCATGGCCTTGGCTGCCATAGCCGACGACGAGAACTCTCTTGCCCTTGATCAGATTGACGTCGGCATCCCGATCGTAATAGACGCGCATCGATTTTCCCTCTCTTTAGAATTTGCTCGCGCCGCGCGAGATCGCGACGACGCCGGTGCGTGAAACATCGACGAGGCCGAGCGGCTGCATCAGGTTGATGAAGGCGTCGAGCTTATCGGCCGAACCGGTCACCTCGAACACGAAGCTCTCGATCGTCGAATCGACGACGCGGGCACGGAAAATATCGGCCAAGCGCAGGGATTCGATGCGCTTGTCGCCGGTTCCAGCCATCTTGATGAGCACCAGTTCGCGCTCGACGCAGGGCCCCTCCTCGGTCAGATCCTTGACCACGCGCACCGGCACGAGGCGCGACAGCTGCGCCTTGATCTGCTCGATGATCATCGGCGTGCCCGAGGTCACGATGGTGATGCGCGACAGGTTGTTGGCGCGATCGACCTCGGCGACGGTCAGGCTTTCGATATTATAGCCGCGGCCGGCGAACAGCCCGATGACCCGGGCGAGGACGCCCGGCTCGTTGTCCACCAGCACGGCAATCGCGTGCCGCTCGATCTCGCTCAAATTCGGCTCCCTTGCGGCCGGCCCCGGCCCGTCAAACCAGGACCATTCCCTCTTCCGAAACCGGACCTTCGGATTTCTTGTCGGCGGGGCCGAGAATCATCTCGTTGTGCGCCGCGCCCGCGGGAATCATCGGAAAGCAGTTCTCGGCCGGATCGACCGCGACGTCGACGATGACCGGCCCGTCGATCGCCAGCATCTCCTCGATCACGGCATCGACCTCTTCGGGTTTGGTTGCGCGCAAGCCGCGCGCGCCGAAAGCCTCCGCGAGCTTGACGAAATCCGGCAGCGCGGCAGTGTAGCTTTCGGAATAGCGCCCGCCATGCAGCAGCTCCTGCCACTGGCGCACCATGCCCATGTACTGGTTGTTGAGGATGAATATCTTCACCGGCAGCCGGTACTGACAGGCGGTCGACATCTCCTGGATATTCATCAGGATCGAGGCCTCGCCGGCGATGTCGACTACGAGCGCGTCGGGGTGCGCGATCTGGACGCCGATCGCGGCGGGCAGGCCGTAGCCCATGGTGCCGAGGCCGCCCGAGGTCATCCAGTGGCAGGGTTGCTCGAACTTGAAGAGCTGCGCCGCCCACATCTGATGCTGACCGACTTCGGTGGTGACGAAGGTCTCGCGCCCCCGCGTCAGCGCATAGAGCCGCTCGATCGCGTATTGCGGCTTGATGATCTTGTCGGAGTTCTCGTAGCGCAGGCAGTCGCGCTTGCGCCATTGCTCGATCTCTTTCCACCATTTGCCTAATGCCGCGCGGTCCGGCTCGAAGCGCCGCGCCTTCAAGGCCGCGATCAGCGCTTCCAGCACCTTCGCCGCGTCGCCGACCACGGCGAGGTCGACGCGCACGTTCTTGTTGATCGAGGATGGATCGATGTCGATGTGGATTTTCTGCGAATGCGGCGAGAAGGCGTCGAGCTTGCCGGTGACGCGGTCGTCGAACCGCGCGCCGACATTGATCATCACGTCGCAATCGTGCATGGCCAGGTTGGACTCGTAGGTGCCGTGCATGCCGACGAGGCCGAGAAAATGCTTGTCTGAGGCCGGAAGCGCGCCCAATCCCATGAGCGTCAGCGTGCACGGATAGTCCGTCATCGCGACCAGCTCGGCGAAGATCTCGCAGGCGCGCATTCCCGAATTGATGATGCCGCCGCCGCCGTAGAAAAGCGGTTTCTTGGCGCGCGCGATCAGCGCTGCCGCCTCGGCGATCCGCGCCGGATCGGGATCGGTCTGCGGGCGGTAGGATTTGCGCTCGCGGCACCATCTCGGGCGGAAGATAGGTCCCGATCGCGAACAGCACGTCCTTCGGCAGATCGACAACGACCGGGCCGGGCCGGCCGGTTCGCGCGACATAGAAGGCCTCGTGCATCACGCGCGCCAGCTCGTTCACGTCCTTGACCAGATAATTGTGCTTGGTGCAGGGCCGCGTGATGCCGGTGGTGTCGGCCTCCTGGAACGCGTCGTTGCCGATGAGATGGGTGGGCACCTGGCCGGTCAGGCAGACGAGCGGCACCGAATCCATCAGCGCGTCGGTGAGACCGGTTACCGTGTTGGTCGCGCCCGGGCCGCTGGTGACGCAGCACGACGCCCACCTTGCCGGTTGATCGTGCATAGCCTTCGGCCGCGTGAACGGCGCCCTGCTCGTGTCGCACCAGGATGTGCCGCAGCCGGTTCTGCTTGAACAGCGCGTCGTAGATCGGTAGCACCGCGCCGCCGGGATAGCCGAATACGACATCGACGCCCTGATCGCTCAGCGCCCTGATGACGATTTCGGCCCCGTTCATCTGCTCCGCCGTCATGACAAGCTCCCAACCCCCGCAACGGCCAAGGATTTCCGCTGCGGAACACGCCACCCTAATGAGCTAAGGCAACTCGGTCAACAGAATACGGACGAATAAATGAGAAAATTTCTGGTAATAAACTTTCCGAAAATTGCGCCTCCAAGACCCGTTTTCGCACCGAGGGCGCCTCGCGTGGGCGGTGCCGGAACCAAGTATATTGGCGCTTGGCATATTGCCTCGTCGCGCGCTGCATCGCAGCAACCGTGGCTTCCCGCGACATCTTGCCAGCGAGAAGGGCTTGGACCTCGCGGACACCGACCGCTTTCATCGCCGGCAGAATCGGCGCGAGACCGCGCCCAATCAGCGCGCGCGCCTCGGCTTCGCCGCCGCCCGCCATCATCCTAAGCAACCGCGCATCGCACGCGGCATAGAGCGCGTCGCGGGGCGGCAATAGGACCAAGGCTGCGGCGCGCAGCAGCGGCGTCGGGACGGGGCGGCGCTGCCAATCGGACGAGGGCCGGCCGGTCGCGATCGCGACCTCGTAGGCGCGCGTCAGGCGTTGCGTGTCGCCGGGCGCGAGGCGCGCCGCGGTTTCGGGATCGATCGCAGCGAGCGCCGCGCGGAAAGCGGCGCCGCCAAGCTCGGCATGGAGCGCGCGCGCCGCCTCGCGGCAAGCCGCGGGTATGGCCGGCAGCTCGGCCAATCCATGCAGCAGGGCCTCGAGATAGAGCCCGGTGCCGCCTACCAGAATCGGCAAGCGGCCGGCCGCGCGCGCGGACGATATCTCTCCTTGCGCCAGCGTCAGCCAGCGCCCGGCCGAGCAGCGCTCGGCGGCGTCGATCACGCCATAAAGGCGGTGCGTTGCGCGGGCGAGCTCCGCCGCGCCCGGGCCGCGCCGTCAGCACCGCGAGGTCGCGATAGACCTGCAGGCTGTCGGCGTTGATGATCGTACCGGCGAATTCCTCGGCGAGAGCCACCGCGAGCGCCGACTTGCCGCTCCCGGTGGGCCCAGCGACAATGACGATCGAGGTTTCCGGCGGTACCGTCATGGCGGCGCTTTTAGGCGCTATTTACAGGGCCGTCACGGCGGCGACGCCGCCGCTGGCTTGCGTTTCGCTCTCGCCTCGCGGATAAAGCGTGGATGGCCGAAAGCGTTCTCACGCTCGTCGCGGCGGAAGCGGCCGCGCTGGAGATCGAGCGTGCCGCCGATGCGACGCGGCGCGCGCTAGCCGAGCTCGGCGCGCGCGTCGGAACCGTGGACTGGCTTGCCGCGGAGCGTGCTTGCGCCATCGACTTCGACGGTCTAGCGCCCGATCAGGCCGACGCCGCCGCGCGCGCGGCCGTAGCCGCGGCGCTCGGGCCGGTCGCGGTCGACACGGTGGCGCAGCCCGCTCTGGGACGCCGGAAGTCGCTCCTTGTCGCCGACATGGAAGCCACCATCATCGGCAACGAGATGCTCGAAGAACTCGCCGATTTCCTTGGGATTCGGACGCAGATCGCCGCCATTACCGCGCGCGCGATGAATGGCGAGATCGACTTCGTGCCGCGCTGCGGGAACGCGTGGCGCTCCTGCAGGACTTGCCCGAAAGCGCGCTCGCCGAGGCCGCCTCGCGCATCCGAATCAACCCGGGAGCGAGAGCGCTGGTCGCGACGATGCGCGCCCATGGCGCCTACACCGCGCTCGTCAGCGGCGGCTTTCACATCTATGCCGACCGCGTGCGCGCCGAACTCGGTTTTGACACCGTCGTGGCCAACGAACTCGTCGTGACCGCGGGAAAGCTCGCCGGCACCGTGCGCGAGCCGATCCTCGGACGCGAGGCGAAACTCGCCACGCTCACCCTCCTCTCGGTTCAGCGCGGCCTGGCTTTCTCGGCGACGCTCGCCGTTGGCGATGGCGCCAACGATCTCCCGATGATCGAGGCGGCAGGCCTCGGCGTCGCCTATCACGCCAAGCCCGCGGTCGCAGCCCGGGCTCGGCATCGCATCGACCATGCCGACCTGACCGCGCTTCTTTACGCGCAGGGCTATCGGGAAGACGAGATCGTCCTTGCCTAGCTATTGTCGAGCTTGAGGGCGACGAAGCGTAGATCGCCCTGGTGATCGACGAGCAGCAGCACGGATTTGCGCCCGGCCTTTTTCGCGTCGTCGATCTTGGCGAGGATTTCGTCGGTCGTTTTGACGTCGTCCTGCGCCACCTCGACAATGACGTCGCCGGCGCGCATCCCCTTATCCGCGGCGGGGCCGGCATTGTCGATGCCGGTGATGACGACACCGGCCGCGGTCGTCGGAGAGCCCGAAGCGCTCGCGCAGCTCGGGCGTCAGGTTCGCCAGCGACAATCCCAGCGCCTTCACCGTGTCGCTCGGTGCCGCCGGAGCGCTTTCACCCTTCGCTGCAGCCGCGACCGGTTGTTCGTCCTCCACGAGCTCGCCGACCTTGACGTCGAGCGTGAGCTCCTTGCGGCGGCGCCAGACCGTGACCTTGACCACCTTGTCGATCGGCGGTCTCGGCGACGATGCGCGGCAGGCGACGCATATCGGTCACGTCCTTGCCGTCGAAGGTGAGGACGACGTCGCCCGGCTCGATGCCGGCGACCTGCGCCGGGCCGCCGTCATGAACGCTCGCGATCAGCGCGCCGCGCGGCTTGTCGAGGCCAAGGCTCTCGGCGATTTCGTCGGTCACGCTCTGGACGTTGACGCCGAGCCAGCCGCGCCGCGCATGGCCGTATTGCTTGATCTCGTCGATGACCGGCTTCGCCAGATTGGACGGGAATGGCGAAACCGATGCCGATCGAGCCGCCCGAGGGCGAATAGATCGCGGTGTTGATGCCGATCACCTCGCCATTCATGTTGAACATCGGGCCGCCGGAATTGCCGCGATTGATCGACGCATCGGTCTGCAGGAAATCGTCATAGGGGCCGGCATTGATCTCGCGGGCGCGGGCGGACAGGATGCCCGCCGTCACCGAGCCGCCGAGCCCGAATGGATTGCCGATCGCCAGCACCCAGTCGCCGACGCGGGTGTCATCGCTGTCGCCGAACTTGACCGAAGGCAAGCGGCTTGCGAGGAGTTGATGCGCAACAGCGCCAAGTCGGTCTTGGTGTCGCGGCCGACCACCTCGGCCTTGAAATCGGTACCGTCCTGGAGCGTCACGGTGATCGAGTCGGCCTTGGCGATGACATGATTGTTGGTGACGACGAGCCCCGCGGGATCGATGATGAAGCCCGAGCCGAGCGAGGTCTGTTGGCGCGGCGGCGCACCATGCTGGTCGTCGCCTTCCCCTGATTGCGGTCGAGGAAATCCTTGAAGAATTGCTCGAAGGGCGAGCCCGGCGGGAATTGCGGCAGGTCGGGACTGGCGCCATGGCTCTCGCTCGAGCCGCTGCTCTCGGCGCCGGCGCCGCGATCGGATTGATCGTCTCGGTGCTCGAGATGTTCACGACCGCGGGCAGCAGCTTGGCGGCGAGGTCGGCGAAAGCCGTCGGGGCCCGGCTTGGCCGACAGCGCAACCGGCGACAGGAACGCAGCAAGGAAGACCATGGCGAGCAACGTCCGCGCCCAAGGCGCGGCGCGCGACGGCAACAGCAGGCTGATCTTGGCCCGATTCACGAGCGATACTCCCTGAGACAAGCACGGACACCGCAGACGGAATTCTAAAAAACTATAGCACGGCACGCTAGAGCCCGGATCAAAAGCGGCCAATATCACCGATTTGGCGCCGCCTCAATGGCGGATCAGCCAAACCGCGCCAACGCCGAGACAGGCCGCGCCGAGTCCCGGCAGCCGGACGGCCGGGCTTGGCAGCGCTGCAACCTGAGCATTCATGCGCTGCATCGCCTTGGGCGCAAGGGAGTACAGCATGCCCTCGATGGCCAGTGCCAGCGCCAGCGCGGTCGCCAAATCCCGCACCGCCATTCCCTCAGCGCCGGGCGCCGGCCCCGGCGGGGAGGCGTGCCCGACGGACCACCCTCGAGGTATCTGAAGAACTCGCTGTCGGGCGAGAGCACCAAAGTCGTTCCTGGCCCCGACAGGCTGTCGTGATAAGCCTGGAGCGAGCGGTAGAAGGCGAAGAAATTCGGTCCTTGCCGTAAGCGTCGGCATAGATGCTTGATGCTTTGGGCATCGCCTTCGCCGCGCAGGATCTGCGCCTGCTTTTGCGCATCGGCCAAGATCTCGATGCGCTGGCGGTCGGCGTCGGCTCGGATCTCGCTGCGCCTGCTGGGCGCCCTGGGCGCGGTATTGCGCCGCCTCGCGCTGACGCTCGGTCTTCATCCGATCGTAAATCGCCTGCTGTTCTCGGTCGGGCAGATCGGCGCGCCGCAGCCTGCACATCGACCACGTCGATGCCGAAGCCCTTGGCCTCCCGGTTCACCTGGTCGCGGATCTGCAGCATGATGGCGGCGCGCTGGGTCGAGATCACCGATTGCAGCTCAACGTTGCCGATGACATTGCGCAACGAGGCGCTGATGATCGTGGAGAGGCGCGCGTCGGCGACGTCCTCGGTGCCAACGCTCTGATAGAATTGGAGCGGGTTGACGATCTTGAAGCGCGCATAGGTGTCGACGACCAGCCGCTTTTGATCCGAGGCGATCACCTCTTCGGCCGGCGGCTCGTAGTCGAGGATGCGGCGGTCGTAGATCACCGCGTTCTGATAGGGCAGCTTGAATTGCAGGCCGGGCTCCTCGATGACGCGGATCGGCTTGCCGAATTGCAGAACAAGCGCGATCTCGGTCTGCCGCACGGTGAAGAGCATCGTGTAGAGGAGGAACAGGATGACGACGACAACGCCGCCGATGAGGCCGCCGGTGCGCGCGCTCATGGCGTTGCTCTTGGCGCGGGCGTTGCCGCGTTGGAGGGCTGACTTCCCGCAGCCGGCGCCGCGCCGCCCGGAGAAGCCGCAGGAAGCGGCGCGGTCAACAGCGCTGGCAGCGGAAGATAGGGCAGAACGCCCGAGCCCGACGCGGTCTTGTCGATGAGGATACTTGCTGGTGCTCTTGAGGATGCTTTCCATCGTCTCGATGTAGAGGCGGCGCGCTGTCACGTCCTGCGCCGCCTGATAGGAGGCGTAGACCGACAGGAAGCGCGCGGCGTCGCCCTGCGCCTGCAGCACGACTTGCGCCTTGTAGGCTTGAGCCTCCTGACCGACGCGCGCGGCGTCGCCATGCGCCACCGGCACGACGTTGTTGCTGTAGGCCTGGGCTTGGTTGACGAGGGTCTGCAGATCGATCTTGGCGCTTTGCACGTCGCGGAAGGCGTCGATCACAGGGCCGGGCGGATCGACCTTCTGGAGCTGGACCTGGGTGATCTCGACGCCGGCGCCATAGGAATCGAGAATTTGCTGCAGCAGCGTCTGGGTATCGGCTTCGATCTTGATGCGGCCTTCGGCAAGGGCGGTCGCGAGCTCGGTATGGCCGATGATCTCGCGGACCGCGCTCTCGGCCGCCGCCTTCACGGTGACCTCGGGATTGCGGATATTGAAGACATAGGCCTGCGCGTCCTTCACCAGCCAGAACACGGCGAGGTTGACGTCGGCGATGTTCTCGTCGCCCGTCAACATCAAGGCTTCCTCGGGCACCTCGGTCATGCGCCCGCCGCGCCCCAGCGCCTGGTCGGACCGATAGCCGATCTCAACGCGATTGATGCGCGTCACCGTCGGGGTCAGCGCTTCCTCGATCGGATCCGGCAGGTGATAATTGAGCCCCGGCGTGGCGGTCCGATTGAAGGCGCCGAACCGCAGCACGACGCCTTGCTCGTCGGGCTCAACCCGGTAGATGCCGCTCATGACCCAGATCACGAGCACGATCGCGATGCCGAGCGCCCAGCCCCGGGGACCGCCAAGGCCCGACCGGCCGCCACCCGGCAGCAGCCGGCGCAGCAGGGCCTGGAACCGGCGCAAGGCATCCTCGAAATTGGGCGGCTGGAAGTTGCCGCGGCCGCCGCCCGAGCCCCATGGACCCGGACCGCCGCCACCGCTGCCCCATGGGCCGCCGCCGCCTCCCTGGTTCCACGACATCGAGCAATCCTCTTAGTGCTGGCTATGCACGGCGCCCGGCATTTCTTATATGTCAGCCACTAATTGCGGCGGACGCACGGGACTTAATACCCCGGATATCGGCGGCGGCAGATATTGTCAAGGACAGAGGAAAACCGGATGAGCGCGATTACCGAGAAAGAGGTGCTCGCAGCCCTGGGCCGCGTGATCGATCCCGACCAGGGCAAGGACATCGTCAGCCTCGGCATGGTGACGGGCGTGCGGGTGCGCGAGGGCCACGTCGTCTTCGCCATCGAGGTCGAGCGCGCGCGTGGCCCGCGGCTCGAGCCGCTGCGCCGGGCGGCGGAGCAAGCGGTCGAGGCGCTCGCGGGAGCATTGTCGGTGAGCGCGGTGTTGACGGCCGAGAGAGCGCCGGGCGCGTCGCCGACCCGTCCGAAGGAAACCGCCGCTCCCGTCGCGCCCGCGCCGCACGGCCCGGGCGGGCGCCCAGCGCAAGCCGCGCCGAAGCCCCTGGCACCGGGCGTCCACGCGATCGTCGCCGTCGCCTCGGGCAAGGGCGGGGTCGGCAAATCGACGACGGCGGTGAACCTCGCGCTCGGCCTTGCGGCGCTGGGCCTCAAGATCGGCGTGCTCGACGCCGATATCTATGGGCCATCGATGCCGCGCATGCTCGGGCTTTCCGGCAAGCCGACCTCCCGTGACGGCAAGATACTCGAGCCGATGACGGCTTATGGCATCAAATGCATGTCGATCGGATTCCTGGTCGCCGAGGACACGCCGATGATCTGGCGCGGACCGATGGTGAAGAGCGCGCTGCAGCAGATGCTGCGCGACGTCAATTGGGGCGAGCTCGACGTGATGGTGGTTGACATGCCGCCGGGCACCGGCGACGCGCAGCTAACGATGGCGCAGCAGGTGCCGCTGGCGGGCGCGGTGATCGTCTCTACGCCGCAGGATATCGCGCTGCTCGATGCGCGCAGGGGCCTCAACATGTTTCGCAAGGTCGACGTGCCGGTGTTGGGCTTCGTCGAGAATATGAGCTATTTCCGCTGCCCCCATTGCGGCGAGCGCAGCGACATTTTCGGCCATGGCGGGGCGAAGAAAGAGGCCGAGACGCTGGGCGTCGAGTTCCTGGGCGAAGTGCCGCTCGACATCGCAATCCGCGAAACCTCGGACGAAGGCCGCCCGATCGTGCTGTCCCAGCCCGAGAGCGCTCACGCCGAGGTCTACCGCAAGATCGCGGCCCGCATCTGGGAAAAGCTCGGCGGCGCGCAGCGCCAGGCGCCGCGCATCCTGGTGCAATAGCGTCGGCGGATCAGCCGAACTTGGTGAGCTCGCCTTCGGTCGCGACGCGCTCGTGGCCATCGACGATGGATTTGAGCCGGTAATGGTTGATGCCATGCTCTTCCGGGAGCAGGCGAACGACCTCGAAGGTCCCGGGCCGATCGCTTGGGCCGGATCGGCTCGAGGCGAGCGTCACCTTCTGGCCGGTCCTGAATTTGTGAGACATGGGTTTGCCTCCGATCTCTGCGTTGGTTTCAGTAGCCTTCGCGCTCCATGCGCTTGCGCATCGCCTTGCGGAAACGGCGCACCGCCTCGCCCTTTTCGCGGGTCCGGCGTTCCGAGGGCTTTTCGTAGGAGCGGCGGCGCTTCATCTCGCGGAAAGTGCCTTCGCGCTGCAGCTTTTTCTTGAGGACGCGAAGCGCGGCGCCGACGTCGTTGTCGCGGACAAATACCTGCATCGGCGCTCCTCTCGGGGTTGGGATAGGAAAACGCCGGCCTGGCGGGCTCTCGCCAACCAGGCCGGCGCGGTTCAGCTCACTTAGTTGGCGAGCGAGAGATTGGCAGCGGCTTCCTTGCCGCGATCATGCGCAACCTCGTAGTTCACCTTCTGGCCCTCGCTGAGAGTCCCCAGACCGGCGCGCTCGACGGCCGAGATATGAACGAAAACGTCCTTCCCGCCCGAGCTCGGCTGAATGAAGCCGTAACCCTTTTGGGCATTGAACCATTTGACAGTACCGACAGCCATGTTGGCCTCCGTAAACGTGTAGAAGCACCCCACGCGGGATCGCGTGGAGCGATGCAGTATCGGCCTCATGGAATCTTGAAGAATCGCCTGGTAGGCGGGCCGGCAAGCGCCGAAGCAGAAACTGATGACCTCGTATATGGCGGGTCGCAAGGGAAACCGCAAGGGGCGGCGCCCAAAGATCGGGGCAATCTCCGATTCGCCGCCCGAGCCGCTTATTCGATCGGGGTGCCTTTGAGGTCGCTGACGAGGTGCCACTCTTTCTGGCTCGGATCCCAGCGCACGACGACCGCGTTGTCGATATCGAGGCCGCGCTGAGGCGTCTTGACGAAGTCATACGCTCCCTCGGCACCGACATGGCTCTTCCAAGTCAGCAGGAAGTCATGGAGCTCTTTCGCGTCGGCGCCCGCCGGCAGGCGGTTCAGCGCATCGGCGACGACCCGAATAGGCTCCCAGCCGAGCTCGACGCCGGCGTCGGGATAGGTCCCGATGGTCTTCATGCTGGCGAAGAACAGCTTCTGCTGCGCGATCACTTCCGGCGAAACGCTGAGCCGCGAGTCGCCATTGGCCGCCCATTCGCCGACGCCGAAGAAGACGAGCCGCGGCAGGAACGGCGTGTAATCGACCATCTGCTGCACCGTCATGTTGCTGCCCGAGGCCGCGGTCGGAAGGTCGAGCCCCGCCTGCTTTAAGCCGCGAAACACGGTGGCGCCGGCCGCCGTCGTCGCCCAGCTCACAATCGCTTGCGGATTACCCGCGCGAATCGTTTCGATCTGCGCCGAGGCCGTCACGTCGCCGGGCGCGAAATGGGTGTCGGCGACGAGGGTCATATCCTTGAAATCGGGCTCCTTGACCAGCGAGGTCACGCTCGCCTCGGCGTCCTGACCGGAGGCATCGGTGGTGGTGATGAGCGCGACGCGCTTCCAGCCCTTGTCGCGAAAATAAGTCAGCAAGGCGCGCTGCTGGTCGTGGCTGTCGATCTGCGCGGTGAAGACATAGCCGCCGGGGACGGTGCGGATGCTCGGCGAGAAGCAATACATGACCGGTCCGTCTTTGACGAGCGGCGCCATCGCGTTGCAGATGGCCGAGACCGTCGAGCCGAGAATCACGGCCGGATGCGTCGCCATGACCTCGTCGGTGAGCTGCACCGCGACCTGCGGGCTCGACTGGTCGTCATGGAAGATGACGTTCACTCGCTGGCCGTGAATGCCGCCGGCCTGGTTGATGACTTTCTCGGCGACCTCGATCGAATCCTGCTCGGCCTTGCCGAGGAAGGCGCCGCTGCCGGTCAGGGGAATGATGACGTTAAGATCGTATTGCCCCTCGGCCGCGAGCGCGGGCGCGGTGCCGCCGACCGCCGACAGCAATAAGGCGGCAGCGCAGCCGCGCAGGTTTACGAACATCATCGGTCCCTCCCCGGATAGGTTTGTTGGCGATCAGTCTATCAGGCTTCGCGCCCCAGCACCTGCATCAACTCCGCCCATTCGCGCTTGGAGAGGCCGCTCCGCGCCTGAGCGACCGGCTCGCCCGCGATCATCTTCTTCACCACCGCGAGTGCGTTCGTCGAGAGCTGGGCGCCGCCCAATCGGTATTGGCGGAACGCCTCGGCGACCAACGGAACCCAGCGCTCGAGGGTCCCGATCATGGCCTCGGCATAGACCCGGATTTCGTATTGCGCGTGCGCGTCGGCCCGCAGACTCAGGAAATTCAGAAGATTGTGGAGGTCGGTCTTCCAATACCACTGCGTGTAAAAATTGAGCGACAGGTTCATGCGCGCGAGCTCGCGCGCCAGGCCGCCGCGCTTCTCGTCGACCGCTTTGCCGGTCTCGTCCTCGTTGAGCATGAAGGCGTAATCGCGATAGGCGCGGTTCGCATCCTCGCGCAAGAGATCGAGCACGCGGCTTGCCTCGTCGGGCGGCAGCGCGTCGCCTCGCCCCTGGCGGTTGCTGGCCGATTGCACCGCCAGATTTTCCGGCGCCGGCAGATAGAATTCGTTATCGAGGATCGAGTAGCGGGCGGAGTATTCGTTCACATTGGCGGTGCGGTGCCGGATCCACTGTCGCGCCACGAAGATCGGCAGCTTCACGTGGTATTTGATCTCGCACATTTCGAACGGCGTCGTGTGCCGGTGCCGCATCAGATACTGGATGAGGCCGCGGTCCTCGTTGACGCGCTTCGTGCCCTTGCCATAGGAGACGCGCGCGGCCTGCACCACCGCGCTGTCGTCGCCCATATAGTCGATCACGCGGACGAAGCCCCGGTCCAGCACCGGAACAGGCGTATAGAGGATTTCCTCGAGCGCGGGCACGGTGGCGCGCCGGGTCATAGCAAGTTGATCGCGCGCGGCCTCGATCTCGGCCCTTTCGGACGGCTTGAGCATGGGCGCCACTCTAACCTTCGCCTCCCCCTGCTCCAAGCGCGACTCGATCACGGCTCCGTTGTCTCGCCCGCGAAAAGGCTTATATTGATCGTGTCGGGCAACCGGCTACGGCGATAAACGGCGCACAGAATAGGCGTTGCGGACCCGGGGGCAGTACCCGGCGCCTCCACCAACCCTTTATGGGGGCGAACCAGGATCGACGTGCGTAGTAAAGGTGTTGCTTTCGCCCGGCATGATACCGCCGTTATCGGGTCAAAACCTAAGTGCGAACGATAACATCGCACCAGAGGCACTCGCGGCCTAATTCCCTAACGGGAATGAAAGCCTAAAGTAACTCGCGGTTCGGGGGGCACCGGGCAACAGAAGCCCCCCACTCGCACCAACCGGAAGGCCCCACGCCCCGTGAAAGACCTGCTCGGATATGACAAGATGGTCGAGAGCGCGTTGCGCGGCGTGATGCGCGAGGCCCTGGCCCGCGCCGCTGCGAGCGGCTTGCCCGGAGCCCATCATTTCTTCATCGGCTTCAAGACGCGGTTTCCGGGCGTGAAACTCCCCGACAGCCTGCTCGAGCAATACTCCGATGAAATGACCATCGTCCTCGAGCACCAATTCTGGGACCTCGAGGTCGCGGAGGACAAATTCGCGGTGACGCTGAGCTTCCAGAACCGGCCCGACCGCCTCACCATCCCGTTCGAGGCGGTGACGACGTTCAACGATCCTTCCGTGAAGTTCGGGCTGCAGTTCCATCCCGGCGACGGCTCGCGCCGCCGAATTCTCCCGCGGCCGCGCAGGAGGCAAAAAAGGAAGCCGAAAAGAGCGCGAAAACCGGCGAGGTCGTCACCCTGGATTCCTTCCGCAAGAAATGAGCGATTTCGTCTTTCAAGAGCTTTTCCCGCTGGGCGAGGACGCTACGCCCTATCGCAAGCTGACCGCCGACCATATCGGCGCGGCGAGCCTTCGCGGCGAGAGCGTCGTCACGGTCGCGCCGGCGGCGCTGACGCTGCTGGCGCAACAGGCCTTCGCCGATTGCGCGCATTTGCTGCGCCCCGGCCACCTGAAGCAGCTCCGCCGCATCCTCGACGACCCCGAGGCCTCGCGCCAACGACCGGTTCGTCGCCTTCGACCTGCTGAAGAACGCCAACATCGCCGCCGGCCGGGTCCTGCCGATGTGCCAGGACACCGGCACGGCCATCGTCATGGGCAAGAAGGGCCAGCGCGTCTGGACCGGCGGCGGCGACGCCGCGGCCCTCTCGGAGGGCATCCGACGCACCTACACCGAGACCAACCTCCGCTACAGCCAGCTGGCGCCGCTCACCATGTACGAGGAGGTCAACACCGGCGACAACCTGCCGGCGCAGATCGATCTCTTCGCCGACGAGGGCGACGAATACAAGTTCCTGTTCATCGCCAAGGGCGGCGGCTCGGCCAACAAGACCTTCCTCTACCAGGAGACCAAGGCCCTGCTCGACCCGGGATCCCTTGTTGAAGTTCCTCGACGAGAAGATCCGCACGCTCGGCACCGCGGCCTGCCCGCCCTATCACCTGGCGATCGTCGTCGGCGGCACCTCGGCCGAGATGAACCTGAAGACCGTGAAGCTCGCCAGCTGCCGCTATCTCGACAGCCTGCCCGCCGAAGGCAACAAGCGCGGGCCGCGCCTTCCGCGACCGCGGCCTTCGAGCAAGAGGTGCTCGGACTCGACGCGCGCCATGGGGATCGGCGCGCAGTTCGGCGGCAAGTATTTCTGCCATGACGTGCGCGTCGTCCGCCTGCCGCGCCACGGCGCGAGCCTGCCCATCGGCATCGGCGTCTCTTGCGCCGCCGACCGCCAGATCCTCGGCAAGATCAACGCCAAGGGCGTGTTCCTCGAGGAGCTCGAGACCAATCCGGCGCAATACCTGCCGGAGATCGACGAGCGAAAAGCTCGCGGACGAGGTGGTGCGCATCGACCTCAACCGCCCGATGGGCGAGATCCGGGCCGACCCTGTCGCGCCATCCGGTCAAGACGCGGCTGTCGCTCGACGGGCCGCTCATCGTCGCGCGCGACATCGCGCACGCCAAGCTCAAGGAGCGCCTCGACCGCGGCGAAGCCCTGCCGCAATACATGAAGGACCACGCGATCTACTACGCCGGCCCGGCCAAGACGCCGGCGGGCCTGGCCTCGGGCTCGTTCGGCCCGACCACCGCGGGCCGCATGGATTCCTACGTCGACCAGTTCATGGCCGCCGGCGGCAGCTTCGTCACGCTGGCCAAGGGCAATCGCGGCGCCCGAGGTGCGCGAGGCGTGCCGCAAGCATGGCGGCTTCTATCTCGGCTCGATCGGCGGTCCCGCCGCGCGGCTGGCCCAGGACTGCATCAAGCACGTCGAGGTGCTGGAGTATCCCGAGCTCGGCATGGAGGCGATCTGGCGGATCGAGGTGGTCGACTTCCCGGCCTTCATCGTCGTCGACGACAAGGGCAACGACTTCTTCGCCAAGCTCGGATGAGCGGCCTTGCCGACGGCGGCAGCGGAGCATGAATTCACCGCTTATGTTCGCGACGAGCTTCGGCGCTGGGCACCGGTCGAGTTGCGGCGCATGTTTGGCGGGCACGGCATCTTTCACGGCGGCACGATGTTCGCGCTGATCCACGCCGATCGGCTTTACTTTCGTACCGATGAAACCACCCGGGGCGATTTCGAGGCCGTGGCGATGGCGCCGTTCGGTTACGTACGCCGCGGAAAACCGGTGATGATGGGTTATCACGAGGTGCCGCCCGAAATCCTCGACGACGGCGAGCGGCTGGCCGAATGGGCCGCGCGGGCCTTTGCGGCGGCGCGGCGGCGGGCCGAGGCGCCGCGCGCGCGCAAAAAGAAGCCGAAATAGCGGCCGTGGCCGACGCGACCGATATCGACGCACTCGTTCGCGGCGACAACGCGGCGTGGCACCGCTTCGTGCGCCGCTACGCGGGCCTCATTCTAGCAGCGGTCAGGGGCTCGGCGCGTCCCGGCACCGAACTCGAGGATCTCGTGCAGGACGTCTTCGCCCGACTATGCAAGGACGATTTCCGCCTCCTCAAAACCTATGACCCGGCCCGCGCCGGGCTCTCGACCTGGCTGACCATCGTGGCACGAAGCGCCGCGCGCGACGTGCAGCGCCGGCGCCAGCCTTCGGTCACCCCGATCGATGCGGTGCCCGAGATCTTGCTGGCGGTGAATGACACGCCGCGCGAAAAAGTGCGGTTGCCCGACGGGCTGCTGTCGCCGCGCCAGAAATTGGTCCTGACCCTGCTTTACGAGCGCGACATGGATGTGACCGAGATCGCCGCTGCGCTGGGGATCGACCCGCAGACCGTGCGCAGCACGCACCACAAGGCCATGCTGAAGCTCCGAACTCACTTCGCGGTCGGCGAGCAAAGGGCAAAAACCTGAGTGGAATCATGGCGTCAGAGGATGGGGATGCGGTCGAGCAGTGGTGCCTAAAAATTACGAGGGAGTAATTGGATGACTGGAATGGGGGACTGGACGAAGGATTTGGCGCTGTGGCGCCGGTGGCGTGGCTCGGCCTCGATCGAGGCGACGGCGCCGGATGCGCTCACGCTCGCGGCTTATGCCGAGGGAAGGCTGAACGAAACCGAGGCCGAGCCTGTGGAAGACTGGCTTGCCGCCTATCCGGAGGCTTTGGCCGATGTCGCCGCCGCGCGCGCCATGGCCGAATATCCGGCGACCGGTGCCTATGCGGCAATCGTAGCCCGGGCGTCCGCGCTGGTCGCGCCGGAGCGCCCGCGCGTCGTGAAGCTGCGTCCCGCCGCGCATTGGCGCAGCGCCCTCGCTTGGGGCGGCATCGCGGCGAGCCTCATCGGAACGAGCTTGGTCGGCTTCGCGCTGGGCAGCGCCGCCTATAACGGCCTCGCCGTGCAATCCGACAACGGCGTGTCGCCCGATATGCCCGATTCGCCGCCCGGGCTCTATTCCGACTTCACCGACGATTTCGGCACATGACCGTCGTCGCCGAATCCGGCCGTCGAGCCGGCTGGCGCGGGCGGCTGGTTTGGCTCGCGCTGGCGCTTTCGCTCACGCTCAATGTCTGCTTCATCGGCGGGCTGGTATGGACCAGGATGAGGTTCCATCAAATGGCCAGTCCGATGGAGCGCATCCAGCACCTGGCCGATGCGCTGAACCTCAACGCCGATCAGCGCGCCGCCTTCGGGCAATTCCTGCGCGTCATTCGACAGCGCGGCCGAAGCGCGCGCGGGAGCAACGAGGCCTTGCTGGATCGGAGCTGGGCCGAAATCGCCAAAGCCGAGCCGGATGACGCCGCGCTCGCCCAGCTCGGCCAGCAAATACACGCTAACCGCGATGCCTTCGAGCAAGAAGCTTCGCAGGCCATGCTGGCCTTCATCAAGACGCTCAGCCCCGAGCAGCGCAGCCAACTCGCCGCGATCGCAAAATCGCGTCCCGACGAGCCGATGCGCCGGGTCTACCAGATGATCGCGCCCTAACCAGCCGCGCCGATCCGTTCGACCAAAGCTCAGGAGCAGCTTCTGCAAAAAACGCTTCCCGCTGTGCCAGGGGGGCGGGCGAGCCCTAACGCGGCTTCAAGTGGTCGTAATATCGGGTTCGCGCGCCCATGCCGCAGACGACATAATCGAAGCTCGTCTCGGTCTTGGCGACCGGATAGTGGCCGGTCTGCCACGGATCGCCGATGACCGTGGCCGAGGCGATGTCGTCGAGGAAAAAACAGCGCCACGCGCCGCCCGGCGCCAAGCCGGATTGACTGTCGCCGCGGTACTGGAAGGTCAGAACCTTTTGCCGGGCGCCCTTATATCCGAGCGCCAACGGGCAGACTTCGCGCGACAGGCCGTTGGCGATCAAGCGCACGCAGCGCCGTTTTTCGATCGCTTCCCTTAGGACTTCGTAAACCGCCAAGGCACGGCCCTCGACCGGGAAAACTTTCGTCACCGTGTCATGGTAGAAGGAAAGCGCTAATAAATCGTGTTCGGCCCGAATATTTTGCCGTGTGGCGGCCTTTACCATAGGGTCGCGCGAGCTTTCGAGGAGATCGGATGACCCAAGACCTCGTGCTCGGCCCGCGCTGATGCCGCCCGGCCTGCAAAAGCGCTCGCTGACGGTCGCCGGGCATGCCACGAGTCTCTCGCTCGAGGACGAGTTCTGGCGCGATCTGCGCCTCGTCGCGCGCGGGCGCGGCCTGTCGCTCAACGCGGTGGTCGCTTCGGTCGATGCCGAGCGCAAAGGCAACCTCTCGAGCGCGTTGCGCCTTTTCGTGCTGGAATGCTATCGCAGCGGGGAGCTGCGCGGACACGGCAGCTGAAGGGGTGGGTCGTGGCCGAGATCGTCAATCTGAACCGGTTCCGCAAGACCAGCGCGCGCGCCCAAAAGGCCAGGAACGCCGCCGAGAACCGCGTCCGCTTCGGTCGCAACAAGGCCGAGCGCGCGACGGACCGGGCCGAGGCGCGCAAATCCGACCAGGCGCTCGACGACAAGAAGCTCGACTGAGAGGCTACGCGATCACTCCGCAGCTTCGCGACCGCCGCGCATGCCGAGGGCGCGCATGTAGGTTTCGAGCAGCGCCTCTTGTTCGTCGAAATCGTCCTTGTCCATCTTGCGGATCTTGACGATCTGCCGCATCACCTTGACCTCGAAGCCCGTGGCCTTGGCCTCGGCATAGACGTCGCGGATGTCGTCGGACAACGCTTTTTTCTCCTCCTCCAGCCGCTCGACGCGTTCGATGAAGGATTTCAGCCGCTCCGCGGCGATGCCGCCCGCCTTCGCCATGGATCGCTCCTGATTTATTTCGCCAGCGAAGGCGCGACCCTATCGGAGGCGCGCGTCAAGCTCAATGCTTGTGCTGGGCGCCCGCGACCGGTTTCGTCGGCTCTGTCTGGTATTTCTTGCGCCATTCGTCATAGGGCATGCCGTAGACGATCTCGCGCGCCGCGGGATCGGGCAGAGCGATGCCGCGCGCCTCGGCGGCCTCGCGATACCATCGCGACAGGCAGTTGCGGCAGAACCCCGCGAGATTCATGAGGTCGATATTCTGGACGTCGGTGCGCTCGCGCAGATGCTGGACGAGCCTGCGAAACGTCGCAGCTTCGAGCTCGGTACGGGTCTGGTCGTCGATCTTTTGGTCCATCTGTCATCTCCCTCGGGTGGAGGCGTGATCTTTTAAGAGTGGGGTGACGGGGCCGCTATTGCCACATCAAGCTGGTCGCCGGCAAGGATGGGCTGGAGCGCCCGCGCCAGGCGCTCGGCCCATTCGACCGCCCCCGGCGTCTCGGCCACGAGATCCTGCCGCAGCTCGATCGCGACATGGGGAAGCCCGCGCGCATGGGCATGGTGGCGCTGGGTGTAGCCCACGGGCTCGCGCGCCGAATAGGGCTGGTTATCGCCGACCACGAGGCCTGGCTCGGCGCGCAGGGCGGCAAGCAGCGGCAGGGCGATGCGGCCATCCTCGTCCCACAGCACGCCAACATGCCAGGGCCGCGCCACGCCTTTCATCTCGGGCGTGAAGCTGTGGATCGAGATCACCGCCGGCGCAACGCCGCTTGCCGCGGCCGAAGCGATCCAACGCTCGATCGCCGCGTGATAGGGCTCGAAGATCGCCTCGCGCCGCGCTCGCCGCGCCGCCTCGCTCAAGCCGGCATTGCCGGGAATGGCGACGCCATCGCTCGTCGTCGCGATCGAGCTGGCGTCGCCGGGATCGCGGTTGCAATCGATGACAAGCCGCGAATATCCGGCGAGAATGGCTGGCGCGTCGAGCAGCGGCGCGAGGCGCCTTGTTACCGCGGCCGCGCCGATGTCCCAGCCGATATGCCGGGCGAGGAATTGGGCCTCGAGCCCAAGATTGGCGAGCGCCGGCGGCACCAGGCGGCTAGCGTGGTCGCAGGTCAGCAGCGCCGGCGCCCGGCCTAGCGCATGACACCATTCGACCACTGCGGGATCGGCCTCGGCAAGTAGAGCGGCGTCGGACATCGGCTTGGCCGAGGTTGTGACAGGGCAAGCCGCCATCCTATCCTGCCGGGCTGCGATAAGGCGATGGTTGATGGTGGCATTTTCCGGCCAGCCGAGGGCGTTCTTGCGCCGTCTTTTCGACGCGGCGCGCGCCGCCGCCGATCCGGCGAAGACCTTGCCGCCCGTGCTGCCGCCGCAGCCCTCGGGCCGCACCATCGTCGTCGGCGCGGGCAAGGCCGCGGCAAAGATGGCCAAAGCGGTCGAGGATCATTGGCCGGGCGCGCTGTCGGGCCTCGTCGTCACGCGCTACGGCCACGCCGTGCCCTGCCTTCGCATCGAAGTAGTAGAAGCCGCCCATCCCCTGCCCGATGCGGCCGGGCAAAAGGCAGCCGAGCGTATCCTGGGCCTGATGCACGGTCTGACCGCCGAAGATCTGGTGATTTGTCTCGTCTCGGGCGGCGCGTCGGCGCTGCTCGCCCTGCCCGCCGCCGGGGTAACGCTCGCCGACAAGCAGGATGTCACGCGCGAGCTGCTGCGCTCGGGCGCCACGATCGCCGAGATCAATTGCGTGCGCAAGCACCTCTCGGCGATCAAGGGCGGCAGGCTCGCGGCCGCCGCGGCGCCGGCGCCGATCGAGACCTTCGCGATCTCGGACGTGCCGGGCGACGATCCGGCCGTCATCGGCTCGGGACCGACCGTAGCCGATCCCTCGACCTTCGCCGAGGCACGCGGCATTTTCACCAAATACGGCCTCGATCCGCCGCCGCGCGTGGCCGCGCGCCTTCGCGATGAAGCCGACGAGACGATCAAGCCCGGCGATCCGCGCCTTGCGCGCGCGCGCTATCGGTTGATCGCGACACCCGCCGCCGCGCTCGCCGCCGCCGCCGCCGCCGCGCGCGCAGCCGGCGTCGCGCCGCTTGTCCTCGGCGATGCGATCGAGGGCGAGGCGCGCGAGGTCGCGATCGTCCAGGCCGCGCTGGCGCGGCAAGCCGCTTCGGGCCGGCCGCTCGCCGGCGGCACGCCGCTGCCGCTACCCTGCGTTCTGTTGTCGGGCGGCGAGACCACGGTCACGGTGCGCGGCACCGGCCGAGGCGGGCGCAACACCGAGTTCCTGCTGGCGCTGGCTCTCGCCCTCGATGGCCGCGAGGCGATCTATGCGCTGGCCGCCGATACCGACGGGATCGACGGCACCGAGGACAATGCCGGGGCACTGATCGGTCCCGACACGCTTGCGCGCGCGCGGGCGCAGGGGCTCGATCTCGCCGCGCGCCTCGCCGATAACGATGCCTGGGGTGCCTTCGCCGCGATGGGCGATCTGTTGGTGACCGGCCCGACCTTCACCAATGTGAACGACTTTCGTGCGATACTTGTAATGAGCCGAAGTTGAGGGATCGACATGCGACGCCAACGCAGCGCGAAAATCGTTGCCACGATCGGGCCCGCCAGCAACACGGAGGATACGATCACGGCTCTGTTCGCCGCCGGGGTCGACGTCTTCCGCCTTAATTTCAGCCATGGCAAGCAGGAGGAGCACCGCGCGGTCTGCGACATGATTCGCGCCCTGGAAAAGAGCGTTAAGCGGCCGATCGGCATCATGGCAGACCTGCAAGGGCCAAAACTGCGCGTCGGCGCCTTCGCCGACAAGAAGGCCAAGCTCGTCGCTGGCGAAATCTTCCGCCTCGACCTCGACGCCAAGCCCGGCAACGCCAAGCGCGCTCCGCTTCCCCACCCGGAAGTTTTCGCCGCGCTCCAGCCCGGCACCGAGTTGCTGCTCGACGACGGCAATATTCGCCTCAAGGTCGAAAGCTGCGGAGACAATTTCGCCGAAACCCGGGTGATGACCGGCGGCGAGCTCTCCGACCACAAAGGGGTGAACGTGCCGAACGTGCTGCTCCCGGTCAGCCCCTTCACGCGGAAGGACCGCGCGGACCTCGCCTATGCGCTCGACATGGGGGTCGACTGGATCGCGCTGTCCTTCGTGCAACGCCCCGAGGACGTGGCCGAGGCGCGGAAGGTCATCGCCGGCCGTGCCGCCGTGCTGGTGAAGCTGGAAAAGCCGGCAGCGATCACACACCTCCACGAGATCGTCGAGCTCAGCGAGGCAGTGATGGTCGCGCGCGGCGATCTCGGCGTCGAGATGCCACCCGAGGATGTCCCGCCAGTGCAGCGCGAGATCATTCAAGCGTGCCGCATAGCGGGAAAACCGGTCGTCGTCGCGACCCAGATGCTCGAATCCATGGTCCGCAATGCGGTTCCGACCCGCGCCGAAGCCTCGGACGTGGCCAACGCGGTCTACGAAGGCGCCGATGCCGTGATGCTGTCCGCCGAGACCGCGGCGGGCGCCTATCCGGTCGAAGCGGTGAAGATGATGGACCGCATCATCCGCCGCGTGCAGATCGATCCGATCTATTTCCCCGGCCTGCGCAGCGCGTCGCTCGTCGCTTCCGGTCACAGCCCGGCCGATGCGATCACCGCCGCGGCGAGCCAGGTCGCGCACACCATCGGCGCGGCGGCGATCCTGGCCTATACCACCTCGGGAGCGACCGCGCTGCGCATGGCGCGCGAGCGCCCGGACGTGCCGATCCTCGCCCTGACCTCCAACCTGCGCACGGCACGGCGATTGGCCCTCGCCTGGGGTCTCCATTGCGTCCACACCCACGACGTCCGCAACTTCACCGAGATGGTGGTGCACGCGACCCGCGCCGCGCAGCGCGAGGGCTTCGCCAACAAGGGCCAACGCGTCGTCGTGACCGCCGGCGTCCCGTTCGGCACGCCCGGCGCCACCAATGTTTTGCGCATCGCCTGGATCGAGAGTTAGCGCGCGGGAACGCGCTTGATTCGGCGGCGCGGCGGTCCCATCTGAGGCGTGGCATCGCGTTGGCCGACGGGGCGCGGCACGTCCCGCCGTCAAACGTTAAAACTACCAAACAAAGCCGATTTATCGTGGTAAAACAAGGGCTTGGCTTTTCCCGGCCAGCTCTCGGCGGCCGCGAGGAATTCAGCCAGCGCGGCTTTCCCCGGCGGCAAACTGCTCGACCAGCCGCCGCATCGCAAGCACCGGCGCGTCGACCCGGATCTCGATCCGGGGCGCGTCGGGCATCGCGGAATTGATCCGCTGCTGGCCCTCCATGACCCGGACATCGTCGAGGAAGACGTCGCGAATATGGCCGATGAAGCGCCGGCTCACGTCTTCGTCGCCGACCGCGAAGTTGCGCGATTGCTGGTAGAACATGAACGAGGTGGTTTCGGTTTCAGGTGTCGCCGTGATCAGAGCGCGCAGGCGCACGCCGCGATCCCAGTCGCCGTCGCGGGCGATCTCGCCCGCGGCCGCGAACCCCGCGTCGATGGTGCAATGGGCGGGAATTTCGCACAGCGTCGCCTGCCAGCGGTCGACGGTCTCGACGTTGAATCCGGCGAGCCGCGCCAAGAGCGGCGGCGGCGTTACCTTGGTGCACCAGCGCATCATGCGCACGGCGCGATCGAGCCGCTCGGTCGTGATCGGAAAGCGGTCGAGACCGGCGCCGCCGAGCGTATCGGCGTGGACATAGACCACATGCGTCAGGTCGAGCAGATTGTCGTTGTTGCAGCTCCCAATTGCATTTCATCGGCAGCGGCTTGCCGCCGTTGCCGAGGATGTTGGTGAGCTTCGGATCGTCGAGGCAGCGCCAATCCGGCAGCAGAGCGTCATCGACCTTCTTCGGGTCGCCCATCCAGATCCACACGAAGTTCCATCGCTCGACGAGCGGAAAGGCTTTCACCCTGGCGTCCGGCGGAATTTCCTTCTGGCCGGGGATTTCGACGCAAGCGCCGCGAGCATCGAATTTGAGGCCGTGATAGCCGCAGCGGATCGCGTCGCCCTCGCGCTTGCCCATCGACAAGGGAAGATTGCGGTGGCAGCACCGGTCCTCGAGCGCGACGGGCTTGCCGGCCCCGGTGCGATAGAGCAGCACCGGCTCGCCGAGCAGCGTGCGCGCCAGCGGCTCCTGCGCGACCTCGCCGCTGTAAGCCGCGACGTACCAGCAATTGCGCAAAAACATGGGACACCCCCTTCCCCCAAGCGAAGCGACATCTTAGCTCGAATGGCCGTCGATTTCCTGCTTAAGCCGAGTTGGTGTGCGCAGAGCCAGCCTCGCATGGGAAAAGTATATGCCGGAAATGGTGCGCCGCCAACCGCCGCGGTTTTTCATATGGTCGAGCATTAGCTTGGGCGCGGCCCCAAAAAATGTGCTAGACCGCGTTGCCGCCCCACATTTACCTTAGCCATGGACCTTTCGATCGTCATCCCCGCGCGCAACGAGGCGCCGAACGTCCCGCCGCTCATCGCGGAAATCCGCGCCGCGCTCGATGGACGACTACATTACGAAATCGTCTATATCGACGACGGCAGCAGCGACGGCACGGCCGAAGCGGTCGCAGCGGCGATGGCCGACCTGCCCTGCTTGCGGCTGGTGCGGCACGCGGCGAGCTATGGCCAAAGCGCGGCGATCCGCAGCGGCGTCGCGGCGGCGCGGGGAAGCTGGATCGCGACCCTCGACGCCGACGGCCAGAACGACCCGGCCGACATCCCTCGCCTCTGGGATATCGCCCGCGCGGCGACGGCCGACGATCTCCTTTTAGTCGCGGGCTACCGGACGAAGCGCCGCGACACCGCGCTGAAGCGGGCATCCTCGCGTATCGCCAACGCCGTGCGCGGATGGCTGCTCAAGGACCGCTCGCCCGATACCGGCTGCGGATTGAAGCTGATGCGCCGCGATCTTTATCTCGCCCTGCCGTTCTTCGATCACAACCACCGCTTCCTGCCGGCCCTGGTGCTGCGCCAAGGCGGAAGGGTGGAATCGGTGCCGGTGAACCATCGCCCGCGCCGGCGCGGAGTCTCGAACTATGGATTGTTCGACCGGCTGTGGGTCGGCATCGTCGATCTGTTCGGCGTGATGTGGCTGCAACGGCGCGCCAAGAACCCCGTCATCCTCGCCGCCGCGGCAGGCAGCGCGGCGCGGCGGCGCGAGCCCGCGACGGGCACCGAGGCATGAGCTTGTCCGACAGTCGCGAGCCGACGCTGCTCCGCGGCCTTCGCAACGCCGGCCGCGCGCTGGTGGTAGCCGCGCTCGCCGGCGGTCTCGCGGCGGCGTGGCTCGATCGCGGCGCGCTCGACCCGGCCTCGATCACCGCCGCCATCGCCCGCTTTCCGGCGGCACCGCTCGTTTACCTGGCCGCGCATGTGATCGCGAGCCTGTTGTTCTTGCCGCGCACGATCCTGGGCCTCGTCGCCGGCGCGGCTTTCGGTCCGGAGTGGGGTCTCGTTTGGGCGACGCTGGGCAGCGTCCTGGGCGCGGTCGCGGGTTTTCTCGTCGCGCGCTACGTCAACAGCGGGCTCGTCGACCTCGAGAGCATGCCGCGCTTTGGGCCGCTGCTGCTGCGCGCCGAAGCCGGCGGCTGGCGCGCCGTGACGATGCTGCGATTGATCCCGCTCGTGCCGCACAGCTTGGCCAATTACGCGCTCGGCCTCACCCAGCTATCCCTCGCCGATTACGTCCTCGGCTCGCTCTTGGGGCAAATGCCGATGACCGTGGCCTATGTCAGCTTCGGCGCGGCGGGCGACCGCTTCGCCGCGGGCGATACCCGCTGGATCGTGCCCGTCCTCATCGGCGCCGCCGCGCTCGGCTTGTCTATTCTGGTGCCGCGGCTTCACGCGAAGCGGTGAGCGCCTCGGGCTCCGGCCCGCAGGTTGCCCAGTCGAGCAATTCCGAAGCCGCAACATGCATGGCGTCGGCGGAAAGCGCCTCACCATTCGGCGGATCGCTGGCGAGCGGAAAGTCGCTTAAACGCCGAGTTACGAAGCGCGACTTCGCTTGGATTGCGGCGATACTTTCATGCCTCAATTCGACGGGAGACTAGGAGGTGTACTCATAAAATAGGCCGCAAGTCGGCATTTGGTAGCTGTTTCCCGCACCAAGTGTCATAGGAACAAATCAAGAACTACTGCGCGGAATCCAGTAACTCCACTACTACGCCGTCGTACCTGATATTTTCTCAATTTCCGGCGCACTAGGCCATTGTTAGTGAATCGATCTCGTGGTACCGTCCCGCCCTATGGTTGATCTTTCCAAGCTCTCGCCGGCCGTTTTGGCCGAACATCGGCGGCTCAAAGAGGCGCTTGATCGGCGTCAGGCCAAAGCAACGGCACGACGAGCAGACGCCGAAAAGACGATCGGTGAGTGCAATGATGAAGACGCTGCTATAGAGGCCGCGCGCGTTCATATAGCTGCGGTCGAAAAACTGTATGCCGATCTTCCTTTAGTCGCGGGGGAAATCCACGGTGCGTTGTCGGCGGCGGCAGACACGGCTCGGTGGGATAACCTCACCGTGCCGAAGGCTTTATTTCCCCCAGTATCCTCTCGCTTTTCCTCCAATTTCTTTTGTTCCCAAGAACCAAGGAGGACCCAAGCGGGCGCGGTTGGGACCGCAACACTTTTTCATGCTTCGGCTGCTCCATATGAAGGGGCCGGTGGATATGATCGAAATCGCGCACGAAACTGGATTTCCGCATAAGCGAGTTCGGGAGCAGATCACCCGCGATTTGCGGCTCGGGATCGTCGAACAGGTGAGCGTCAGCCACATTGGCGGCTCAACTGTGAAATATCGGCTAACCCGCGAAGGGGGCCTTCTTCTTTCGCGGTTCATTGAATATCGGAAATCTCACAGCCTGCCGCTCCCCACCATCGAAGAGGCGCGCGGGGAGACACAGCCTATCGCCGAAGATGAAACAGAGGAGGCGAGCATGACCTAAGCAGCCAACTGCCTGGATGGCCCATCTCAAAACGCAGATGGGCCGGACGTGTTCACCGTCCAGCCCATCCGGGATCGCTAGGACTAAACCCCCGGTCAGGAATTCAGCCGCTCTTGCGAGCCTCTGCGTTTGCGTAATCTCGCATAGATTTGGCCTGATTTCAAGGCCGGGGACCTGTTTGTAACAATAGGAGAATCCCCGCCCATGCGCGGCCATTACCCGCTTACGTTCAAAAAAGCCTGTTATATCAAGTACTTGGTTGGAATCGAGCGCTTGCTGCAAACGCAAGTCGCCATCATGCTCGAACTCAACCAGGGAACCGTCAGCCACGTCGTCCACGGGGAGCGCTACCCGTTCGCGCCGCCCGTCCCGCCGCCGGGCTACGAGCCGAAGGGGTAAGACTCCGCCGGTCGTCGTCCTTCGGGGCGGCGACCGGCTCCTTTCCGTCGGTCGCAGCTAGCACGACATATGGGCCGGGTATTGGCAGCGGCACAGAGTCGCTCCAGCGGAGGCCCGCTAAAGAACTTTCTGGGAAATTAGAATTTGTGCGTCTAATGAGGGTGGCACAGGTTGGCCAGGCAAAATGTGCCGCACTGTGGGCGAACCCTGCTGTATATCGAACGAAATTCCCGCCGCCTTGAGTGCTTGGACTATCAACATTTGTCTCGGCGTCAATACACCAGGATTCGGCACTCTTATGCCAATTCCGTGCGGTGCCGAGCTTGAGGGGCCGAAAACCATAGAAGACTTAACGCCCCACCCTGCCACGGTGAATGACGTTTTCAGATCGGCCGTAAGACCTCCAATGTCACTCACGCCCGCGTCCTGCGAGATATCCACGTTTCCGGGATTCGTCTTCAGTGTGTCCGATAAAGTAGTCCGTTGGGTGTCCGTGAGGCGTCTCGGCTCGACCGCAGCTACTCTAGGTTCTAACGCCGACAGACGTGTCTCCAAGGCCTCAATCTTCGCCTTGGCCTCATCAGGTGTCGCGCCGCCGAGTTTGTCTTTGTAGTCGTCTCGCTGGCGGGTGAGTAAGTCTATCTCCGCATCTTTGCCGGAGAGCCGAGCGCTATATGCCCAATTAATTACGCCCCAAACTGCACCTACCACGACAATAACTGCCACAAGATAGGGAATCGGGGCGCTCACGATGACCGCCCATTGGTCTTGCAACATTTTTGAGAGATCAGCCAACTCGGTATCCCCTTCACGATCATACGCGAGGAAGGGTCTGAGAGGCGAATCGAACTGCTGAGTAGACCGCTTAGGCGATCAGCTTCCAGCGTCTCGGCGTTCCGCCGTCCTCCATGACAAGCACGCGCGCCTTGTACCTAGTCAAGGAAACGGTGAGCGCGGCCCTGAGCCCCTTGACGGTCTTGCCATCGCTGTCCGCGATACCGCGTTCCTTGCATACGCAATCCGCCGCGCGCATCTTTGGCGATCGCCAATGGCGACGCCGCGGTCAGCCGCCGACGATAAAGTCCTCCGCACGATAGGCGCCGGGATGGCGAACCGCCACGCTGCGCAGATCGCCAACCGCCGGACAACCGAGTTGGCCGAGCGTCGCGGACAGCTCTTCGATGAAGATGCGGATCATGTGCGCGGGACCGTTTTCGCCCAAAGCGCCGAGACTCCATAGGAACGCCTTGCCCGCCAAAGCCGCATCGGCTCCGAGTGCAATAGCCCGCGCAATATCGACACCGGTCCGAACGCCGCTGTCATAGATGACGGTCATTCTTTTGCCGACCGCCGATGCGATGGCCGGCAAGGTATCGATGGGCGCCGGAAGCGCGTCGATTTGTCGGCCGCCGTGATTGCTGACCACGATGCCGTCGAGACCGAGCGAGACGGCTTTCTCCGCATCCTCGGGGTGAAGCACGCCCTTCACGACCAAGGGCTTCTTCCACTGATCGCGATACCGCGCGACCTCGTCCCATTGAAATGCCCCGCCGCCTTCGCGCTGCATGAAGGCCGTGCTTGCTTGAATGCCGCTATCGGCCCCCATATAGGGGCGCAGATTGACGAATTTCGGAATGCCGTTGCGCATCAGCGCGCGCGTCCAATGCGGCGAGGACAGCGCATCGAGCTTCATGCGGTTGGTCAGGCGGAATGGCGTGACGATGCCGCCTTTGACCTCGCGCGGCCGCGTCGTGCGGATCGGCGTGTCGATCGTCAGCATCAGGACGTGAACGCCGGCCGCGGCGGCGCGCTTCACGAGATCGAGCCCGATGGCGTGCTCGTTGCGCGCAAAGCGATAAAGCTGGAACCACAATACGTCGGGCGCCAGCTTGGCCGCCTCTTCAACGGTGATGCCGGACAAAAGGCCGAGCGTGTAGGGCACGCCAGCCGCCTGGCAGGCCTTGGCCAGATGCGTTTCCGCTCCGGGATAGACCGTGCCTGGCCCACCCACCGGGGCGACGCCGATGGGCGCCGCGTAATGTCTGCCGAACAATTCGCAGTCGGCCGGCGGAGGCGAAACCACCTTGCCATAGCGGGGAATCATCTCGATCGCGTCGAAGGCGTTGTTGTTGCGTGCGATCCCGGTGTCCGACCCGCCCGCGCCGCCATCGCCATACTCATAGGCGAAATGAGGCAGTCTTTTCTTCGCCCGCGCCCGCAGATCCGCAGATGTCGGGAAGCGGCGCTTCAGAGCCAAGCGCTCCGCCGCCTCGGCCGCAGTGAGTGGGGCGATTCGGGGCCCAGCTTTGATGACGGAAGTCGAATTGGGCATGCCTTCCTCCCCTTGATCGAGATCAGCCAAAGAAGATCGCGCGCGGACCCTATCCTTGGCGACCGTTGTCCCTAAGCTTAGCCGGTCATTGGTCTCCCCGCGAACCCCTTCGAGAAAGCCGTCAGATCGTGCCCCTGAGCTTGCTGTAGGAGCGGCGCATCCAAGGCAGGATTTGGCTGGCCGATTATGAGTCCACGCCCCAAATGCTTCCGGTTTCATCGCGGGCTTGCTGAGCCGGACGCTCCCTGCGCGAAGCTGCCGTATTCCTTAGCGAGATGAGCCCCGCCGGCTCCGGCCCGCCAGTCGCCCAATCGAGCAATTCCGCGACATGGAGCACGGGGAGGCGCGTGCCCGCGGCGATCTGGGCGATGCAGCCGATATTGCCGGCGGCGATCAGCTCGGGCGCGAGGCTTTCGAGGTTGCGGACCTTGCGCTCGCGGAGCGCGGCGGAGAGCGTCGGCTCGAGCATGCTGTAGGTGCCGGCCGAGCCGCAGCACATGTGCCCCTCGGCTGGATCGAGCACGGTGAAGCCCGCCTTGGCGAGCAACGCCTTGGGCTCGGCGACGATGCGCTGGCCGTGCTGGAGCGAGCAGGCGGCGTGATAGGCGACGCGCTGGCCGGTGGCGCGAACCGGCTCTTTGAGCCCGATCGCGGCGAGGAATTCCGAGAGATCGCGGGCGATCGCCGCTACCCGGGCGGCTTTCTCCGCATAGGCCGCATCCTCGCGCAAGATATAGCCGTAATCCTTGATGGTGACGCCGCAGCCCGAGACGTTGATCACGATGGCGTCGAGCCCGCGCGTCTCGAGCTCATGCGTCCAGGCGTCGATGTTCGCCTTCATCAGGGCGCGAGAATCGAGCCCCATGTGATGGGTCAGCGAGCCGCAGCAACCCGCGCCCGGGGCGATCACGACCTCGCAGCCATGCCGGTTGAGGAGCCGTATCGTGGCCTCGTCGATTTGCGGCGCGAGAACCTGCTGCGCGCAGACGGCGAGGAGGGCCACGCGCTGGCGGCGTGCGCCCTCCGCCGGAAAGACTTGCGCGCGGTAGAGGGATGACGTTGCGGTCACGCGCGCCGGCGCCAGACCGACGAGCGTGCCGAGCCGGCCGGGCAGCAGCGCTCGAAACGGCCGCGCGAGCGCGGCGCCGTGGAGGGCGAGCCGGAACAGCTTGGGGCGCGGCAGCACCGCGGCGAGGAATCCGCGCAGGCTGCGCTCGGCGAGGGGACGCAGATACGTCTTCGCGATGCGGTGACGGGCCTGGTCGACGAGGTGCATGTAATTGACGCCCGACGGGCAGGTCGTCATGCAGGCGAGGCAGGACAGGCACCGGTCGATATGCTTGACCACACGCGCCGTCACGGGCCGCTCGTTTTCCAGCATGTCCTTGATGAGATAGATGCGCCCGCGCGGCCCATCGAGCTCGTCGCCCAAGAGCGCATAGGTCGGACAAGTCGCATTGCAAAAGCCGCAATGGACGCAGGTGCGCAGGATTTTGTCGGCTTCGCTTGTATCCGAATCGGCGAGCTGCGCCAGGGTGAAATTGGTCTGCATCGCCTAGCGCCCCGCGACCATGCGGCCGCGATTGAGGATGCGCCTCGGGTCGAAGCTTTCCTTGACCCGCGCCGATAGCGCCGCGAGCGCCGGCGGCTGCGGCTGAAACACCGGGACCGCGGCGCGGAGCGCATCGGGCGCGCGAATGAGCGTGGCATGGCCGGGCCCAAGCGCCGCGCGGATCGCCGCGGCGCCGCCGTCTTCGCCGCCAGAGAGCGCGAGCCAGAGAAGGCCGCCGCCCCAATCGAGGAAGTAGCGGAAATCGAGGGCGCGGCCGAGGCTGGCTAAGAGCGCCGGCGCCGCGCTGGGCGCGATCGAGACGCGCCAGACGATGTCGTCCGAGGGCGATGCAAAGACGCTCACGTCGCGGACTGTCTGCCATAGCGCTTGCGATTCGGCATCCTCTAGAATTTCGGCCGCGCCGAAGCCCGCCAGCTCTTGCCGCAGCACGGCGGCCCGCGCCTCGACCGAGGGCACCGGTCCCTCGACCCGCGCGAGCGTCATCGCCGCCCCGTTGGGCGAGACGCGCGCGGGCAAATGCGCCGCGCCGCTAAGCTCATGCGAGGAATTGAGCGCGAGCGTCATCGCCCGCACCGCGGCGCCGTCGTCGAGCCCGCGAAGGGCGATGGTGCGCGTCGCCTCCGGAATCGGCATGACCTTCACCGTCACCTCGGTCAGGGCCGAGAGCGTGCCGTAGGATCCGGCCATCAGCTTGCACAAATCGTAGCCGGTGACGTTTTTCACCACGCGCCCGCCGGCCTTGAAGATTTCGCCGCGCCCGCTGACGGCGCTAAGCCCCAGGAAATGATCGCGCGCCGCGCCCTGCCGGATGCGGCGCGGCCCGGCGAGGTTGCAAGCGAGCACGCCGCCAAGGGTCGGCGTCGCTGTTTCCGTGCCCAGGAGGCCGCGCCAGTCGCCCGGCTCGAAGGCGAGCATCTGGCCCGAGGCGGCGAGCGCCCCCTCGATCTCGGCAATGGGAGTTGCCGCCCCCGCGGTCAGCACCAGCTCCGCCGGCTCGTAGAGCTTGATCCCGGAAAAAGCGCCAAGGCCGATCGTGTGCGGCGCCTCTATGGGACGGCCAAGCCCGCGCTTGCTGCCGCCGCCCAAAAGCTCGAGCGGCTCGTCCTCGGCCGCCGCGTGCCGAACGATCTGCGCGAGCTCGTTCTCGTCGGCCGGCCGGAAGTGCGTCAAGGGGCCGGTCCTCAGAAGCGCGGCAAGTCCGGAAACGGAACTTTGCCGCGATGGACGTGGAGATGGCCGAGCTCCGCGCAGCGGTGAAGCTCTGGGAATAGCTTGCCCGGGTTGAGCAGGCCGTCCGGATCGAAGGCGCATTTGACGCGGAGTTGCTGATCGAGATCGGTCTCGTTGAACATCGTGCCCATCAGGTCGCGCTTTTCGACGCCGACGCCATGCTCGCCCGTGAGCACGCCGCCGACCTCGACGCAATAGCGTAAGATGTCGGCGCCGCACGCCTCGGCGGCCGCCAGCTCGCCCGGCTTGTTGGCGTCGTAAAGGATGAGCGGATGAAGATTGCCGTCGCCGGCGTGAAACACGTTGGCGACGCGAAGCCCGTGCTGGGCGGCAAGCTCGCCGATCCTCGTCAGCACGTCGGGCAGGCGCTTTCTCGGAATGGTCGGATCGACGCAGTAATAATCGGGCGAGATGCGCCCCACCGCAGGAAAGGCGGCCTTGCGCCCGGCCCAGAACACGAGCCGCTCGGCCTCGCTTGTAGAGGGGCGGCACGACACCGCCGAATTCTCGCGCGCGATCGCCACGACCCGCGCGATCAGGTAATCGACCTCGGCCGGCGGCCCGTCGAGCTCGACGATCAGCAGCGCTTCGACATCGAGCGGATAGCCGGCGTGAACGAAAGCCTCGGCGGCGTGGATCGCGGGCTTGTCCATCATCTCCATGCCGGCGGGGATGATCCCCGCCGCGATGATCGCGGCGACGCAGGCGCCCGCGCTCTCGTTGGACGGAAAGCCGATCAGCACCGCCCGCGCCGTCGTCGGCTTGGGCAAGATGCGCACCGTCACCTCGGTGACGACGCCGAGCAAGCCCTCCGAGCCGGTCATCAACCCGAGGAGATCGTAGCCCTCGGCGTCGAGATGCTTGCCGCCAAGGCGCAGCACCTCGCCGCTCATCAGCACGATCTCCAGCCCCAGCACGTTGTTGGTGGTCAGGCCGTATTTGAGGCAATGCACGCCGCCCGAATTCTCGGCGACGTTGCCGCCGATCGTGCAGGCGATCTGGCTGGACGGATCAGGCGCGTAGTAGAAGCCCTTGGCCGAGACGGCCTCGCTGATGCCGAGATTGGTAACGCCGGGCTGCACGACCGCGCAACGGTTGTCGTAATCGATCTCGAGCACGCGGTTGAACTTGCCCAGCCCCAGAATGATGCCGTCGGCCAAGGGCAGCGCGCCGCCCGAGAGCGACGTGCCGGCGCCGCGCGGCACGACCTTGACGCCCTCCGTCTTGCAATAGCTCAGGACCGTCGCGACCTCTTCTGTCGTCGACGGCAATACCACCAGCAAGGGAAGCTCGCGATAGGCGGTCATCCCGTCGCTCTCATAGGCGCGGCGTTCTTCCTCGGGCAGGATGACGGCGTCGGCGGCGAGAAAGCGGCGGAGATCGCGGGCGATGGCCTCGCGTCGGGCGATCAACGCGGCATCGGGTTCCGGCATGTGCATGAATCACCTCCAGGCGACGGCGCCGCCGGTCGGGGGTTCAGCCTTGGCGGGCCTTGAAGCGCGGATTGACCTTGTTGATGACGTAGACCCGGCCCTTGCGCCGCACGATGCGGCAGTTCTTGTCGCGCTTCTTCAGCGACTTCAATGAATTGGCGATCTTCATAACCGGACCCCGGAATGCGAGCCGCCGACCATAGAAAGGCGCCCCCGCGCTGTCAACCGGCGCTCGCTTGAGCGTTTCTGTCTTTGCGCCTATCGTCGCGCGGCGCAGGGAGAAGGAATGATCGTGCCCACCACATCGCTTTCCGACCAGATTCCCGTACTCATCGTCGGCGGCGGCCCGGTGGGCTTGGGGCTCGCGGCCGATCTCGGCTGGCGCGGCATCCGCTGCCTCATGATCGATCAGGGCGACGGCACGGTCGATCATCCCCGCGCCAATACCGTGAATTCGCGCACCATGGAGTTCTGCCGCCGCTGGGGCATCGCGCAAGCGGTCAAGGATTCGGGCGCGCCGCCCGATTTTCCCCCGACCATCGTCTACGCGACCAGCCTGCCCGGTTATGAAATCGCGCGCATCGAGCGGCCGACCCATGGCGGCTACAAGCCCCTGCCGACGACGCCCGAGCGCTCGCAGCGCTGCAACCAGATCTGGTTCGATCCGATCCTGAGAAAGCTCGGCGCCGGATTCCCCACCGTGACGCAGCGCTATCGCTGCCGCTTCGAGTCCTTCGAGCGGCAGGACGACGGCGTGATCGCGACTTTGCGCGACCTTGCGACGGGCGCGACCGAGCGCGTCGCCGCGCGCTATCTCATCGATTGCTCGGGCGGCCATTCCGGCATCGGCAAGACCCTCGGGATCAAGCAGGAAGGACGCGCGACGCTTTCCTACCACCTCAACATCTTTCTCAAGATCAAGGAGCTGTGGAACTATCACGACAAGGGCAAGGCGGCGTTCTATTTCCTCGTCGATAAAAGCGGCGATTACGGCAGCCTCATCGAGATCGACGGCAAGGAACTCTGGCGGCTCGGCGTCCATGGCGACGAATACCGCGACGAGCCCAGCTCGGCGCTGCTGCGATCGGTCATCACGCGCGCGCTCGGCGACAAAATCCCTTACGAGATCATCTCGGCGCGGCGCTGGGTGTGCCGCGATCTGGTCGCGGACCGGTTCCAATCGCCGCCGCTATTCCTCGCCGGCGACAGCGTGCACCAGCATGCGCCATCGGGCGGGTTCGGAATGAACACCGGCATGGGCGACGCCGTCGACCTCGGCTGGAAGCTCGAGGCGGCGGTGAAGGGCTGGGCCGGGCCGGGCCTCCTGGCGAGCTATGAAACCGAGCGCCGGCCGGTGGCGCAACGCAATGTCGGCGAAGCCACCGACAACATCATGCGCACGACCGATCAATCCCTGCTTCGCTTCATCGAGGACGACAGCGAGCAAGGCGCGGCGGCGCGTCGCCAGATCGGCGCCGACATCCTGCACAACCGCGCCAAGACCTTCATCTCGGACGGGATCGCACTGGGCTACCGCTACGAATCGCCGATCGTCGTTCCCGACGGCACGCCGCCGCCGCCCGACACGATCATGGAATACCAACAAACGAGCCGCCCCGGCTCGCGCGCTCCGCATGCCTGGCTGGCCGAGAACAAATCCACGATCGATCTCTACGGCCGGGGATTCGTCCTCCTGCGGTTCGGCGGCGCGGCTCCCGATCCATCGGGCGTGGTCGCCGCGGCGTCGCGCCGCGCCGTGCCGCTCGAGATCGTCAACATCGCCGATCCCGCGATCGCCGCGCTCTACGAGCGCAAACTGGTGCTGGTCCGCCCCGACGGCCATGTCGCCTGGCGCGCCGACGCGGCGCCCCCAGACCCGGCGGCGATCATCGACCGGGTGCGCGGGGCGTAGAGTCTCGTCCCGGGCCGGGCCGCGCCTTACCAGAAGGACCAATGGGCGATGGCGCCGAGCCGGTAATATTTGAGCCCGCCGCTTTCGAGCGCTTTCACGGTTCGCATCGAGGACTCGCCTTCGGCGACGACGGCTTCGATCTGGGCCGGAGCGAGGCCGCGCAACTCGCCGCCTTGCCACAGCGCGATCCAGGCGGCGACAAGCTGGCGGCGGTACCAGGGCGTGAGGTCCTCGGCGACGCGGAGGTTGAAACCGAGGCTCTTGAGGCAGTCGGCATATTGCGCGAGCGTCCAGAGCGACGGCTTGCGAGACTGGCCGTGCTCCCAGGCGGCGACTTCGTCGCGCTCGCCAGCGCCGCGGTCGCGCACGAAATCGGCGAGGACGAGCTGCCCGCGCGGCTTCAGCGACTGAACCACCACGCGCAGGAAGCGTTCCTTTTCCGCGATCCCGTGCGTCGCCTCGCGGCCGAGCGCGCAATCGAAGCGCGCCGGATCGAACTCGATCGAACTCGGGATCGCAGAACTCCGATCCGCACCAAGCGCGCCAAGCCTTGCGCCACCGACATCGCGGTGCCGCGGCGCGCCAGATCGGGATCGCGCTCGAGCCCCGTGACATGGGCATGGAAGGCTTGAGCGATGGCGCGCGCCGGACCGCCCAGTCCGGCCGCCAGGTCGAGCAGCGACGAGCCGCGGCCGAGCCCGAGCGGCTCGGCCAAGCTCAGCACATGGGCGGCGTCGCCGGGCACGAGATAGCCGCGGCCAAAGAGCCATTGCCGGATCGTCAACCGGTCAAGCTCGGCCGCGGTATCGGAATCGGTCGTCGGCGCCTCGCGGGCGCGGGACCGTGCCACCGCCCTCTGCCGCCACCGGCCAAGAAGCCGCGATAGCACAGGCACGATTCGCCAGTCGTCGTCCTTGAGGATCGCGCCGTCCGCCATCCAGACCCCGCGCGGCGCCGCCGCGCCCAAAATCCTTCCCCGCGGCCCGCCGGGTTACTTCCCGGGCGCCTCGGCCACTTGTTGCTTGCGCGGCGCCCGTATTGGGCCGTTGGACGCCAAAGAGCGTCCACCGAGAAACTGCTTGATGTTGCGCGTTGCCTGGCGCAAGCGCTGCCGATTCTCGACGAGCGCGATCCGGACATAATTTTCGCCGTATTCGCCGAAGCCCACGCCGGGCGAAACCGCGACATTCGCGTGCTCGAGCAGGAGCTTCGAGAACGCGACGCTGCCCATTTCCTGGAAGGCGGCCGGCACCGGCGCCCAGGCGAACATCGTGGCGGGCGGCGGCGGGATATCCCAGCCGGCCTGGTGCAGCCCTTCGACCAGAACGTCGCGGCGCGTCCGGTAGCGCTCGCGGATCTCGAGGATGCAGTCCTGCGGGCCATTGAGCGCGGCGGTCGCCGCGACCTGGATCGGCGTGAAGGCGCCGTAATCGAGATAGGATTTGACCCGCGCCAGCGCGCCGATCAGCCGCGCGTTGCCGACCGCGAAGCCGATCCGCCAGCCCGCCATCGAATAGGTCTTGCTGAGCGAGGTGAACTCGACCGCGATGTCCTTGGCGCCCGGCACCTGCAACACCGAAGGCGGCGGATTGCCGTCGAAATAAATCTCGGCATAAGCGAGATCGGACAGAAGATAGATATTGCTGCGGCGGCAGAAATCGACGAGCTCGGCGTAGAAAGCGAGATCGACGATCTGGGCCGTCGGATTGGCCGGGAAGTTGATCACCAGCGCGAGCGGCTTGGGCACGCTCGAGGCGCAAGCCCGCTTCAGTTCCGACATAAAATCGATGCCGGGCCCGATCGGCACGTCGCGCACCGAGGCGCCCGCGATGATGAAGCCGAAGGCATGGATCGGATAGGTCGGATTGGGCGCGAGGACGACGTCGCCCGGCGCGGTGATCGCCTGCGCCAGATTGGCGAGGCCCTCTTTCGAGCCAAGGGTCACGATGACCTCGCGCTCGGGATCGAGCTCGACGCCGAAGCGCCGCGCGTAATAAGCCGCCTGCGCACGCCGCAAGCCGGCGATGCCGCGCGACGCCGAATAGCCGTGAGCGCGCGGATTTTGCACCGTCTCGATCAGCTTCTTGACGATATGGTCCGGCGTCGCCCCGTCGGGGTTGCCCATGCCCAGATCGATGACGTCGCGACCGGCCGCCCGGGCCTGCGCTTTGAGGGCGTTGACCTCGGCGAAGACGTAAGGCGGCAGCCTTTTGATGCGGTAGAATTCTTCTTGCATGACGGCCATCGGATCGGAGCGGGACAGTTATCTTAAGCCTTGGCGCGGCCCGAGGCGAGAGGGGGCTGGGCCGAAGCCGCCACAGGGACGAAATCCGGCGGCGGGGATGAAGATGCCCCGATCCCGCCTAGGATGAGCGAGGAGGGGACATGGCAGCGCATAGACCAATCTTGAACGGCACGGATTGGCGCGACCTGGCGTTTGCCGTCGTCGTCTTGTTGGGCTTGGCCCTGCCCTTCATCCCGGTGCCCGGCGACCGCATGACCCGGATCGCCGTCCGCTTCCAAACCACCGGGATGAACGCGCCCGGGAATTTCACCACCCGCACGACGCGCAGCATCTGCTCGATCCTGTCGGCGGTAATGTCGTACGAGGACCGCGAGGCCGGCGAATACCTGAAGGTCGATTGCGGCCGCCGCGCGCCGCCCGACGGCGCGGCGCGTGGCAATGATATCGGGACCGCGAAGCTGGTGGGCGCGACAGGGATTGAACCTGTGACCCCTACCATGTCAAGGTAGTGCTCTCCCGCTGAGCTACGCGCCCCCTCAAGGGTTCGGGGGTGTATCCCAATTCGCGGCCGCTGACAAGATAGCCCGGCGCCGATTACGCCGCGAGAAAACGGTCGATCTCGCTGACCAGTTGGCGCAGATGGAAGGGCTTTTCGAGCACGGTCGCCTCGGGCGACATGGCGCGCGCCTCGCGCAGCGCGACGCCGGCAAAGCCCGTGATGAAGATGACGCGCAGATGCGGCCACATGTCGCTCGCCCGGCGCGCGAGCTCGATGCCGTCGAGGCCGGGCATCACCACGTCGGCGAGCAGCAGGTCGACCGCGTGCTCGTTCATCCAGCCGAGCGCGGCATCGCCATCGGGGTAGTCGTTCACCTCGTGCCCGGCGCGGCGCAGGGCGCGGGCGAGGAAGAAGCGCAGATTGTCGTCGTCCTCGGCGAGAAGAATACGGGCCATTGCGGTATCCCTGGAATTCGTGGCGAAACCTTACCGGGAGGGAATAAACGAAGCGTTTACGTCGTGCCGGCCGATCGCCCCGAGAGGGGGTGGCAGCGCGCCCGGATAGCTACTAAATTCGCGCCATGGAGGGGCACGTGGCAGTTCCCATGGCGGTCGAGCCGGCGGTCGAAGTCGCCGCCGCTTCCCGGCAGACATTGCCTTTGGTGCTGGCCTCGCCCCATAGCGGCACCACCTATCCGCCCGATCTCCTTGCCGCCTCGCGGCTCGATGCCCGCGCTCTGCGGCGCTCGGAAGACAGCTATGTGGACGAGATTTTCCGCGCCGTGCCGGCGCTCGGGGCGCCGCTAGTGAAGGCTTGTTTCGCCCGCGCCTATCTCGACCCCAACCGCGAGCCGTTCGAGCTCGATCCGGCGATGTTCGAGGATCCGCTGCCCGATTTCGTCAACTCCCATTCGCCGCGGGTGCGCGTGGGGCTCGGCACGATTGCGCGCGTCGTCGCCTCGGGCGAGGAAATCTACGCGCGCAAGCTTCGTTTTGCCGAGGCTGTGCAGCGCATCGAGCGGCTCTATCGGCCCTATCACCGGGCGCTGAGCCAGCTCGTCGAGGCGACGCGCAACCGCTTCGGGTTTTATCTTTTGCTCGATTGCCACTCGATGCCATCGACGACCCTTCCCTCGGTCCGCGCGGGTCACCGCGGTGCGGTCGATATCGTGCTCGGCGACTGCCACGGCACCTCGTGCGATCCGATCGTCGCCGACACGGCGCAACGTGTCCTGACCGACAAGGGTTATGCCGTGGCCCGCAACACGCCCTATGCCGGCGGCTTCACCACGAGCCATTACGGCAAGCCCGGCGATGGCGGGCATTGCCTGCAGATCGAACTGGGCCGCGGCCTCTACATGGACGAGCGCAGCTATGAGCGGAAACCCTACTTCGCGCAGCTCGCCGCGGATATGCAGGACCTCGCCGCCGCGCTCGCCGCCATCGACCCGGCGCGGCTGAGGCCGGCGTGATCGAAGGGGCGTCGGCGCCTTGCACCCTGCGCGATTGCGAGGAAGCGGACATCGCCGCGGTGACCGCGCTCTACGCGCATTACGTCCGCACCTCGCTCGCGACCTTCGACGAAACTCCGCCGACCGAAGCCGAGATGGCGCAGCGCCGGATCGCCGTGCGCGGCGCCGGCATGCCCTTTCTCATTGCCTGCGATGCGCGCGGTCAAGTGCTGGGCTTTGCCTTTGCCTCCCCCTACCGTCCGCGCTCGGGCTACCGCTTCACGGTCGAGGATTCGGTCTATGTCGCCCCGGCGGCGACCCGGCGCGGCATCGGCCGGGCGTTGCTGACGCTGCTGGTCGAGCGCTGCGCCGCGTCGGGCTACCGGCATCTGGTCGCGGTAATTGGCGACAGCGCCAACGCCGCCTCGATCGGGTTGCACGAGAGACTCGGCTTCGCCCGCGTCGGGCTTCAGCCCAACATCGGGTTCAAGCTCGGTCGCTGGGTCGACAGCGTGCTGATGCAGCGCCCAATGGGCCCAGGCGCCTCGGCGCCGCCGGGCTGAACCCAAGCCAGAAAAGAAAAGGGCCGTGCCAAAGCACGGCCCAAGTTTAGGGAGGAAACGCCTAGAAGACGTACGGCAGGTCGTCGGGCGACGACCGATGCCGCAATGCACAATGTAGTGCAGCAGCACTGCCAAATCAACCACAAAAAACCTATCGCTCAAAAATTTATTTTTGCCGAGTTTTTAGCAGGTAACCTCGCTCGCTAAGGCGTTATGGTGCAACGCACAATAGCTGCTGCGGCGCGGTGCCGCAGGCTGGCTAAGGGGCAAATTCCCGGCGGATCGCGGCGCTGTGCTGGCCGAGCTCGGGGACCGGCAAGGCGTTCTGTGCCCCGGGTGGCCGGCCGGGCGGCGCGGGGACAGCGATGAGGCCCGAAGCGGTCGGGGTCGCCATCCGGCGAAGCTGCGGGTGCCGAGCAAAATCGGCGACGCTGTTGAGCTTGCCATAGGCGATCCCGGCCGTATCGAGCCGCGCGGCGACCGCCTCGCGCGGCTCGGCAGCGAAGCGCTCGGCGATGATCGCCTCGAGCGCCGCGCGATTGGCGACCCGGCTCCGATTGTCGGCAAAGCGCGGATCGGACGCGAGCGCGGGCTGGCCCAGGACGGCGTCGCAGAAGCGCACCCATTCGCGCTCGTTCTGGATGCTGAGGATGAGCGTTTGGCCGTCGCCGGTCGCGAAGGCGCCATAGGGCGCAATCGAGGGATGGCGCAATCCGACGCGCTCGGGCGCCTTGCCGCCATAATCGTGATGGAGGAGCGGCACCGCCATCCACTCGGCGGTCGCCGCGAACAGCGAGGTCTCGATCAGCGCGCCCTCCCCGGTGCGCTCGCGCGCATAGAGCGCGGCGAGGATCCCGGCATAGGCATCGAGGCCGGCCGCGATGTCGGAGACCGACACCCCGACGCGGCCCGGCCCCGCCGGCGACCCCGTGATGTCGGCGAGCCCGGTCTCCGCCTTGGATGAGGAGATCATAGGCCTTCCGGTCGCGATCGGGGCCGTCCTCGCCATAGCCGCTGATCGAGCAGACAACGAGGCGCGGCCAGCGGCGCCGTAGCGCGGCCGGATCGAACCCGGCGCGTGCAGCGGCGCCCGGCGCAAGGTTCTGGATGAAGACGTCGGCGCGCGCGAGGATGCGCGTCAGGAGGTCGCGATCCTCGGGCGCCTTGATGTCGAGAACGAGCGATTCCTTGCCGCGATTGAGCCACACGAAATAGGCGCTCTGCCCCAACGCCACGCGATCGTAGCGCCGCGCGAAATCGCCCTCGGGGCGCTCGATCTTGATGACCCGCGCGCCGGCATCGGCGAGCCGGCAGCTGGCGAGCGGCGCAGCCACCGCCTGCTCCAACGCCACCACCAGGATTCCATCGAGCGCACCAGCCATGACGTGCCCTCCCGCGGCTCCGCTCGAAAGAGGATAGGCAATGCGGCCCTAAGCGGGAAGTCGGCGAGCACGGTTGGGATTCGCCACGCTAGTCGGGGTGGGACCAAGCCTGTTGTGTCACATAGTGGCGCGCGGTAAAGCGGTAAAGCTCGGTGATCTTGCTTTCGGTCGCGGTGTGGCGCGCCATCTCGATCGAGCTCCAACCGGCGAGAATCGGCTCCCACTTCATCATGCTCTGATGCACGTCGTCGCGCTGCTCGCGGATGAAGTTGAGATGGGCCTGGAAGTCGTCCAGGGCCGTGGCGACGTCGCCGTTGCGATTGCCCAAGCGGGCGAAGATCCCGTCAAACTCCTCGATCGGCCGCAACAGCAGCGTGCGAATGCGCGACAGTTCGTCCACGATGGCGCGGTCGCTGTGGTAGACCCGCGCGAGCTGGTTGACCTTGGGAACGATGGCGAGGATGTAGCCGCACTGCTCGCGCAGCGCCTCGATATAGGCGAGTTCGCGGGCAAGGGTGTCGAGGCGCGCCGCGACCCCCTCGGCGTCCATGCCGTTGGCGATTTTCTTGGCGATCTCGGCCGTGGCGCGTTGGTGACGCGCGATGGTATCGGGGTTCCCGACAAAGCTTTGCAGCTCCGTGTCCGTGGCGTCCGTCGTCTCGTCGCTGCCGAGCGCGCGGGCCCAGAGATGCGCCTTGGCGCGGAGCCGGTGCCGGGGCTCGACCGACCACGACGCGGTGCCGTCCAAAAGTTCGCGCGGGATCGAATTGCCCGGCCGGATCTCTCTCACGAAGCGCAGACTTTTCTCGACGATCTCCAAGAGGACGCCATCCGGCGATTCCGGATCGATGCCGAATTCGGTCCGCAGCGTGGCGAGCCCGAGCGCCGCCACGAGCACGCCGAGGTCGATGTGGAAGGCGGGCCGGGTCTCGTCATCGGTCAGGGCAAAACGCGCCCCCTTGAGCTGGAAGTATCTTGTGCTCGAAGAGGAAGTGCGTGCTGCGATCGACCTCGCGGCTCGTTATCTCGAGTGCGGCGCTGCTCACGGCATCGACATTTCCCTTGGGCCACCGGCACTCGCAAACCGTTTCGGGCACGAAGCTAGCCTCGCCGCCGGGCCGTTGGCCGGCGCAGAGGGCAAAGTTATTGCGGATCGGTAAAGACGCGGTAAACGCTGGCCGAGGCGGCGGGGCAGCCGGCCACGGGGACAAGGCCGGGTCCGCTTGCGCCGCGCCGCGCCGAGCGCCAAACTGATGCAAATTCAGGCCGGTGGGAGGCAGTTCAGCCATGATGCGGGTTGCGGTTCTCGACGATTATCAGGGCGTGGCCTTGCAGTTCGCCGATTGGAAAAGCCTCCATCCCGACGCCCAGATCGAGGCCTTCCCCGAGCACATCGCCGATCTCGATACGCTGGCCAAGCGCCTCCATCCCTTCGAATGCCTGGTGCTCATGCGCGAGCGCACGCCGCTGCCGCGCCCGCTCCTCGACAAGCTGCCCAATCTTCGCCTCGTCATCACGACTGGGATGCAGAACGCCTCGGTGGACGCGGCCGCGCTCGCCGAACGCGGCATCGCCTTTTGCGGCACCGAAGGGGTCGGCCATGCCACGGCCGAGCTGACTTGGGGGCTCATTCTCGCGCTGTTGCGCAACATCCCCTTCGAGGACCGCTCCATCCGCCAGGGCAAGTGGCAGACCACCATCGGCCATAGCGCCAAGGGCCGGACCATCGGCATCATCGGGCTCGGGCGGCTCGGCGCCATGGTCGCGGGCTACGCCAAGGCCTTCGGCCTCGACATCGTCGCCTGGAGCCGCAGCCTTACCGATGCGCGGGCCGCCGAGCTCGGCGCGCGGCGCGTCGAGAAGGACGAGCTGTTTCGGCGCGCCGACATCGTCACCATCCATGTCGGCCTCAACCCGTCGAGCCGCGGCCTCGTCGGCGCGGCCGAGCTCGGGCTGATGAAACCGAACGCCTATCTCGTCAATACCTCGCGCGGGCCGATCGTCGATCAGGCCGCGCTGGTCGCGGCGTTGAAGGGCAAGCGCCTCGCCGGCGCCGCGATCGACGTCTATGACCATGAGCCGGTCGGCAAGGATCACCCGTTCTTCGCCCTCGACAATGTCGTCCTCACGCCGCATCTCGGCTATGTGATCGAGGAAAATCTGCGCGCCAACTATGCCGATGCGGTCGAGAACATCCGCGCCTTCCTCGACGGCAAGCCGATCCGGCTGATCAAGCCGCGCGGGTAGGAGAATTCCATGGCCAATCCGCTTCGATCGCGGTCGAGAAGCGCGACCGGGATCGCCGCTGCCGCCCTCGTGATCCTTCTTGCCGCGCCGGTTCGCGCCGAGGATGCCAAGCCCGCCGAGATCGTGCTGGCGAATCCGGCGATCAGCCTCTCGTTCAGCGCCTCCTATCTCGCCGAGGACCTGGGAATTTTCAAGAAAAACGGCCTCGACGTGAAAATGATCGAGGTCGCGGGCGTCGGGACCCTCAACGCCGTCATTTCGGGCAGCGCCGATTTCGGCCAGCCTTCCTCGCTCTCGGTCACCCGCGCGGCGCAGAAGGGCCAGCGCCTGCTCGCGATCGCCGAGACCTCGAACAAGCCGATCATTCAGGTAGCCCTTCGCAAGGAATTCGCCGATGCCGGGGGCTTCGACGCGAAGCAGCCTTTCGAGCAACGCGCCGCGCTGCTGCGCGGCCGCGTCATGGCCGCCGACGCGACCGGCTCGCTCATCCATGCCTATCTTCTCCTGATGGCGAAGCGGGCGGGCATCGACGCGAGCGGATTGCAGATTGCCTTCATGCAGCCGCCCAACATGCTCGCGGCCTTCCAAGCGAAGCAGATCGACGGCTTCGCGATGTCGCCGCCCTGGCCCCTGGTGCCGGTGCTTGCCGGAGACGCGGTGATGCTCGCGAGCGGCCCGGACGGCGAGCCCGCCGATCTCGAACCTTTCGCCAACAACGTGGTCGTGACGAAGCCCGAGACCTGCCAGCAGCGCCGGGCGCTATGCGAAGGAATGGGCCGCAGCTTCGTCGAGGCGGAAGCCTACATGCACGACCATCCGGCCGATGCCCTCGCGCTCTTGAAGAAGCGCTTCGCGACGGTGGACGAAAAGGTGCTCGCCGCCGCCTTCGAGACCGTGCGCAAGATCAGCCCGAACCCGCCTCTCGTCAACGGGAAGGGCATGGAAAACGCCGAGATCTTCAACATCGATGCCGGGCTGATGAAGCCCGAGGACAAGCTCGCCTCCTATGACGGACTCTTCACCAACGAATTCGTGCAATAGCCGACGGGCCTGAGTCCGCGATGCGAATTCCCGTTCTCATCGTCGGCGGCGGGCCGATCGGGCTGGCGCTGGCCGCCGAGCTCGGCTGGCAGGGCGTCCAATGCCTGCTGGTCGAGCAAGGCGACGGCGTCGTCGCCACGCCCAAGATGAACGAGGTCAACACGCGCACGATGGAATTCTGCCGGCGCTGGGGAATCGTGGAACAAGTCGCTCGATACGCCCTTCCCGCTCGACTGGCCGAAGGACGTCGTCTTCGTCACCACCCTGGCCGGATATGAGCTCGGCCGCATCAAGCGCCCGCCGCGCGGCGTCCGGGCATCCGCGCACAGCCCCGAATCGACGCAGACCTGCTCGCAGCATTGGTTCGATCCGATTCTGCAGCGCTTCGCGCGGTCCCAGAAATCCGTGCAATTGCGCTACCGGTGCCGTCTCGAATCCTTCGAGGAAACGCCCGACGGCGTTCGCGCGAATTTGGTCGACTTGGCGACGGGCGCCGCGGAAACGGTCGATGCGGAGTATCTCGTCGGCTGCGACGGCGCGACGAGCCGCGTGCGCCGCGCGCTCGGCATCGCGTTGGCGGGGAAAGGCCTCTTGGGCCACGCCGTCAACATGTTCTTTCGCGCGCCCCAACTCATAGAGGCTTGCGGCAAGGAGCCCGGCACCTTCTTTCTTACGGTCGATCAAAGCGGGGTCTGGGCCAATCTGCGGATCATCGATCCCGCCGCGGCGATGTGGCGCCTCATGGTCAACGAGACCGACGCCAATGTCGCCGCCCTAACCATCGACAAGGAGGCCTATCTGCGCCGCGGCCTGGGGCGCGATTTCCCGGTCGAGTGGATCGGCGCGAATGTCTGGCATCGCCAAAGCGTCGTGGCGGAAAGCTACGGCCGGAGCCGCGTGTTCCTGGCCGGCGACGCGGTGCACCAGGTCTCGCCAACCGGCGCGCTCGGCATGAATACCGGAATGGGCGACGCGATCGATCTCGGCTGGAAGCTCGCCGCGGTCTTGAAAGGCTGGGGCGGGGCAGGACTGCTCCTATCCTACGATGCCGAGCGGCGACCCGTCGGCCGGCGCAACGTGGCCATGGCGACCGCGTTCCATTCCCTGCAAACGGCCTATGGCGATGGGCTTAGCGCGATCGCCGAGGACAGCGCGGCCGGCGCCGCGCTACGCCGGCGCCTGGGCGATGATTTGGTCGCGCGCTTGGGCCAGGAATTTCGCACCATGGGATTGCAGCTCGGCTACCGCTACGAGGGATCGCCCATCTGCGTGCCCGATTCGACGCCGCCGCCGCCCGACGATCCCGAGAATTACCTGCCTTCATCCTGGCCCGGCGCGCGCGCCCCCCATGCCTGGCTGGGCGATGGAAGCTCGATTCTCGATCTCTACGCCCGCGATTTCGTGCTGCTGCGCTTCGGCGGCGACGCGCCGGCGGCGGAGGCTTTCGCGCAAGCAGCGGCGGCCCGTGGCGTGCCGCTGCGGATCGTCGCGATCGACGATGCCGAGGCGCGCCGGCTCTACGAGCGCCGTCTCGTTCTGGTGCGCCCCGACGGGCATGTCGCCTGGCGGAGCGATGCCGCGCCCGAGGAGCCGCTCGCGATCATCGACCGCTTGCGTGGCGCAAGCCGGCAAATGAATTGACGAAAAGGAAGACGGCAGACTTGATTTCGCAAAAGGGCGCCGCTCTTTGCGGCGTTTCGGGCTAACGAAAACGGGGGAAGCAACCAATGAGCAAGATGCACTGGCACGCGGCCTTGGCCGCCGCGGTACTGGCCGCGGCCAGCACGACCGGCACGGCCGCGGCGCAGACCGAGATCAAGATCGGCCTCGTCAATAGCTATTCCGGCTTCCTCGCCGAGCCCGGCGACGAAATGGACAAGGGCATCATGCTCTACAAGACCCTGCACGATAAGGATCTGCCGCCGGGCGTCACCGTAACCGTGCTGAAGCGCGACGATACCTCGACGCCCGAGACCGGCAAGCGGGTGGCGCAGGAACTGATCACCCGGGATCATGTGCAGCTGCTCTTGGGCGTTGTCGCCTCGCCGGTAGCCGCCGCCATCGCGCCGCTGACCAACGAGGCCAAAGTGCCTTTGGTCATCACCAATGCCGCGGGCGCTGCCATCACGCGAATTTCGCCTTACGTCGTCCGCGTCTCCTTCACGCAGTGGCATTCGGGCCTGCCGATGGGCCAATGGGCGGTGAAGCAGGGCTGGAAAACGGCCTTCACCGCGGTCAGCGACTTCATCCCCGGCCATGACGCGGAAGACGCCTTCACCAAGGGCTTCACGGACGCCGGCGGCAAGATCGTCGGATCGATCCGCTTCTCGCCCGACACTCCGGACTTCCCGCCCGTGGTGCAGCGCATCCGGGACGCGAAACCCGACGTCGCTTTCGTATGGGTTCCGGCCGGCGCGCAAGCGACCGCGATGATGAAGGCGATCAACGATTTGGGCGTCCGCCAGGCCGGCATCAACATCGTTTCGACGCAAGACCTGGTGCCCGACGAGGAGTTGCCCAATATGGGCGATACGCCGGTTGGGGTGATCACCGCTGGAACCTATTCGGCTGCCGCCGACCGTCCCGCCAACACGACCTTCGTCGCCGAGTGGCACAAGGCTTATGGCGACCAGTCGATCCCGGATTTCCTCTCGTCCGACGGTTGGGACGGCATGGCCGCGGTCTACGGCCTCATCGCAGCGACCAAAGGCAAGTTCACCGCCGACGAGGCAATGAAATACTTCGCCAATTGGAAATCCGCCGACAGCCCGCGCGGACCCATCTCGATCGATCCGGCGACGCGCGATATCGTCCAGAACATCTATATCCGCAAAACCGAGATGCAGAATGGCAAGCTCGCCAATGTCGAGATCGAAACCATCCCCAATGTTAAGGATCCCTGGAAAGAGCTGAACCCGCCGAAATAGGCGGCTTCCCGATTTACCGCCAGCGCGGCAACAAGCGCTGCGCGTTGCCGCAATCGATCGCGCTCAGATCGCTCGGCGAGAAGCCGAATTCCGCAATCCCTTGCGCCGTCTCGGCGGCGGTGCGGTAGGGAAAATCGGTGCCGAACAGAATCTGCGAGATCGCCACGAGCCTCGTCAGGCCCATCAATGCCCAGGGGTGGGCGGCTTGCGCGGTGTCGTAATAGAAACGCTTCAAATGAGCGATCGTGCCTCCTGCGACTTTCGGCGCATACCGGCCAGGCGCCCGCTCGAAGCGCTCGACCAGGAACGGCATGGTGCCGCCGGCATGCGAGAAGATAAAGCGGATGTCGTGAAAGCGCGCGGCCGCCCCGCTGAAGAGGAGACGCGCGATCGCGCGCGTGGTGTCGGAGCCGAATTCCACGATCGAATCGTTGACGCCCGGCAGGACGTCGTGAAGGCAAGTGGGCGCGATCGGGTGGGTGTAGACCACCGCCTTGCGGCGGTGAAGCTCTTCGAACACCGGATCGTAATAAGGATCGCCCAGCCATTTGTCGCCGATATTGGTCATCAAGTTGATGCCGTCGGCATGAAGCGCATCGAGCGCGTATTCGATCTCGCGTAAGCTGCCGTCGATGTCGAGCATCGGCAGCGTGGCGAAGAGCCCGAAGCGCCCGGGATGATCCTGCCCGAGCCGCGTCGAATACTCGTTCCAATCGCGGGCGAGCCGCCGCGCCTTGTCCTTGTCGCCCGGCCAGATGGTGACGGGATGCGGCAGCGAGATGATGGCGCTGGCGACGCCACCGCGATCCATGTCCTCGAGCGAAGCTTCGACGCTCCAGCCGAGCCTTGGGGCGTTGCCCTGATCGACCGGCCCTTGTGCTGCGCGGTAGCTCGGCGGCGTGACATGGTGGTGGACGTCGATGCGATGGGGCGTTGCCATGACTCAGCCTTCCTTGAGCGCGTTTGCGATGCTGTCGGCCGCGATCCGTCCCCAGACCAGCGCCTTGGCTAATCCGCCTGTGTAACCCGCGACGCGACCGCCTTCCAATCCACCGATGGTCGCGCCGGCAGCGTAAAGCCCGTCTACGGCCGCGCCGCTCGCGCGCAGCACGCGCGCGCCAGCATCGATCGCGACGCCGCCCATCGTGTAAGTCACGCCCGCGCACAGCGGCACGGCGTAGAAGGGCGGCTCATGAATGGGCATCGCCTTCGAGCCCCACGGATGCCCGATGTCGGCGCTGCGCGGCGGATCGAGTTGCGCCAGCGCCCCCGCCTCGAGCGCGGCGTTGTAGCTGGCAACGGTCGCCGCCACGCCCTCGCCCGGAAGCCCGGCCAGCGAGGCGGCCGCCGCAACCGTATCGGCACGATAGAAGGTGGCGCCGGCCTGGACGAGGAACGGGTTCGCCGACATGACATAGGTCTTGGCGCTCGCTTCCCAGATCGCGCGATCGAAGATCGCGACGGCGCCGAGCGGGTCGCGCTGCCGAGCGATCGCATTGGCGACGGCGACCCCGGCCAGGCCCTCATCGGTGAAGCGGCGCCCGCTTTCGTCGACGGCGATGCCCGCCGCGACCGGAAAGTCGATGGTCGGGTAGGGCCAAAGCTGCGCGTTCCGCATCGCGTCGCGCGCCTGAACATGGCCGTAAAAGCATGCCATGTCCGAGAGCCCTGCCCCCACCGCCTCGGCCATGAGGAGACCGTCGCCCTTGCCGGTCCCGGCATTGCGCTGCAAGAGGCGCGCCGGATCGGGCGAGACGAAGCGCTTCAGCAATTCGGGATTGGCCTGAAATCCGCCATCGGCGAGCACGACCGCGCGTGCGGCGAAGCGATGGGTGTCGGCGCCGCTCGTCGCCGTCACGCCGACGCAACGCCCACCCGCTATCACGAGCTCGCGCGCCCGCATGCCCCGCCGCAGCCGGCCGCCGCGCTCCATGAGCTTGGCCTCGAGCGTCCGCAGCATCACATCGCCAGCGCGGCCCTGCCAGTGCAGTCCCGGCTGGCGCGGCACCGGCGGCGCGAGGGTGGCGAGATTGCGTGTCGCATGGCCGCCCGTGATCGTGCGCACGCCTTGCGCGAGGAGCCAGCGCAAGGCCGGCTCGGCCTCGGCGGCGTATTTATCGCGCAAGCCGGCCGCGACATAGCCTTGGGTCGCCGCGTCGATGGCCGCGCGCAAGGATTCCGCGCCGCCCAGCATGTCGTGGAGCGCGACCTGAAAGACGCCCATCGTGATGCGCGAATTGCACAGATATTTCTCGTCCGCGCCCTGCTCGAGAAGGATGGGCGCGAGGCCGTGCTCGGCGGACCGGAGAGCGGCCGACATTCCGGCAAGCCCGCCACCGACGATCACGACATCGGCGGATTCGGAAATCACGGCCGCACCTGGCACGCTCAGGCGAGCGCGGACCAGAGCAATTCGGCGTCGTGCGCCTTCGGCTCGATCATGGCCGAGAGCAGCGCGGCATCGCTTGGCCTGCTGCGCGCGCCGGCGCGGATCGAATAGATGCGTCCCCCCTCGAGGCGCGTCACTCCCGAGGGCTCGGATTCGGTCTCGACCAGCGAGAGGCCGATGCCGGTCACCGGCGGCAGCGCGGCTGGGTGGGCGCCCAGCCCGGCGAGCTTCTGCTGCCCCGCCGTCTTGATCTCGGAGACGGAAGCGCCGATCCGCGCCGTAGCACACATCGCCGCGAGCGCGTCTTGCGTGCGCCGGAGCGTTTCGCCGGGCGTCGCGGCGAGCGTGATCGAGCCTTCGGCCCAATAGCCGGCATGCCGGACCGCGATATAGACGAGGAGCGGATCGAGCTTGCCGCTTTGCGGATAATCGATCGCGGTCGGCGTGCCGCCCGCGCTCATGCTGGCGAGGACACGGATGTCCTGCGCGCCCGCGGCGGCGGCGGCTTTTTCCGCGGCGATGGCGGCTTCGCGCGAGCTGGCGCCGCCTTGAAAGGACTGCCGCAGTGCCGCGGCTGACGTGGCGAGCATCCCGGCCGCACCGCGCAAGAGACGCATCGCCGTCGGCGATTTCGGGAGCAGCAGCGGGTCGAGCAGCGTTGCGACATCGCGCAACGGCCGGCCCGGCAGCGCGGCCTCGATCCGCGGCTGAAGATCGGCCGGCATCGCCTCGCTCGCCCACAGGGCCAGCGGGCCCGGCGCCAGCTCGGCCGCCCATTCGGAGATGTTTCGTCCGGCGTCGCGCAAGGCGCGAAGATCCTCGACCCAGGTGAGAAGCTTGCCGTTCACCATCATCGCCGGATTGCCCGAGCCGTGCAGGCGGACCTTGCCGTCGGGCGCGATCAGGGCGATGGCGGTATCGAGCTTCGGCGTGAAGTTGGTGAGATAGGCGAGCGCGGCATTGTCGATCTTGTTGCCATAGACGACCAGCCCGGCCACGCCGCTGCCGGCGAGCTTGCCGAGCGCCTGCTTGATCCGCGCTTCGAACTCGGCGCGCGGAACGAGCGAGGAATGCCAATCATAGGCGCCGACCAACACCGCAGGCTGCATGACGCGCATCGACCGATCCTCGATTTGTTTTTTCAGGCCGAGACGGTGGCGAGCCGCGCGGTGCGCTTGCTCAGCTGCTCGACGCCGGTCGCGGTGACGCGAACCGGCTCGCCGCACAAGAGATAGCCGGTTCTCAGGCAGATACTGGTTGGGGTGAACGACGAACACCATGTCTTCCTCAAGGATGATGTCGTTCTCGGGCGCGACGTCGCCGGGCGCGTTGGAGCCGTGACCCAAGCCATGCCCGCGGCGGCGGATATGCGGCGGGCGGCAGAACTCGGCATAGCCCTGGGCGCTCAGCACTTCGTCGATGGCGTTGGCCACCCCGCTCATCTTGATGCCGGGCCGGACGGTGCGGATGCCCGCCTCCATCGCGCGCACGACGAGGGCGTATTTCTCGGCCAGCAACGGGCTCGGCGGCCCGACCACGGCGGTGCGGCAGATCTGCGAGAGCTGGCCGCGATAGGTCGGGGTCATTTCCGCCAAGATGATGTCGCCCTTCTCCAGCGGCCGCTCGCTCGAGGGCTGCACCGCGCGGTTGTGCGGCGAGGCCGTCAGCAGAAAGAAATTATCGTCGGCGCCGAGCTCTTCCATGTAGAGCTTCAATTGCACCGCGAGCTCGCATTCCGGCATGCCGATCCGCGCGACTTCCAGCAGGCGCTCGAAGCCGCGTTCGCCGATGGCGGTGGCGCGGCGCGCATTCTCGATCTCGTCGCTGGTTTTCGGGACGAGGGCCGCTTCGAGCTTGGCGTCGAGCTTCTTGGCATCGCCGCCGGCGATCTCGATCAAGCGCCGTCCGATCGCGCGCGGCAGCTTGCCGAGCCCGACCGTCGCGGTCTTGCCCGCGGGAAGACCCTTGGGGAACAGGGCCGACACCGCTTGCGGCAAGTCGTTGGCGGGACAGACGGTCCAGCTCGGCACATGCGCCGTCGCGCGCTCGACCTCCCATTCCGGGGTGACGATGAGCGTCGGCTTGTCGTGGCGCGAGAGCACGGCAAGGCTTTCGCCGAGCGAGCGATAGCCGGTCAGATGGAAGACGGTGTCGATCCGGGCGAGCTCGTTGGGCGCGATCAGCATCACCTCGACGCCTTCCTGCTCCATGAGGCGCAGGGCGGCCTGCTGCCTTGCCGAGATATCCATTGGCGGAACCCTCCCATGTCGAGACTTGGCGAGCATACTTTGCCGCCGCCGAAATGGGCAAGGCTTGTTGACAAGCCGCTTGGCGCGGAACAGGATTCGCGCCCGCTTATTCAGAAGGGATCGAGGACTTGCCTATGGGAGCTCATGTTGCGCTCGATATCGGCGGGACGTTCACCGATCTCGTCTACTTCGACGACCGAACGGGCGAATTGCGCCACGCCAAAGCCTCGACGACGCCCGAGGATTTCACAGCCGGCATCCAGAATTGCCTTGCCAAGGCGTCGATCGATTTGGGCGGATGCGAGACGTTCGTGCATGGCGCGACCATCGCGATCAACACCCTGATCGAGCAAACGGGCGCGCGCACCGTCCTCGTCGCCACCGCCGGCGCGGGCGACGCTTATCTGATCGCGCGCGGCAATCGGCCCGAGGCCTATAATGTTCTCTTCAAGCGCGCGACGCCGCTGGTGCGGCGCGGCATGATCATCGAGGCCAACGAGCGCATGAGCGCCCGGGGCGAGACGATCCTGCCCTTGAGCGAAGCCGAGATTGCCGCGGTGTGCGAGAAGGTCGCCGGCTTCAAGCCCGAGGCGATCGCGGTATGCTTCCTTCATTCCTATGTCGATCCCAGCCACGAGCAGATGATGGGACGGGCGCTGCGCCAGGCCTTTCCCGACGCCTATATCTCGCTCAGCCACGAAATCCTGCGCCAGTACCGCGAATACGAACGCACCTCGACGACGGTGGTAAATGCGTATATCGGTCCGCGCGTCAGCACCTATCTGCAGCGGCTCGAGCGCCGGCTCGAGGACCGGGAATTTCCCGGCACGCTCCTGATCATGCAGTCGAATGGCGGCGTGACCTCGGTCGCCTCGGCGAGCCGCGCGCCGGTCGGCTTGATGGAATCGGGGCCGGTCGGCGGCATCAACGCCTCGGCGGAGATCGGGCGCCGCCTCGGCTTCCCGCAGGTCATCGCTTTCGACATGGGGGGCACGACCGCGAAATCGAGCGTCGTGCGCGACGGCCACCCGGCGATCGCCGAGGGCTATTACGTCGGCGGCTATGCCTCGGGGCATCCGGTGATGCTGCCGGTCGTGGATGTGGTCGAGGTCGGCGCGGGCGGCGGCAGCATCGGCTGGATCGACAGCGTCGGCGCGCTGAAAGTGGGCCCGCGCAGCGCCGGCGCCAGCCCCGGCCCGGTGTGCTATCGCACCGGCGGCGAGGAGCCGACGATCACCGACGCCAATCTCGTCCTCGGGCGCATCAACGGAGCGAATTTCCTCGGCGGCGACATGGTGCTCGACGAAGCCGCCGCACGCGCTGCGCTCAAGGAAAAGCTCGCCGACAAGCTCGGCCTCTCCGTCGAGGAAGCGGCGCTGGGCATGCTCAAGATCACAGTCGCGCACATGACCCTCGCGGTCAGGGGCGTCTCGATCGAGCGCGGCTACGATCCGCGCGATTTCGTCATGGTGGCGTCGGGCGGCAATGGCGGGTTGCACGCGCCTCTTATCGCGCGCGAATTATCGATTCCGTGCGTGATTCTGCCCGTCCTGCCGGCGCATTTCTCGGCGGTCGGAATGCTGATGACCGACATTCGGCACGATTACGTCCAGACCCATGCGCGCGGCATGGCGGAGGCCGATTTCGCCGCGATCCGCGAGATCTGCGACGGCTTCATCCAGGAGGGCGAGGCGCTGCTCTCGGCCGAGGGCGTAAGCCCGGCGGAGCAGGAAATTCGGCTGTCGATCGACATCCGCTATGTCGGCCAGGAGTTCTACCTCAACACGCCGGTCACCTATGACGAATTGGTACGCGACGACCGCGCCAGCATCCGCCGCCATTTCGACGAATTGCACCAGCGCCATTACGGCCAGCACGCGGAAGGGCGCCCCATTGAGCTCGTCAATGTCCGCGCCGGCGCGATCGGTCGGCGCGCGAAGATGGAATTCCGCCCGCCCGCGGTTGGCGGCAAGGAAAAGCCGGCGCGCACGCGCGAGGTTTACCTCAACGACGCGCGCATTCCCACGCGCTGCGCGATCCATGACCGCGATTCGCTGGCGCCGGGAAGCAGCATCGCGGGACCCGCCATCATCGAGGAGAGCGCCTCGACCGTTCTCCTGCAAGAGGGCGACGAGGCGACGATCTGCCCGACCGGCGAGATTCTCATCTACATAGGAGGCAAGTGACATGGCCGCCGATCCGATCACGGTCGAAGTCATGCGCAGCGCGCTGCCGGCCATCGCGGACGAAATGTCCTATGTGCTCAAGCGCACCTCGTACAACATGATGATCTACGAGGTCGGCGACTACAGCTGCGCCATTCTCGACCAGGCGGGCAATCTCTTGGCGCAGAACGGCGGCGGCGTCAGCCACTTCCTCGCCGATCTGGGCGTCGTCATCCGCGACGGCGTCGAGCGCATCAAGGATTTCGCGCCGGGCGACGTCATCCTGATGAACCACCAGGCGGTGTGCGGCCAGCACCTCAACAATATGTGCGTCTACACGCCGTTCTTCTGGAAAGGCGAGCTCTTCGGCTTCACCATCATCCGCGCGCATTGGATCGATGTCGGCGGCTACAGCACCGGGTTCGGAGCGGGCATGTCGGCGGCCGATCCCTGGCTCGAGGGACTGCAATTCAACCAGCTCAAGATTTACGAGGCCGGCAAGCCCAACAAGACCGTCCTCACGATGATCTCGGACAACATTCGTTACCCCGAATCCTCGATGGGCGATCTCGACGCGCAGATCACGGCGTGCAATCTGGGCCTCAAACGGCTCGAAGAGCTGTTCGGGAAATACGGCAAGGAAACGGTGCAGGAATCGATCGCGCGCATCTTCGCGCAAACCGAGGCCCATTGCCGCCAGGTGATCGAGGAATTCGAGGACGGCTCTTACGAATTCGAGACCGAGTTCGACGACAGCGCCAGCGCGGCCGACGGCCCCATACGCATCCATGCCCGGGTCACCGTCGCGGGCAGCGACATGACGATCGACCTCTCGGGCTGCTCGAAGCAGCGCAACAGCGCGGTCAACGCGCGCACGTTGGCCGCGCCCTATATCGCCTACAAGGCGCTGACGGCGCCAGTGGAGCCTGTGAACGAGGGCTCGTTCAAGGCGCTCAAGGTGATCCTGCCCGAGGGCAGCTTCATGATGGCGAAGTTCCCGGCGCCGATGGCGTCGTGGAGCACCGCCCTGCCGAGCGTGATCGACGCGATCCTCGCCGCGATGGCGCCGGCGCGCAAAATGCTCACGCCGGCCGCGCATAAGGGCGCGATGGGCGACGCGCTCACTTTCTTCGGCAACGATCCGCGAACCGGCAAGCGCTTCGTCGTGCAAAGCACCGAGGGCGGCGGCTGGGGCGGGCGCCCCATGGAAGACGGCCCGTCCGCTTCCTGCACGATCTGCCAGGGCGACGTGCGCAACGGCCCCATCGAATCGCTCGAGCAGCGTTTCCCGATCGTCGTCGAACAGCGCAAGATGCGCGCCGATTCCGGCGGCGCCGGGCAGTTCCGTGGCGGGCTCGGCCTTGACGTGCAGGTTCGCAATCTCGTCGCCGGCCGCTGGAACCTCACCCAAACCGGCCGGCATCGCGTCCCGCCCTGGGGCCTCTGGGGCGGCAAGACCGGCGGCAAGCCCGATCGGCTGGTGCGGCAGCCCGGCGAAAACGATTGGAAGCAGGTCAACGCCAATTGGCTGCAGGTTCCGGCCGAGACCCGCGCCATCATCCGGAGCGCGGGCGGCGGCGGCTGGGGCAACCCGCTGGAGCGCGATCCCAATCGCGTCGTCGACGATGTCCGCGACGGGTTCGTCTCGGTCGCGGCCGCGCGCGCCGAATATGGCGTCGTCGTCCACGTCAACGGCAAGGGCGGGCTCGATCGGTTCCAGCTCGACCGCGAAGCGACCGATGCCGCGCGCAGGGAAATGACGGCGCAGCACCATGCCCGGTGACGCGAGACTCCTGCCCGAGCTCGCCGCGCTGATCGCGTGCCTGAACGCGCGGGATGTGGACGCGGCGACGCTCGAGGCGGTCAAGCTGCACGCGCTCGATGCGCTGGGCTGCACCGTGGCGGGCGGCATGACCTCGGAAATCCGCCCGACCCGCAATGCGTTGAAGCGCGCCGCGTTCCTTACCCCGCACAAGGCCATCCTCGATCATCCGAGCTGCGCCGCCGCCATATTGGTGACGTCGTGCCGGCTCACCGAATGCGACGACATCCATATCGGCTCCTGCGTCACGCCGAGCTCGGTCGTGATCCCGGTCGCGTTGACCGCCGGCTATGTCACGGGGGCGTCGCGCGACGCGGTCATCGATGCGATCCTCGCCGGTTATGAGACCATGGTGACGCTGGGCCTTGCCGCCAACGGCGCCGAGCAGGTCTATCGCGGCGTGTGGCCGACCTTCCTTACCGGCGGCATCGCGGCGGCGGCCATCGCGGCCAAGGCGATGGTGTTGTCGGAGCGCCAGATCAGAGATGCCATGGCGATCGCGGCGGCGAGCGCGACCGGCATCGCCGGCCGCATCGAGGAAGAGCCGGCGCCGCGCTGGCTCGTGCTGGCCTCGGCGGTGCAGGCCGGCCTCCTCGCGGCAGCGGCGGCGGCCAGCGGCATGCATGGCGACGAGGCGATCCTCGGCAAAGTATCGCCGGCATGGAATCCCGCGGTCGTCACGCTGCCGGATAAGACCTGGCCGGAAGCGCCGCTCTCCGTCAACCGTGTCGGCTTCAAGCCCTATTGCACCTCACGCCAGGGGCTTTCGGCCACCGAAGCCTTCATCCTCGCGATGCGCGAGGAAAACATCGATCCCAGCGCCGTCGAGACGATCACAGTCGCGGTGCCGCGGCAATATCGCGCCATGATCGATCGCACCAACCGCCCCACGACCAAATCCGAATCGCGCGGCATCCATTACCAGCTCGCCATCGGCGCGCTCCACCCGGACGAGCTGTGCGATATCGAGCGCGCCACGATCCGAGCCGAGGAGGCGCCGATCCGGCATCTTCTCGATTGCATCGAGGTCGTCGCCGACGACCGCCTGACCGGGCTCTACCCCCGCCAATGGGGCGGCGCGGTCAGCATCCTCGCCGGCGGCAAGACCTATCGGCGCGAAGTGCTCGAATCCGCGCGGCGATCCCGAGAACCCGCTGCGCTGGGAGGACATCGAGGGCAAGCTCGCCACCATGTCGCGCTTCCTCGCGCGGCCGATCCCGGTCGAGACGCTGGCCGGTCAGATGAAAGCGCTCGACTTCCGCGCCGCGTTCGAGACGCTGCTCGCTTCGGTTCCGGAAGATCGCTAGCCGCCGGCGCCCGATCCCATGACCTCGCGGGCAAAGAGCGTCATCGACCGCACCGCCTGAGCGAGCGTCATGTTGCCGAAGAAGAACGATCCGATGAGATAATTAAGCCCAAGCTCGTCGAACTTGGCGTGCCACCTCTTTGCGCACGGTTTCGGGCGAGCCGAAGATGATCGTGCGCGCCTGCACCGCTTCCTCGAAGCTGTCGGGCGAGGCTCGGGTGAAGCCCGGATATTCGCGGTTCTCGCGGCGGAGCTTCGTCAGGCTCCAATGATGCTGGTCGTGGAACGGCTTGCCTAAAGCCATGGCCTCTTGGTCGGTTTCGGCGACGAAGATCTGACGGTGGACTCCTGCCGCGGCGCCGCCCGCGAATTCCGGCTTGGGAATCTTGGCGCCGCCGCGCGCGGCGATGCCCTCCTTGAACGCGGCGATATTGGCCGCGGCGGTCGCGATGGGGCCGAGCGTCACGAAGTGGCAGCCCTGTTCCCCGGCCCAACGCGAGCTGACCGTGTTCGAGGCGGCGTACCAGAACGGCGGATGCGGAAGCTGCATCGGCCGCAGCTCCATCGGCACCTCGCTATAGGTGAAATACTTGCCGGCATGATTGAGCCGCTCATCGGTCAGGCCCTCGAGCACGCACCCGTAGGCATCGAGGAAAATCTCGCGCGATTCCTCGTAGCTGACATTGTGATAGTTGAGCTCGAAGGGCGACACGCCGCGCCCGACGCCGACCTCGTAGCGCCCATGGCTGAGGTGATCGAGGATCGCGATCTCCTCGATGAGGCGCAGCGGCGAATAGAGCGGCAAGAGATAGACGAGAGGACCGAGGCGCATCCGCGTGGTCGCGCGCGCAGCCGCGGCGAGGAACAGGCCCGGCACCGGCACCATGTTGATGGGCGCCGCGTGATGCTCGGCGACGTGATAGCAATAAAAGCCGAGCCGCTCCGCCGCGGCGACATATTCGAGCCGCTCGTCGAGCTGGCGCGCCAAGGGCTGGCCGGTGCGGTCAACGTGATCGAAAATACCAAATTGCATCGCTACCCTACCTGGGAAAATTTCACCATAGCGCTGTCGCCTTCGATCGCGATCTCGGCGCCGAAGCGCGCGGATAGTCGCCGGACGCGGTCGAGAATCGCGGCGGCGACGCGGCCCTTGGCCAGAACCGGGCGGCCGCGCTGCGACCGGCCCAGCCCATGGCCGAGATCGAGCGGATGAAGGCGCAACCCCGCGAGCCGCCGGTCCTTGAACTCGGCAATCGCCACAAGGCTCTGCCAATATTCGGGCGAAGCCGGGAAGCCGCGCGTTTCGTCTCCAGTCCTGGCGTCGAGAAAATCGGTCGGCGTCGCCCGGTCGTCGAGGCCGAAGCGGCGATAGGATTCGGCGGGAAAGACCGGCACGTTGTCGTTCTGGAACACGAAATTGCCGAGGCTGTAGAGGATCGGCCGGCCCTTGTAAATCTCGACCCCGAGGGTGAGGTGCGGCCCGTGGCCCGCGACCACGTCGGCGCCGGCCTCGATCGCCGCATGCGCGAAATCGACGGCAAAGCGCGCCGGCTCTTCCAGGCCGACATTGGTGGCGGCGTCGCGCCCGCCGGCCGGCCCGAATTCGTGATTGTGCAACGAGAAGATCACCCAATCGGCCTGGCGGCGCGCCTCGCGGATCCAGCGCAGATTGGCCTCGGCGTCTTCCGCCCTGACCTTCGTCGAACACGGCGAATTCCGGCCCGCGCACGAAGCGGTGTCCGAGAAAGCTCAATGCGTCGGCGCTGTCGGTGGGGGCCTCGCTGGCGCTGAAGAACATCGCGCGTTGGCGCTGGCGTTGCTGCGACAAGCCGAGTTTCTCGCTCATCGCCGCAAGCGCCGCGAGCGCCGCGTCGTTAACGGTATAGAGGCTCGCGAAGTCGAGCGGATTGACGCCCGGGCGTCCGCCGGCATCGGGCCGCTGATCGGCGGCGCGCGTCCAATGCGGATAGAAGGTCGTCGCGGCAATGAGCGCGACGCGGCCGGCGGCGGTGTCGAGATAGGCGGGCTTGCGCGCCTCGGCCAGGTTGGCGCCGGCGCCGGCATGGGGAATATTCGCGCGCCGCAAATGCGCCAGCATGGCAAGGAGCCCACCCTCGCCGTAATCCGTCGCATGGTTGTTGGCGCAGGACAGAAGTCCCAATCCCATCCAGCGCAGCTCCTCGAGAAGCGCGGGGGGCGTGCTCATCGGCGTGCCTTGCGTCATCGTGGGCGTGCCCTCATGCGGCTCGCGGACCGTGGTCTCGAGATTGGCGAAACCGACATCGGCGCCACGGCACAACTCGACGAGCGCCAAATAGTCGGGCTCGTCATAGACATGAAGCGCGCGCGCCGGCATCGCATCGCCCGCCAGCAGCATGCGGATATTGCCCCGCTCCGACCGGTAGATCATGGCGCCCCTCGATCAGCCCTGCCGTCAGTCTAGCGGAGAACACCGCCCGCCGGTATCATCGGCGGCGTTTGGGCGAGGAAAGAGCCGGTGCCATGGCGCGACAGCTCATCGACATCTCGATGCATCTCGAAAACGACGTGCCGTCGGATCCGCCCGGCTACGGGCCGCGTATCGAATACCTCACGCACAAGGACACCGCCGCCGAGGTGACGAAGTTTTTTCCGGGCCTCAAGGCCGCGGACCTGCCGGATGGCGAAGGCTGGGCGATCGAATGGATCCGTCTGATGACGCATAACGGGACGCATCTCGACGCGCCCTATCATTTCCATTCGACCATGAATCGCGGCGAGCGCGCGATCGCCATCGACGAGGTGCCGCTCGACTGGTGCCTGCAGCCCGCGGTGAAGCTCGATTTTCGCGCGCTGCCCGACGGCTATGTCGCCACCGCCGACGACGTGGCGAGGCGAGCTCGACCGCATCGGGCACGCGCTCAAGCCCTTGGAGATCGTGGTCGTCAACACCAGCGCGGGCGCGGCTTATGGCAGGCCCCAATACGTCGCCTCGGGCTGCGGCATGGGAAGGGCGGCGACGCTTTATCTGCTCGAGCGCGGAGTGCGGCTCACCGGCACCGATGCGTGGAGCTGGGACGCGCCTTTCGTCCATACCAAGGAGAAGTATCGCGAGAGCGGCGATGCCGGCCTCATCTGGGAAGGCCACAAGGCGGGGCGCGAGATCGGCTATTGCCACCTCGAGAAACTCCACAATCTCGAAGCCTTGCCGCCGGACGGCTTCTCGATCGCCTGCTTTCCGGTGAAGATTCGCGGCGCATCGGCGGGCTGGACCCGAGCGGTCGCGATACTCGAGGATTGAGATGGCGGCTGAGCCTCATATTCTCGTCGTCGGTGCCGGGATCGGCGGGCTCACGGCGGCGCTCGCCCTGATGCGCCGCGGGCTTAGGGTCGATGTCTTCGACCAGGTTCCCGAGATGAAAGAGCTCGGCGCCGGCATCCAGATCGCGCCCAATGGCTCGCGCGTGCTCCGCGAGCTCGGCCTCGGCGAGACGCTGGAGCGCGTCGCCATCGAGGCGAATATCATCGATCTCAGGATTTGGGACACGGGCGCGCGCTCGAAGATGATGGAGGCCACGGCGCCAAGACGCTCGAGCGCTACGGCTCGCCGCACTACACCATCCACCGCGCCGATCTGCAGGAAGCGCTTCTGGGCGCGGTGTTAGGCGAGCGCTCCGACGCCGTCCATCTCGAGGCGCGCTGCACCGGCTTCACGCAGACCGAGAAGGGCGTCGTTCTCATGCTGGCGAATGGCGAGCGTGTCGCGGGCGACGCCCTGATCGGGGCGGATGGCATCCATTCCGCCGTGCGCCAGACCCTGTTCGGCCAAGACCAGCCCGAATTCACCGGCTTCATGGCCTGGCGCGGGCTCTGCCCCGCCGCGACGCTGCCGCCCGAGTTGATGCGGCATGGCGGGTGGATCGGCCCGACCTCGCACATTTTCCACTATCCGGTGCGCGGCCGCGAGCTGATGAACATGATCGCGGTGGTCGAGCGCGCGGATTGGAAGCAGGAATCCTGGACCGATCGCGGCACGCGGGAGGAATGCCTCGCCGATTTTCCCGGCTGGCACAAGGACGCGTATACCATGATCGCCTCGTGCGACGCGCTCTATAAATGGGCGCTGGTCGTGCGTCAGCCGCTGCCGCGCTGGAGCGTCGGGCGCGCGACGCTATTGGGCGATGCTTGCCATTCGACGCTGCCCTTCCTCGCGCAGGGCGCGTCGATGTCGATCGAGGACGGCTACGTGCTCGCCCGGTGCATGGCCGATTCGGACGATGTCGAGACCGCCCTCCTACGCTACGAGGCCGCGCGCATCGAGCGCACCAAACGGATCGTGCTCGCCGCCGTCGCGCAGACGAAGCGCCTCCACGGCGACTCCTTGCGCAGCCCCGATACCGCGCAACAGCATGTCGACAAGGAATGGTCCCCTGACAAGATGCAGGCGCTCTATGACGGCATCTACGGTTACAACGCGCTGACCGTCGCGATCTAGCTAAAGGAACGGATCGTTCGGGTCGAGGCCCAGCTTCACGCGCCCGAACTGGCCGCCGCAGGCCTCCCAATTAAGCACGATATGGCCGGCGGCCGCGTGGATGTCGCGGAAGGCGCGCTGTAGCGGATTGGCGGCGTAGATGCCGTGCGCGCCCGCCGCGGTCAGGAGCCGGTCCACGGCTTGGGTCGCGAGCTTTGCGCAAAACGCGTTGTCGCGGCGGTTGCGCGCCCGCTGCTCGATGGTGAGCGCGCCGCGCTCGCGCAAGGCTTCTAAGTTCTCGACGCAATTGCGGCGGATGAGGAGCCGCGCGGCATCGACCTCGGCTTCCGATTCCGAGACCTTGAGCTGAATCTGCTCCTGATCGGCGAGCCGCGCGCCGCGGCGCGCGGATTTGCGCGATGCGTATTCGATGAAGCTGTCGATCGCGCCGCGCGCGATGCCCACGGGCACGATCGAGAGGGCGTAGGGCGCGCAGGAATGGCGCGGGCAGCGATAGAGCGGGCCGGCATGGAGACGTCCGCCCAGCGTCGTGCCTTCGATCGAATCGCTGAAAATGAGGGCGCGGCGCGTCGGCACGAAGACGCCCGTGGCGGCGAGCGATTTGCTGCCGGTTCCGGCGAGGCCGAGCACGTCCCAATCGTCGATGATCTCGAGCCTCCGCCATCGGCACGAGAAAGGTATAGATCGAGGGCGGACCGTTGGAATTCTCGACGATCACGCCGAGGAGCGCCCATTGTGCGTAATCGCAGGCGCTGGCGAACGGCCAGGTGCCATCGAGCCGGAACCCTCCGGGCACGGCGACGGCCTTGCCGGTCGGCACGAAAGACGAGGCGGAGAGCGCCTTGGGCGCCTCGCCCCAGATCTCGATTTGGGTTTCCTCGGGATAGGTCGCGAGCGAGACCGAATGGGAAGTCAGCACGGCATAGACCCAGGCGGTCGAGCCGCAGGCGCTCGCGAACATTTCGACGATGTCGATGAAATCGACCAGCTCCGCCTCGTGGCCGCCGAAACGTTGCGGCTGGAGCGCGCGCAAGAGCCCCGATTCGTGCAGCTCGGCGATCGTCGCTTCGGGCACGCGGCGGCTCAACTCGGTTTCGCGCGCGCGCGTCTTGAGGCGCGGCAAGAATTCGCGCGCCCGCGCCAGGAGCTCGTCGCGCGACAAGCGGCGCCCGCTCCGTTCGACCGCCGCGGCCGCCTCGGGGCTCAAAGCTTGCCTTCCTTCACCAGCTTTCGGACCTCGTTGCGGTCGCGCAATACGGTGTCGGGCACGCCGCTCTCGAACAGCGCCACCATTTTGTCCGGATCGAAATTGCCCTCCGACATCTCGCCGAAGCCGCTGAGGAATTGCTGGGTGAGCTTGTAATGGATCACCTCGGGGCTGGCGTCAAAATTGTTGACGAAAATCTCGGCCTCGTTGCCGTCGGGATCCTCGTAGTAAAAGGAGGTCGTGGTGCCGTGGTTGCAACAATATCGCGGCATCACGCCGCGCGCCCTCATGTGCCGGTAGATGAACAGCACCTCGGCGAGGCTCGAAAAGCTGAAGGCGGCGTGGGCGAGCCCGACGGTCTTGTCCTTGACCTCGGATTTCTTCTTTAGGCCCGGCACCTTGATGAGGGCGAGGCGGTGGTGCTCGCCGTCGAAGCTCGGAAAATAGAGGAAACCCAGCGCCTCGTTCACCATCTCGGCATTGATGAGGTTGCGATAGAAATCCTTCATCGCCTCGAAATTCTCGTTCGTCAGCATCGAGAGATGCCCGATCCAGCGCGGCGATGGAAGCCGCGTGACATCGCCCGGCTTGTCGTGGCGGATCGGCTCGGCGCCCTTGATGGTCCGCGTCTTGGCTATGGCGTTCACGGCTCTACTCCCTCACGGGGTTGCGGCAGGCTGCGGCTGCGAGGTCACGGGGCCATCATACCGCCATGCCGGCGGATCGAAAACCGCCCCGATGCCGGGCCAGTGGATTGGGGGGGACGGTCTGTGATAGGAACCTCGGCGTGGCTGCGAACCTAGCACCCTCAGCACAGCCGGAAAGCAAGAGACCCATGCCGACGATCACCCGCGAAGAAGCCGTCGCCCGCGCCAAGAAAATCGGCGAAGTCGTCAAGTCCAACGCCGCCGCGACCGAAAAGCTGCGCCGCCTGCCGCCCGAGAACGTGAAGGCGATGATGGATTCCGACCTCATCGGCCTCATCATCCCCAAGGAACGCGGCGGATATGGCACCGATAGCTGGATGACGGTCGCCGATGTTGTCGGCGAGGTCGGGCGGAATTGCGGCGCCAGCGGCTGGTGCTTCGATCTGCTGATCCAGCATCACTGGGTATTCGGCATGTTCCCGGGCGAAGCCCAGGACGCGGTTTACAAAGCCGATCCGCGCCCCAAGATCGGGACCTCATTCATGCCGGCCAGCAAGGTCACGCGCGCGCCGGGCGGCTTCCGCGTTACCGGCGAGTGGAGCTTTTCATCGGGCATCGATCATTCCGATTGGGCGATCCTCGGCGGGCCGGTGCCGCCCGCGGAAGGATCGGGGCCGCCGGATCTCCGTTTCTTCCTGTTCGGCCCCGGCGAGTTCAAGGTTAAGGACACTTGGCATGCGGTGGGCCTCAAGGGCTCGGGCAGCAACAACGTCGTGGTCAACGACGTCTTCGTGCGCGAGGAGAACACCTTGCGGGCGGCGGATTTCGCCTCGGGCCGCGCCCCCGGCACCAAGGTGAACACGGGCGTCATGTTCCGCGAGCCGGGCTATGTCGCCTTCCCGTTCGGAATTTTCTGCCCGCTCATGGCGATTGCGCGCGGCGCGCTCGATTGCTTCACCGATTTCGCGCGCACCCGCGCCGCCAGCGCGGTCCGCGATCCGGTCTTGCAGCTCTACAGCACGCAACATGCGATCGGCGAGGCGGCGGCGGAGATCGACGCCGCTTACCTGCTGGCGAAGGACAATGACGAGAAGCTGATGCAGGAGCTGCCGGCGGGCGAGGCCGACATCGTCGCCATCCGCCGGAATTTCACGCTCGCCTCGCGCCTGGCGATGCGCGGGGTCAACCGGCTGTTCGACGTGGCGGGCGCGCGCGGCATCCTCGACGGCAATCCCATCCAGCGCTTCTGGCGCGACACGCACGCCGCCGGCAATCACGTCGCCTGGGGCGTCGATACCAGCTACGTCAACGCCGGCGCTCATGCCATGGGTCTGCCCTCGCCTGGTGCGCATTGATGACCGAACCGGCCGCGACGCCGCGCTACGAGCGCATCGCGGTCGAGGAAGGCTTCACGATTCCCGAAGTGACGGCGGCGGCGCGCGCGCAGGACGCGCGATCGGGCGCGAGCGCCCCTGTCACCGAAGCCCGCCGCGCCATGATCGATGACTTGCTCGATCTCGGCGACGGCCGTATCCGCGCGATGGACGAGGACGGGATCGCGATGCAGGTGATGGTGATCGGCTCGCCCGGCGTCCAAGTCTTCGATCCGGTGCAGGGCGGCGAATTGTCGAAGCTCGCCAACGATCGCCTCGCCGCCGCTTGCCGGGCCCATCCGACGCGGCTCGCCGGCCTGGCCACGCTGGCTCCGCAGGCGCCGCAAAGTGCCGCCGCAGAGCTCCAGCGCGCGGTCAAGTCGCTCGGCTTGAAGGGCGCGATCATCAATTCCCACACCCACGGCGAATATCTCGACGACAAGAAGTTCTGGCCGATCTTCGAGAGCGCCGAGGCGCTCGACGTGCCCGTCTACATTCACCCGCGCGAGCCGGGCCCAGGGCTGGCCGGACCACTCGCCATGCCTGGATTCCGCGTCGCCTGGGGCTATGCGATCGAGACCGGAACCCACATCATGCGGCTCATCGCCGGCGGCGTGTTCGACGCATTTCCGCGCCTCAAGATCGTCATCGGACATATGGGCGAGAGCATTCCGTTCACCCTCGACCGCATCGACAACCGCTACCTGTGGGAGAACCGGATGGCGGGGCTTAGCCCTCGCATCAAGCGTCTGCCCAGCGAATATTTCCGCGACAACATCGTCGTCACCACCAGCGGCATGAATTACCGCCTGCCGCTCATGATGACGGTCGAATTGCTCGGCGCCGACAACGTGCTGTTCGCGGCCGATTGGCCGTTCGAGAGGGTGCGCGATTCGGTCGATGCCATGGACGCCATGCCGCTTTCCGAAGCCGACAAGGCGAAGATCTATCATCTCAACGCCAAGCAAGTCTTCGCCCTCTAAAGAATTGGCGAAGCGCCGCGGAACCCTTTAGCTTCCGTTCGGAACGACGCCGGCACGACCATGCGGGCGCCGCGGGAGGCGGCGGATGAATTTCTGGGTCATCAATATTCTGAACGGCCTGTCGCTGGCCATGATCCTCTTTCTGCTCGCCGCTGGCCTTACCCTCATCTTCGGCCTGATGCACATCATCAACATGGCACATGGTTCGTTCTATCTGCTGGGCGGGTATATCGCCATCACCGCCATCCGTCTCACCGACAGCTTCATCGCCGGCGCGGCGGTAGCCGTGGCGGCGATGATCGTTCTCGGCGCCGTCGTCCAGCGCCTGTTCCTCGCCCGGCTCTATAAGCAAGAGATGTCTCAGGCGCTGTTGACGCTCGGGCTCCTTTTCATTGTCGCCGACATCGCCTTCGTCACCTGGGGCGGTGACCCGCTGCTGGTGCCGCAGCCGCGAATCCTCGAAGGAGCGGTGCGCTTCGCCGGCCTCGTCTATCCGCTCTATCGCCTGTTTCTGATCGGCTGGGGCTTGGCCGTCGCGTTCTGCCTCTGGGCCTTCCTCGAGCGCACGCGGCTCGGGGCGATCGTTCGCGCCGGCATGGACGACGAGGAGATGGTGCGCGGCCTCGGCATCAACGTGCCGCTCGTCTTCACCGGAATCTTCGCGCTCGGCACCGGGCTTGCGGCGTTGGGCGGCGTCCTCGGCGGGCCGCTCCTCGGCATGTTCCCGGGCGCGGATTTCGAGGTCGTGCTGCTCGCTTTTGTCGTCGTCACGGTCGGCGGGCTCGGCAGCATCCGCGGCGCGTTTCTCGGCAGCCTGCTGGTCGGGCTCGTCAACAATTTCGGCAATGCGTGGTTTCCCCAGCTCTCGCTCTTTACGATCTTCGTCCCGATGGTGATCGTGCTGGCGCTGCGGCCGACCGGCCTCATGGGCCGGGCCTGAAGGTCCGCGGATGGCACAAGGGCGCGCGAAAGGTTTCGGCGGCGCCGGCGCCGCGGCTTTCCTAGTGGTCGCAGGCGCGGTGCTGGGCGGAATCGCGCCGCCCTACGACACCGGCCTCCTGACTCAGGTGATGATCTACGGCATCTTCGCCATGAGCCTCGATCTGCTCCTCGGCTATACCGGCATGCCGTCGCTCGGCCACGCCGCTTATTTCGGGCTCTCCGCCTATGGCGCCGCGATCCTGACGCTCAAATACTCTTGGCCGTTCGCCGCCGCCGCGTCGGGTGGCTTGTTGGCTTCGGTGGTTGGCGCCGGCCTATTCAATCTCTTGGCGCTGCGGACGGCGAAATCCTATTACCTGATGATTACTCTCGCCTTCAGCCATGTGCTGTGGAGCCTCGCTGTCAGCTGGACCGACCTCACGGGCGGCGACAACGGCTTGCCGGGCGTGCAGCGCCCCGATCTCGGCGCCTGGCTGCCCTGGACGCTCGCCTCGACCGCCGGATACTTCTATTTCGTCCTCGCGATTTTTGTCGTCGTCGTCCTGGCGCTCTATGTCTTCGTCAATTCGCCCTTCGGCTATGCGCTGCGCGGCATTCGCGAGAACGAGCCGCGCATGCGGGCGCTCGGCTACAACGTCTGGGCCTATAAATTCGTGGTCTCGGTGGTGTCGGCCTTCTTCGCCGGGCTCGCGGGCGAGCTCTATATGTATCTCAACAGCTTCATCAGCCCGTCGAGCCTCAGCGTCACGGTCTCGGCCCAGGTGCTAATGATGATCCTCGTGGGCGCCGCCGGCACGCTGTTCGGCCCGGTGTTGGGGGCGGCACTCTTCGTCTTGTTACAATACGTGCTTAGCACCTATACCGACCGCTGGCTTTTCGTCATCGGCCTCATCTATGTGCTGGTGGCGCTCTACGCGCCGCAGGGCGCTCTCACTTTCCTGCGCGAGCAGTTGGCGAGCCGGCGCCGGAGCGACCGCGCATGAACCCGCTGGTCGTTCGCAACCTGTCGCGAAGCTTCGGCGGCGTGCGCGCGATCGACGACGTCTCGCTCGAGCTTCAGCCCGGCGAGCGCCGCGCGGTGATCGGCACCAATGGCGCCGGGAAGACCACGCTCTTCAACGTCATCAACGGCCAGATTCCGGCCACGAGCGGCGAAATCTGGCTGTTCGGCGAAGAGGTCGGCAAGCGCAAGCTGTACCGGCGCGCCGCCTTGGGGCTGGCGCGTACCTTCCAGATCACCAGCCTCTTTCGCAACCTCACCGTGCTCGACAACATGATCATCGCCGTGCAGGCGCTCGAGCCCTGCCACTTCGTCTTCTGGCGGCGCATCAAGAGCTACCGCTCGGTGCTGAGCCGCGCGGAAGAGCTCTGGAGAAATGGCGGCTCATCGGGGTGCGCGACGATATCGTCAAGAATCTTTCCTACGGCACGCAGCGCCAACTCGAGATCGTCGTGGCACTTGCCGGCAACCCGAGGCTTTTGCTGCTGGACGAGCCGATGGCCGGGCTGTCGGCGGCGGAAACCCACCTGGCGACCGACATCATCCTCGAGCTCGACCGCGCGATCACGGTGCTGCTCATCGAGCACGATCTGGCGACCGCGTTCCGCATCGCCGACCGCATCACGGCGATGGACCAGGGCCGCGTCGTCGCGGAGGGAACGCCCGAGGAAATCCGCGGGGAAGCGAGCCTGCGGAAAATCTACGAGAGCGGCGGCGCGGCGCGCGCGCCGGAGGCCCGATGACCGCGATGCTGGTGATCGAGGACGTCCACACCTATTACGGCGAGGGCTATGTGCTGCAAGGCGTGTCGCTTGGCGTCGATCGCGGCCGCGTCGTGGCTGTTCTCGGCCGCAACGGTGTCGGCAAGACCACGCTCATTCGCACGGCGATCGCGTTTACCCCGCCGCGGCGCGGCCGCGTGCTGTTCGACGACCTCGATGTCGCGCGCTGGCCCAGCTATCGCATCGTGCGCGCAGGCATGGGTCTCGTGCCGCAGGGACGGCGGGTCTTTCCGTCGCTGAGCGTGCGCGAGAATCTCGAAATCGCTTTCCGTGCGGCGCCGCGGGGCGATCGCGGCTGGTCGATCGATTCCGCGCTCGATCTTTTTCCTTCCCTCCGCGAGCGCATGAGAAACGGCGCCGGGACTCTGTCTGGCGGCGAGCAGCAGATGCTGGCGGTGGCCCGCGCGCTTCTCGGCAATCCGCGTCTCCTCCTGATGGACGAGCCAACGGAGGGGCTCTCTCCGCACATCGTCGAAGAGCTGAAGCGGTTGATCCTCTCATTGCGCGACGAGGGGCTGGGCGTCCTGCTGGTCGAGCAGAATCTGGCGTTCGCGCTCGAGGTCGCGGATCACGTCCATGTCATGGACAAGGGCAAGATCGTCTACGAGGCCCCGCCGCGGGAGCTGGCGGCCAATGACGAGATCAAGCGGACCTATCTCGGGGTTTAGCAGGCATCTACCCTGTCATCGGCGGGCGAATGGCTTTAGTGAGCATACCCGTCTGCGCCGCGGCGTGCTGAAAGCGTTCCGAGGCCAGTCATGCGGTCACTTCACGAGCTTGCGGTCTTCGGCGACAAGATTGACGGCGGCGTACAGCGCCGGTGCCGTCTCCTCGCGCTGCGCCTGGATGTAGACGGCGCCCTTCTCCGGCGTCTCGTCGGGAAGCGCCGTCGGCGGAACATCGCCCCGGCGCGAGCTTTGGTCGAGCGCCTTCGCCATGTTGTATTGAACGTCCTTGCTCAAGAGCCAATTGATGAACACCTTGACCGCATTGGGGTGCGGTCGGTCCTTGAACACGAACAAGCCCGAGCCGCCAATCTCCTCGACATTGGTGCCGGTGGAAGTGCCCATGGCGCGGACGTCGGTTTTGATGCCGGCCTTCGTGTAAGGTCCGATGAGCGAGCGCACGGGCGGGCCGATGCCGATCCAGGCCGTGCCGCGCGCCATCGCCTCGACGACCTGGAACTGCTCGGACACGAAGTTCACTTGCTGCTGGGTGATCATCTGTTTCAAGGAATCATCGCCGAGCTTCGCCCGCAGCAAGAGCGCATAAGGCTGACCCGCGCCCGGCACTGCCGTGTCGAGCCACGAAATCTTGCCCTTCAAAGCGGGATCGAGCAGCACTTTCAGCCCCATCTGCGCGACCTTGTCGGGCGAGATGCGCAGCGCGTCATACCAAGGACCTGCGATGAAGTTCGACATCGCGAATACGTATTTGCCCTGAAGGTTGACGAACGCGGCGTTCCAGCCGCCCCAGAGATCGGGATTCTTGATCTCGGGATCGATGAACTCGTCCATCACCGGATCGAGCACGCCTTCCTTCGCCAGCGCATAGCCCGCCGGCGAGCCTTCCAATGCCACGTCCCACAGGTACTTGCCGGCGGCGCGCTCGGTGCGGATGCGGGCCAGGAACTCGGCGTTTCCAATGGCGGAGAGCGACACGGCGATCTTGGGGAACGCCTTCGGGAATTCGCGCAGGATGAAGTCGCGCGCGTCTTGATTGGGTTGAGAAAAAAGGATGAGGCGGCCTTCTTGATTGGCGGCATCGACCGTCTTCTGCCACTCCGCCTTCCAGTCCTGCGCCGCGGCCGGCGCCGCGCACGATGCCGCAGCGAGCAAGGCGAGGGCAAAGCCGCACAGAATGCCTCGGCGCTTCATGGCGATTCCCCCCGTTCCGGTATTAAATTTTGCCGCGCCCGCGGCATCGCAACAAGAAACACCCGCGATCGAGGTATCGTCGTCCCGAGAAGCTAGCCCGCCTTATTCACGACGGGAGCGATTGTAGGCTGGCGGATGTAGCGTAAGCCGCTGATTGCGAGCATGATTCTGTTGTCAGGACAGAGTTGAAGCCGCGATCACGGAGCGCCACATCCGCCATGAACAAAGATAACCTCCTGCCGTTTTCCCTGCCAGCGATTTGCCGCAAGAAAGTGAGCGTAGCTTTCGACGGCGGGATGCTGTCGTCGGATGCGGGCGTGCTGCTGCTGCGCGGGGTCGAGCGGCATCTGGGCGTTGCAGCGCGCCTCGCGACCTGCCTGAAGGATCGCCGTGATTCCGATCGCATCGATCACACGGTCGAGGAGATGCTGCGGCTTCGGATGTTTGCGATCGCGGCGGGGTACGAGGACGCCAACGACTGCAACAAACTGCGGGACGACCCGGTATTCAAGATGGCGGTGGGCCGAGCACCGGGAAGCGGCGAGGCGCTGTGCTCGCAACCGACCATGTCGCGGTTGGAGAATGCGCCGTCGCGGATCGAGATCGCGCGACTGATGCTGGCGCTGGTGGATCAGTTCTGTGCCAGTTACGCGCGGGCGCCGGCTTCGATTATTCTCGACATCGACGACACCTTCGACGCGGTGCATGGCCGGCAGCAGTTATCGCTGTTCAACGCGCATTACGACGAACGCTGCTTCCTGCCGATCCATATCTACGAGGGGACGAGCGGCAAGCCCGTTGCCGTCATCCTGCGCAGCGGCAAGACGCCGGGCGGGATCGAAGTGCGCACGATCCTGAAGCATGTCATTGCCCGCATTCGCCGGCACTGGCCGAAGGTCGACATCCTGGTGCGCGGTGACAGCCACTACGGTCGAGTCAAGGCGATGGATTGGTGCGAAGCCAATGGGATTGGCTACATCTTCGGCTTCGGCGGCAACCCGGTGCTCGCCGGCATGATCCGGTCGGTTGCCGACGCGGTGTGCGTCGAGCGCGCGGTGACCGGAACCGAGAAGCTGCGCCGCTGGAGGCACGCTGCGTTACGGCGCCAAGAGTTGGCAAAGACAGCGCCGTGTCGTCGCCCGGATCGAGGCGACGAAGCTCGGCCTCGATGTCCGTTACGTCGTCACCTCGCTCAAGGGCAGCGCCAAGCATCTCTATGAGACAGTCTACTGTGGCCGCGGCCAAGCGGAGAACTTCATCAAGCTACACAAGGCCCAGCTCGCCTCGGATCGTACGTCGTGCCGTGACCCGCGGGCCAATCAGATGCGCCTCATCCTGCACACGGCGGCTTATTGGCTGCTTCTCACTCTGCGCGCTGCCGCGCCCAAGCGTTCCTCTTGGAGAACGGCCGAGTTCACGACGCTGCGATTGCGGCTGATCAAGATCGCCGCCCGCGTCGTCGAGGGCGCCGCTCGAATTCGCCTCTGGCTGCCGACAGCTTGCCCGGACGCAGCGATCTTCCGGCTGCTCGCCGGCCGCTTCGCCGCTGCGGGACCATGACCCACGGGGCGATGTGCCCCGCCGAACCCTTCCCGCAACCTCCAGCCCTCGACCCAATAAAATCCCGATCAGCGTCGTAACGAACGCGATGGATCAGCCTTGTCACACTTCAAAAGAATCGTGGTGCGCCGAAAATCGCGCTACGCTCGTGAATACAAACGGCTAGATTGCATCGCGGGCCGCGTCGTTCATTACTTGGGCGGCACGAGGCCGGCCGGCAGCGCCAGCGGCCGCGATTGAATCACTCACCTTCCGCGATCTTCAGGGACTGCTTGATCGCGGCGTTGTTCGCAACCCAATCCATGGCGTCGCGCCCGGTATAGTCATCCTTCCTAGGATCGGCGTGATATTGCAGCAGAAGGCGTACGGCCGTCGTCTGACCCTTGCTTGCAGCGAGCATCAGCGGCGTCATTCCTTGCGGGCTTTGGCAATCCACCGTGGCGTTCGCTGTCAGCAAAAGGCGCATCACGTTGACGCTGCCGCGTTCCGCGGCCCAATGAAGCGCCGTCTTGCCGAGCGTGTCGCGAATGTCGAGCTTCGCGCCATGGCTCAGCAGGGTCTGGGCGACCTCGACGTTGTTGTCGATGGCTGCATAGATGAGGCCGGTGCGCCCATTCGCGTCGGCCTCGTCGGGGCTGGTGCCTCGAGCGAGCAGCAAGGCGATGGCGTCCGCGTCATCGGCGGCGGCGGCGGCTGCCACGTTGCCTTCCGGTGCCTGGCCGAGGAGCGGGATCGTCTTGGGTACTTCCGGAGCGCCTCTTAGCTGGACGGGCGGGCTCACTTGCGCGGCCGAGCAACCCATGCTCGCATAGATCGCGAACACGACCAGCGCCGAGCCCAGCAGCCAGCGGCAAACCGCTGTCCTGCGCGCGAAAGAGACCATTCTGCCCCCTCTCACATATGCGTCAGCGGTGCGAACCGGCCGGATGCGTCGCCCGGCCGTTATTTGGACCACATTGTGCCGATAGCCGAGACTTCGGTCAAGAGAATGGGCATTTTCGGCCCACCCATAACGCAAATTGGCATTCGATCGGGCGGTTTCAAGAACCAGCTCGAAACCCCTCAATTCCACGCTACTTCGTTTAGCCGCCATCCCTGCGCTTAGGGGGTGGTCCCTTTGGGCAAGGTGAAGCCCGGCGGGAAGCTCGGCGGCTTCGATACCGGCAGAAACTCGGGGATCGTGCCGATCACCACGGGCTGGCTCGCGCCATTGACCTCGCGAATTTGCATCACGTAGCGCGGCAGGATCGGGTTGTTGTTGTCGTCGAACCGGAACGGCCCTGCCGGGGTGTCGAAGGTCGCGCGCCGGATCGCCGCGAGGAACGCCTCTTTGTCGCCGAGATCGCCGTGGACCGTGGCGATCGAGCGGTCGAGCGCGGCGCCTGCGATCCACCCGGCGAGGGTGAGCCAGCTCGGCTTTTCCGGCGCGGCTTGATGGGCGGCGTTCCATTCCTGGAGAAAGGCCGCGTTCTCGGGGGTGTCGATCGTCGAGAAATATTGCGACGCGCCGATGAACCCGAGAGCTGACTTTCCCTCCGCCGGCAAGACCGTCTCGTCCACCGTGACGGTGAAGCCGAACAGCGGCAGTTTCAGCCCGTAATCGGCGAATTGCTTCAAGAAGCGGACGGCATCGACACCGGTGAAGAACACGATCGCGACATCCGCGTCGGGCGATATTTGCGAGATGAATGCCCCGTAATCCGGCGCGCCGACGCGTGGCAGCAGTTTTTGGATGACCTGGCCGCCGGCATCGTTGAAACCCTTCTCGAAATATTCCTCGGCGACCTGGCCGGCGAGGTAATTGGGCGCCAACAGAACGGCCTTGCGGTAGCCGGCCTTGCCCGGAAGGAAACCTTCGAGATAGCCCTCGGCGTCGCCGGCGAAGGAGGTCCGGAACATGTACTTGCCGTCGATGACCTCGTCGAACCGTCGACATGATCAGATTCGGCATTTTCTGCTCGACAACGTAATTCTTGATCGCGGCGCCGGTCGCCGAATTGACCGGGCCTACCAGCACATCGATCTTGTCGGACTCGACGAGCTTCTTGACCTTGGTGATGGCCGTGGCGGGGTCGCCGGCCGTGTCCTCGATCACGGTCTCGATCGGCTGACCGCCGAGCGTGCCGCCCCGGCTTTGCAGGAAGTACTGAAAGCCGTGGAGCACCAGGGCGCCGGTGGTTCCGAACGTGCCCGACAATTCCATCAAAATCCCGATCTTGATGGGCTTCGGCGCGGCCAGGGCGGGCGAAGCGAAAAGCAATGCCGTCAGAGCCAGCGCCGTCCATCGCATCGTGGTCCTCCGTCTTTCAGTCATGTGGGCTTCGTTCATCGCGGCAAGACCACGCCGGCCGGCAGCGTCGGCGGCGCCAGCACGGGCACGAATTCCGGGATCGTGCCGACGACGACGGGCTCGATTACGCCGCCCACTTCGCGGATCTGGATGATGACGCGCGGCAGCACGGGGTTGTTGCCGTCGTCGAACCGGAACGGCCCCGCCGGCGTCATGATGCGGGTGTCCTTGATCGCCTCGAGAAAGGCTTCCTTGTCGGCGAGGTTGCCGTTGACGGCCGCGATCGCGTGGTCGAGCACCGCCGCCGCGATCCAGCCCGAGAGCGTGAGCCAGCCGGGCTTCTCGGCGGGATAGGCTTCGGTCCAGTCCTTGAGAAAGGCCCTGTTCTCGGGCGTATCGATGGTCGAGACATAAGTGGTGGCTCCGATGAAGCCGAGCGCGGTCTTGCCCTCGGCCGGCAACAAGGTCTCGTCAACGGCGCTGACGGCGCCGTAGCGCGGCAGCTTCATGCCGTAATCGTCCCATTGCTTCATGAAGCGCACGGCGTCGATGCCGGTGAAGAAGATGAACGCGGCATCCGCCTCGGGCGCGATCTGCGCGATGAAGGAGCCGTAATCCGGCGCGCCCACGCGCGGCAGGAGCCTCTGGATCATGGCGCCGCCCATGGCGGCGAAGCCGCGGGCCATGAACTCGGCCGCGGTTTGGCCGGCGAGGTAATTGGGGGCGAGCACGACGCCCTTGCGCAATCCCACCTTCGCCGGCAGGTAGCCTTGAAGATAGCCGTCGGAATCGGCGTCGAACGAGGTCCGGAACATATATTTGCCGTTGACGACCTCGTTGACCGTCGACATGATGAGATCGGGGATTTTTTGCTCGACCACGTAGTTCTTGACCGCGGCGCCGGTGGCGGAATTGATCGGTCCCATCAGGACCTCGATCTTGTCGGACTCGACCAGCTTCTTGACCTTGTTGATCGCGGTCGCCGGATCGCCTGCGGTGTCCTCGAAGATCGGCGCGACATTCCGGCCGCCGAGGACATCACCTTTTTGCTTCAGATAAAACTCGATGCCATGACGGACGAGCTGCCCGGTCGTGCCGAAGGCGCCGGACAACTCCATCAGGACGCCGATCTTCACCGGCGGCGCTTGCGCCGTGGCGGGCGTCGCTGCCGAAACCAGCCCCAGCAGCACGAGCCCGGCGCTGCGCATTGCTCCCTCCCCGTTTCGCTGCCGGTCTTCGGCCGGCTTCCGACGGCATTCTATCATTGTCCCGCCAGCGCGTGCCGATTTAAGTAGGATCGAATCCGCGCGAGCAAACTACGCAATCGACGGCGGGTTCGGCCCGGTTGCGCCGAACCCCGGCTCGAAGCTATTCTTGCGTCGGCGGTGCGTGAACGGCCGCACCGAGAAATGGGAGAGACGCCATGCCCGATGTTGCCACCACCACCCATCAGACCTGGAGCCCGGACAAGTTCCGGCTGCGGCGGCTGGTCGAGCGCCTCATCGAGATCGGCGAGGTCGAGATTCATGACGAGCCGGTGGCGCTCTCCGAGATGAGCCCGATGATCGAGGCGACGACCAAGGCATTGCTGTTCCGCAAGGCCGGGCCGGAGCAAAGCGAGGTGGTGGGCGCCGTGAGCGCCACGCGCCGCCGGCTTGCCGCGGCCTTCGGCGTGGGCGAAGACAAAATGCTCGCGGAGTACGTTCGGCGCATGGCCAATCCACAAACCTCTTTCGTGGTGCCGTCCAAGGATGCGCCCGTTCACGAGGTGGTCCAGACCGGCGATCAGATCGACCTGACCAAGCTGCCCTTCCACATCCAGCACGAATATGACGGCGCGCCCTATATCTCGTCGGGCATCGATTTCACCATCGACCCCGTGACCAAGCGCAGCAATGTCGGCTGCCGGCGGCTGATGCTGCGCGGCAAGGATAAATGCGGGTTCAACCTGACCGCGCCTTCCGATCTGCGTCAGATCTATCTCGGCTGCGTCGCCCGCGGCGAGAAGCTGCCGGCGAGCTTCACCATCGGAGCTCATCCGCTGGACACCATGGCCGCCGCCCATCGCGGCGCCGGCGACGAGATCAATTCGCTCGGCACCTACCGCGGCGAGCCTTTGGCGACCGTCAAGTGCCTGACCAACGATCTGCATGTTCCGGCCGACGCCGAGATCGTGCTTGAAGGCTATATCGACGAGCGCGGCTACATCGACTACGAGGGGCCCTACGGCGAATACATGGGCTTTTACGGACCGATGCACGGCGATCCGGTGTTCCACGTCACGGCGATCACGCGGCGGCGCGACGTGCTGCACCAGACCGTCAAGCATGGCCTCGGCCGGCACCTCGGCGAATGCGATGGTGCGACGATGGGTGCCGTGCAGTCGGAAGCGCGCGCTTGGCAGATCTTGCGGCAAAACGGGATCGACGTGGTCAACGTTTATGTGCCGCCGGGCCCCGGCGTCGGAAGCCATCTGCGCGTCGCGTTGAGAAAGCGGACCGACGGCGATAGCCGCGATGCGATCGCGGCCCTCCTCGGCAATATGAGGACGACGAAGCACGTCTATGTCACCGACGAGGACGTCAACATCCGCTCGTCTTCCGAGATGGAATGGGCGATGTCGAGCCGCTTCCAGGCCGATAAGGACATCGTGGTGATGAGCAACATGCGTTTCATGCCGATGGACCCTTCGACCGACATGAAGGGCAACAGCGCCAAGGCCGGCTTCGATCTCACCTTCCCCTTCCCGCGCTCCAAGGCGGTGACGGCGCGGGTGCCGGAAGCGCCGAAGATCGGCGGTCCGGCCCGGTTCCAGACCGTGCGCCAGGCGCTCGACAGCGGGCCGATGCATTTCGCCAAGCTGATGTCGGCGGTGGGCAGCCGCGACGGCCGCGAGATCGTGCTCGAGATCGAGAAGCTCCGCGGCGAAGGCGTGCTCGACCGCAACAGCGACGGCGAATACTACATCAAGGCGAAGTGACGGGAGCATTTCCCGGCGAAGTGGATGCCGTCACTCGCGATGCGAGCGACCGCGCGCAGAAAATGCGACCAGATCGAGAATCTACCGGCCGGGCCGCCGCCGCTCGCGGCGCTCGCGCCCGCTTGCGCTGATGCAGGATCTGCTTCACCAGCTTGCCACCGGCCTGTCGGCGGGCGGCATTTACGCCAGCGTGGCGCTCGCCCTCGTCATGATCCACCGGTCCACCGGGCACATGAATTTCGCGCAAGGCGAGATGGCGACTCTGTCGACCTTCATTGCCGTGACCCTCATCGACGACGGGATGAGCTATTGGGCGGCCTTTTCGGTCACCATCGCCATCGCCTTTCTCGGCGGTATGGCGATCGAGCGGATTTTGATCAGGCCGCTCAGCGATCGCAGCGAAATGCTATTGGTCACGGCGTTTCTCGGCCTCTTCATGATTTGCAACAGCCTCAGCGGCTGGATCTGGGGCTACGAGACGCGCTCGTTTCCCTCGCCCTTCGACGGCTGGCGCTTTCTCGACAACGCCTATGAGGAGCCGCACGACGTCGGGGCGATGGCCGTCACCGTGCTTCTGGTGGCGGCGGTGTTCGGCTTCTTCCAGTTCACGCGCACCGGGCTTGCGATGCGCGGCAGCACCGAAAATCCGCTCTCGAGCCGCCTCGTGGGGATCGCCGTCGGCCGTATGTCGGGCCTGGGCTGGGGGCTCGCCGCCGCGGTCGGAGCGGTCGCCGGCATGATGGTCGCGCCGACCGTCTTTCTCGAGCCCAATATGATGGCAACCATCCTCGTCTACGGCTTCGCGGGGGCGCTATTGGGCGGGATCGACAATCCCTGGGGCGCGGTGGCCGGCGGCTTCATCGTCGGCATTCTCGAGGATGTGCTGGGCGTCTACGTGATCGGGACCGAGATGCGCATGAGCGTGGCGCTGGTGCTGATCGTCGCCACGCTGGTGGTGAAGCCCGCCGGCCTATTCGGCCGTCACACCGTTATCCGCGTCTAGGGCCGGTGCATGGCGAGCCTCGCCTCGGCGCCGGCGCGCGGCGATGACCCGAAGGGCCGCGCCGGCGCGATCGCCGTCCTTGGCCTCCTCGTCCTGGCCGTCGTCGCGCCGGCCTTTCTCAGCGGCTACCGGCTCTTCGAGGTCACCACCATCATCGTCGATTCGATCGCGCTTCTGGGGCTCAACATCTTGATGGGCTATAACGGGCAAATCTCGCTCGGCCAGAGCGCGTTCTTCGCGCTCGGCGCCTACACCGTCGCGATCCTGACCGTTCGCCTCGGTCTGCCCTATTGGGCCGCGGTTCCGGCGGCTGGAGCGGTCTCTCTCGTCGCCGGACTCCTGTTCGGACTGCCCGCGCTGCGCCTCGGCGGCTCGCGTCTGGCGCTGGCGACCTTCGCGCTCGCCGTGGCGACGCCGCAACTTCTCAAATACAATCTGATCGAGGGCTGGACCGGCGGCACGCTCGGTATGTCGCTGAAGAAGCCCGAAGTGCCGTTCGACCTGCCGCTAAGCCGGGACCAATGGCTCTACTATGTTTGTCTCGCCGTGGCGGTCGCCATGTTCTGGTTCGGGCGCAATCTGGTCGGCGGCCGCATCGGCCGGGCGATGACCGCGGTACGCGACCAGCCGATCGCCGCGGCGGCGATGGGCGTCGATAACGCGCTGCTCAAGACCAAGACCTTCGGCGTCAGCGCGATGTATACCGGCATCGCCGGTGCCTTGGGCGCGATCGTAGCGCAATATGTCGCTCCCGACAGCTTCACTTTTCTTTTGTCGATCAGCTTCGTCGTCGGCATCGTCATCGGCGGCGCCGGCACGATCTCGGGGGCGGTTTACGGCGCGATCTTCATCGGCCTGGTGCCCGATTTCGCGACCAAGATCTCGAAGGCGGCGCCCTGGACGCTCTATGGCGCGTGCCTCATCGCCTGCGTCTATCTCATGCCCACCGGCATCCACGGCGTGGTGCAAGGCTTGCGCGAGCGGCTTTTGCCCACGCCCGGGCGGCGCCGGCAGGGATGGTAGGAAACCGCTAAGGGATTGTGCGCGCGGCCGGCTTCGCGAATAATGCGGCCCGCGCAAGGGGAGCGCCGATCAGGGACGAAAATAATGAAACCGAGGGAGAAGACGATGAACCGACATGCCGTGGCACTGGGCGGTGCGATTCTTGTGGCGCTGTCGCTCGCGATCGATCCGGCGCTGGCGCAGAAGAAATACGATCCGGGCGCGTCCGACACCGAAGTCAAGATCGGCGGCAGCGGGCCGTTCAGCGGCCCGGCCTCGGTCGCCGGCCAACTGGTCAAATCGGTCGCGGCCTATTTCGACATGATCAACGCCAAGGGCGGCATCAACGGGCGGAAGATCATCTACCTCGCCGAGGATGACGCCTATTCGCCGGCGAAGGCGGTCGAGGTCACCCGCAAGCTCGTGGAGCAGGACCAGGTGCTGTTCATGGGCGGCTCGATCGGCACGCCGACCCAGCTCGCGGTTCGCGGCTACCTCAACGACAACAAGATTCCGCAGCTTTTCCTGGCGAGCGGCAACCGGTCGTTCTTCGATCCGAAGATTTCGCCTTGGACGATCGGCGGCTCGATCACCAACTACGCGGAAGGCAGGGTGATCGGCAAGTTCATCGAAGAGACCATGCCGGGCAAGAAGATCGCTGTGCTTTACCAGAACGACGACCTCGGCAAGGACTATCTCCAGGGCATCAAGGAGACCACCGGCACCAAGAACCAGATCGTCAGCGCCGTGTCCTACGAGGTCACCGACCCGACCGTCGATTCGCAGATCGCGACCCTGCAGGCCTCGGGCGCCGAGGTCCTGGCCAGCTTCTCGACGCCCAAAGCGACGTCGCAAGCCATCCGCCGCGCCTTCGACACCGGCTGGAAGCCCAAGATCATCATCCCGCTCATCGTCGCTCAGATCGACGGCACGCTGCGGCCCGCGGGGCTCGACAAATCGGTCGGCGTCATCTCCGAGGTTTCCATTAAGGACGCGACCGATCCGCGCTGGGCGAAGGACCCAGACGTGATCGCGTTCGAGGACTGGCACAAGAAATACGACACCCAGGATAGCGACCCGGCGCTCGCCGCCTCGGGCTACGACGCCGGGTTTCTGCTCGCTGAAGTGGTGCGCAAGGCCGGCGACGATCTAACCCGCGCGAATATCATGAAGCAGGCGTCGAACCTCACCAATGTCCATCCGCCGATGAACTTGCCCGGGATAAACATCACCACCACGCCGGACAATTATCGGCTGGTGCGGCAGGTTCAGTTCCAGGTCTTCAATGGCACAAATTGGGAGCTGCTCGGCAATCTGGTTTCGGATTGATGGTAGGATGCGGGGACTTACTGTAAATTGGACGCGCGAATCTATTGACGGGAGCCGCCGATGCTGACCAAGGAACAGAATGAACGCGTGACCCGCACCGGGCCCGAGACGCTGGGCGGCAAGCTTTTTCGGCAATACTGGCAACCGGTCGCGCTGCTCTCGGACTTGGCCGAGGATGCCCCGGTGGCGCTCCAGGTGATGGACGAAAAGCTGACGCTGTTCCGCGACGAGCAAGGCCGGCTCGGCCTCCTCGGCCTGCATTGCGCCCACCGCGGCGGCGATCTGAGCTATGGGCGGATCGAGGATGGCGGGTTGCGCTGCATCTATCATGGCTGGGTCTATGACGTGAACGGCAAGTGCCTGCAGCAGCCGGCCGAGCCGCCGGGACACGATTTCTGCCAGATGATCAAGCAAAAGAGCTATCCGGTCCGCGAGCTGGGCGGCATGATCTTCGCCTATCTCGGAACCGGCGAGCCGCCCGCGCTGCCCGAATGGGAATGCCTGTTGGCGCCGGAAAGCCATCGTTTCATCAGCCGGTCGCGCGAGCGCTGCAACTGGCTCCAGGGCTTCGAGGGCGACATCGATCCCTACCATCTGAGCTTTCTGCATTTGGCCCTTGGCAAGGCGAAGAACAGCGTCGGACAGAGCGCGCTCGGACCGTTCCACGAATTCTTCACCAAAGGCGTGCCGCGCATGGAGGTCGAGCGGACCGATTTCGGCGTTCGCCTCTATGCCATGCGCGACCTCAACGAGCAGGCCTATCTGCGCCTCTCGAACTACGTCTGCCCGAACATCGCCGCGGTCGCGGGAGGCGCCATCGATGGCGACGGTTACATGATGCTGTGGCACGTGCCGATCGACGATGTGTCACACGTCAAGTATCAGCTCGCCTTCCGGCGCAGCAAGCCCGTCGATCTCGAAAAAGAGCGCGGCGACGCGGTCATGCATTGGAAGCTCGGCTAGGACAAGCTGCCCGAGCGCAATGCCTCCAATCGCTGGCTCCAGGACCGGAAGGCGATGAAGGACGTATGGTTCGCCGGGCTCGGCCATTCCTTCGCGCTGCACGACAATTGGGCGACCGAGGCGATGGGGCCGATCTACGACCGCTCGCAAGAGCATCTCGGCCATGGCGACAAGGGCATCGTCGGCGCGCGCCGCGTGCTGCTCGCCGCGATGGAGGATATGGCGGCGGGCAAGGAACCGCCCTTCCGCATCCACGACCGCCAGGCAATGAAGAAAAAGATCGCCGAGATCGTCGTGACCTCGCTGCTCGCGCCCGACAAAGACAAATACAAAGAGGTCTTCCACGAGCTGCACCTCGCCGCCGCGAGGAACGCCGCGGAATAGGCGCAGGCGTGGCGGCGCCGATCAGGCCCGCCAGTAAACGAAGCCCATCGCGTTGCCGGTCCCGGCGCTCGAGCGATAGCACGGCACATAGTTGACGACGGTCGGCTCAAGCCCAAGATCGGCCATCGCGCCGGCCACGGGAACCCAGTTCTTTATCTCGGACGTGCCTGCCTGGAAGATCGGCTCGCCCAGCGCGGCGACCGACGCGATGCTGCGGCGGCGCAGGGCATCCATGACCGCATTATCGACCGCCTCGTCGATCACGAAATGGGTCAGGCCGCCCGAGGCGATGAGCGCCACCCGCGCGTCGCTGCTCCAGGATTTGATCGCGCGCAGCAACGACTTTCCGAAATCATAGCAGCGCCCGACATTCGGCTGGTTGGGCGGATAGAAGGTGTTGAGCCACGACCGGCACGGAGGGGACGGGCTTGTCGTTCATAATCTGGCGATAGACGAAGCCAAAGGCGTGGGGAATGTGGTGGTAGGCGGCGGGCAGCGCCGTGATCGACGCGATGTCGAACCGGTCCGCGATTGCGCTTTCCGTGATGTGTGTCGCCAGTTCGGGCAGGCCCCGATAGGTGCCGCCTTCCGGGGGGATGTGGCCCTCGATCGAGATTGCGATGCCGGGCGGCAGCGCCGCGATCTCGGCCTCGCTAGGGTATTGGTTGGGGATGGTCGCGCCGCGATAGACGCTCATCGCCGGAATGAGGCCGTCCTTGAACATTTCCATCTGATCGTTGCCGACGATGACCGCGATGTCGGGCTTGGCCTCGGCGAAAATGTCGGCAAGCTTGCCGATCGCCCGCCGGCACGCGGCATGGCGCTCGTTCCAAACCTTCTGCGTGATCTGCGCATCGAGATTCTCGTTCGCGCGCAGCGCGACCAATTGATCGAAGGTATAAGCCTTGCCCTTGAACCAGTGCTCGGGGTTGCGCCGGTCGGCGAGGACGCGCTGGCCCCATTGATCCGGCGGGGTGGAGAGCATGGGCCCATGCGAGGTCCCGATTCCGAGGACGATCTTGGCCATGGTCAGAGCCGTCCTTTCGCGTTCAGCTTGAAGAGTTTTCGCGCATTGTCCTCGAAGATCAGCTTTTTGTCGGCGGCGCCGAGCCACTCGAATCCCTCGATGAACGGCGCGATATCGTCCATCGAGCGTCCGGTCTCCGGGCTCGGCGCGGTCCCGGTGCCGGGGCATTCGGTCGCGAACAGGCAGCGATCGCTGCCGACCGTCTTGATCAGCAGCTCGAGCGCCAGCGGCGTGTAGAGCGTGGTATCGAACCAAACATTGCGCAGCTTGTCGGCGAAGCGTTTGCCGCCGCTGCGCATTCCGCGCAAGGACGGCGCGTCGAACCGCCCGAGTTGGTAGGGAACCGCGCCGCCGCCATGCGGAATGATGAATTTGAGCGTCGGGAAATCCTCGAACACCTTGGAATTCACCAGATGGATGGTCGACGAGGTTTCCTCGTTGATGAAATGGGTGGAATAGCTCACTCGTTCGGAGCGCGAGCCGGTGCCGTGAAGCATCGCCGGAACGTCGAGCTCGCACAGCTTTTCATAGAGCGGATACCAGTAGCGGTCGCCGAGGCCCGGCGCCTCGGTGCCCGAGTTCTCGAACGGATCGGAATTCACCAGGCAGCCGACGAAGCCCATCTGCTTCACGCAGCGCTCGAGCTCGGGAAGGGCCACGGCGATCGGTTGCCCCGCCTGTTGGGCCAGCATGCCGACGCCGGCGAACCGGTCGGGGAACAGCTGAACCTGGCGGTGAATGATGTTGTGGGTTTCCTCGTGAAACCACTGGATCAGCCGCCCCGGTTTCTCGCTATGCATCATTTGGAACGGCCGCGGCGAGATGAGCTGGAAATCGGTGCGGTGCTTGTCCAGGAGATCGAGATGGCCGCCGCCGAAAGTCTCCTTGGCGTTGAGCGATGCGCGCAGCTGATCGTCGCTGACATGGACGCCGCCGCGCCCGTGCGACCCGCGCGAGGCAAGGAGCCCCGCCTTATAAGCCCAGAGCTCGACGGGCGCGCTCATGTGGCCGTGAACGTCGATGATCATGCGCCACTCCCTAAGAATTTATGCCTATTATAATGAGTTTCTAGGATGAATTGCAAACCGGCAAGGGACTGACCATGCCCGAGGACATGATCGAAAGGCTGCGCAAGCTCGATAGTTGCGCGATCTCGGACGCATTGGACCGGCTCGGCCTCGAGGGCGCGGTCTCGGGGCTCGCGCCCCGCTCGGTGCCTAAGCGCATCGCCGGCCGCGTGCGAACCGTGGCACTCGGTCCGGTCTCGGGCGCGCCCGCGTCGCGGCATCTCTGCACCGCGGCCATCGAGGCGGCCGATCCCGGCGACGTCATCGTCGTCGAGCAGCGGACCGGCATCGAGGCCGCCGGCTGGGGCGGCATCCTGTCGATCGGCGCGCGCGCCAAGGGCGTTGCCGGCGTGATCGTCGATGGGCCGGCGCGCGACATCGACGAGGCATTGGAACTCGGCTTTCCGGTCTATGCCCGGTCGGCGACGGCACGCACGGCGCGGGGGCGCATCGTCGAGAGATCGAGCGGCCAGCCGATCCGGATCGGCGAAATCGAGGTCGCGGACGGCGACTATGTCGTCGCCGACAGCAGTTGCGTCGTTTTCGTCAAGGCGGCGGAGCTGGCCGAGTCATAGCGACCGCGGAGCCGATCGCCGCGCGCGAGGCGGCGATGGCCGAGGCGGCCCGCGCGGGCAAGCCGATGGCGAGCGTCATGGGCGCCGATTACGAGAAGATGCTCAAAGGCTAGTCTCAGCCGCGGCGCTTCTTTGCGGGCTTGCGTTTCCTGGCGGGCGCGTCGGCGAAACTGATCTTGTGGCCCCAGGTCGATTTGTAGTCGCGCTGCGCCGAAGCCGGCAGGTAGCGCTTCTCGATCTGGAGAATCTTGTCGTAGCCGAGAAGTTTCTTGATGTCGGGCTGGCCGAACTTGTTGGCGGCGACGCGCCGATTCCAATCGAGCAGCGCCTGGGCGCCGCGCTGTTTGAAGTCGGACAGCACTTCCCAAGCGGCCTGCAGCCCCGATGTCGCGGCGATAGTCGGATAGAGCGCGATGCGCAGCCCGGTTCGCGCGTATTCCGACCAGCTCGGCGGCGCCGTCTCGCCGCCCCAGATGGCGAGGACGGGTCCGGGAATTTCGCGCGTGGCGCGCCGCAGCTGCGCCAGCGATTGGACGGAATTCAGCCAGATCAGATCCGCGCCGCCGTCCTTCACATAGGCGACGCAGCGCTTGAGCGTGTCGTCGAAATTCGATCCTTCCGCGCCGATGCCGTCGCAACGCGCGCAGATCACGAATTCCGAATCGATTTCGTCGCGGGCAGCGACCGCGGATTTGATCTTGCCGACGGCTTCCTCGACCGCGATGAGACGACGCCCGGCGGCGGTGCCGGATTTCTTCGGCGCCTCCTGATCCTCGATCTGCATCGCGGCGACCCCCGAGCGGATAATTTCCTGCACCGCGAAGTGGACGTTCACCGCATTGCCGTAGCCGGTGTCGGCATCGACGAGTATCGGGATGTTCGTGTGCGCCGCCATGTGCCGGGCGTGATCGACGAGATCGCGCAGGCCGATGATGCCGTTGTCGGGCACGCCATAGAGAAAATGCGATAGTTGCGAGCCGGGCAGAAAGTAACTCTCGAACCCCGCCGCTTCGGCCAGCATCGCATAGAGCGGGCTGAATCCGCCGGGCATCGGAGTGAACCGCCCCGGTCGCAGCAGCCGCCGGAACTTCAATCGCTTGCGCCGCGCCTCGTCGCCGCCGCCCCGGGCCATCAGCGTTCTCTTCCAGCGCGCGCGACCCTCTGCCAATCGCAGTGGAATTTCGCGAGACAAACCCCGACCACGCGCTCGATCTGCTGCCCATCCATGACGTTTCTCCCCTAAATCCGGCCGGCGCGGTTGTCGGACCGGCCAAGGCCTGTCAATAATAGCGGCAACGGAAGGAAAGCCATGAAAAAAAACGCCGCGTTGTTGGCCGTCTTGCTTGGGATCGGCTTGGCCCCGGCCGCGCATGCCGCCGAAAAGCTCACCGTGCTCTACGCGCCGACGACTGGCCTGATGCCGTCCTATACGGCCAAGGACGAGGGCATCTTCGCCCGGCACGGTCTCGACGTCGATCTTGTGCTCTTGACCAATCAAGGCGCGGTGATTTCCGCGCTCATTGGGCAGACCGCGCAAATCGTCACGCCCTCGGCGCTCGCCGTGATCCAGGCCGACGATTCCGGGCTCGACATCGTGTTCGTCGCCTCGTCGAACGTGTCGCCCTCGGCGTCGCGCACCGGGGTCTTCGTGAGGAACGGCAGCAACCTCCACAAGCCCGCCGACCTCGTCGGCAAGACGGTCGGCGTGCCTTCGCTCAACACCCTCATCCATGTCATCACACGGCGCTGGCTCAAGGAAAACGGCGTCGATAACAACAAGGTCAATTTCGCCGAGGTCGGATTCCAGCAGATGGCCGACGTGCTGGGCGCGGGGATTCTCGACGCCGTCGATGCCATCGATCCCTATTATGACCGCGTGGCCGAGGTCGGCTACGTCATCGGCGATCCCGACGCGACCATGCCGACGGGCTCGCTCACCTCGGTCTATGCGACGACGCGGGCCTGGGCCGAGGCCAACCGGCCGACGATCGAGGCGTTTCGCCAATCGCTGGCCGAGGCCATTCAGTTCATCGCCCGCGACCCCGACAAGGCGAAGCAAAGCCTCGCCAAATACACCAAGCTGCCGCCCGCGGTCGCGGCCAAGTCGCCGATGCCCAATCTCGAAGTCACGGTCCGGCCGGAACAGGTCCAGTTCTTCATCGACCTGGCGCGCGACCAGGGCCTGATCAAGTCGAATCCCGACGCCGCCCGCATGATCGCGCCCTGACCGCCGCCTCAGCCCTTTTCGACCGGCGGGAAGCCGCATAGCTCGGCCGGGTTGGCGACGAAGATGAGGTTGCGGGTCGCCTCGTCCGCCACCCAATCGAGCATGATATCGACGAGGTCGGCGTCGTTCGGCATCGGCTTGAAGTATTGCGGATGCGGCCAGTCGGTGCACCAGAGCAGCCGGTTCGGCGCGTGCTCGGCGAGCTTCCTTACGATCGGGATGGTGTCCGAGAATGGAAAGGTGTCCTCGCCGGAAAACCGCGGATTGATCTTGACCCAGCATCGTCCGGTATCGAGGCATTGCAGCACGAACTTGAATTCGGGGCTGTCGATGCCCCTCTCGGGCGGTACGCCGCCCGCATGCTCGAGCACGAAGCGGCCGGGCGAGGCTAGGATCTGCCGATTCCAATCCATGCCGTGGACGAGATAATGCGCCGACCAGCCATACTCGTGAACCCGCCGGACCATGCGCTCGTCGAGAATGGGCGAGGTTCGCCAAGCAAATCGCGCGCCGATCACGCCGGCCTTGGTCAGGATTTCAAACTCGCGATCGGTGGTCTCGGACCACGGCGAGATCACGGCGCGCAGGCGGTCGGGAAAGCGCGACAAGCCGTGCAGCGCGATTTCGTAGCCATTGCCATACATCATGGATTGCACGAGCAGCCCGCGCGACAGGCCCAGCGCTTCCTGCATGACAACCCAATCGTCCATCGTCGTGTCCTCGAAATCGAGATGGCTGAAGACGTGGTTGGGCATCAGCGGGAACCGCGATTGCGGACCGATGAAGTGGAAATGGGTGTCGCAGGCTCCGGGCGGCAGCTTGATCTTGGGCCTGCGATAATTCCGGTCGATCGGCGGCGATTTCTGGCGTGCCATTTCCGTCCTCCTTCGCACGGGGCCGCGGCGGCCCTCTTTTCCTTATGTTCGGCCCAGGCGACGAAATTTGCTATACTGTCGTAAAGTCGGAGGGGAAAACATGAGCGTCCAAAGCATCGGCCAGGCGGTACCCCGGGAGGAGGATTTTCGTCTCTTAAAGGGCAAGGGGCGCTATGTCTCCGACATGAAGGCACCGGGCGAGGCGCAGGCCACTGTGCTGCGCTCGCCCCATGCCCATGCGCGCATCCTCTCGATCGACGTGAAGCGCGCCGCCGCCGCGCCGGGCGTGCTATGCGTGCTGACCGCTGCCGACCTCGCCAAGCGCGGTCTCGGCACGACCCGTCCCTTCGTTCCGCGCAAGCGCAGCAATGGCACGCCGGCCTATGTCTGCCCGCAGCCTCTGCTGGTGCGCGACCGCGTCCGCTATGTCGGCGATCCGGTCGCCTTCGTCGTGGCCGATACCTTGAACCAGGCCAAGGACGCGGCCGAGCTGATCGAGGTGGCTTACGACACGCTGCCGGCCGTCATCACCGCGGAGGCGGCGCTGGCTCCGGGCGCGCCCGCGCTCCATGACGACAACCCCGGCAATGAATGCTTCTTCCACGAGGCCGGCGACAAGGCCGCGGTTGACGCCGCCTTCGCCAAGGCCACCCACCTCGTCAGCCACAAGATCGTCATCAACCGCATCACGGCCAACACCATGGAACCGCGCGGCTGCCTCAGCCAATACGACGCCGTGGACGGCCGCTATACCATCCGCTGCACGGTGCAGTCGGCGCATGGCACGCGCGCCGTGCTGGCCGGACAGATCTTCAAGCTGCCGCAAAACAAGTTCCGCGTGATCTGCGACAATATGGGCGGCGGCTTCGGCATGAAGGGCGGCTGCTCGCCGGAATACGCGCTGTCGCTCTATGCCGCCGAGATCACGGGACGGCCGGTGCGCTGGACCTCGGAGCGCAGCGAGGGACTTCTGACCGACGAGCAGAGCCGAGGCAGCGTCGTCGATACCGAGTTGGCGCTCGACAAGGACGGGAAATTCCTCGCGCTCCGGGCACGCAACGCCGCCTCGATCGGCGCTTATTTCTCGTCCGAGCGCCCGACCATTCCCCTCACGGTCGCGCTCGGCTGCCTCGTCAATACCTATACGTTTCCGGCAGTCCATGCCCAGGTGAAGGCGGTTTTGACCAACACCATGACGATCGCGCCCTATCGCGGCGGCGGCCGGCCCGAGCCGATCTTCGTGACCGAAACCATCATCGACAAGGCGGCGCGCCAGCTCGGGATCGAGCCCGCCGAACTGCGCCGGCGCAACACCATCCCGGCGCGGGCGATGCCTTACACCACGCCATTGAAGCAGGTTTACGATACCGGCGATTTCGGCAAGAACCTCGAGGATGCGCTGGCTCTCGCCGGCCATGCCGACCTGCCGCGGCGCCGCGCCGAAGCGCGGCAGCGCGGCAAGATCCTGGGCTTCGGCGTCGCCACCGCGGTCGCCGCCACCGGCGGGCGCGATTACGAATTCGCCGAGGTGCGCTTCGATGCGTCGGGCACCGTCACGCTGATCACGGGCAGCATGGATCACGGCCAGGGCCATGGCACGGTGTTCAAGCAGGTACTCTCGGAAAAGCTCGGCATCGACGCCGATCTCATTCGCTACGAATACGGCGACACCGATCTGGTGACGCAGGGCGTCGGGACGTTCGGCTCGCGCTCGGCCATTCTCGCGGGCGGCGCGGTCACGGGCGCGGCCGACAAGCTGATCGAGAAGGGCAAGAAGATCGCCGCGCATATGATGGAGGCGGCGACGAGCGACATCGTGTTCGATAAGGGCAAATTCGCCATCGCCGGCACCGACAAATCCGTCAGCATGGCGCAGGTCGCGCGCCATTCTTTCGAATGGGGACAATTGCCGAACGACGTCGAGATCGGCATGACCGAAAGCTCCAGCTACGGCCCGGCCAACTCCGCGACCTTCCCGAGCGGCGCTCACATCTGCGAGATCGAAATCGACGAGGAGACCGGCAAGCTCGCGCTCACCCGCTATGCCGCCGTTGACGATGTGGGCCGCGTGCTCAATCCGCTCATCTGCGAGGGCCAGATTCAAGGCGGCATCGTGCAGGGCATCGGCCAGGCGCTGATGGAGGATATCAATTACGATCCCGCGAGCGGCCAGCTTCTGACCGGCTCGTTCCAGGATTATTGCATGCCGCGGGCCGACGATTTCTGCGATTTCGATCTCGGCGGCAACAGCTTTCCGACGACGCGCAACCCGCTCGGCGTCAAGGGCGTGGGCGAAGCCGGGACGATCGGCGCGATACCGGCGGCGATGAACGCGGTCAACGACGCGCTCGCGCAAATCGGCGCGCCCCAGATCGAAATGCCCGCGACCCCGGAAAAGCTTTGGCGCGCCCTCGGCGCGGCACGCGCCAAGGCATAAGCCGCGCCTTCGCTCAACGGCGCGCCTTTGCTTCCTGGATCGCGCGCCACACGCGCTCGGGCGTGGCCGGCATCTCGACGTGCCGCACGCCGAGCTCCGAGAGCGCATCGACGACGGCGTTGATGACGGCACCCAGCGCGGGCGTCGTGCCACCCTCGCCGCCGGGCCGGATGCCATAGCGGTGGCTGGTCGCCGGCAGCTCGACGAGGGCGCAATCGAAGGACGGCAAGGTATCGGCGCGCGGCACGGCGTAATCCATGAACGACGCCGACAGCAACTGACCGCTGTCGTGGTCGTAATGGCATAGCTCGAACACGGCCTGGCCGATGCCTTGCGCCGCGGCGCCGTGGGTTTGGCCGTGCAGGATCAGCGGATTGATCGCGAGCCCGACATCGTTGACCCCGGACCATTTGACGATGCGGACGAGCCCGGTATCGGGATCGATCTCGACCTCGCAGACATGCGTGCCCGAAGGCCAGGCGCCGACGCCGACGGTCTGATCGCCGACGGCGTCGAGCTTGCCGCGCAGCTCCTCGGGCAGATCGCTGCGCGTCGCCGCCGCCTTCGCCACGTCGAAAATGCCGATGCGGCGATCGGTGCCCTTGACCGTGAAAGTGCCGCGCGCGAATTCGATATCCACGGGCGAAGTTTCCAGAAGATGGCCCGCGATCCGCTTGCCTTTCTCGATAATGTCGTCCGACGCCTTGCCGATGGCGAGGCTGGCGATCCGCATCGAGCGCCCGGAATGCGAGCCGCCGCCGACGCTGACCCGCGCGGTGTCGTGGGCGACGTAATCGATGCTGTCGAAGGGCACGCCGAGCCACTCGGTCAGGAGCTGGGCGAAGCTGGTTTCGTGGCCCTGGCCGCTGCTCATGGTGCCGCAGACCAGCTCGACGCGGCCCTCGGGCCGCACCGTGACCTCGGCGCGCTCGCGCGGGAAGCCGCCGGCGATCTCGATGTAATTGGCGACGCCGATGCCGCGCAGCATGCCGCGCCGCTTTGCCTCGCCGCGCCGCGCGGCGAAACCCTGCCAATCCGCGAGCTTCAATGCCGCGTCCATGCCCTTTTCATATTCGCCGTTGTCGTAGGTCTGGCCGACGGAATTGGTGTAGGGCATCGCCGCCGGCGCAATCAGGTTGCGCCGCCGCAGCGCCACAGGATCGATTCCGAGCTCGTCGGCCGCCAGGTCGATAAGCCGCTCGATGACAAAGACCGCCTCGGGCCGGCCGGCGCTGCGATAGGGGGTCGTCGGCACGGTATTGGTGAGCGCCGCACAGCCGCGGAAATGCGTGGCCGGGATCGTGTAGACGCCCGACATCTGGCCGAGCCCCTTCCGGAGCGGGACGAAGGCGATGGTGTGGGCGCCGACATTGCTGAGATTGGTGCCGCGCAAGCCGAGGAAGTTGCCTTGCCCGTCGAGCGCCAGCTCGGCCGTGACGGTCAGGTCGCGGCCCTGGTAGTCGCTGAGGAAGGATTCCTGCCGCTCGCCGAGCCATTTGACCGGGCGCCCAATCCGCCGTGCCGCCCAGGGCAGCAGCCCGTATTCCGGAAAAAAGAAATTCCTGGTGCCGAAATTTCCGCCCATGTCGCCGCACAAGGCGCGGCAGAATTCGGGCGCGACGCCCAGGACGCTGGCGAGATCGACTCTTTCCTTCGCCACGCCGCTGCCGGTTCCGGCGTAGAGCGTGTAGCGCCCGCTAGAGGCATCGAAATCGCCCACGGCGTTGCGCGGCTCCATCGGGGTCCCGGTGACGCGCTGCACCCAAGTGTCGAGCCGCGTCACATGAGCGGCCTTGGCGAAGGCCGCGTCGGTCGCCGCCTTGTCGCCGACCTCGACATCGACGCAGAGATTCGAGGGCGCCTCGTCCCACACCCTCTGCGTGCCAGCCTTCACCGCGTCGGCCGCCATGGTCACGGCGGGAAGCGCTTCGTATTCGACCTCTACCAGCTCGGCGCCATCTTTCGCCTGATCCTGGGTCTCGGCGACCACCATCGCGACCGGTTCGCCGACATAGCGCGCCTTGTCGGCGGGCAGCATTGGCTCCGCATGGGTAAAGATGGTGAAGCCCTCGCGCACGCGAACCGTGACGTCGGGCGGCCCGACCAGCGTGGGGCGATGATCCATCGCCTTCAACCCGTCGGCGATGAAATCCGCGCCGGTGAGGACGGCGATGACGCCCGGCGCGGCTTTCGCCCGCTCGGTCGCGATCGAAACAATGCGGGCGTGAGCGTGGGGCGAGCGAACCATCGCGGCAAACGCCATGCCTGGCAGGCGCTGGTCGGTGACGTAATGGCCCTTGCCGGTGAGGAGGCGCAAATCCTCCTTGCGTTGCACCGGCTTGCCGATGCCGCCGCCCGTCTCGCTCCGTCCGTCCATGCGAAACCTCTCCCTGACCTGCTTCTTCGTCCTCGTCCACTTAAGCCCGTCGCGGCACGATTCCGCAAGGGCCTACGACCCGAGTCAGGCCTCGAGCTTACGCGCCGGCCTTACGCGCGCTGATCGCTTCCGGACTTCCACTCGGTGGCGAGCATCGCGAACAGGACATGGTCCTGCCATTTGCCGTCGATGCAAAGATATTCGCGGGCGTAACCCTCTTCGCGGAAGCCCGATTTCAACAACAGGCCGCGGCTGGCGGCGTTATGCGGCAAGCACGCGGCTTCGAGCCGGTGCAGCTTGAGCCGCTCGAACGCGAATTTGAGGGCGAGCGCCAGTCCTTCGGTCATGTAGCCCTGACGGGCATGGGGCGCGCCGGCCCAGTAGCCGATGCTACAGGTCTCGGCGACGCCGCGGCGCAGATTGGTCAGGCTGATGCCGCCCACGAGCGCTTCGTCCGTAACGCGGGAAAGCAAGAAGGTGTAGCCCTGATCGGTATGCCATTCGAGCGCGTATCGCGCGAGGCGCCGGCGGAACGCTGCGCGCGACAGCGCATCCTCGCCCCAGCTTGGCTCCCACGGCACGAGGAAAGCGCGCGAGGCGCCGCGCAGCTCGGCCCAGCCGCGCCAATCCTGGCGCTCGGGCGCGCGCAGGACGACCCGCTTGCCGGCGAGACGAAAGGGCGGCGGCGCGGTCCCGAACAAGCGCGGCAGCCGCAACAGATCGAGCGCCACCCCGTCCCCCCCTCAACCCGGCTCAGCGCTTCAGCCGGTCGGCGAGGCGGGCGTAATCCTCGATCCGCCCGATCGGTCCCAACGCCGCCAGCGTCGGCGCCGCGCTCAATAAGCGCGAAGCGACGCGGATCACCGCGTCTTCGTCGACCGCATCGATGTGGCCGACGAGCTCGGCGGGATCGAGCGGGCGGCCGAAGACGAGCATATGGCTGGCATGTTGCTCGCAGCGCGCGGTGGTGCCTTCGAGCGACATGAGGAGGCCGGCCTTCAATTGCGCCCGCGCGCGCTCGAGCTCGATACCCGCCAACCCCTTGCCGAGCTTGACGACCTCGTCGCACAGAAGGGGCATCAGCTCGGCGGTTTCGGCCTCGCCGGTGCCGACATAGATGCCGAACACGCCGCCGTCGGAGTAGCTGTGGGAAAACGAGTAGATGGTGTAGGCGAGGCCGCGCTTCTCGCGGATTTCCTGAAACAGGCGCGACGACATGCCGCCGCCGAACGCGGTTGACAGCACCGAGGCGGCATAGTAGTCGCGGTCGCCGAAGGCGAAGCCGGGGAACCCCAGCACCAGATGAACTTGCTCGAGGTCGCGCCGCTCGCGTAGATCGCCGCCGAGATAGCGCGCCGGCTCGGTGCGCGCCTCGCCGTGCAGCGAAAGCGCGGAAAATTCGCGCTCGGCCAAGGCCACCAGCGCGTCATGCGCGAGATTGCCGGCCGCGACGAGGATCATGCCGGGCGCGGCATAGTTGCGCTGTTGATACTCGGCGATGCTGTCGCGCCCGAGCGCTTTGATGATCTCGGCGCGGCCCAGCACGGGCTGTCCCATCGGCTGGCCGGGATAGGCGCGTTCCTGGAACAGATCGAAGATGATGTCGTCGGGCGTGTCCTGCGCCTGGCCGATCTCCTGCAGGATGACGGTGCGCTCGCGCTCGAGCTCGGCGGCGTCGAAGATCGAGTGCTGCAGGATGTCGGCGAGGATATCGACCGCGAGGCCGAGATCGGCCTTCAGCACCTTGGCGTAATAGGCGGTGTGCTCGCGCGAAGTATAGGCGTTGACGTGTCCGCCCACCGCCTCGATCTCGGAGGCGATGTCGAGCGCCGAGCGCCGCGCCGTGCCCTTGAACGCCATGTGCTCCAAGAGATGCGCGACGCCGTTGATCGCGGCGGGCTCGTGACGGGTGCCGACATCGACCCAGACGCCGATCGAGACCGTCTCGACCGAATTCATGGTGTCGGTGACGACGCGCATTCCATTCGGCAGGGTCGTGACGGTCACTGTCATAGCGAGGCTCCAACGGCAACCGAGCGCGCCCGCTGGCGAATGAAGGCGCGCACCGCGCCGAGATCGTTGGGCAGCGATAGGTCGCGCTCGGGCAGCCGCGCCAGCGCGGCGAGCGCGGGCGGCAGGGTGGGCTCTGTGCCGATGGCGCGCCGGATCGCCTCGGGAAACTTCGCCGGATGGGCGGTGGCGAGCGCGACCATCGGGCGCGACGCATCGCGCCGCATCGCTCGGGCCGCGGCGACCGCGACTGCGCTATGCGGATCGAGCATGATGCCGGTGGCGCGGTAGGTCGCGGCGATCTCTTCGAGGGTCGCTTCGTCATCGACCCGGTAGGCGGCAAAAAGCCGCCGCGCCTCCTGCCACTCCGCGGCCGACGCGGGCAAGGTGCCGGTCCGGCGGAACTCGGTCATCGCCTCGGCTACGCCCGCGCCGTCGCCGTGCTTCAACTCGAAATAAAGCCGCTCGAAATTGCTCGAGACCTGGATATCCATGCTGGGCGAAAGGCTGGGCTCGACCGGGCCGATGGTCATGACGCCGCTATTGATGAAGCGCGCCAGGATGTCATTGCGGTTGGTGCCGATGACCAGTTCGGCGACGGGCAGCCCCATGCGGCGCGCGGCATGCGCGGCATAGACATTGCCGAAATTGCCGGTCGGGACCGCGAACGAGATTTCATGGCCGTTTGCGCCGAGCGCCGCCCAGGCCACAAAATAATACACCGTCTGGGCCATGATCCGCGCCCAGTTGATCGAGTTGACCGCCGAGAGGTTGAGATCGCGGCGGAAGGCCGCATCGGCGAACAACGCCTTCACCAGATCCTGGCAATCGTCGAAGGTGCCGTCGATGGCGACGGCGTGGACATTGGGCGATTGCACCGTGGTCATCTGGCGGCGCTGCATGGCCGAGATGCGGCCTTTGGGATAGAACATGAAAAGATCGACGGAAGCGCGGTCGCGGCACGCGGCGATGGCGGCCGAGCCGGTATCGCCGGAGGTGGCGCCCACGATGGTGACGCGGGCGCGGCGCTTGGCCAGGACATGATCGAACAGCCGGCCGACGAGTTGCAGCGCGTAATCCTTGAAGGCGAGCGTCGGCCCATGGAAGAGCTCGAGCAGGTAGAGCCCCTGCCCCAGCTCCTTCAACGGCGCCACTGCCGGATCGTCGAACCCGCGATAGCTGTCTGTCACGAGCGCCCGCCACTCGGCACCCGCGATCGCGCCGTCGAGGAACGGCGTCATCACTCGCGCCGCGATCTCGGCGTAGGATTGGCCGCGCAGCGCGCCGAGCGCGGCGGCATCGAGCGCCGGCCAGGATCGCGGCACGAAAAGCCCGCCATCGGGCGCGAGCCCGGCGAGCAGGACCTCGTCGAAAGCCAAAGAATTCGGCGGATTCCGTCCGTCGCGGGTGCTGATATAGGGCAAGGGCTCGTCCAGGCGCAGGGTAAGGCCGGGCGAGCCTAATCCCGGGGGGCCGGGCAAGCAACGGCACGGGAAGGGCCGTTATCGGCGCGCCTTGAGAACGCCGTCAGGCGGCCTCGTTCACGCCGATCCTCGGCGAGCGCCTATCCTTACGACGCCTTGCGTGGCAGCGGACATTTGGCGACCCGATCGTAAAGGGTCTGCTCGACGGGATATGTCACTCCCGCATCGGTGGCGTCGCTGCGCAGGACGCAGCCGATGTATTCCTCTTCCTGCCAGACCTCGGCCGCGGCGCGGTATTCATGGTCGGCGAGATGGGCGCGCGCCTCGCGCAAAGCCCCGGCGGCATCCTCGGAATGATAGGCCTGGGCTCCGATGATCCGCGATGCGGCGTTCAAGAAATAGCAGCGATATTGTCTCATGGCCGGCTCGCTCCGTTGCAGTGGAGGCATCCTCGGCCACAGTGATTTGCTTTCGATTAATGCAACATCGCCGACGTTGTACTGTAACCAAATCGAAATATCGGGCCGGCCTTTATGGCATCGTCAGCGGACGAAGGAGGAGAATCCCACCTACTCGATCGGAATCCTGCCGCGCTAGAGATCGAGAACCAGCCGGTCGCCCTTGCAGCCCGAACAGCAGATCATCATGGTCTTGTTGGCGACGCGCTCGGCCTCGGTCAGCACGACGTCGCGGTGGTCGGGCACGCCTTCGAGCACCCTTGTCTCGCAGGTCCCGCACACGCCCTCGAGGCACGAGCAAGCAAGCTGGAGCCCGGCATCGGTCAGGGTCTCCAAGATGGTCTTGCCGGGCGGGATGACGAAGCTCCGGCCGGTCTTCGCCGCCACCACGGTAAAGCCGCCGGCGGCGGCCGGCGCTTCCTTGGGCGTGAAATACTCGACATGGACGCGCTCCCTCTCGAGCGCGTTTGTCGCTTCCTCGAAAGCCGCGAGCATCGGCAAGGGACCGCAGCAATAAAGCTGGGTTCCGGGCGCCGCGGACGCCACCACGCCGGCAATGTCGAGGAGCTTGAAGCCCGGCTCGCCGTCGAAATTGAAGACGATTCTCGCTTTGCCCGCGGCGCCCAGCGTCTCGAGCGCCGCTCGGAAGGCCGCCTCGGCCCGGGTGCGCACGCAGTAATAAAGCTCCAGCGGGCGGCCGAGCGCATGGAGACGCTGGACCATGCAATAAAGCGGCGTGACGCCGATGCCGCCCGCGATGAAGAGCGAATGCGCCGCGTCCTCGGCGAGCGGAAAATTATTGCGCGGGCCCGAGATCTCGATCATGTCGCCGACCCGAAGCCGGTCATGCACCCAGGTCGAGCCGCCGCGGCTCTTGCGATCTTTCTGCACCGCAATGACGTAGCGGTGCCGCTCGTCTTGACTATTGACTAGCGAATAGGAGCGCAGCATGCCGTTGCGCAGATGGAGATCGAGATGCGCGCCCGCGGTAAAAGGCGGCAGCGCGGCGCCGCCAGGATCGCGCAGCTCGAAGGACACCACGCCTTCGGCTTCCCAGGTCGAGGAGTGGACCCGGAGCGGCAACCGGCTTGCCTCGCTGGTCATCGCGGAAAGCTTGCGCGCCTGTCAGTGCTTGTGGAAGCCGGCGAGCCGGGCAAGGCGCTTGGCCCCGCGCCCGGCGATCATGTCCTTCGCGGCCGCGAAGAATTCCTGGACATGGGGCATCTTGCCATGCGCCTCGAACGCCGCCGCGTCGGCATAGACCTCGTAGAGCGCGAATTTGGTGCGGTCGTCCTCGGCTTGCGTCAGGTCGAACTGCAAGCAGCCGGGCTCTTTCGCGACCGAGGCCTGGGCATTCGCCAGAATGAGGGGCACGAACTTCTCGACCGTGTCGGGCTTCACCTGCAGTTCCGCGATGAGAACGAACTGGGCCATGTCGGCTGCTCCGCTGGGCTTTTATCGGCGGCGGCGAGATTAGAGGGCGACGTAGCGCCTTCGCAAGTGCCGCTCGAAGATCGCGGGATCGAGCGGCTTGCCGGTCGCGCGCAAGATCGTCTCGGCCGTCGAATAGCGCGAGGCGGTCCCGTGAACATTGGCCCGGAGCCAGGCGAGGAGCGGCGCGAAATCGCCACCGGCGATGCCCGGCTCGATCGCGGGATCGGCGCGCTTGGCCGCGTCGAACAATTGCGCGGCCGTCATGGCCCCGAGCGTATAAGTCGGGAAATAGCCGAAGGCGCCGTCATACCAATGAATATCCTGGAGGCACCCGAGGCGATCGTCGGGAGGTGCGACGCCGATGAGCGCCCGCATCGCCTCGTGCCACGCCCTCGGCAAATCCTCGAGCGGCAGATCGCCCGATAGGAGGGCGCGCTCCAGCCGATAGCGCAGGATGACATGGCCGGGATAGGTCACCTCGTCGGCATCGACGCGGACGAGGCTGCGCTCGACTTGCGTGTTGAGGCGGTAGAGATTGTCGGCGCTCCATTCCGGCCCATCGCGCCCAAAAGCTCGGGCCAGGATCGGCGCCGCGAAGTCGAGGAAGCCGCGCGAGCGGCAAACCTGCATTTCGATCAGGAGCGACTGGCTTTCGTGGAGGCTCATACCGCGCGCCTTGCCGACCGGCTGACGGCGCCACGCCTCGGGCAGGCCGCGCTCGTAGAGCGCATGACCGGTCTCGTGCAGCACGCCCATCAGCGCGCCGCGAAAATCCGCCTCGTCGTAGCGCGTGGTGATCCGCACGTCGTCGGGGGTGCCGCCGCAGAACGGGTGGAGGCTGATATCGAGCCTGCCATGGGCGAAATCGAAGCCGAGCCGCTCCATCAGCGTCACCCCGGCCGCGCGCTGCGCCGCCACAGGGAACGGGCCAGCGGGCGCAACCGGCTTCGGCCGGCGGGCTTGGGCCAGGAGGGCCTCGTCGATCAATGCGGGGAGGCGCGCGGCCAGAGGCTCGAAGAGGGCATCGATCGCGGCGGCGCTGCCATCGGGCTCGTATTGATCGAGCAGCGCGTCATAGGGCGTCTTGCCAAGGCGCTCCGCCTTGGCCGCGGCGACCTCGCGCACCAGCGCCAGGACCTCGCGGAAACTAGGCAGAATCGCGGCGAAATCATTGGCCGGCCGCGCCGCCCGCCACGCCATCTCGCAGGCCGAGCAGGCCCGGGAGTGGGCCTCGACCAGGGCAGCGGGCACGGCTGCCGCGTGCTGCCAAGCGCGGCGCATCTCGTGCAGATTGGCGCGTTGCCAGGCATCGAGATCGTTCTGCGCGTCGGCGCCGGCGAGGAGATCGGGCAGGGCCTCGTCGGTGACGAGCTCGTGGCACAAGAGCCTCAACGTGGCGAGCTGCTCGGCGCGCGCGCTGGCGCCGCCTTCGGGCATCTGGGTCGCCAAGTCCCAGTCGAGGCACGGCAAGCGCCTCGCGCAGCGTGCCGAGGCGGCGAAAGCGGGTCTCGAGCGCGCCATAAGGGCTTGTCGAGTTCATCTGGTTTCTCCGAGACGCCGGCGCGCGAAGCGGACATAGATCACGATGAGAGCCGCCGCCAAGGCAAACCAGGTCAAGGCATATTGCAAGTGGTTGTTCGGAAGATCGGTCTCGGTTTGCCCGCCTTGCGGCCAGCCGCCGGGATTGGGGCTGGCATCGGCGTCGAGATAGAACGGCAGGACATGGACGATCGCGGCGGCTTTCGCCATCGCGGCGAGATCGACATAGAACCAGGAATTCCGCGCCGGATCGTTTTCGGGGGTGAAGATGCTCGGCTTGCCGGCGGGGGCGAGGCGCAAGAGACCGACGACGGTGGTGGCGCCCGAAATCTCGCCCTCGGCCCGGGTCTCGGGCGATTTCTTGTCGGTGGGCACGAAGCCGCGATTGACCAGAAGCACCGAGCCGTCGGGCAAGCTCAGGGGCGTCACCACGTCGAAGCCGGCATCGCCCCGCCCCACGGACTGGGCGTTGAGATAAAGCTCGCGGTCGTTCTGGAACACGCCCGATGCGCGAACCGGATGGAATTCGAGCGCGGCGGCGGCCTCTATCGTCTCCGGGAGGGCGACGGGTGCTGCGGCCAGCGCGCCTTGGCGCTGGGCGATCAGGCCTTCCTTCCATCCGAGGCGCTGGACCTGCCAGATGCCCAGCCCGATCAGGATCGCGAAGCCGAGGCCGGTCCAGGCCGAGGGCCAGAACAGGGCGCGCCGCCCCATTAAGGCGCGCCGCCCAGACGGCGATGGCGGTATTGCAGCGCGATCATCCCCGCCTTCAGCGGCCGCAAGAGGGCGATCGAGCCGCCGATGATCGTCGGAGTCCACAGCACGACATGCACCCAAAACGGCGGCGCGAAGATGCTTTCGACCAGCAGCGCCAGGCCAACGACGATGGCGCCGAGGATCAAAACGACGACGAAAGCCGGCGCGTCGCCGGCATCCTCGGCGGCGAAATCGAGGCCGCAATGCGAGCAGCGCGGCGCCACGTGCAAGAGCCCGTCAAAGAGCTTGCCCTGGCCGCATCGCGGGCAGCGACAGCGTAGCGCCGCCACCAGCGGCGAAACCGGCGGACCGGTATCCGCCATCGACTCACCCGGCGCCGACCGCGCCGGCGCTGCCCCACCAATAGATGCAGACGAACAGGAACAGCCACACCACGTCGACGAAATGCCAATACCACGCCGCAGCCTGAGCCCGAAATGATGGGTCGGCGTGAACTGCCCGGCGATGGCGCGGAACAGGCACACGGCGAGGAAGGTGGTGCCGATGATGACATGGGCGCCGTGGAACCCCGTCGCCATGAAGAAGGTCGAGGGATAGATGCCCTGGGTGAAGCCGAAGGCGGAGTGGGCGTATTCATAGACCTGCAGCGAAGTGAAGCAAATGCCGAGGACAACGGTGACGGCGAGCCCCTGGATCAGCCCCTTGCGGTTGCCCTCGATGAGCGCGTGATGCGCCCAGGTTACGGTCGTGCCCGAGGTCAGCAGAACGAGGGTGTTGAGGAAGGGCACCTCGAACGGGTCGAAGGGATGGATGCCCTTGGGCGGCCACATCCCGCCCATGGCCGCGGTCGGAAACAGCGCCGCGCTGAAATATGCCCAGAAGAAGGCCGCGAAGAACATCACCTCGGAGGCGATGAACAGCGCCATCCCGAAGCGCAGCCCGATCTGCACGATCGGATTGTGATAGCCGCCATGGACCGCCTCGCGGATCACGTCGCGCCACCACAGGAACATGATGGCAAGGACGCCGAGGACGCCCGCCCCCATCACCTCCCAGCCATAGCCGCGGAAGAACAGCACCGCGCCCGCGAACAAGACCCCGGCGCACAGCGCGCCGATGATCGGCCAGAAGCTCGGATCGACCAGATGATAGGGATGGTGGTGGCCGTGATAATCGAAGTGCTCGGACGACTCGGTGCTCATCTTCGGGTCTCGACTGTCAATTGACGGAAAGCGCTGGCGTTGAGGCGGACGAGCCGAGCGACACATCGTCGTCGCCCTTGGCGCGGAACATGGTGTAGCTCAGAGTGACGGTGTCGATGTCGTCGTCGTTCCGATCCTTGACGATATCGGGATCGACGAAGAACTGCACCGCGAGATCGGCGCTCGCGCCGGCCTCCAGATGCTGTTGGGTGAAGCAAAAGCATTGCAGCTTGTCGAAATAGAGACCGACCTTGTCCGGCGTCACGTTGAAGGTGGCGGTGCCGGTGGTGGGCTCGCGGCTGAGATTGACGGCGAGGTAGTGGATCACCTTCACCTCGCCGGGATGGACGTTGACCGAGCGCTGCTTGGGCCGAAACTCCCAATCGAGGCCTGGCGCGATCGCGGAATTGAAGCGCACGGTGATGGTTCGGCTCGTCACCTCGTTGACGGCCGCGACGCTGACCCGCTGAGTGGTGCCCTTATAGCCGGTGGCGGCGCAGAACAAGCGATAGAGCGGCACCGAGAAGGCGACCAGCACCGACATCGCGCCGACGATGCCGAGGAGCGCCCCGGCGGTGAGGCCCTTGTGGCCCGCCCGCGCGGTCACGGCAGCATCCCCAGCCGAACGATGGTGACAAAATAGAGCAGCAAGATCAGCGCCAGCAGGATGCCGAGGAGAGCGAGGTTCTTGCCGCGCCGTCGCCTTTGCCGTTCGTCCACCGCGGCGGCCCAGCTCATGACCCCAACGCCGCTGCCAGCGACGCTGCGTGGTCCGCGACCAGAAGAGCGAAGAGCAGGAACAAATAAACGATCGAGAAGCCGAACATCTGCTTGGCCGACCGCATGCCCGGATCCACCATGACGCGCAGTGCCGCAGCCGTGAACAGCGCCGACAAGACGAGCGCCGCCGCGCCATAGTAGAGGCTGGCGAAGCCCATGAGCGCCGGCGCCAGCGCCACCGGCCACAGCACCAGCGTGTAGAGCAGCATCTGTTTCTTGGTCTCGCGCGGTCCTGCGATGACCGGCAGCATCGGCACGCCGGCCTTGGCGTAGTCGCCCGCCCGATAGAGCGCGAGCGCCCAGAAATGCGGCGGCGTCCAGAAGAAGATGAGCGCGAAGAGCACCAGCGCCGGAACCCCGATCTGCCCGGTCGCGGCGGCCCATCCGATGAGCGGCGGAAATGCGCCGGCGGCGCCCCCCATGACGATGTTCTGCGGCGTGCGGCGCTTCAACCAGATGGTATAGACGAAGACGTAGAAGGCGATGGTCAGGACCAGCAGCGCCGCCGCGACCAGGTTGAGGGCGAGGCCCATCAAGATAACCGAGCCGATTGCCAGCACCACGCCGAAGCCGAGCGCATCGCCCGGCGCCACCCGCCCGGCCGGCAGCGGCCGGTCGCGCGTGCGCTCCATCACCGCGTCGATATCGCGGTCATACCACATGTTGATCGCGCCCGCAAGCGCCCGCCGCGACCGCGATGCACAGCACGGCGGTGAAGGCGAGCAGCGGATGGAGATGCCCCGGCGCGATCTCGAGCCCGACCCAGCCGGTGAAGACGACGAGCGACATGACGCGCGGCTTCAATAGCGCGACGTAATCGCCGACCGCGGGCGGCGCATGAACGGCGGCGGCGAGATCGGCCAGAGGCTGTCGCGCCCCCGCTCAGTGGCCGGGCTCGGCGGCGATGACCGGCAACTCTTCGTAGGTATGGAAGGCCGGCGGCGAGGGCAGCGTCCATTCGAGGGTGGTCGCGCCCTCGCCCCAGTAATTGGCGCCGACGCGCTTGCCGGCGAAGAGGGTATGGAACATGATGAAGACGAAGAACAGCGTCGAGGCGCCGGAGATATAGGAGCCGATCGAGGCACCATGTTCCAGCCGGCGAAGGCATCGGGGTAATCGCTGATGCGCCGCGGCATGCCGGCGAGCCCGAGGAAATGCATCGGGAAGAAGGTCAGGTTGACGCCGATGAAGGTCGTCCAGAAATGGATCTTGCCGAAGGTCTCGTTGTATTGCCGGCCCGACATCTTGCCGATCCAGTAGTAGAAGCCCGCAGAAGAGCCCGAACACCGCGCCCAAGCTGACAGCACGTAGTGGAAATGCGCCACCACGTAATAGGTGTTGTGCAGCTCGTGATCGAGGCCGGCATTGGCCAGCACCACGCCGGTCACGCCGCCGACGGTGAAGAGGAAGATGAACCCGATCGCCCACAGCATCGGCGTCTTGAACTCGATCGAGCCGCTCCCACATGGTCGCGATCCACGAGAAGATCTTGATGCCGGTCGGCACCGCGATGACCATGGTCGCGGCGGTGAAATAGGCCTCGGTGTCGACGCTGATGCCGGTGGTGAACATGTGGTGCGCCCAGACGACGAAGCCGATGACGCCGATCGACACCATCGCGTAGGCCATGCCGAGATAGCCGAACATCGGCTTCTTCGAGAAGGTCGAGATCACCTGGCTGATAATGCCGAATGCCGGCAGGATCATGATGTAGACCTCGGGGTGGCCGAAGAACCAGAACAAGTTGAGGAACAGCAGCGGATCGCCGCCGCCCGCCGGATCGAAGAAGGTGGTGCCGAAATTGCGGTCGGTCAGCAGCATGGTGATGGCGCCGGCCAGCACCGGCAGCGAGAGGAGCAGCAGAAACGCGGTAACGAGAATCGACCAGCACGAACAGCGGCATCTTGTGCAGCGTCATGCCCGGCGCGCGCATGTTGAAGATGGTGGTGATGAAGTTGATGGCGCCCATGATCGAAGAGGCGCCGGCCAGATGCAGCGAGAAGATCGCCATGTCGACCGATGGCCCGGGATGGTAGAGCTTGGCCGAGAGCGGCGGATAGACCGTCCAGCCCACGCCCGCGCCTTCGCCCACCAAGGTCGAGCCCACGAGCAGGCAGGCGGACGGTACGAGCAGCCAGAAGCTGATATTGTTCATGCGCGGAAACGCCATGTCGGGCGCGCCGATCATCAGCGGCACGAACCAGTTGCCGAAGCCGCCGATCAAGGCCGGCATCACCAGGAAGAACACCATGAGGAGGCCATGGGCGGTGATGATGACGTTGTAGAGCTGATGGTTATTGCCGAACAGCACATCGCCCGGCCGCATCAGATTGTAGCGGATGATGATCGAGAACGCGCCGCCAACGAGGCCCATGACAACCGCGAAGCAGATATAGAGCGTGCCGATGTCCTTGTGGTTGGTCGAGGCGAGCCAGCGCGTCCAGAAGCCGAGCGCGGGCGCGCCGTGGCTGCCGCCATGCGCGGCTTCGTGACCTTGGGCGTGTGTTCCGTATGACATCGCTGATCCTTCGCGAGATGACTACTGAGCCGCCGCGGCGAGGCGGAGCTGGGGCGCCGGCGCGGCGCCCTGGGCGAATTTCGTCTTGGCCTGGGCCACCCAGGCGTCGAAATCGGCCTGCGAGACGACGTGAACCTCGATCGGCATGAAGGAGTGGTTGACGCCACAAATCTGGTTGCACTGGCCGTAATAGGTGCCGACGCGATCGAATTGCATCCAGCTCTCGTTGACGCGGCCGACGATCGCGTATTCCTGCACCCCGGCCGACGGCAGGAACCAGCTGTGGATCACGTCGGTGCCGGTGATGAGGACGCGGACGACGGCGCCCACCGGCAGCATCACCGGATTGTCGACCGAGAGGAGGCGGGGCTTGTCTTCCTTGAGCGCCTCGGCGTCGGGGATCATGTTGCTGTCGAAGGCGAAATCGCCCTGGTCGGGATATTCGTACGACCAGTACCATTGATGGCCGGTGACCTTGAGCGTCATGTCGGCATGCTCGGTGCGATCGTCGTAATAGAGCAGCTTGAAGGACGGGATCGCTATGGCGACGAGAATCAGGATCGGCACCGTGGTCCACACCACTTCGAGGAGCGTATTGTGGGTGACGCGGGACGGCACCGGATGGCTCTTGGCGTTGAAGCGCACCATCGCATAGATCAGCAGGCACACGACGAAGAGCGTGATGAGCGTGATGATGATGAGCAGCTCGTTGTGGAAGGCGTCCATGCGCTCGCGCACCGGGGTCGCGGCGGGCTGCAGCCCCATCTCCCAGGGCACCGGCTGCTCGGCCAAGGCGCCCTCGGCCCAGGCGGCGGCGAGCATCGCGCCGCCGGCGGCCGCGAGAGAAGCGCGCCCGAGCCAATGATAGAGCCTCACCATCGATCCCATGCTTTCGCGCCCCTCGTCACACGGCCTCTAGCGGCTCACGGGTATCGCGCTTGCCGCCCCTCGCGTCAATCATCCTAATAGACCGCGCGCGGGCGGGACGCCAACCGCATCATTGCGACTTTATGCCGCATTCGCACAGCCCAGGCAAACCCTTGCGATTCTAGGAAAAAATGCGATGGATTTTTGACGGGGAGCGTTGCTGCGAAAGGGCCGGCATCGGCGCCCGGTCGATCAGTCGATTCACACCGGCCCTGGACTTCGACAGCCTGACGCCTGGGACCCCGATCGATGGGGAAAATCCAGACCCGGCGCGAGGCGGGACGCCGGGCGATGAATTTCATGGCCATCGATTTGGCGCGAGCCGGCGCGGATCCTCGAATAGACGTGCGGTGACGGCGCCGAAGATCACGCCGCCGATGTGAGCCATATAGGCAACGCCGCCCGACTGCACGTCGGCGATGACGCCAAAACTCACAAGCTGGGTGAGGAACCAAAATCCGATGAGCAGCGCCGCCGGTATGAACGTGATGCGGACGAAGAAGCCGATAAACAAAACCGTGCGAATTCGATCCCGCGGGTAGGTCACCAGAAAGGCACCCATGACGGCGGCGATCGCTCCGCTGGCGCCCAGATTGGGAACCGTCGATCCGGGATCGACCGCGATTTGCGCGACCATCGAGACGACGCCGCCGGCGAGGTAGAACGCTACGTAGCGCCTGGGATTCATCGCGTCTTCGATCTGCGGGCCGAACGCCCAGAGGAACACCATGTTGCCCAGAACGTGCGACCAGCTCGCGTGCATGAACAGGGCCGTCACAATGGTGATCAAGTGCCGGCCGGCGAGAATATCGGCCGGGACGACCGACCATCGATCGACGAATTCATCGCCGTTCGAGAGTTCGAGAAAGAAGGCGAGCAGGTTCAGCGCGATGATAAGCGCGGTGACGACCGGAAAGCGCGAGGGGCGCCGCAATTCATCTCGAAGCGGAATCACATGTTCTTTCTCTCTGACCTACGCGACAATCCAATTCTAGCGGAACTTCGCGGGCCGCGACAAAGCCGGGTTTACGATCTCGCCATTATCATAAGGAGGATCCTAATCCCAAGGCTGGAAGTTCGACTCCCTCCGAGGCTGCGGCGCTCGCTTAACGCGGTTCGGAAGGCGCTCGCGAAGGCGAGCTGACGCCTTTGATGGCGTAATGCAAAGCGGAAATGCTCGGACATCGTTGGCCCTTTCCCTTCCAAGATGCCTCTGGCACCGCCGCCCGCTTCGTGCCAAGAAGCCGTGAGCGCGCGTGGAAATGCCGCGCGAGCCAAGGGTGAAACCGCACTATGTTGATCGTCGATGCGCATGTCCATATCTGGGCCAATGGCACGCCCAATCCGCCGCACCGTCAGGTGTCGGCGCTTACCGCCGAAGCGCTGCTCGCCGAAATGGACGAGGCCGGTGTCAATTCTGCCGTGATCCAGCCGCCCAATTGGGATCCGACCTCGAACGAGGTCGCCGCCGACGCCGCGAAGAAATATCCGCGCCGCTATGCCGTCCTCGGCGGGTTTCCGCTCGACCGGATGGAAAGCCGCGCGCTCGTCGCGGGATGGAAGAGCCGCCCCGGAATGCTCGGCCTCCGCTTCACCTTCAACTTGCCGGGCCAACAGAACTGGCCGGGCGACGGCACCATGGACTGGCTGTGGCCGGCGGCCGAGCGCGCGGGACTTCCGGTCGCGCTGGGCGCCGCGAGTTTCCTGCCCCTCCTCGGCACGATCGCCGAACGCCATCCCGGGCTTCGATTCTTGATTGACCATCTCGGCATGCCGCCGCGACTGAAGGACGATGCCGCCTTCGCCAACCTGCCGGCCCTCTTGGCGCTCGCCCGACACAAGAATATCGCGGTCAAGGCGACCGGCGCCGCCGGATATTCGAGCGCGCCCTACCCGTTCCGCAACATCCACAAGCAGCTTCACCAGGTCTACGATGCCTTCGGACCGGAGCGGATGTTCTGGGGCACGGACATCACGCGCATGCCCTGCTCATGGCGGGAATGCATCACGATGTTCACCGAAGAGCTTGGCTTCCTGACCGAAGCCGACAAGGAGCTGATCATGGGCAAGGCGCTGTGCCGCTGGATCGGCTGGAATTTGCCGGGCGCGTGAGCCCCGCAGGGCCACCCGAGCCCGCTGCGGCGCTCGCTTAACGCGCCGTCGCCGCGAGCGCATCCGCGGCCCACTCGGCGATGTGCCGGGCGGCGTCGCGCCAGGCGGCATCGCCGGCCGCGAGGATCGCCGGCATGTCGTTGCGCTCAGCCGCCGCCGCGTCGCCGAACTCTCGACCGGCAAGAATCGTGCGATCCGGCATCTTGACCAGCTTCGCGGCGATTTCGATCCGCCATCGCGGCGGTCCGGCGCCGCCGTCATAGACCGCCTCGAAATGGCGCAACTCGGTCGCGAGCACGACATCGGCGCGCAACGCGCCATCATCGGGGCCGACCGCGGCGATGCGGTGCAAATCCTCGAGCGCTTCCACGAGCAGCGCCTGCACTAGCGCGGGAAGCCGATCGGTCCAAGCCGAATCGGCGAAATAGTCGAACGTGGTAGGACTTCGCGTCAGCGCGATCCGCGCCGTGCCGAGCGCCGCCTGCGCCGTCGGCACGTCGACCACGAGCTGCACCGGCGCCACACGCGCGGCGGCGGGAAAATCGTCGGGGTTGGTGAGGCGGTAGAGACGGGCGGCGGCGCGGGCGCGGGCAGGAGGCCGCCGCAACCCGCGAGGAAGACCAGCGCGGCGGCGGCGAAAAGACGCGGGAGGATTTTCATTGCGGCCGGTATCCTTCGCGCCGATCGCCATAAAGGAGGCTCGAGGGATCGCGCTCGAGCCCGTCGACCGCGCGCGTCATCGCGGTCACGAGCGTGTGCGTCTCGGCCACCAGCTGGCGAAGCTGGTCGAGTCCACCCGACGTGAACTCTTTGAGCGGAGCTCGGTTTTCCTTCACCAGCGCGTCAACCTGGCCCACGGCGTCGCTCGCCTGGGCGGCCACATTGTCCAGCCGGTGCGCGGTCGCGTCCAGATCGGTGATCGCCTGGCGCATTTCCTTGACGTCTGCGGCGCTGTCGGCGAAGAAATGCTCGAGGTCGTCGCGGTGGGCAGCCACCGCGGCCGTGATCTGGCCCAAATTGTCGAGGGTCGCCGCCAACGCGGCGCGGTTCTTTTCGTCGAGGACGGCGGCGAGTGAATCGGTCAAGTCGCTGATCTTGACGAGCAGCGCGGGCACGTTGGCGACGAGCTGCTCGATGCTCAATTCCTGCGACCAGATCACCGGATAAGGTTCGCCCTCGACCTGTCGGACCGGCGGCGCGTTCTTGCTGCCGGGCGTGATTTCGATCGCCGCCGTGCCGGTAAGCGGCTGGGTGTCGATGGAAGCCACCGAATCGGACCGGATCGGCGCGCCAGGCACGACCTCGACCGTGACGCGAACGCGCTGGGCGTTGGCGGGGTCGAGAGCCACCCTGACGACGTGTCCGACCTCGACGCCGCTGATGCGCACCGGCGAGCCAGCGACGAGGCCGGTCGAGACGCTGGCGAAATAGATGTCATAGCGCGCGTTCTGTACCCTGAACTCGGTGCGGGCGAACCACAGAGCGGCGACCAGCGCCCCGGTCACGAGCGCGAGCACGAAGACGCCGACCGCGACATAGCTTGCCCGGGTTTCCATCTTAGCCTCCTTTGCCGACGGCGTATATTCGCCGGGCAGCGCGGCCGCGCGGTCCGCTGAAATATCGCTTGATCCAGGGGTCGTCGTTCCTGAGCAGCTCGTCCAATGTTCCCGTCTTGAGCCGCCCGTCGATCAGGATCGCGACGCGATCGGCGAGCGCGTAGAGACTGTCGAGATCGTGCGTCACCATGAGGACGGTGAGCCCGAGGCTGCGCCGCAGATCGCCGACGAGCGTATCGAACTCGGCGGCGGCGATCGGATCGAGACCCGAGGTCGGCTCGTCGAGAAACAAAATCTCGGGATCGAGCGCCAGCGCGCGCGCCAGCCCGGCGCGCTTGCGCATACCGCCCGAAAGCTCGGAAGGATATTTGGCGGCGGTGTCGGCCGGCAGGCCGACCAGCGCCAGCTTCAGGGCGGCGATCTCGAGCATCAGCGGCGGCGGCAACCGGAGCCGCTCCTTCAGCGGAACCTCGATATTCTCGGCCACCGTGAGCGAGCTGAACAACGCCCCATCCTGGAACAAGACGCCCCAGCGCGCTTCGAGAAGACGAAATTCCTCGCGACCGAGCGCGTAGATATCCTTGCCAAAGATCACGACCGAGCCGGCCGCCGGCCCGAGGAGCCCGAGGATGACGCGCAGCAATACGGACTTTCCCGAGCCGGACGCGCCCGCCACCGCAAGCACCTCGCCGGCATGGAGATCGAGATCGAGATGCTTATGCAAGACGCGGCCCCCGATCCGGGTCTCGAGTCCTGCACCCGCAAGATCGGGGCCTCAGATGCCGAGGCGGTCGAAGAGGACTGAGAAGGCGGCATCGGTGACTATGACTAAGAAGATCGATTCGACGACGGACGACGTGGTGCGGCGGCCGACGCTCTCGGCGCTGCGCGCGACGTGCAATCCTTCGCGACAGCCGACAAGAGCGATGCAGAGGGCAAAGAACGGCGCCTTGATGATCCCAAGCCAGAAAGTCCAACCGTGGATGGCGCTGCGAAGCTGCTCCAAGAACAGCGGGAACGGAATGCCGAGCACCGCGTTGCAAATAACGATGCCTCCCACGAGGCCCATGACATTGGCGTAGAAGGTCAGCAGCGGCAGGGTCAGCAACAGGGCGCCGAGCCGCGGCAGGACCAGCACCTCAATGGGATCGAGGCCGAGCGTCGTCATGGCGTCGATCTCTTCATTGACCTGCATGGTGCCGATCTCGGCGGTAAAGGCGCTGCCCGAGCGGCCCGCCACGATGATCGCCGCCAGCAGCACACCGAGTTCGCGAAAGAAGGCGATCCCGAGCAGATTCACGGTGTAGATCTCGGCGCCGAACTGGCGCAATTCGTCGGCGCCCTGGTAGGCGAAAACGATGCCGATGAGGAAGCACAGCAAGCCCACGATCGGCAACGCCGAAACCCCGGTACGCTGGACATGGCTGATGAAAGCGACTGGCCGGATCCGTCGCGGATGGCGCAACGTGCCGAGACCGGTGATCACGACCAATCCGAAAAAACCGACGATCCCCCTGATCTCGCCCCCGAGCTCGATCGCCCATGCGCCGATTCGGGCAATTGCCTCGACGATCCCGAACCCGCTTAGCGGCCGCGCCGCCGATAGCGGAACATATTTCCTCGCTTGATCGAGCAGTGGCACGAAGCGGGCGGGAAGATTGTCGATGGAGACCTCGCCGCCATCCCGCGCCAGCGCCGCTTTCAAGCGCAGCACGAGCCACGCCCCGACCGTATCGAGCGCGTCGATCTTACCGCAATCGAGCCGCACGCGGCGCGGCGCGGCGAGCCGCGTTTTGGACGGAAGCCCCGCGCCGAGCGCGAGCGCCGCCACGCGCCGGTCGAGGGCCTCGGCGTCGGCGACGACCCATCGGCCGCCCGCCGCGAAGGCCTGGCCGGCGCCCTCGCCCGTCGCTTCGATCCAGCCTTCGTCGGCCATCCCACCAGCCTCCGTCATGAAAGCATCAGGGCTCTGCGCGATGATGCTTCCGCGCGCCAAAGAGTGCGGTAGATTAACCGTTCCGCCGAGGATTTGACACTGGCGAGCGGGCGGCGGATTCGAAACAGCATCGTGATGAGGAGAGCGAGCGATGTCCTCGACACAGTCATCGGGCCATCCGGATCTTACCGCCGCCCTCGCGAAATCCATGCACGATCATTGGCGTCTCTATCTGACCGAGGGAATCATCTTGGTCATCCTCGGGCTCGCGGCGATTTTCATCCCGCCTCTTGCCGGCATCGCCACGACGATCTTGCTCGGTTGGCTCTTCCTCATCGCCGGAATCGCGGGCCTCGTTACGACATTCGGAGCGCGGCAAGCGCCCGGGTTCTGGTGGTCGCTGCTGTCCGCGCTCGTCGCGTTGATCGCCGGCGGCGTATTGCTCTGGAACCCGCTGCAAGGCGTGATCACCCTGACCTACGTGCTGATAGCTTATCTGATCGTCAACGGCTTGTTGATGATCGCCCTCGCCATCAGCCATCGTCGGCAGCTTTCAGGCCGATGGGAGTGGCTGGTCGTCAATGGGCTCCTCGATCTGCTATTGGCCGCCATCATCATTTCGGGCTTGCCGGGCGCATTCCTGTGGGCGCTGGGTCTTATTGTCGGCATCGACCTCGTGTTCGGCGGCGTCACGCTCATCGAAATGGCATTGGCGGCGCGCCAGCCGGCAAAAGCCTAGACCGGAGGATGCTGACGATCAGCGCTTGAGTTTCGGTCTCATGTGCTTCAATTCGCGCTGATATTCGGCGCACGCTTCCCGCACCACATCGAGCAGCTTCGCGGCCGCCGGGGGTATCATACCGCCCCGGCGGGAGATCACGCCAAAATCGCTCCGCCAAGAAATTTCAGGCACGCGCACGATCTTGATGGTTTGCTGATCGAGCTGCTCCTGGATCGTGAAGTCGTAAAAGATAGAAAGCAGGTCGCTATTACGAATGAAGCGTGCGGTCGCCAGCATCGAATCGCATTCGAGCACCGGCGTGATCGCGGGTAAGCCGGCGAACGCAAGCGCCGCATCGAGCTTATTCAGCAAATCACCGCGAAGCGAGTGAAGTACCCAAGGCGCGGCCGAAACCTCGCGAAGGGACACCTTCCGCCTTGCCGTCAACGGGTTATCCCGGCCGCCGGCGATGTGAATCTTCAAGTCGCGCAGGAGTGTCTCGAAATCGAGATCCTCGGAAGCAGACCAATCCAGCTTAGAATGGAAAGCATAATCGAGTTCGCCACGCAAGACGCTCGCGGCGAGTTCGCGACGCAGTCCCCCGATGATGGTCACGTCGATCCCTGGGTAATCCTGCCGGAATCGACGTAAAGCCTGCGGGAAGATGCTGGCTAAGAAAGCCGGGCCGGCCCCGATGACGACCTTGCCGCGCTTCGCCCCGAGCAATTCGTCGATCTCCCGATTTGCGCAGCCGATTTCGCCGACGATCACCCGCGCGCGTGCCTCGAACGCCCGGGCGAAGGCGGTGGGTTTCATCCCCTGCGGCGAGCGAAAAAACAACTCGGCGCCGATCGAGTGCTCGAGAGCCCGAACGCTTTTCGTCAGCGCCGGTTGGCTCGTATTTAGCCTGCGGGCGGCGTCAGCGAGCGTGCCGCAAGTCAATACCGCCAAAAAATCCTGGATTTGGCGAATTCTCAGACGGCGTTTTTGACGTCGCGGCGGCGATCCCGCGCGTTCCCCGACCGCATTCGCATTGTTGACCATCTCTACGATCCTTATGTCGGATGCGGGCCTGATAAATGTTGGCTTAGCGGCGAAAAAAAATCTTTCAACTAATAATAGATTATATGATATGGTTATGGCCCTATAGGAAAATTGCATGGGCCTCGGCATCGACTGTATTCTTGAACGGGGGGACGACCGGAGTGGCAGATAGAGGGGACGGTTTCCGTTTGGTGCCGTCTCGGGCGACGGTGAACCTCAAACCGCTCCATGCACTGGAACGGCTGCTCGAATATGCCGAATCCGAGGCCAATCATCAGAAGCGCAAGAAAGCGGCAGCGCTGATAGCGGCGGCGCGGACGGAACTTCACGAAAATGCCGACCGAAGAGTCTCTTCGGCGCCCTGCGAGGGGGCCTCTTCCCGCGCTCTACCTGCCCGGCAAAAACGCCGCGGTATATAGCTTCGACATATCGGGCTTGACGTCGAGCACTTTCATTTCGATGAAGGATTCTCGAAGCGTTTGCAACGCGGCGGCATCGAATCTTCCGTCGGTCGAGAAACTCGGCATCGCCAGGTCATATTCCTTGCTCTCGACTTCGGGAGAAAATTTTGTGACCGGCATCGCGATCGCGACCGTCTCCGCCTTGTTGGCGGGCATGAAGGCGACGGCCTCGAACCAGGCCTTGAGAAAGCGACGCGCACCCTCTGGGCGGCGGCAACGGAAGGCGAGCCAACCAAGAAGGAAAGAACGAGGCCGGCGACAGCGCCGAGCCGGAATCCCTCTGTTGTCAAGCGAGAGCCTGCTCTTCGGCGCGCAGCTTGTCGACGAGCCGCCGCGCCTGGATCAGCGTCGCATCGGCCCGGATGGCGACGGGTTCGAAATGACCGGCGCGGTCGAGCCCTCGCTGCTGAATCTCCATGAAGCTCACATCCTCGGCCATGACAGCGAAGCTCTGCTCCTGGAACCGCATGGCCATCGCGTCGTCGTCGGAATCGGAGCCGAAATTGCGCGACCACGCAAACCAGACATGGGTCGTCTTCTCGGTCTCGGGCGTCAAAGGGTTGGTGAGCCTGAGCGTGATGGCGTTCGTCGCATCTTCGTAACGCAGCTCGGCGTTCATATTCGCCGCCGGTTCCCAAATCACGGTCGCAACGCGATCGATCTTGCCCTTGAAGCCGCCCCATTCGGCGACGAAAGGGCTCGGCGTCACCTGAGTCATGACACGCCGCTGAAAGACGCGATCACCCTCGACCCAGGTGTTCACGGGGATCGTCGCCATTTCGGGAACGCCCACCGTCTTCCGGTGGATGAAGGGCGTGTGGCTTAGATCGAGCAGATTGTCGGCGCACAGCTCCCAGTTCGCTTTGACGTAATAATGGCGCTGGAAGTTCCGCCATCCCGGCGCCCCGAACCATTGATAGGCGGGGATGCGCTCGGCATCGGCGCGAGCCGGATCGCCGAGCCAGATCCAGGCCCAGCCCCATCGCTCGGTAAAGGGGTACGAGCGGGCGCGCATTTTCGGCGGGATGTTCGGTTGATGCGGAATGCGGGTGCAGGCGCCGGTCGCATCGAACTCGATGCCGTGGTAGGCGCACGCGATCGACTCGCCGACGCATTGACCCGCCGAGAGCGGGGCGTAGCGGTGCGGGCACCGATCCTCCAAAGCGGCGGCCTTGCCCGACGCGGTCCGGAACATGACGACCGGAAGGCCACAGACGATGCGTGCGATCGGCTGCGGCGTAAGCTCTTTTCCCAGCGCCGCGGCATACCATTGGTTCATGAGGAACATGGGCGTCCTCCTGGGGTCGATCGCGGTTCCTCGCTTGCCGCCGTCACGCCGAGACGGCTGCGGCGGCTTGCGCGGCTTTCAGCGGCAGCTCGGCAAAGTCGGGCAGCCCCATCTGAAAAATCTCGGCCTCGGTTCCGGCTTGGATTTCGGCGCGCTCGCCGCTGCCAAGATGAATCGCGGCGTGGCGCTCCCAGCGCTCGCCCCCGATCTCGCCGCTGCCGCGGACGACGAAATAAAGGCTGTTATCCGCCGGCGTCGCCTTGGCGCCGGCCTCCAGCCTCATGAGCCCGAGCCGCAGATGGCGCTCGCTGAAATCGCCGAGCAACTTGTAGGCGGCGGCGCCCGCTCGCGCGGGAACCCACGCGAAGTTCTCGGGATGCATCAAGATGGGCTGGGTGTAGCGAAGCTTGGGATATCGGACGGGATGGCCGCGCGAATGTTCCCACACCGCCTCGTAGCCGTCCTTATTCCGCTTGGCGCCGTCGCGGCCGAGGGTCGCGTAGATTCCGCCATGGAATTCTCCCAGCTTTTTCAGTTCGGCCATGCTGCGGTTGTATTCCTCGTCCGACATATATCCGTTGCCGCTCGCGCCGCCGCATTGCAGCAGCAGGGTGAAGCTATCGTCGCCCGATGCAGTCGGACCATAGGGCGTACCTTCGGGAAAATAGCCGATCATGCCGGGTGTCATCTTTCCCAGGCCGTCATAGTCGAACGTGCCTTGGATCTGAAACCGCACCTGGTCGAAGTTGTGACGGTGCCGCGGCGTCGTGTAATCGCCCTGCGTGGTGCCGATGACGAGTTTGAAATTGCCGAGCGTGCCCGGTTCCCCGGTGAGCAGGCTTCGATAGTCGAGCTGGCTGCGCACGGTCTTGCGGACGATGAGTTCGACCTCATCGAGGCGGACGACTTTCACGAGCGGCTCCTCCTAAAACTCTTGTTCTTGAAAACCATCATAAACCCGGCACATCCTCGGAGCAAACGCGGCGACGGGCGGCAAACGCGGCCTTGATCGCTGAGCATGCAAAGGCAATGATCGCTCATCCGATGCGGGCGGAACCGGGAGGATTTGCGATGAAATTCGGCCTGAATTTCTTTCCATGCGTCGATCCCGCGCAGAAATCGGGGGCGCAGTTTTTCGCGGAGACGCTGCACCTCGTCAGTCTCTGCGACGAGCTCGGCTATACCCATGTCCGCCAGGTCGAGCACTATTTCCGGCCTTATGGCGGCTATAGCCCGAGCCCCATTGTCTTCCTGTCCGCGGCCTCTCAGCGTTCGCGCCGGGTGCGGCTGGTCACGGGCGCGGTGCTGCCGGCCTTCAACCATCCGCTCAAGCTCGCCGGCGAGGTCGGCATGCTCGATGCGATCTCGAACGGTCGGCTCGACCTCGGCCTGGCGCGCGCGTTCCTGCCTCTAGAGTTCGAGCAGTTCCGCATCAGCCTCGATGACAGCCGCCGCCGCTTCACCGAAGGCGTGATCCAGTTGAAGATGCTGCTCGAACAGGAGAATGTCAGCCACGAGGGCGAGTTCCACGGTTTCCGCAACGTGACCTCGCTGCCGCGCCCGACGCAAAAGCCGCGGCCACCCATCTGGATCGCCTGCACCAGCACGCCGCAAAGCTTCGCCGATGCCGGAAAGAATGGGTTCAACATCATGGCGATCCCGCTCGAACCGAAGAAGATGGCGGAGCTGATCGGGCTTTATCGGGAAAACTGGCGCTCGGCCGGGAACGCCGGCAATGGCTGCGTCATGAACACGTTCTTCATGTGCTGCCTGCCGTCGCGCGACGAAGCGATTTCGGTCGCGCGCGGGCCGATCGACGGACATATGGGCGGACTCGTGCAATCCGCCGCCGGGTGGCTCGAAGGCGCGAGCACCAAGGACTATCCCGGCTACGACAAAATGGTACAGCAGCTTCAGAGCGAAACCTTCGAGGATCAACTCGCCAAAGGCTATGCCTGGGTCGGTACGCCCACGGATATCCTGGAGATGATTACCGAATACCACCGCAGTGTCGGCGGGTTCGAAGTCGCCTCGCTGCTCGCGACGCCTGCGATGATGCCGATCGACGTGGCCGAGCGCGCGGTGCGGCACTTCTCCGAAACGGTGATGCCGCGTGTGGCCGCGCTCTGAGGGAGTCTCGGTCTAATCGCTCGGTATTGCCCGTTGGGCTCCAGGCCGAAGGCGTGCTGGCCGTAGATGGCGCCGACGGCGTCCCAGTTCACGCTGATATGCTTGGCGAGGGCGTGATCGCGCCGGCTGCGGATCCGGCTTGCTATGTCCACCGTCTTGCGGGCCCGCGCGAGCGCCAGCACCTCGTCGGCGTCGCGCAGCAACAGCAGCTGCGCCGCATCGAGGAGGCCGGCGGCCTCGGCCACCCGGCCCCGCACTGCGGCGAATTCCGCCATCTTGCCGCCGCCGCCGCCGGCCACGGCGCCCTTGGTCCTGCGCCCGCGCGCCATCGCCGCCGGGCAAGAGGCGACCACGCGGATCAACGCGTCCGATTAACTATACTTCAAGATTTAACCATAACAAATGGCGGAAACCGCTGTTTTATATAGTAAATACGGAGATTTTTGTTGAATTTTATTTCGAAACACTTAATGATCGCGTTGTCAGCATTTGGTTGATGGGGGTTTACGATGCGGATTTTCACCGTGACCTGCGATGGCCGCCCAGCCGCCATGGTCCGCGCGGCCGACCGCGCCGAGGCGATCGCGCTGGCGCTCGACCTCGCCGAGCAGCGCAATCTTCTCGGCCTGGTCGCGGGCCCCCGGCGGTTCGAAGCGCGCGAGCCCTGGGACGCCGAGATGGTCGAATGGTTCCAGCACCACTGCGACCACCTCATCCTCGACGCACCTGTCGCCGCCTGAGGCCTTCGCGATGAACCTTCGCGAGGACAGCGAGGCAGGGAAAATCGCCCGCGACCTGTCGGCGAAATACGGCATGGACGCGCTTGCTTTCGTCGCGGGCCGCGCCCGGCGCGCGGCCGAGATCGGCGACGAGCTCGCCTACGCCATCTGGAACGAGGTATGGGCGGCGACCGGCGAGCTGCAGGCGCGCCAGCCTGGCTATTTCCGCGAGGCATGGCGTTGACGTGTCGCTGAACGCGTAATAGCGTCTTCGCCCGGCACATCATGACCGGGCCCTATCAGACAATTCTCGTTGACGCTCCGCTCGCCGGCTTGCTGCGCGTGACCTTGAACCGTCCTGCTGTCGCCAACGCCTTCAACACCGCGATGATGGAGGAGCTGCACGATCTCTGGAGCGGATTGGGCGCGCGCGCGGAAGCGCCGCGCTGCGTGGTGCTGACCGGCGCGGGCGGGCGCGTCTTTTGCGCCGGCGCCGACCTCAAGGAGCGCAACGGGATGACCGACGCGCAGTGGCTCGCGCAGCACGCCATCATCGAGCGCCACTACGCGGCGCTGATCGACGCGCCGGTCCCCGTCATCGCCGCCGTCAATGGCCATGCCTTCGCTGGCGGGCTCGAGTTGATGCTGGCCTGCGATTTCGCCTATGCGGTCAAGGGCGCGCGATTCGCGCTGACGGAGGTGACGCTGGGGCTGATGCCCGGGGCGGGCGGCACGCAGACCCTGGCGCGCGCCGCCGGCGAAAGGCGGGCGAAGGAGATTATCCTCACCGGCCAGGAATTCGCCGCCGCGGAGGCGCTCGCCTGGGGCGTCGTCAACGCGCTCTACGAGCCCGACGCGCTCATGCCGGCGGCACTGGCGACCGCGGCCAGGATCGCCGCCAACGCGCCCCTGGCCGTGCGCGAGGCGCGGCGCTCCATTCATGACGGCCTGCAGGCGGGGCTAGAGGCCGGCATGCGCTTGGAGATCGAGTGCTATAATCGGTTGGTGCCGAGCGAAGATCGCCGCGAAGGCGTCCGCGCCTTCAACGAGAAGCGCAAAGCCCGCTTCACCGGGCGATGACGATGGCGCTCGCGATCGCGCTCGGCGAGGACTTTCCCGAGATCAGAGCCGGCGTGCGCCAGATCTGCGCGGATTTTCCAGGCGCTTATTGGCGCGCGCTGGATGCGCGCCAGGACTATCCGAGCGAATTCGTCGGCGCGCTGACGACGGCCGGCTATCTCGGCGCGCTCATTCCGGAGGAGTATGGCGGCTCCGGCCTAAGCTTGCGCGCAGCCGCCGCGATTCTCGAGGAGATTCACGCCGCCGGCTGCAACGCCGCCGCTTGCCACGCCCAACTCTACATCATGGGGACATTGCTGCGGCATGGCAGCGTCGCACAAAAGCGCCGTCTTCTGCCTCGGATCGCCGCGGGCGAGTTGCGGCTCCAAGCCTTTGCCGTCACCGAGCCCAGCACCGGAACCGACACGACGCAACTGACGACGCGCGCCGAGCGTCAGGGCGATTGCTACCGGGTGCGGGGACAAAAGGTCTGGACCTCGCGCGCGCTTCACTCCGACCTGATACTGTTGCTCGCGCGCACCGCGCCGGCCCCGGCGGGCGGGCGACGCGGCGAGGGGCTGTCGGTACTTCTCGTCGATATCGGCGCGAGTATCGGCAAGGGGCTCGAAATCCGGCCCCTGCCGGCGATGATCAACCACAACACCACCGAGATGTTCTTCGACGACCTCCGCGTGCCGGCGGAGAACCTCATCGGCGAGGAAGGCAAGGGATTCCGCTATATCCTCGACGGGCTCAACGCCGAGCGCATCCTCATCGCGGCGGAAGCCTTGGGCGATGCGCGCTGGTTCGTCCGCACCGCCACCGACTATGCCAAGACGCGAATCGTGTTCTCCCGGCCGATCGGGCAGAATCAAGGCGTGCAGTTTCCCTTGGCGCGCGCCCATGCCGAGGCCGAGGCCGCCGATCTCATGGTGCGCAAGGCGGCGGCGCTGTTCGATGCCGGAGAGGCCTGCGGCAACGAAGCCAATATGGCGAAGCTCTTGGCCGCCGATGCGTCTTGGCATGCCGGCGAGGCCTGCATGCAAACCCATGGCGGCTACGGTCTCGCGCGCGATTACGATGTCGAGCGCAAATGGCGCGAGACGCGGCTTTACCAAATCGCGCCGATCTCGACCAATCTCATCCTCGCCTATATCGGCGAGCGCGTGCTCGGCTTGCCCCGATCGTATTAGCCGGCACCGCCGGTGGCGAAGGTGCCGCCAAACAAAATCGGCTCAGCGCGGTCCCGGCGGATCGATCTTGCCGCGGGAGCGCCCCTCGCGCTCGAGGACGAGCCATAGCCCCAACGCAATGAGGCCGATGCTGATGAGCCCGGCCGAGGTCTGCTGGATGCCGCTGGCCTGGAAGGGAAACAGGCGCATAAACTGCGGATTGACCGAGGTCACGATCGAATCGATCCCCATCATCGCGCCGAGCACGCCGAAGATGTGGCCGACGAGACGCGCCGTGAGATTGGGCTTCGAGGAGCGGCGGTTCATGATGGCGTCAATCCCTGTCACTGCGATGGGTTCGCCGCGATCAAGGCAACGAATAGGCCAGCCCTGACGGTTCAATGGCTTAGCCGGAAGTGATCGGAGTTCGGCGTGACGGTTGTAAAGCCCGCCGACGGAAGCCTCGGCTCGCGCCGGTGCTCGCGCTCGTTGCGGGCTGCCGGCGGAGCCGATTAATCCGTCCCGCTCGCCGACCATTTCGATTAAACTCAACCCGGCTTCGCGGGGCGATCGCATCTCGCTCCTCCGAGAAGAATGGGGAGGGTTCGATGGCACAGGCAGCGGCTCGGGCCGGCGGCAGTTACAATGTCGGCGGAATTCGCCTCAAGCGGCCATTCCGCGCGCTGCGCCTCGGTCATTTCGGCTTCAACATAAAAGACTCCGGGACAGCGCTCCATTTTTATGCCGATCTGCTCGGCCTTGCCGTCTCCGATAAAGAGGATTTCGCCGCACTGCTCGGCGTCAAGGACGGCTATGCCGGCGATCCCAACGGCTATTTCCTGCGCTACGGCCATGACCATCACGCGGTCGTGCTGTTTCCGTATCAGGCCTTCGAGAAGAGCGCGCGGCCCAAATATCCCGGCACCGAATCCGTCAGCCACATCGCCTGGCAGGTGGGAACCTTGCGCGAGGTCACCGACGCGCAACGCTGATTGAAGGAGCAGCAAATCCATATCAACCGGTCTGGACGCGATGCGCTGGGATCGAACTGGCAGTTCGCCTTTTCCGACCCCGATTTCATCACCAACGAGCTTTATTACGGCATGGACCAGATCGGCTGGGATGGCGCCTCGAAGCCCTTCGCGATGGTGAATTTCGAACACGTCGCGTTGCCGGAATCGCCGATCGGGCCTGACTTCCAGGATGCGCTCGCCGCTTTCCGCCGCGGCGTCGATCCGCGCGAAGGCGTGCATGCGCGGCCAGAGGCCGCGGCATCCTACGATGTCGGCGGCGTGAAGCTGCCGAGGCCGTTCCGCATCTGCCGCAACGGTCCCATCCGCCTCTTCGTCAAGGACGTGGACGCGGCAATCGAGTTCTATCGCGACGTCATCGGGTTGAGCCTGACCGAGGAGATCGACTGGCGCGGGCATCGTTGCGCGTTCTTGCGCGTCAATACCGAGCATCACACCATCGCGCTCTATCCCCTGGCGCTGCGCGCCCAGCTGCCCTTGCGCCAGGATTGCCTGTGCATGGCCTTCGGCCTGCAACTCGGCGGCTACAAGCAGTTGCGCGACGCGATCGCCTTCCTTGGCGAGCACGGGTTACGATCAAATATCTCCCGCCCGAGCTTTTCCCGGGGATCGACTATTCGGCCATCGCCATCGATCCCGACGGACATGCGATCCATCTCTACTACTACATGGAGCAGATCGGCTGGGAGGGGCGGCCGCGGCCGCAAGAATTACGCCGCAAGGTCGATAATGCGGCCTGGCCCGAGGAACTCGACGCCATGCCGGATACCTATCTCGGACAGGTATTCCACGGCCCGCTCGGCTAGAGCAGCGGTCCGATTCGACGCGAACGACCGTGCTAATCGCCGGCGATGATTTGCGCGGCCGAGATATTGGCTTTCGCGGCATCGAGGACGCGGTGGCGCTGCTCAGGCGTCAACACCGTATCATAAATCATAGCCTGATTTTCATCGGCGTGCGGAACCTTTGCGACGGCGGCAATGCCATAAAGGAGGTAGGCGTCCACCGGATCGCGGCTGGTACCAAGTCCGTCGAATTTACACCAGGCCAAGAGCTCGGTTGCATGCGCATCGCCCGCCCTCGCCGCCATTTTCAGCGTGTCGATATCGGTCGTCGAAGGACGGCCGGAGAGGACATGGTCCTCGACCTGAAGGAGCTGATAAAAAATCTGCCGCGTCACCGGTATGTTGGGTGGCCGATCGGCAACGCGGGGGACGCGCGCGGTCGCAGACGCGCCGATTTCAACCGCATTCCGCCCCGCCGCCATAAATTTTGCCGGATCCACCGGCGAGTCGTCGATTCTTACTTCGTAATGCACATGCGGGCCGGTCGTACGTCCGGTGCTGCCGAAGCTCGCCGACTTCGACATGGACGCCGACCTTCTGACCGGGAGCCACCAAGATTCGGTGAAGATGCGCGTATCGCGTGACGATACCGTGACCGTGATCGATATCTACGGTCCGGCCGTATCCTTCCTTCGTCCCGGTGAAGATGACGGTGCCGGGCGCCGTGCTGTACACAGCGCTCAGATAGGGCGCCGAGAGATCGAAACCCGGGTGGAAAGACGCGCGATGATTGATCGGATCGACACGCGGGCCAAAGCCGCTGTCGATCTGATAGGAATCGAGCGGCGCCGCGAGCGGCAGCATCGTCGCGAGCTTCTTGAGGTCTTCGAGGCGCTGTCCGCTGAAGTCCGCTAGGCGCGCATCGTCGAGCGCGACGAACGGGCCGCCTTGCGCGGTTGGAGTCGCTTCGAGCTTCGCCAGGAGGCGCTCGATATCAAGCCCGGTCGAAGCCAGCAATTTTTCGAGCTGCAGGGGCGCGGCCTGAGCCACGCGATCTGGATCGAAGCGTCTCCGTCGGATTTGGCTTGGCCTTCCGCGTCTCCTCCGGCGCCGATATCGCGCCACCGCACGTCGCGTCCGCTTTGTCCAGGCACTCGAAGCGACCGTCGAGTGTGTAAAAATCGGCCCGCGCCGGCGGCGATGCCAAACCGGCGATGGCGGCTACCGCCGCGAGCGCTAAGCTGCGGGAGAGCCGATTCATGGCGTCACGCGTCATGGCGCGTTACACGCAATCGCCATACCAAAGAGCTCGTTAAAATACCTGGTAAATTCCCGCGCCGTCGCCCCGGCGATTGGCAAATTCTGCCCGCGCGCGGCCGAGCGCCCGGAAATTACTGCCTAGCTCGTTCCCACTCGATCGGTTCCTGCGTCGAATCCAAGTGACCTCGATCGGATTTTTCGTGCGACTGTAAAAACGCGTTCGAATTTATGCCGGAACCGACGACAACAGCGTCAAATTCGGGCATCCGCGATCCGTTCCAAGCGACCACGCGGAACGACGGGCAGTTGCGGCCGTTTCGCGGCGCCCCAGCCGGTCACCGGTCAGTGAAGCAATTCGATCGCACCGTGGGATCCTTGACGTCCGAGCAGCCAAGCGAACGCGCCTCGCACGAACGTGGCGCCGTTTGAGGTCGCGGGTTCGCCATGGGCGATCAACACTCGTTCGATCGGCCAGGCGAGGATACGTTCCAGCGCCGCTCGCGCTGCGCGGCGATTGACGAAGCTGACGCGCCATTCGCGGGGAGCGCCAGGATTTGGCGCAATGATGCCGTCGAGTCGCGCGACAAGTCCGCGCCAGCCTTTGAACCAGTTCCGCGGCAGATTTTCAATCAAGTCGGCGAAGATCGCGGTACGGCTGGCACGATGGAAGAACACCACCTCCGTCATCGCAAAACTACCGCTCATAAGAACCTGATCGATGTCGGCGGCCCATTCCGGACTAGGCGCATCAATCAAGTCCGCATCGAAGGTGAGATCCTTTCGCCGTTTGCGGAGGCCCGGAGACGCGTAGAGGCGAGCTTCGGGATAAGCCGACTTCCATTCTTTGAGAAACAGGTGATGTAATAGGTTGGGCGAGACGAGGTGGCGGACGGGTCCGAGCGCATCGACCTCTCGCTTGAGCATGGCGGAAAGCGGAATCGGCGACCACGCGAATAGGCTGCCGTCCGACAGCCTGATCACCGCCATGCGCGTCGGGTAGGGAAAGCCGGCAAAGAACGACACCACCGGACCTTCGCCGATCCAGATGCCCGGTCCGAATTCGGCCAACCGCGCACCCATTGCTAAAGCCTCCAGCCTCGGCTCGCGCCGCCGCCCCGATACCGCACGTGCAAGCGCCTCATCCAGCCGACGCCGTCTTATGCGGCGGCCGCACGTTCGACGTCACAGGCCGCGCATCCTGGCGAGCAGACTACGTGGATATGGCCACTAAGCTTACGCCCTCTTCAGGTGTTCCCTACTCCCACTCGATTATTTTGAGCCATGGTAACGCATTGATATAGCGACGCACATTTTTTTGCGCACGACAAAGCACCGTCTCCACGATCCGTCAGAAATTTGCGCTCTTGATTTCAAATAGGAATTTCGGCGATTCGTAATCTGCTTGGTTTCAGCGACTATCGGTATCGATTGGTCGATTCTTCAAACGTACCGCGAAAAAAGGCGTCATCGGCGCGACGAAAAAAGACCGTCAGGCTGGGCGGCAACACCCTGGACCCGCAGCTCGGCAAAGGCCCCATCCAACTCATTTGTCTGCGACGCAATCAGTCGTGCGTTCAGCGATCGCATTCTATCATACGATCTTGCCCCGCAAGCTGTCCGCGAGCGCCGACAGCGCGTTGGCAAGCTGTCTCGCGGTTTCCGGCGGCGGCAGCGGCATCTTGAGGTTTCGCGCGCCGGTCGCCGGATCCCGCTCAATCCATGGATGCGCCGGAGCGCTGGGATCGTTGGCAGCCGCCAGAGCGGCAATAAACTGCGCGCCGACCTGAACCAAGGCTTGCCATGGATCGGGACCTGCATTGCGTGACGATGCTTCAGTTCCATCAGCTTGCGCGATTGCCGGCTCGCCAGCGCCGTCGTTCACATCCGCATTCACATCTTCCGGGGATCCGGTGTCATCAGCAGTGACGATATTTCTCACTTCCTCGGCCGGCGTCACGGCCTCGCCCTCACCCATACGCCCGGTGACGTTTTCCACGTCCTTCATGAAGCGGTTTAGGCGCGAACCGCCGAGCGATATCTCGCCGCTGCCGCCGTCGAGAATTCCGGCCGATAAAGAGCGTTTGAACGCCAGCACCGAAAGCATGCCCTCCTCGATCGTGCCCTTCGCCACGAAATTGATGGTAGAGTCGGGATGTGGCGCGGTGGCGACAGGTAAGGCTTATCCGTGTCCGCCGCTTTCGGCTGGCGGTGCCTAAATAGCTTTACCATGACTCCGTTTCCACACCCCGCTCATCGAACCGGACATGCAGATCGCCCGCATCCGGCTCTCGGACAAGACCTCACGCCTTCACCCACGACACGTCGTGCCCAAGCCGGGTCAGACGTACGAGCCCGAAGTGCCCGTAAAGGTGCGAGAGTGGATAGGTCCCGCCCTTGCGCCGCCTGACCTTGTGCTTGCGACGCAACCACCGACGCAACCGCACAGCGGTGTAGTTGTCGAGCGCCCGGTACGCCTTGTTGACGGTGCCTACTTGGAAGTAGTTCGCCCATCCGCGCAACGTGCGGTTCAACTTGTCCACCAACTCTGTGGTGTCTTGCCATGTCATCGAGTGGGCGGTCATCGCATGGACTTTGTCAACCATGCGTTTGATGCTCTTCTTCGATGGCCGATATCCCAGGCGTGCCTGGCCGGTTCTCTCCGAATACATCCGCCCAAACGTATACCCCAGGAAGTCGAACTCCGCTTCCGGGACCTTGCAGATTCGTGTCTTCTCCTCGTTGACCGTGAGCTTCAGTCTTCCCATGATCTCGCGCAGTCGTTGCAACGCCGCTTCGGCCTTGCCTCTCCTGCACAGAATCACGAGATCGTCGGCGTAGGTCACGATGCGACTGCCGAGGCTTCGCTCCAACCCGAGCTTCTTCCATCCCAGCACGAACCGGCGCATGTAAAGATTCGCCAGCAGTGGCGAGAGGGGTGAGCCCTGCGGAATGCCGCGCCGCGTGTCCTTGGCCTCGGTCGTGCGTGTCTTCCTTCCTCGATCATCGGTTTCTTCAACGGGGCATTCCAGCCACATCTTGATCAGATGCAGCACGCGCCGATCAACGATTCGGCGCGTCACCGACTTCAACAGCTCGGCGTGAGGAATGCTCCCGAAGTAGTCCGCGAGGTCGGCGTCGACGACTTCCGGGTGGCCTCGGAACAGCAGCTCTTCCACCTCGACCACCGCTTGCTGGGCATTTCTCCCAGGACGGTAGGCGTATAGTTCCGGTGGAAGGTCGGCTTCGAAGATCGGTTCGAGCACCACCATCGCTGCTGTCATGCACACCCGATCGCGCAGGGTCGAGATGCCCAGCGGCCGAAGTTTGCCGTTGGCCTTCGGGATGAACACTCTTCTGATGGGGTCCGGTCGGTAAGTCTCCTGCCTGAGCGCAAGCGCCAGTTCGCCGAGCCACCGCTGTACCCCGTACGCCTCGATGTCCGCGAAGTCCTGACCGTCTACCCCCGGTGCGCCCTTGTTAGAGCGGCTCTGAGCGTAGGCATGCGCCAGAATATCTTCACGGCTGATCTTGTCGTACAGGGCGTAGAAGCGGTACCCGACTTCTGCCTTCGCTTTCGCGTGTAACGCCGTCTGCAGTTTCTGAACACTCTTCGGAGTTGATAGGTTGCCCAATCTCCAGGTCCCTCACCACGTCTTGCGTCTGTCTTGAACTGAGGTCCCTTCCCTCCACCGGCGTTACCCAGCTTCAGCGGTACCGCGGACCTCTCCGCCACCCCAGGGCGCCCGGCCTATCCCTCGCGGGCGTCCGGTTGGTCATCCCTGACCACGCCGTGGGGCTTCCCGTGTTGCGTACGCTTTCCTTGTGTACATGCTGTCGCCACTACCCCGGCGCAGCGACGGGGGCATTCTTCGCTCATCCACCCCCGTCGTATCAGCCTTCCCCAATAGGGTTGTCGGGTCGGCCTGCGCATCGTCCTTTTCGAGGCTTGCTCGGCGTTCACTCGCGTTACGGCCTGCACACTCGCGCTGTCACCAATTCGTGACACGCTTGCCGAAGGCTTCAGCCATTTCGTTACCACCATAGCTGCTCCGGTTGCTTCCGGCTGGAGCGGTTGCCGGGTGGGGCTTGCACCCACTGGAAAGCGCCGCCTTCTCACGGCGCACACCCGCACCGGACGTTTCTGGCCCATGCGATGGATGCGCGCGATGCGCTGTTCGAGGACCGCCGGGTTCCACGGCAAGTCCATGTTCACGAGGGTCGAAGCATGCTGCAGATTGAGGCCGGTGCTGCCCGCATCTGAACACGCGGCAGGCGGGGTCGTCGCGAAACCGCTCGACCAGGACCGGCCGTTTTTCCGATGGCACACCGCCGTGGAAGCTCACGTAACCCAGGCCACGCGCTTCGAGGCGACGGATGACGATGTCGTGGGTCCGCGTCCATTGCGAAAACACCACCGCCTTGGCGTCGGGCTCGACGAACAAATCCTCGAACAGCGTCGCCAATTCGTCTGCCTTGACCCCATGGTCGGTTTCCTGGTCCAGAAGAGAAGATAGGTGCTGTTGCACGACATGCGCATGTTTTGCAGGGCGCAGGTGAGCGCCCGCTGGTCCTTGTCCGACAGGAATCTCGTCTTGCGCCATCGCTTGATGATTCTCGCCATCACGTCGGCGTTTTCCTGGTGATAAAGCATCTGCATCTCGGTCATCGGAACCAGCAGGTTCTGGTCGGTGCGGCTGGGCAATTGCCGCAACACTTCCGATTTGCGCCGCCGGATCATGACCGGCGCCAGCGTTTGGCCGATCTTCTATGTCATCCAGGTCGGTCAAGCCGCGATTGCGGGGCGTGACAAGGAGATGCTCGGCAGCACCGATGTGAAGCCTGTGCTGCTGCGCCGCTTATGGATCCGCGACCTCACCGCCTTGCTCGAGGGCCGGCCCATCACCGATTGGCAGGTTCCCGCGGAGCCCATTGGCGCCCTCGAGAGCGCTTAGCGATGAACAGACTATGTTTCGGCGCCGTACCGGGCCTTTCATGGGGGAGCCGGTCGGCGCCGAACGGCCCCCCTTCGACGACATCGAAGTAGCCCGCCGCGGCCATGATCGAACGCCGCCTCGAGGTAGACATTGCTTATCGAGCGCTAGCTAGCGCTCGACGAGCTTCCGATTCGCAGCATTCACGAAGCTCATGTCAACAAATGTCTTTGCCTCGAGCCGCCCTTTGGCGAAACCCGCCGCATAGTAAGCGTCGAGGTTTTTCTGCAGCACCGGCACATCGACGCGTCCTTCTGGATCGCGATAGATGTCCTGTCCGGAATAAAGAGCCACGGCGCCAAACGCTCGGTCGGCAACTTCGTGAAGTCAGATACAATCTTCAGCATTTGCGGACGATTCGTCGGGTCACGGAGCCAACGCAAAGACCGCAGATAGTCTTCAACGAAATCAGTGACTGCGGCACGGTTCTTTTCCAGGAACTCTTTGCGGGCGACGTAAAACGCCCATTCTGCCGGGCCCATCGCGTCACGCGAGGTGAACAGCGTGATGTCCGCCGGAAGCTCTTCCAAAGTGCCCTCTGTGAAGGGCGAAACCATGCCGGTTCAACGTCCCGACGGCATAGCGCGCATAGCGCGTGCTTTTCAGACCATAGGGCGTTTCTTCCGCCGTTTCGCGCTTGAGCACGAACGCGTCGGTTCGGCTTCGTGGCCGGAGTGAAATCGGTTGCGACTTCGGCTCTCTGCTGCTTCTCGCGGCTTGCCGCATAGACCCGCGCGTCCTCGCCCGCGAGCGGCGTGTGAGTAACGTCGAAGGCAACGCAGTTCGCATCGTTGATCGGAACGGTGTTCTACGGCTCGATGATCGTCCTCATCCTGGCGAGCCTGCTGTCGGCGATGACCCTGGGAATCCAGGTGATGAAGGCGAACATGCTCCAGATCGGACCAGAGCTCGAGGAAGCCGCGCGCGTCTTGCGGCGTCGATCGAGACAACTCATTTCATCACGACGCACAAGGACAAGACGGCGCTCTTTGCCGCGCACATCCTTCGGCAAATGCGGCGCGATCTGCCACCACTGTTCGTCGCTCAGCCAAAACAAGTTGCGGCGCATAGTCCCTGCTCCAAATCTCAGAGACAGAGAATCAACAATCAATTCAGCCCGCAATGCTTTTATTGGGTTTTGGCCCTAGATCAACGAGCGGCTGTCTACGAAATAGTTAATAACCGCACGTCGATGCCCGTGGCTTTGCTCGCCGACGGAGCTCGCTTTGATCAACGTGATCTACCTGTCGCGCACATGCGATCCCACGGGCATCCTTGCGGCCGGGTTTCACCATCATCGCCGACATGGCCGAGAGGCTCACTGGATTGCCCTCGGGATCGTAAATGCGGCAATCGCCGAAATTCAGGCCGCCCGGCTCGTCGACAATCGTGGGGGAGCATCTTACCACCTTCGCTTTCCCATCGGGCTAAGGCGAGGACCAGAAGGTTGTCTTTCGTCGAGATATTTGATTCATTGCCCGTCATGCGTCACCTCACCGATATCCAATGCCCATGACGTAATCACGCAGAAGCCCTTCCTCGTACTCCGATCCTTCCAGAAGAACAAGAAGAGCATCCCGTGCGTTGATCACGCCTAACGGTTTGAGAGCGTCGCCTACGATAGGGACGTGCACCAGCTTCCGCTCTTTCATGAGCGACCAGACATCATGCAGCAGATCGTCGGGGCGGCAGGAGGTAACGTCCTTGGTCATCACCGTTCCCGCGGCGGCTGTGCAACCACAGCCCTGGCAGAGAGCCATCTGACGAACGACATTTGTTCTGGTAACGATGCCCACCATGGCGCCATCTTTGTCGCAAACAACGACAAGATTGATGTCTCGGCCATCCAGAAACTTGGCAGCCTCCACCAGCGGAGCGTCGTCCCTGACCGTCACAAGACGTTCCCGCGCCACAGGTACTATTTTCTCGACGCGGATCATATTTGCTATTCCTCCTATCGATCGCTGGCTCATGCTTTACCTCCCGAAGGCAATGCGTAATGTGGCGATGATGCCGGCGGCGGCCAGCGCAAAACATCCGAGGTGGATGACCACCACAGTCGGCATCTTGATACGATCGGTGTGAACGTAATCCTCAACCACGACCTGAAGACCAAGGGCCATGTGATAGAAGAGTGCAATCAGCAACAGCACCATCGACACGCTGGTAAACGGACTGCGAAGCCACAGGATAAACGCGCCGTAGTCGTCTCCGGCGCGCGCGATCAACGAGGCGGCAAACCACAGTGTCAGCGGGATCAGCACTAGCGCCGCCACGCGCTGCATCCACCAATGTCCAACGCCTTCCCGCGCTGAGCCTAGGCCCTGCGTACGATCGAACGACGATCGCGTCTGTTTGCGCGCCATGCGGCTACCTACGGCTTTGGCGAGCTCGACACCCTTGTTCCGGCCTATGCGGCCACGATTCACAAATCCCAGGGCTCGGAATATCCCGCGGTCGTCATCCCGGTGATGACGCAGCACTACACCATGCTGCAGCGGAATCTTCTCTATACCGGCGTGACGCGCGGCAAACGGCTGGTCGTGCTTGTCGGGCAGAAGAAGGCCGTCGCCATCGCCGTGAAAAACATCTCGGGCCGGTGGCGCTGGTCAAAGCTGCGGGAATGGCTCCGGCCGGCGACAGTTCAACCGTAAACGACGGATTTAGCTAGCCGCCAGCTTGCTTTGTTTGAGCATCGACCGTTCGGGGACACAACCCGGGACATTACTCTGAGCTTCGGCTTCATTCGTGAACCGCTGAACCAACGGTGTAGCCGAAAGCTTCTTTCGGACCTTCGAGGAGCAGGTCGTTGATGGCCGCCTTTATCGGACGATCGTTGTTGGTCGATCCGCCGCGCGAATTCTTCGAACGTTACAACGCCGAGTGTCTTATCGAGAAAGATGGCTTGCGCGGTCGATGCAGTAACCACTTAGGGTGAGGGCAACCTGAAACGGCCGCTTAACTCAAAATTGTGCCGAAAGAACTGGGTCCGGTACACGCCGAGCAGGGGGCATTTCGATCACGAAGCTCAGCCGAAAAGTTGTCGATCTTCCCTATAAAGTAATTGCCACGATGGCAGGTGCGTGCGGCAGCGCAGCATGTTGCGCGGATGGGTATTTCGACAAAGTTTCAGCATGCTGAGTTACGCCGCTGCCTGCGGATCCGATCTGCCCTGTTCGACGCGCGGGTGAGGGCGTCTCGCGTGAGCGTGAATCGCGCTAATTCATTCCTCCCTTCCACCAGACGATGCGCCTAGGGACCTTAATGAGAATTGAAGATGCCGAGCCACACCGTTGCGATCAGGGGAGATAGCCCCGTTCGCGCCAGTAGCGTTCGGCGCCCGGATGCAACGGCAGATAAAGTTCGCCATCCGGGCCGCCCTTGCACAGGCGGCTGAGCGGCAGCGGACCGTCGCCGTTCTCCCAGGGAATGCGGTCCGCGCGCGCGTCGAGCCCGGCGCAGAACTTGTAGATCATGTCCTCCGGCGCGGTATCGAGGCAGAAGACCGGCCAGCCGCTGAAATCGATCGACCAGACATCGGGGCCGAGGCCGGGATATTCCTTGTCGGTAATCGCGGCGCGCTTCAGCCCGTCCGCTTCCAGCGCCTGCAATTGCGGCTCGTCAACCGGCAGGAATTTCATGCCCATCTTGATCGCCTTGGCGGCAAAACGCGGCAGCGCCTCGTCCCAGACCGCGTCGAGCTCGCCGCGCTCGACCGCACCGAGACGCTCGGGACCATTCGGCATGCCTTCGTTGTAAACCACGTTGCCGCCCCAGCTCACGATGTCGTCGAGCGTCATGCCGAAAGCGCTCAGCACGTGATTGCAGATCAGATGGACGGAATGATCGGGCTGGCCGCGCAGCGACACGCGCAGCGGATAACGCAGGCGCTTGAGATCGCCGAGCGTCTTGAGGCCGGTCTGCGGCGTCACCGCAAAGCCCAGCTGATCGAGCTGCGGAATGACCATCAGCGAGCGTAGCGGAATCGGTTTCTTGTAAGGACCGCGTCCGCGCAGCGCCATGCCGAGCACGCCGCCCGGATTGCAGATCGCGATGTCGGCTTCGCCGTTCGCCACCATATCGACCGAATCCGGCCCGTCGCTGGCATAGAACCTGGTGCGCCATTTGCTGTCGCCCTGCGGCCGCGCGTAGATCATCACCTGCTTGTCGAACCATTCGTTCGCCGCCATCAGCTCCGAGAGCGTCTCGAGCATGAGCCGCGATCGCATGATCGCGGGAATCATGACCGGGTTTTGCATGGTAATCATCGCACGTAGTCCTCCTCGGAATGATGCTGGATGTTCAGTGACCGCCGCCGGGCAGATAGGCTTCGGTATAGAGCTTCGACATGTCGGGTTCGCTATCGAGCAGTTGCAGCTGAACGAAAGAGCGCTTGAGCGTGGCGAGCGACTCCGCGTCGAAACGGCAGCTCGCGTTGTACATGCCCTTGACGATTTCGTATTCCTCGCCGAGCACGGTTTCCGAGAAGTTGGTCACCTTTTTCCAGCTCTTCACCGTCTCCGCCTTGTGGCTCAGGACGAAATTCGTCGTCTCGATCCACGCGACGAGAAAGGTGCGCAGCGCCTGCGGATTCGTATCGATCAGATGATTCGACGAAAACAGCGTGCCCGCGCCGATGTTGTTGACGAATTCGGAAACCGGCGCGAGGACGCGGCCGACATGCTGTTCGGCTTCGGTCAGGAACCCGGCCGTACCGCCGATATAGGCGTCGATCTGACCGGCGCGGAAGCCCGCGGTCGAGGCGGTAATGCCGCCGCCGACCGAGATGCGTTTAAGATCGTCCGGCTGCCATCCCTTCTTGCGCACGAGTTCCATGGCGACCCAGTCGGTCAGCGACCCGGGGTTCGAGACTCCCATCCGCTTGCCCTTGAGGTCGTCGAGCGTATGGATTGGCGAATCCCAGGGCAGCCCGATGCTGAAATAAGGCAGCGTCGTCGCGCTCTCGCACACCGCGATCATCGGTGCGCCTTTGGCGACGAAAGACATCTGGGTCCCCGCGCCGATGGCGATATCGATGCTGTTGGCGATCAGCGCCTGGACGATCCGACTGCCGCCCTCGAAATTGACGATTTCGAGATCGAGGCCGTGCTTCTTGAAGATGCCGGCATCATCGCCCACGTTGACGGTCATTATCGATTCGGCCTCGGCATTGGCCTTGCCGACGACCAGCGATATATCCGCCGCGGCCGGCCGCGACGCGATTGCCGCTCCGAACGCAAAAGCCAAAGCAGCACAGACCGTTGCGCGCAATGTATGCATGCTCATGGCGTCCTCCCAAGTTTTTCGTCGCGCGCGAATGTGTGTTGCCGCATACCCATGAGGGCTTATGAAATTCTTACCCGAGCTTTATCGGCAGCGCAATCTCGCTGTCGCCCCCGGTACCACCGTTTTGGCCAAGCGAGCTATTTACTCATTGAGAGAATCGATCTTCAGAAAACGAGAGGGGGAACGAAGTATTGCGGAGCGAAACGAATTGTTTCCCAGCGCGGGAAAAGCGTCATAGGACTTGCAACGAGGCTTCGCTTATAACTACTGTTGACGAATTAGAACGTACACCTCGCCGCATGATGATCGACGGGTTCCGACGCCTCCGATCGCCACCCGCGCCAACAGGTGTCGAGGGATCCTAGGAGACGCTTTCGATGTTCGTGACCGGACCGAGATTCTTTTCGAATTACCACGGGATGACGATTTCGCACGAGGAAGCGATCGAGCGCGCGAAAACGATCGTGCCGGTCGCCGCGCGCAACGTGCAGGCTACTGAAGAACTACGGCGCATCCCCGAAGAGAATTTTCGCGCGATCATGGACTCGGGCCTGATCCCGCTCATGCGGCCGAAGATGTTCGGTGGTTACGAAGGCGATTGGATGACGCAGATCGATTGCGTCAGTGAGGTGGCGCGCGTTTGCGGCTCAACCGGCTGGTGCATGACTTTTTTCATTCAGCATCAGTATTTCTTGAGTTTGTTCGGCGAAGAAGCGCAACGTTTCGTCTATGACCGCCAGACCGACCCGACCATTCTGACCTCCTTCCTCCAGACCGGGCAGGTCAAGGAAGTCACCGGTGGCTACGAAATCGGCGGACGTTGGCATTTCGCGTCCGCGGGCGATTATTGCAAATGGGCCATTGTCGGTGGCGTCACCCGGAACGAGGATGGGTCCGTCAAGAAGAGGTTGAATTTCCTGCTACGGCCCGATCAGTTCAAGATCGACCGGGTATGGGACGCCATTGGCCTCAAAGGGTCGGGCAGCAACGACGTCATCGTCGAGCCGACCTTCGTCCCTGCGAATTTCACCTACGATCACGACGACGCGCTGGTCGGACGCGCACCGGGCCACACGGTGCATGAAGGCGTTCTTTATCGCTCGCCGCTGATTCTCAACTCGGGATTCGCGGTGATGACCCCGATGCACGGTATCGCGCGTGGCGCATACGAAGCCTTCGTCGAGCTCACCGCAGAACGCGGCGCACGGCCGATGGGTACAAAGCCGAGCGACCGCGCCGATGTACAAACGGCGATCGGCCAATCGAAGCTCGAAATCGATCTCGCCTATCTCATCACCGAAAAGCTGACCGCCACTATCTTCGAGGGTAAGAAGGTGACCCGTGCGGATGCCGTCCGTCAGCGACGCGACATGATGATGGTGCAAAAGCTGCTCCAAGGCGCCGTTGACCGGCTCTTCGACCTGAGCGGCGCCCATGGACTTCTGGGCAACCACGCGATTCAGCGACACTGGCGCGACCTTCACGCGATCGGCCATCATGCGCAGTGGGCGGCACCCGCCGTGCAGAGCGCCGGCCGCGACGCGTTGGGATTGCCGCCGCTCCCGAGCGATACCTATCCGGTTGATTAGCTCAGATCAGGAACCGCTTTATGGACCCGGTGCATTCAGTTGCGATCGTAGGAGGCGGCCTTGCGGGCCTCGCCGCCGCGCATGCACTTAAGGCCTTCGGCTTGCAGGCGCAGGTCTATGAGGCAGCGCCGGCGCTCGGCGAGATCGGCGCAGCGGTCAACACCAGTCCGAACGCCACGAAAGCGCTACAGGCGATCGGACTTGGCGAGAAGATCGCCGCCGTCGCGAATTTGTCGGCCGGCATTTTCACGCGCAACATGCAGACCGGAGAGCCGCTCGAATTTCGCGACTTGCGCAAGGAACCGCTGCGCTACGGTGCGCCGCACTACACTTTCCACCGCGCCGATCTTCTCAATGCTCTCGCCGAGAGCATCGATCCCGGATCGATCCATCTTGGTCACCGGCTCACTTCCGTAGACGATGGCGGCAGCACGATCAAGCTCAGCTTCGCCAATGGCGCCGCGATCGAGGCGAATATCGTGATCGCCGCGGACGGTGTTCGCTCGGTGGTCCGCCAAGCGCTCTATGGCGACGACAATCCGACCTATACCGGGCAGATGGTGTGGCGCGCGCTCTTGAAAGGCAGCGAGGTCCCGCCGGAGGTACTGGAACCCAACGGCCATGTGCAATGGGTCGGACCCGGTTGTCATTTCATCGCCTACTACATTCGCGGCACCGAGTTGGTGAACATTGTCACCCAGGAGGATACCGATAAATGGGTGGCGGAAGGCTGGTTGACGCGGGGCGATCCCGACGAGATGCGCTTGAGCTTTCCAAATCCCGAGCCGCGTCTCGAGAAACTTTTGAGCATCATCACGGACTGCTCGAAATGGGGACTCTTTACCCGCCCACTCACCGAGAATTGGGGACGCGGCCGCTTTCAGCTCATCGGCGACGCGGCGCATGCAATGCTGCCCAATGCGGGCCAAGGCGCCTGCCAGGCCTTCGAAGATGCTTACATCCTGGCGCGCTGGCTCGCGGCGGAGGACGACCCGGTCGAGGCTTTTCGCAACTTCCGCCGGATCCGCATTCCCCGGGTCCATGCGGTTCAGAGGCTTTCCATTGCCAATGCACGCATGAAGCACATGCGCGACAGCGCCGCACAAAAAGCGATGATCGATTTGGGCAAGCGGACCGACGGCAACAGCGACTGGGTCCGCGCCTACGACCCGGTCGCCGAATGGAATAAGGCGCCGGTGGTGCCGACGATCGAGATATCGGCGCTCTAGCCCGCCTTATTCACGACGGGAGCGATTGTAGGCTGGCGGATGTAGCGTAAGCCGCTGATTGCGAGCATGATTTTGTTGTCAGGACAGAGTTGAAGCCGCGATCACGGAGCGCCACATCCGCCATGAACAAAGATAACCTCCTGCCGTTTTCCCTGCCAGCGATTTGCCGCAAGAAAGTGAGCGTAGCTTTCGACGGCGGGATGCTGTCGTCGGATGCGGGCGTGCTGCTGCTGCGCGGGGTCGAGCGGCATCTGGGCGTTGCAGCGCGCCTCGCGACCTGCCTGAAGGATCGCCGTGATTCCGATCGCATCGATCACACGGTCGAGGAGATGCTGCGGCTTCGGATGTTTGCGATCGCGGCGGGGTACGAGGACGCCAACGACTGCAACAAACTGCGGGACGACCCGGTATTCAAGATGGCGGTGGGCCGAGCACCGGGAAGCGGCGAGGCGCTGTGCTCGCAACCGACCATGTCGCGGTTGGAGAATGCGCCGTCGCGGATCGAGATCGCGCGACTGATGCTGGCGCTGGTGGATCAGTTCTGTGCCAGTTACGCGCGGGCGCCGGCTTCGATTATTCTCGACATCGACGACACCTTCGACGCGGTGCATGGCCGGCAGCAGTTATCGCTGTTCAACGCGCATTACGACGAACGCTGCTTCCTGCCGATCCATATCTACGAGGGGACGAGCGGCAAGCCCGTTGCCGTCATCCTGCGCAGCGGCAAGACGCCGGGCGGGATCGAAGTGCGCACGATCCTGAAGCATGTCATTGCCCGCATTCGCCGGCACTGGCCGAAGGTTGACATCCTGGTGCGCGGTGACAGCCACTACGGTCGAGTCAAGGCGATGGATTGGTGCGAAGCCAATGGGATTGGCTACATCTTCGGCTTCGGCGGCAACCCGGTGCTCGCCGGCATGATCCGGTCGGTTGCCGACGCGGTGTGCGTCGAGCGCGCGGTGACCGGAACCGAGAAGCTGCGCCGCTGGAGCGACGCTGCGTTACGGCGCCAAGAGTTGGCAAAGACAGCGCCGTGTCGTCGCCCGGATCGAGGCGACGAAGCTCGGCCTCGATGTCCGTTACGTCGTCACCTCGCTCAAGGGCAGCGCCAAGCATCTCTATGAGACAGTCTACTGTGGCCGCGGCCAAGCGGAGAACTTCATCAAGCTACACAAGGCCCAGCTCGCCTCGGATCGTACGTCGTGCCGTGACCCGCGGGCCAATCAGATGCGCCTCATCCTGCACACGGCGGCTTATTGGCTGCTTCTCACTCTGCGCGCTGCCGCGCCCAAGCGTTCCTCTTGGAGAACGGCCGAGTTCACGACGCTGCGATTGCGGCTGATCAAGATCGCCGCCCGCGTCGTCGAGGGCGCCGCTCGAATTCGCCTCTGGCTGCCGACAGCTTGCCCGGACGCAGCGATCTTCCGGCTGCTCGCCGGCCGCTTCGCCGCTGCGGGACCATGACCCACGGGGCGATGTGCCCCGCCGAACCCTTCCCGCAACCTCCAGCCCTCGACCCAATAAAATCCCGATCAGCGTCGTAACGAACGCGATGGATCAGCCTTGTCACACTTCAAAAGAATTGTGGTGCGCCGAAAATCGCGCTACGCTCGTGAATACAAACGGCTAGCGGCGTCGTAAAAGCAAATCCCGCCGGATCGAGCGCGGGCAATTGGTCACGGCGGGAGCGATCGGAGCGCCGCGGCCGCAGTGGAAGGAACGAAGGAGCTCGCGATGAGAACCATAATTGCCGTACTTGGCCTCGTTCTCGGCATTTCCGCGGGCGCGATCGGCATAACGTGGGCCGCCGAGCCCTACGACATCCAGGTCATTCTGCCGCTGACCGGAAATGGCGCGTTCCTCGGTCTGGGCCATCGCGACAGCCTCGACACGCTCGCGGAGGTGGTCAACAAATCGGGCGGTATCGACGGGCGACCGCTCCACTTTGTCTACCATGACGACCAGTCGAGCCCGCAAGTCGCGGTGCAACTTGCGAACGACGTGATTGCTGAAAAGCCAGCCGTGTTCTTGGGTTCGAGCCTCGTCGCGATGTGCGCAGCAGTAGCACCGCTGATGGAAAATGGGCCGGTGGATTATTGCCTGTCGCCCGCCTACCACCCGATCCCGGGGAGTTTCGTCTTCTCGTCGGGCAGTTCGACGGTCGATCAGACGGCTGCCGTCCTCCGTTATTACCGGATGAAGGGCTGGGCCCGGATCGCCATGCTCAACAACACCGACGCCTCCGGCCAATCGAACGACAAGTCGATGGAGGACGTCATGGCCCGGCCCGAGAACGCGGCCATGACTCTGGTCGCGCGGGAGCACTTCAATCCGACCGACATCAGCGTCGCGGCGCAGATCGAGAGCATCAGGGCATCGGGTGCACAGGCCATGATCGGGGGAGTGACTGGTACTGCGGCCGCGACAGTGTTCAAGGGCTTGGTCCAGGCGGGGCTCGACATTCCAATCGAGGTGACAAGCGGCAATGAGTTTTTCCCGCAGATGGAGCAGTGGGCTGCTTTTCTGCCGAAGACGCTCGTGATGAGTTCAGCACTCTTTCCCGAGCATGATGGGGTGCTGACGCTTGACCCGCGGGTCGAGGCCGCGCAGCAAGCCATGTACGCCGCGCTCAAAGCGCGCGGGCTCAAGGCCGACAACATGGAGGCGACATCGTGGGACGCAGGCCTCATTGTGGTCGCGGCGCTGCGGGCGTTGGGGCCGGGTGCCAGCGGCGAACAGGTCCGCCAGTACATCGCCAATCTCGCCGATTTCGCCGGCGTTGACGGCATCTACGATTTCAAGGTGAACCCGGAACGTGGCCTCGGGCCTGAAAGCTCCATTGTCGTGCGGTACGATGCCACGACGAAGTCCTGGGTATGGCTGACGCAACCGGGCGGCATGCCGCTCAACTGAGCCTTGGGAGACAGGACATGGACGAGAAGCCCCCGCGATACAATTCCGGCATTCAACGCTCGAAAGGCCTTCTCGAAATCGCGGCTGCGCTTTACGACACATCACTGTCGCGTCAGTTGACACGTAGCGGCACGCGCACGCCGCAGATCGATTCCCGGCTCGGCTCGCAGCTCTCGCTGCGCATCGAGGCCCGGAAAGAGCCGTCCGCGGAACGCGATGTGGGCTTGTCTTTTGGTGTCGGCGGCTCGCGAGAGAATCTCATGCGGGTGGCAGAAAGAGATTTGTCGCTACTGTGGATCAATCCGAACGCGCCGCTCGCTCTCGCTTATAAAGGCTGCCCGCCTTTCGGCGTTTGTTGCCGCTGCGGACGATCGCGGTTTTTCCTTCGTGGGATGCCGGAGTCATCGCGGTTCACGAATTGACTGGCATCACGTCTATCGAGCAAATCCGTGAGCGTCGGTATCCCCTCCGCGTCTCGACCGGCAGCGTGATCGCCGCGCCTTTCGACGAAGACCCGACGATGTTCGCGATAGCGACGGTGATGGCTGCCGCGGGATTTTCCTTCGCCGACATCGTCGCCTGGGGTGGATCCGTGCATACGACCTCACGCCCAAGCCATCCTGAGCGCGCCGCAATGATCGACAAAGGCGCGATCGACGCGGTGTTCGACGAAGGTATCATGAGCTGGGGGCAATACGCGCTCGAGCGCGGTTTTCGGATCCTGCCGCTCGAAGGCGCGGTGCGAGATCGCGTCTTGGCGGCTGGCTACGATGTGATGAGCGTGACACAGAACCGCTTGCCCGCCCTCGCGCAGCCCGTTCCGTCGGTCGATTTCTGCGGTTGGCCGATGATCGTCCACCGGGACATGCCGGATGAGGTGGCCTACGCGTTGTGCGAAGCGATCGAGGCGCGCAAGCTCGTCATCCCGACTGACAATTATCGCCCCGTGAACATGGTCCAGTTGTGCTCGCCGGATGAGGAAACGCCGTGTGGCGCGCCGTTGCATCCCGGTGCCGAGCGTTTCTACCGCGAACGCGGCTTCCTTAGAACCTAAAAATCCGGAGATATGTGTGGCGAACATAGGCGCTAGTGCATCATGGCTTTTGGTCGAGTTATCAGCGGGCCTTTGCTCGCCAAAATTTGAGTGATAATATGGATTTCGGTTATTTCACGCTCAGCGACATTAATTATCGCGACAATTCGCGAAGTCCGAACCAGTTCGTCCTCGATATTGCGGACGAGGCGATATACGCCGAACAAATCGGCATGCATTCGGCTTGGATCGGAGAGCATCACTTCAGTTCCTTGGGAGTCAATTCGGCGCCCGAACTCCTGCTGAACTCATGTCGCGGCGCGCACCAGCCGGATCCGACTGGCGCCGGCAATCACGGTTCTGCCGCTGCACCATCCGATCCGGGTCGCCGAACAATGGGCGACGCTCGATCTACTCAGTGGCGGCCGCGTGGATTTCGCCACCGGGCGCGGCTACGACCGGCGCGAATACGAACCTTTCGAGGTCGATTTCGACAACAACGCCGAGATTTTTGCCGAAGGGGTCGAGATCGTGGCCAGGCTTTGGGCCAGCGAAGCGCCGTTGTCCCATCGGGGCAAGCATTACAATTTCGCCGATGCGTGGGTAACGCCGCGCCCGCTACAACGCCCGATGCCGCTTTATATCGCATCCTTCTCGCGGCCATCGATCGAACTCGCGGCAAAGTGGGGAAGTGGTCTGGTCGTCGCTGCCGGTGCCGCGAATTCGGTCCACGGGGGACTGGCCGAGGTTGCGCGGATCTATCGCGAATGCTGCGCCGCGCAAGGTCGTGCGCCGGGACGCTTGATCACCAGCTATTTTGTTCATATCGCCGATACGCCTGACCAGGAACGTACCGCACGCGAGCGACAGCTGCGCTATCACCGCGAATGCACATCACCGGCTTTTCCAGGTGATCCAAAAACCGCTCCCGAGAATTATCGCTATTTCGCCAAAATCGTCGAAAGCTATCAGACGATGAAGCCTGAAGATTTCACCGACAGTGCGGTGCTTCTCGGATCTCCAACGCGGATCATCGACGCGCTCAAGGCCAAGGTCGAGGCGGCCGGGTTCGACGAGGTCATTCTCTACTTCAATTTGGGCTTGAAACCGCACGCGCAGGTGAAAGAAGAAATGCAGCGCTTTATGGCGGAGGTGGCACCAGCATTCTGAGCGGCCGCCCCGACGGACATTTTTGCGCCTTTCCGCATCGGACCCTTTGATCTCCGCAACCGTATCGTCATGGCCTCGATGGCGCGTGCCCGCGCGGCGGAAAACCGCGCGCCGACGACAATGGTCGCCGAGTATTATGTGCAGCGTGCTGACTCACTTGCCGTTCGCCCAGCATCGATTGCACTCCCGACCCGACGACTGAAGTGAACCTTTTCCAGCGTAGGAACTCGGACGTCGGATGCGATATATCGACCGGAGAAGTCTATCCGGAAGACAGGGAAAATGGCCAGATCAGCCCGATCAATCGCTGTTTTACAGGCCCGAGGTGCTGGTAGCCGTCTGCACTTCGCATCTGTCTTGCGGGAAGGCCGGCAAAGCGAGAATATTCACTCCAGATCGGGGCCGTCTGGGGAACCCCAAAGAGGATCACTATTTTTTATTGTCTGGACTATGATGTTTCGAATCGCGCGCTGCGCGATCGGCGAAACGAGATGCCATCGCAAGATCAATTCGGAAACGGCATCCACGCATCCGCTGGCGATCTTCCGGCTAAGGATCCATGCCCGGATCGCCGGCACCGGTGCGATGTGTCCGATTATCGATAACAACAAGGCCTACAACCCCAATAGAAGCTTTGCCCTCGGTTGCTGGCTAGCCAAGGTTAAAAACGACAAGTTTTAGGGAGGATTCGGATGCGGATTGCAAATGGATACGGCGCGACGCCGCGAGCGGCATGGCTGTGCGCGGGCCTCTTGCTTGGCATTGCCGCGCTGCCGTCACCGGCGCGAGCCCAGACGGCGGATTGGCAAAGCGAATGGAACGCAACGATCGCGGCCGCGAACAAGGAAGGCAACGTGAACTGCGGTTGTCCGCAATTTGCGGGTTCGCGCGAGTTCCTGATGACCCAGTGGCAAAAGGACTATCCCGGCATCACGCTTGAATACACGCCGGCGAAGCAGCCGGAATGGCCGACCCGCGTGAACTTCGAGCGCAACGCCGGCAAATATCTCTGGGACGTCTATTTCTCCGGACCCGGCCCCGACCTTTACAAGCTTGCTCAGGACAAGGCGTTCGATCCCCTGCTGCCCGCTTTCATCCTGCCCGACGTCAAGGATCCGGCAACTTGGGGCGGGTGGGAGAACGCGTTCTACGACAACGCAAAAGCGCGAATGTTCTCGTTCTGGAACGAACTCACGATGCCTTTCTACAATGCGAAGATCATCCCGCCCGAAAAGGTAAAGGAGCAGGGACTAAAGGTTCTGTTCGACCCCGCCTACAAGGACAAGATCGTTTGGTGGGACCCGCGCAATGGCGGATCGGGGATGAATTTCGCCTTTTTTATCGATCTTAAATTCGGCGACCAGGGTCTCAAGACCGTCCTCGTCGACCAGAATCCCTTCATCCTGCGCGACACCAACGCCATGATCGAGCGCATGGTGCGCGGAAACGCAGCGATTTCGCTCGGCCCCGATCTCGAGGAGGGGCTGACACCTTACAAGAACGCCGGCGTTGCCAGCGATCTGAGGCGGTTCGGCGAAACCAGCGATGTCGCCATGCTGGGCACGGGTTACGGCGTCACCGCGATCTTCAACCGCGCGCCCAACCCCGCGGCCGCCAGGCTGTTCATCAACTGGCTGCTGTCGAAGCCGATTCAGGAGGGGCTTGCCAAAGCCGTCAAGGACAACAGCCGCCGCGTGGATGTTGCCGCCGTGCCCGGCGCGGCGCCGCGCCCGCTTCCCGGCGAGACTTATATCTCGCCCCAAATGGAAAAATTTACCAGCGAACGCGAGGCGGTGATGAAGCGCACGCGCGAGCTAAGGCCGCAATGAGGCACCCGGAATTCTAGGCCCTCACGCGGGCCAGAAGCGCTGCCATGTTGTCGCGCTCGATCGCCTGGATCTCGGCCGCATCGAATACCTCCGATGCGCGCAGCTTGCGGGCGACGTCGCCGGCCGTGCCGTAAGGATAGTCGGTGCCGAACAGGATTTGCGAGATTGGGACAACCCGGCGCAGCGCCGCCATCGGCGGGGCGAGCGCGACCGCGGCGGTGTCGTAGTAGAAGCGCGGCAGCCAGTCGAGCGCGTCGCGCGGGGCATGGGGATGCCGCGCGTTCGAGATGAAGCGCTGATAGAGGAAAGGCATGGCGCCGCCGCCATGCGAAAAGATCAGGCGAAGGTCGGGATGGCGCTGCGCCGCGCCGAAGACGAACTGGCCGATGACGCGCGTCGTATCGGTACCGTACTCGACCAGCATGGGATGCTGGCCGGGGATGATGTTGCGGCAGCAATCGGACACGGTCGGATGGGTGTAGACGACGGCGCGACGGCGGTTGAGCTCGTCCATGACCGGCGCGAAGGCGATGTCGCCGAGCCATTTGTCGCCGTAACTGGTGAGAAAGCCGATGCCGTTGACGTGAAGTTCGTCGAACGCATAGGCGATTTCGGCCAGTGTCGCGTCGATGTCGGGCATCGGCACCGCCGCGAAGATGCCGAAGCGCGTCGGATGATCGGCGCGCAGCTTCGCCGCGTAATCGTTGAAGTTGCGCGCGAGGGTTTTCGCCTCCGCCGCGTCGCCGAACCACACGCCGGGCGTGGTGACCGAGACGATCGAGCGCGCGACGCCGTCGCGGTCCATGTCTTCGATCGCCTTGGCGATGCTCCAGTCGTTCCAGGCCTGATTCATCACACCGAGGCGGTCAAGCCTGGCGGCCCAGGCGGGCGGCGCCACGTGGTAATGGACGTCGATGCGGTTCCCATTCGCAAGGTTGACGGATTCGCGCGCGGCGCGTTCGATCGGCATTTCGTTCTCCCAAGCTCTATCGGATGGTCGCTGGCCCGGCGCGGACTTCGGCCGGACCGGAACGCCACCTTACACACACCTGCGTTCACCGAAAACTATTTCTACAAATAGAGCGCGTCGCCCCGAGCGGCGTGATGCCAGCCTTGCGTCTAGCGGCCAAGCTGCGTGACAACCAGATGCCGTCGCCCTTTTCATGATCAGCGCGCAGTTACCGCCTTGAGCGTCAACGTCACGCAAAGAATTTAACATCCTCCCGTGCAGTTTTAGCGATGCAATAACCCGATTCATTAAGAGAGAGTCCCCGAGGATCCACGCTGCGACGTCTCGATCGCCACGATGATCCGCAGCCAGGTATCGGCGCTATCATTATCGCCGCTCTCCTTCATGGCCCGGACCATGTCGCGAGCCTTCGCGATCGCTTCCTCGCCGTGGAGTTCGAGGTACATGTTTGCCGAGCGGAAAATGTCGAGATCAGAGACTGTCATATCCAAC